>NZ_JBYHFM010000024.1:0-511 GCF_057669765.1 Microbacterium sp. Y832 | reverse complement strand
ACCGGCCGAAGCCAGCAGCAGCGTGCCGAATGCCATCGCGCCCACACGGGTGGCAGTCATGTTCTTCATGGGTATGTTCCTGTTCTTCGGGTGATGGATCCAGTGATCCGGGATGTGTATATCTGGTTGCGGGGTGGGGGTGCGTCATCGCACCCCCACCCCGCTGGGGTGTTGATTACTGCGCGGTGACCGGGAACGCGCCGAACGGCGCGGTCTTGGTGTCGGTCACGGTTTCGCCACCGATGGTCCACGTCATCGAGACCGTGGCCTCGCCGGCGGGAGCCGACGCGAGGCGGGTGTTCAGCGACACGGACACCGTCTTGCCTGCGGCGACGTTGGTGAACGTCTTGGAGCCGTAGGGGGTGGTGATGACGATGTTCGCCGGGACCTGCTCGTTGTTCGTTGCCGACACCGAGAGGTAGACCTTGCCGGCGAGGGTGCGCGACTCGGTGGTGGTGTCGAACGTGGTCAGCGAGTCGGCGAGCTCACGCAGCGCGTCAGCGGCAGCACC
>NZ_JBYHFM010000023.1:0-642 GCF_057669765.1 Microbacterium sp. Y832 | reverse complement strand
CGGTCAAGCCCCAATGCGTGGTGTAGCCGTTGGTAATCCTTCTGCTGTTGGTTAGGCGCTGAGTTCGAGGATGGTGTCGGTGTTCACCTCGCTCCCTGTGTCGGGGACGAGGGTGAGGCGGGACTTGGCGAGGATCTCGAGGCCGAGGTAGCGGCGGCCTTCGACCCATTCGTCGGTCTGCTCCGCCAGGACCGCGCCGACGAGGCGGATGATCGCGTCACGGTTGGGGAAGATGCCCACGGAGTCGGTGCGGCGGCGGATCTCGCGGTTGAGGCGCTCGTTCGGATTGTTCGACCAGATCTGCTGCCAGAGCCCGTCGGGAAACCCGGTGAACGCGAGGATGTCCGCTCTGGCGGCGTCAAGGTGCGCGGACGCGTCGGGGAGCTTCTCCTCGACGTAGTCCAGGAGTCGGTCGAACTGGGCGTTGACCGCGTCGGCGTCGGGTTGGTCGTAGACGGAGTGGAGCATCGCTTTCACCGCCGGCCACATGCTCTTCGGCGTGACGCTCATCAGGTTCGCGGCGTAGTGGGTTCTGCAGCGTTGCCAGACCGCTCCCGGGAGGTTCGCTGCGATCGCTTCCACGAGCCCGGCGTGGGCGTCGCTGGTGACGAGGCGGACTCCGCCGAGTCCGCGGGCGACGAG
>NZ_JBYHFM010000022.1:0-775 GCF_057669765.1 Microbacterium sp. Y832 | reverse complement strand
AGTAGTGCCCCGTAGCGTGGTGTAGCCCACGGTGGCGGGCTCGTCGCTCCTGACGTAGGCGCGGTCACCGTGTGATCCTTCGAGAAGTCTCTTACCTCCACTCGAAAGGCATCATCACGATGACCGCACTTCATATTGTCGACCCTGCGAGCGTGCTCGCTGAAGCCCTGACCGACGCGTCGCCAGATCTGATGCGCAGCCTCCTGCAAACAACGATCAACGCGCTTCTGTCCGCCGACGCGGACGCCGTGGTCGGCGCGGAATGGGGAAAGCCCAGCCCCGACCGCACCGCGCAACGCAACGGGTACCGGCACCGCGACCTCGACACCCGTGTCGGCACGATCGATGTCGCGATCCCGAAGCTCCGCCAGGGCACGTACTTCCCGGAATGGCTCCTCGAGCGCCGCAAACGGGCCGAGACCGCCCTGATCACTGTCGTCGCGGACTGTTACCTCGCCGGGGTCTCGACCCGGCGGATGGACAAGCTCGTCAAGACCCTCGGGATCCACTCCCTCTCGAAATCGCAGGTCTCCCGGATGGCCGCGGACCTCGATGAACACGTCGACCAGTTCCGGCACCGCCCGCTCGGCGACGCGGGACCGTTCACGTTCGTCGCCGCCGACGCGCTCACCATGAAAGTCCGTGAGGGCGGCAGGGTAATCAACGCGGTCGTGCTCGTCGCGACCGGCGTGAACGGCGACGGTCACCGCGAAGTCCTCGGCCTGCGGGTCGCGACCAGTGAGACCGGAGCTGCATGGAACAGCTTCTTCGCCGA
>NZ_JBYHFM010000021.1:0-901 GCF_057669765.1 Microbacterium sp. Y832 | reverse complement strand
TCACGGGGTGGGGGTGGTGACGGTGATCTCGGGGAAGCTCACCCGCAGCGGATACGACGCCGCCGAGGTCGGAACCTGCGTCGATACCGCCACCGAACCGGCAGCCTGCAACACAGCCGTCGAATCCGTACGCGTGACCTGCCACCCCGCCGGCTCCGCCTGAGCACCCGCCCAGACCTTGCCCGACAACGTCGTCGGCGACGACCCCGTCACCTCGAACGCCACGTTGTACACCGCACCCGGAGTGATCGTCAGACCAGGAACAGCAAACGCCGCACCGATCGCCGTGCCACCGCGCATCACATGCAGGATCACCGACCCATCGGCAGCGATCCGCACCCGCAGCAGATACTGATCCGCACCCACCTGCCGACCGACGAACGACACATAATGCGCGTTGGCGACCTTGTCGACCGAGAACGACGCCACCATCTTCGAGCTCGTGCTCGACACCCCCGGCAACGACGCCTGCAACGCCGTCGAGTTCAACGCCGTCATCACACCCGCACCAGCCTCAACCGAATACCGCGCCGCGACACCGGACACCGACCACGAACCACCCTGATCAGCCACACCCCAACCCGCCGACACCGCACGCTCGAACCCATCCGCAGCCAACACCCCCGGCACCACCGGCGGCGCCGTCACCGTCACCTGCTCCGACCGCACCCCCGTCGCACCCGCATCATCAGTCACCGTCAACGACACCGTGTACGTCCCCGACACCGCATACGAATGCGACGCCGACACCCCACTGGCCGTCCCACCATCACCGAAGTCCCACGCATACGACACCACCGAACCATCAACATCCGACGACGACGAACCATCCACCGACACCGACAACCCCGACACCACCGACGAGAACCCCGCCACCGGCACCACATTCTGCGGAACCGCA
>NZ_JBYHFM010000020.1:0-981 GCF_057669765.1 Microbacterium sp. Y832 | reverse complement strand
ACGAATCCTCACAGATCAGACGTCAACCAAACTCGGGGCAGTCCCTAGCGCCAAGTCGAGGAGCTTCATGATCTCTCCACGATCGCGTCCAGTCCCGGTCTGCTGCGGGTGGGTAGCGCCATGACGGATCGGACGATCTCGCCCCTCGGCCTCACGAGATCCCGAAGGTTGCCTAAGAGTTCCTTACGCTGGTTCACGGCTGGGTTCCTTTGCTTTGCAGGTCGTCCCATCGAGAAGCTCTCGACTTCTGCCCCAGTAGAGGCCCTGTTCCCAGAACAATGTCAAGCCCGAGATGAACAACAACATCCTGGTGACCAGGTGAACCCCCCAAGAACTCAGTTCGAGCCTCGCGCTCGCTGCCAGTCGCGCTCCTCTCTGCCGACGACGGGTCCGCCCGTGCAACGAATGCTCGGACACCCCAGCGCGGCGATGACGCTCGATACCTACGCCGACCTGTTCGATGATGACCTCGACTACGTCGCCGAAGCGCTGAGCCGCGCGGTCATCGCCCTACCTTTCGGTCAGGCCATATCCAGATACACCGTTAATCAGACAGTCCCGCGGACCCGCCATATGCGTACGGGTTTGCTTCCTGACCTGTGGGATCCATCTGGGTGAATCGCCCAACGCAGCGTCGTAATAGCGGGCGCCGAGCTTGTAGACGTTGGCACCCTCTTGGTGGCCACCGATGTAACGGAGGCTGTTGGCGACCACGGCGCTGTTCGTGGACGTGGCCCGTGCTTCGCCGCAGGGGCTGTAAGAGTATCCGCCGGCGTAAGCACCGGCACCGTTGAACAGTCCGACGGTCGATCCGAGGTGATCCTGGATGTAGTAGTGCCGTGAGCTGCCTCGTAGCCCGACGGCTTGTCCGTCGGGTGTGCGTGTGTAGTTGTGAGTGGTACCGCTGGAAGTCAGGCCGATTCAGATCGCGTCGAGAGTAGTGCCCCGTAGCGTGGTGTAGCCCACGGTGGCGGGCTCGTC
>NZ_JBYHFM010000019.1:0-1287 GCF_057669765.1 Microbacterium sp. Y832 | reverse complement strand
TACTTTGGTTGACGGGTAGGGGTCGGGGTGTTCAGGCCGCTTCTGCGGTTCTGTAGATCATCTCAAACTCGACGGGTGTGAGCTTTCCGAGGCCTCGTTGACGGCGGCGACGGTTGTACTTCGTCTCGATCCAGGTGACGATCGCGAGGCGGAGTTCCTGCCGCGTCTCCCAGCGGCGCGTGTTGAGGACGTTCTTCTGCAGGAGCGCGAAGAAGCTCTCCATGCTGGCGTTGTCGCCCGCGCCGTAGGAGCGCCCCATCGACCCGACCAGCCCGTTGTTCTCGAGCAGCCGTTGGGTCCTCTTCGCGCGAAACTGGCCGCCTCTGTCCGAATGGCAGATCGTGCCGACCGGCTGCCGCAGAGCGATCGCGTTGCGCAGCGCCGACCGCGCCAGCGATCCCTTCATGCGCGAGTCGATCGAGTAGCCGACGATCTTGTTGCTGCAGACGTCCTTGATCGCGCAGATGTAGAGCTTGCCCTCACGAGTGGGGTGCTCGGAGATGTCCCAGAGCCAGACCTTGTTCGGGGCATCGGCGGCGAACTCATGCCGGACGACGCCGTGCTCATCGACGACCGCGAGGAGGTCATCATGCGGGGCAGGCCCGGTGGAGCCGGGCTTGGAACGCTTCTTGTGATGGCTGGCGGTGATTCCAGCGATCCGGCAGAGCCGATGCACGCGGTTCTCGCCGACGGTGATGCCGTACTCGTCGGACAGTTCATCGGTGAGGAATCTGTAGCCGAGGGTCGCATCATCGCGGTGAGCCTCGTAGAGGACGTCGATGAGGTGAGCATCGTCCCAGTCCCGCTGGGAGATCGGGGCCTTCAGCCACTTGTAGTACCCCTGGGTCGATAAGCCCAGAACCCTGCACGCCACCACGACCGGCACCCTGATCGGAGCGCCGGCCGCGGCCATCTCACGGACGAGCGGGAAGACTATTTTCCCGGCAAGTTCGCCTGCGACAGATACGCCGCCGCACGGCGGAGCACCTCGTTCTCCTGCTCGAGCAGACGTATGCGCTTCTTCGCCTCGCGCAGCTCCGTCTGGTCGGCTCCGGTGAGACCGGGACGTCGTCCGTCCTCGATGTCTGCCTGCTTCATCCAGTTCGACAAGGACCCTTCGGAGACACCGAAGTCCTTCGCGATCTGCGACAGCGGCGCCTGGCCCTGTCGGGCCACCGCCACGACGTCGTCTCGGAACTCCTTGGGATACGGCTTTGCCACAGGGACATCCTTCCAGCGAGGACGAATCCTCACAGATCAGACGTCAACCAAACTCGGGGCAGTCCC
>NZ_JBYHFM010000018.1:0-1326 GCF_057669765.1 Microbacterium sp. Y832 | reverse complement strand
TAATGAAAACCGCCGGACCCCACACACCGTTTATCGGACAGTCCCGCTGTTGGGCAAGGACGTCTACGATCTGTTCTCAGCACAGAACGCGAAGGACGGGATATCTGCTCTATTCTCACTGGTGTGCGGAACCGTCGCTAGTCTCATCGCCGCCCCGACCGTTGTGGGTGCCGTGGTAGCTGCAGTAGGTTGCGCTGCTCTCGGCCAGCTGGCAAGAGATGCGATGGACTGAGGGAGAATATGGTGAGCCCTGAAAGTGAGCCTCCGGCGCGGAAGAGCCCCTATCCATCCAGGTATGGCCCCCTCAGATTGTTCCTACCTCTGGTCTGCATTGTTCTCTCCGTAGGCGTGGTGATCAAAGGAGCTATTGACATCTCTGCGGGGCGCGATGCGACGTTCATCTGGATTGGATTGGCTCTGTTTGTCTTCGGAGTCATCACTGCCCTGATAGCCCGGTGGATGGCCGGACGCGGAATCTGATTCTCATAACCGCCTCCGGGAAACCGACGTTCGCCGACGAGAGCTAGGAGCAACTCATCGAGAACCAGTCATCATGGAAGCCGTTCGTCGTCTTCGGGATCTTCATGATCGTGTTCGCCGGAGTCGCGACTTGGTTGATCACCCTCGGTGCGGACCCAAACGCGGGTCGGCTGGGATCGTGGGCGCTCCTCGGGGTTCCCATGGGCTTGACAGTTCTGATCATCGGCATAGTCAAGAAGCGACGTGGAGACGCGAAGCGATAAGCCAGGCACAGATCGGACGCGCCACAGCTTCGGCCTTTACCCGCGCCCGGAAATTCCGGTCGAAGGCACGAAACTGCCGCCGCGGAACCGTCGCTAGGTCAAGCCGCAGGTACACGTCGGCATGTCAGTCAACCCACGGCTTTCTGGACGGTCGTCTGACCTCTTGCCCTCTCAATTGGGCAACTTCGGAGTGCCATAGACTCGGGCCCTCTTTGCCAGGCTGATTGTGAGTCATTTCGCGATCGGGGAGGGAGCAGGGTAGTGACGATTAGTACGGGGTTCACAGCGGCGGAGATCCGTGAGTTCGTGCACGAGTACCAGGTGCAGCCGTTCGGGCAGAAGGGGCCCTGGTTGGACGAGCGGGGCATCTCGTATAAGCGGATGCGGCGGTGGCGGGATGCGGTGTTCGAGGGTGACCTCGACCGTGGCCTGATCCCGCGAGAGGGTAGTGCTATGACTGTCCCGCCGAACAAGCGCACTGCGCTGGAGAAGGCGCGCGCTCGGGAGCGTGCCGCGCAGGATGCCGAGGTCGCGCGATTGGGACTGCCCCTACTTTGGTTGACGGGTAGGGGTCGGGGTGTTC
>NZ_JBYHFM010000017.1:0-1381 GCF_057669765.1 Microbacterium sp. Y832 | reverse complement strand
GGGACTGTCTGAATAACGGTGTGTGGGGTCCGGTCTGATCCGAGAGGAGATGGCCGTGGCTGACACGACCGAGATGTTGGACGACGCGATGATTGATCCCGTGACCGGGGAGATCATCGATCAGAAGGACCTCGCGGAGCGATTGCTCGCGCAGGCTAAGGAACAGGGTGTGAGTTTGACGGGCCCGGGAGGGCTGCTGAACCAACTCACCAAGAGCGTGCTCGAGTCCGCGTTGAACGCGGAGTTGACCGAGCACCTCGGCCACGATCACGGCGGGATACCGGCGGCCGCGAACATGCGTAACGGGACACGGATCAAGACGGTGTTGACCGAGATCGGTCCGGTGGAGATCGAGGTCCCCAGGGACCGGGATGGTTCGTTCGAGCCGGTGATCGTGCCCAAGCGGAAACGTCGCCTGGAGGGGGTCGATCAGATCGTGCTGTCCCTCTCATCTCGCGGCTTGACGACGGGTGAGATCGCGGCGCATTTCGACGAGGTCTATGGCGCGAAGGTATCCAGAGACACCATCAGCCGGATCACGGAGAAGGTCGCCGGCGAGCTCGCGGAGTGGTCCTCGCGTCCGCTGGACGCGCTCTACCCGGTGATCTTCGTCGACGCGATCGTGGTGAAGGTCCGTGACGGGCAGGTGCGGAACACCCCGTTCTACGTGGTCATGGGCGTCACGACGGCCGGGGAACGGGAGATCCTGGGGATCTGGGCCGGTGATGGCGGCGAGGGCGCGAGGTTCTGGCTGCAGGTGTTCACCGAGCTGAAGAACCGTGGCGTCGAGGACGTCCTCATCGCCGTCTGCGACGGGCTGAAAGGACTCCCCGAAGCGATCAACACGACGTGGGAGCAGACGGTCGTGCAGCAGTGCATCGTGCACCTCATCCGCAACAGCTTCCGTTACGCCGGCCGGCAGCACCGCGACGCGATCGTGAAGGCGCTCAAGCCGGTCTACACGGCCCCGTCGGAGCAGGCCGCGAAGGACAGGTTCGACGAGTTCGCTACGGAATGGGGTGGGCGCTACCCGGCGATCGTTCAGCTCTGGAAGAACAGCTGGGCGGAGTTCGTGCCGTTCCTCGAATACGACGTTGAGATACGCCGGGTGATCTGCACGACCAATGCGATCGAGTCGATCAACGCGAGATACCGGCGCGCGGTCCGGGCGCGCGGACACTTCCCGAACGAGCAAGCCGCGCTGAAGTGTCTCTACCTCGTGACACGGTCGCTTGACCCCACCGGCGGCGGCAGGGCACGCTGGGTGATCAGGTGGAAACCAGCCCTGAACGCGTTCGCGATCACCTTCGCGGGCCGGTTCGAGAGAACCACCTACTAATGAAAACCGCCGGACCCCACACACCGTTTATCGGACAGTCCC
>NZ_JBYHFM010000016.1:0-1514 GCF_057669765.1 Microbacterium sp. Y832 | reverse complement strand
ACGAATCCTCACAGATCAGACGTCAACCAAACTCGGGGCAGTCCCCACACGCAAGCAAAAGCGATCGAGTCGAAGCTGCGAAGCAAGGGGGCCTGGCAAAACGGAGCCATGCCATGGCGGGGCGACCAAACATAAGTCGAAACTTCAGCGCGTGTGCCGGTCTCCCTTCGCCCGGTCGAGGTCAAGTACGGTCAGCGATGGTGACGCTCGGCGATGCTCTTGTCGGCACACGCAGGGTCTTGCCGGGAGACGACTGCGGCGAGGATTTGCACCGCTGCTGAGCTTCGCGCAGACCGCGTGGGTAAGCAGTCGGTGTCGACCGCTGCGCCCGATATCAGCCCGCCATCGGTGGACACGGTGACTCCATTCGTACCAAATCAGCCACAGTGCCCTTTTCCCTGACCGAGCTCTCGGTCGAGACATCTCCGTCGGGTGACCCTCGCTGTCCTACGCCTCGAGCAACTCGTCAACCCGTTCCCGTAGTTCAGCACTCATGGGCGCCAGGGTTGCCTCCTAGAAGGGCAAGTGCGGGATTCCGGGCTGCCCAAGGACGCGGTCGGCATCAAGCGACGAGATCTCAATCTCGGTCTTCTCGTCGTACTGCCATTCCGTTCGGATTGCGACAATCAACTCCCGGTTCTTGGAACGGAGGAGCTTCTTGAATGCTTTGGACCGTGCGCCGGCGGTGCCGACGAAACCGCGTGAGACGAGCTGAGCGAACATCGTCCGATCGACATACTTAGCGTTGCCGTACGTGAGGCGAAAGCCACCGCGCGGTCCCACTTGGAAGGTGCGCTCATCGACGGCCAAGCGAAGCCAGTCCGCGGGCACGTACATACCCTTAAGCGTCTTGCCATCGAGCTTGCTGCCCGCGTCACCTCGCACGAACTTGAACCAGAAAGGCGTACCGAATGCCCTCCATTCGGCCGCCAGCTTTGCAGCTTGACGACCGATCGGCATGAGCGCTAGCTGCTTGGTGATCTCGCCCTTGCGTCCGTAGGCCCACTCGTATCCCTCGCCCGGATCAGTGGACTTGACCTTCTCGAGGCGCTTGTACTGGATGAACGTGAATGCATCGTGGACCTGATCCCAGTAGAGGAGATCCACCCCGAGCTCGAGCTCGATCGGCTTCTTGTTGACCGACATCACAACCAGCTTGCTTTCGCCATGCTTGTCGCTGAACACCGCGACGCTCGCCGCCCGCTGATCGCCGACCAGCTTTCCGTCGAAGCGCTGAAGGTCAAGAGGCAGTAACTCTTCTTCTAGGTCCTGCTCATACCCCGAGTTGAGTACGGTCTGTAAGAGTGTCTCGTTGTCCGACTCCGAGGGCGGTGATACAAAGGCGTTCGCCGGCAACTCAATATTGGCCATCTGTGCCGCTAGCTCGACCGCATCCTTTGCTTCAACTCGAGACTGCTGAACGTTTGCGGGGAACTCACGTGGCTCCCCAAGTACCGAGGTGATCCACTGGGACTGTCCGATAAACGGTGTGTGGGGTCCGGCGGTTTTCATTA
>NZ_JBYHFM010000015.1:0-2479 GCF_057669765.1 Microbacterium sp. Y832 | reverse complement strand
CGAATCCTCACAGATCAGACGTCAACCAAACTCGGGGCAGTCCCGGGCGTTGTCGAACGTGGTCTGCAGGATCCGGTCACGGACATCATAGGTGTAGCCGGTGGTGTCGCCGTTCCCGTCGGTGACGGACGTGACACGACCCAACGAGTCGTACGTGTAGCTGGTGGATCCCAGTGGGCTGGGCGGAGTGACGGTCGTGAGGTTTCCGTGCGTGTCGTACGCGTAGGCGGTGGTGTTGCCTTTGCCGTCTTTGGTGGAGCACACCTGACCGGCAAATCCACCACACGTCCCGTACGTTCGCTCGAGCTCCGCGACGGCCGTCGACCCTGTCGTGTCGGATTGCTTGAGCAGGTTCCCTGCGGTGTCGTACTCGTATTGCTTGCTGTTCCCGGCGTCATCGGTGGTGCACTTCGGCTGGAACGCGGTCCCCGTGTTCGGCGCGGAGCACCCTGCCCCGATCGCATACACCGCAGCGGCTGCCGCTCCCGTCGGCAGTTGCGCGTTCGTGCGGTTTCCGGATCCGTCGTAGGTGTACGTCGTCGTGTTTAGTCCGAGGGCGTCCGTCGTGGACTGGATGTCGCTGTTCGCCGTCCACGTCTGCGTGCGTTCCCGGTTCAATGCGTCCTTCGCCGACGTCACCCGACCTTCCGAGTCGATCAGATACGTCGCAGCGTTCCCATTCGAGTCAGTTACGACCGTCTGCCCCGCCGAGTAGGCGAACGTCGTCTCGATGCCGGGCTCCTGCGACACCTTCGTGATGCGGTCCGACGTGTCGTATTCAAACTCGACAGTCGTCGAACCGCCAGCGACTGCGCTCGGCAGCTCGATGCTCGACAGCAGGGACGCGCTGTTGTAGGCGTAGGTGGTGTCTTCCCCGTCGACCGCGGTAACCCCGGTCAGTCTCGCCGCACCATCAGTGGTGTAGTAGATCTCACGGTTCGCGTCATCACGCACAGTGTTGCCGTAGAAGAACTGGAAGTAGTCGAAGTACAGCGAGCGACCACTGTCGTGCGCCGCGGTATGGATCGGATCCATTCCCCAGAAAGTCGTCCCGACGCCGTTTCGATCGTACGCGGCGGTGAGGTACCCGGAGGCACTGAATTCGTGGCGGTCGCCCGATCTGTTGTGGGTGATCGTATACCGCGCGTCCGTGCTGGACGGGTTCTCGGTGAGGGTCATGTTCGACCCCGCCGGTGACGTGTAGCTGGTCGACGTCCCGACGAGGGGGAAGTAGAGCTCCACACCGCTGGGTCCGAGGTGGGTCACGCCGCCGGCATCGATGATCAGGCCCGTGTCATAGGTGCCGTTGTTCGAGCCCCACCCGAGACCGAGTGATCCGTACTCGGTGGCGAGGCTGTTGTAGAACCGGTCGTGACGAAGCGAATAGCCCGGCCCCGCGATCGCGATATCTTGCGCCTTGACCAGCAGGTTGCCGTTAGCGAGGTTCACCTGCGCGCTGCTCTCCGCTGACAGCGCAAGATCGTGGAAGCTGAACCACGGCATCTCACCCAGCCCCGGAGCCCCGACCGTCGGGCTGGCGGATCCGCGGCGCTGCTCCCCGCCGAACTCTGCACGCGCGGCCGCTTGGAACAGTGCCTTCCCGGTGGCCCAGTCGTGTTCCGGTTCTTCATACACGGGGACAGTCGGTTCGACTGCGGGTGGAGGCGTCCACGCTGCCGGTGGGGGCTCTGTGCCCGTTGCCGAAGTGCTGGCGCCGTGGGCAGGTGCCGCAATCGACAGCGGGACCATCACCGCCATGGTTGCGAACACGCTGATGAGTGCTTTCGAAGTGCGCAAGAGAGCCCCCGCCTCGTCGCGAACCCAAGGTCAGCCGATCTCGGCGAGACAGGCATCGAGCTCCCCTGAGCGTTTGGGTGATCCAACCACATGCACACAGGGAACGTCCAGCAAATTCTGAGGTGAGGATGCCAAATCGCGGCTCCGTGCTCACTGGGGCTTCTATGAGGCGCACGCTCTTTCGGACGGCCGAAGCGCATTGGGCCTAAGCAGAATGCAAGGTGACGTCCCCTGGAGTGGTGGAGGATTCGGCGGGGTTGTCTTCGTCGAAGACGTTGGTGTGCGCTGCCTCAAACGCCACATCGCGAACGAGGTCTACGCCGGCCTGCTCAACCCCGCCACCGACCACTCAGTCGGCCGCGAGCTCCGGGCACGCCGACAGGCGATCAGCACCCCGATCAGCGTCCTCGCCGCAACTCTCGGCGTCCCCTACCAGCGGCTACGCCGACTCGAGATCGGCACGCGAGCCGACCCAGAACTCGAACGCCGCGCCAACCTCGCGCTCGCTCAGCTCGAAGGCCCGGAGGCTGCTTGACGGCAATAGGAGCTTCCACTCCGCGGGACGTCACCCGTCGAGTTCCCGGCACATTCCCGGCACAAGGCGCCCGCAAACGCGACTGCATTCGGATGTTGCCGCAGTAGTGCCCCGTAGCGTGGTGTAGCCCACGGTGGCGGGCTCGTC
>NZ_JBYHFM010000014.1:0-3270 GCF_057669765.1 Microbacterium sp. Y832 | reverse complement strand
ACCTCGGTGATGACGCTCTCGCTCTTCGAGTAAACCTTCACACGCAAGAGGCCGTGCCCCACGGGTGCGGCCTCTCCGCGTGCAACCGACTAAACTCTCTCCGAGGTCTCATGCAACGCTTTCTTCGACGACTGATCGTCGCTTCACTCGCGCTCCTTTTCTTCGCGCTGCCGTTCGCTCCCGCGGCGACGGCTGCACCCGCCGACACGAAAGACGACACCATCACCTGGATGGTCCGCCCCAGCGACGGTGTCGGCGAAGACGGGCGGTCGTGGGTCGAGCTCGAACTCGAACCTGGGGCCACCGTCGAGGAGCATCTGCTCGTGCGCAACCTGAGCCGTGAGGCCGTGACCTTTCGGCTGACCGCCGCCGACGGCTACTTCACCACCTCCGGCCGGTTCAACATGCTGACCTCTGACCAGGAGTCGGTCGACGCAGGCACGTGGATCAAGATCCAGGAGAGCATCGAAGTGCCCTCGGGCGGCGACGTGATCGTGCCGTTCACGATCACCGTGCCCGAGAACGCGACGCCCGGCGATCACCCCGCCGGGGTGGCGGCGAGCATCCGCAGTGGCGGAGAGGTGGGCGTCGAATCGCGCGTCGGCTTCCGCGTCATGACCCGCGTCACGGGAGAAATGACGCCCGAGCTCGAGACGACCGTGTCGGGAACCTACACCAGCTCGATCAACCCCTTCGAGCCAGGCACGATGACCCTCACCTACGAAGTGTCGAACACCGGCAACGTGCGCCTCGGTGTCGAATCGCTCGCGACCGTCTCGGGCCCGTTCGGGTGGCTTGCCCGCACACTCGACCCCGAGACGATCACCGAGATCGCGCCGGGTGAGACCCGCACGTTCGAGCGGCAGGTCCGGGGCGTCTGGCCCCTGTTCGTCGCGACCGTCGACGTCGTCTCACAGGGCGCATCCGTCGCCGAAGAACTCGAGGTCGGCGAAATCGCACCCTCCGAGGCGCACGCGACCGTGATCACGATGCCGTGGTCTCAGCTCGTCGTCCTCGCGATCATCGTGCTGCTCATCGCACTGTCGGCACTGGACCGCCGCCGTCGCAAGCGCAAGACCGAGGCACTCATCGAGCGGGCGCGCGCCGAAGCCCGCGCAGAAGCCGCAGCCGCCGCCTCCTGACCCGTCGAGCGCAGATGCTCGCCGCGGTGGTCTCGGACCTCGCGGCGAGCATCTGCTTCGAGCGGGCGATTCGATCTCTCGGCCGCCATCTGACGCATACAGGGTTACGACGATCTCGGCAGCGCCCTCGTGACGATGCCGCGGTCTCAGCTGGTCGCACGCGCCGCCCCGGACCCGTGGGCGCTGACGCTCGACGCGGGCTCAGGACTTCGCGGCGAGCATCTCCTTCATGCGGGCGATCTCGATGCCCTGATCGGCCTCGATGTGACCGGCCATGACGTCGAGTTCGATCTCTCGGCCGCCCCCTGACGCATACAGGTTCTCGACCATCTCGACAGCACCCTCATGGTGCTTGATCATGAGCTCGAGGAACAGCCGGTCGAACGCGGCATCGCGCGCGGCTTCGAGCTGCGCGAGTTCGGCATCGGTGAGAAGGCCCGGCATGTCGGCATGCGCCGCGTGGCCGGCATCCGGATCCCGCGCAGCCTCACCACGCGCCTGCAGCCACTCCTCGAACCGTTCGAGCTCGGCGCTCTGACTCATGTCCATGCGCTCCGCGAGCAGCCGGATGTCACGGTTGCTCGTGCGTTCTTCGACGTAGCTCGTCATGATCAGCGCCTGGGAGTGGTGGTGCATCATGTCGCGAACGAAGGCGACATCAGCGTCGGTGTGCGGCTCGGACTGGATCGCGGCGGCTTCCTCGGGCGACAGCGTGCGGTTCGGCTCACCCGGAGCGCCGGGCTGGATCACGGGAGCGGTGGGCACAGGGGCGGATGCCTCGGGCTCGGCGGTGCATGCCGTCAAGCCGAGGACGATCACAACCGCCGCGCCGAGGGGAAGAAAGCGGGGCGATACGGGCATGAAGAGGTGCCTCTCAGTCGGGTTCGGTGGCTCCATCTTGCAGTGCGACAGTGCACCGATCAGAAGGTCGAAACAAAAATGTAACGAGAAAGGTAGCGAACATTCTCAGCAAACCTATAGATTCCCGAACATACAACTGCATATCCGTGCTGTACGCGAAGTGCACAAAGACCGAGCGAACCGCTCGTCGAAACGCGCTTTCGTTTGAGGTAGTACCTGTCAGATCGACGAAGACCGACACGAAGGGCACCCCCCGCATGAATTCACGCACCACCCCCCGAGCGCGCTGGAGGACGCGAGCGCTGGCCGTTACCGGCGCGCTCACCCTCGGCGTTTCTATGATGGCGGCAACCGCCGCCGTCGCCGACCCGGTTCAGACCGACCCGCGCGAAGGCCTGAGCGCGGGCCTCTACGACGCTGGCACCGCTTCCAGCAACGTCGAGCACCTGGCGACCCTCCCGAAGCTCGCCGGCCTCAACACCAACTCCGACCTCGCCTTCAAGGACGACATGGCGATCGTCGGCAACTACAACGGTGTGCAGTTCTACGACGTGGCCGACCCGTCGAACCCCGAGCTGCTCACGCAGTTCATCTGTCCGGGCAGCCAGAACGACGCTTCCGTCGTCGGCGACCTGCTCTTCCTCTCGGTCGAGTCGACCAGCGCCCGTCTGGACTGCTCGACCAACCCTGCGTCGCCGGTCTTCCGCGGCGTTCGCGTGTTCGACATCAGCGACATCTACAACCCGGTCCAGGTCGCAGCCGTCCAGACGTGCCGTGGCTCGCACACGCACACCGTGCTGCAGGACCCGGATGACACCGAGAACATCTACATCTACGTCTCGGGCACCGCTGGCGTCCGCGCCGCCTCGCAGCTCGCGGGCTGCAGCAACGGCGCAGCCGACACCGAGAACCCGTCGCGCTGGCGCATCGAGGTCATCAAGGTCCCCGTCGCCGACCCGGCAGCCGCCGCAGTCGTGACGGAGTCCCGCCTGTTCGCCGACCCGGTCACCGGCCGCGTCGACGGTCTGCAGAACGGCCCGACGACCCCCCGTCACCCCTCGGGTGGCACCTGGTCGCCGTCGCCGAACACCAACCAGTGCCACGACATCACGGTTTACGCCGAGGTCGGCCTCGCCGCTGGTGCGTGCGCGGGTAACGGCATCCTGATCGACATCAGCGACCCGGCCAACCCGGTTCGCATCGACGCGGCTGCCGACGGCAACTTCGCCTACTGGCACTCGGCCACGTTCAACAACGACGGCACCAA
>NZ_JBYHFM010000013.1:0-4105 GCF_057669765.1 Microbacterium sp. Y832 | reverse complement strand
CGACGTTGACGTCGATGTCGCTGGATCCGAGCTCGTCGGGTGCCTCGTCGGCGATCGCGGCACCTGCCACACCCACCAGCAGCACCGCACCGCCGGCAGCGGCGGTGACCCGACCGATCATTTCGCGCGTTTTCATTGCATTCTCCACTTCACGTTGTTTCAAACAGGGGGGTGTGGTGGGCCCGACCGTACGGACGGGCCCACCACGATCACTCAGTTGCAGGACGTCGCCGCATACGACGCCGTCACCTGCGTCGACATGGGCTTGCCGTGCACGACGGACGTCGCGTCAACGGTCACCGTGCCTGCCGGCACAGACGCTGCACGCGTCGTGAACGAGTGCGTCGCGCGCTTGTCCTCCGCGATCCCGCTGAACGACTTCGTGCCGAAGGTGCTCGACACCGTCAGGTCGACCGTGGCGGCGTCGGCGTTGGTCGCCGTGACGCTGATCAGAGCCTTGCCCGCCACGCACCTCACTGCAGCGGTCGCCGACACGCTGAGGTCCCAGGCGTCCGGCTGCCACACGTAGTCGCGGGCGAAGATCGTGAACAGCTGGTTCCAGGCATTGAAGTCATGCGCTCCGGAGACCACCACGTTCTCGATGCGCGCGTTCGTCAGTGCCGCGACGGCGTTGGGGTTCGGCAGGCCGAAGTCCCAGGCGCCCCCGCCGTACATGATGAACGGGACGCCGAGGTTCGGCGTCGTGTTGCGCACGCTGACCCCGCCACTCCACGGGCCGTAGTAGCCGAACAGCGTCGGGTCGTAATTGATGATGTTCGACGTGACGATGCCACCGGCCGACAAGCCCGCGAAGGCGCGGTCCTGCGCGGCGGTCGACACGTTGTAGTTCGCCTCGACGAACGGCAGCACGACATTGCGCAGGTTGGGATAACCCTGGTTCGCAGCTCCGAGGTAGTTGGTGTTCGTGGTGACCACGATCGCCGGCTCGGTGTCGCCGTCTGCGATCAGGTTGTCCATGATCACGGGGACGTTGCCCATGTTCATCCAGTCCGACTGGTCTTGACCGCCGCCGTGCTGCATGTAGATGGTCTTGTACGGCTCTGCGCGGTTCGCGTCGTAGCCCGGGGGCAGGTACACGCCCATCGTCCGGCTGGTTCCTGCGACCTCGAACGGCACGTAGCTCCAGGTGCCCTTCGCGATGCCGGTGCGCTCGTTCTCGGCGAGCGCGCGGGCGGCCAGCGGTGCGTAGTTCTGCTTTACCGGGTCGTACGGCACGAACACCTTGTTGAAGGATCGCCGGGCGGTGCCGGTCAGACCGTCCGGCGGGTTGATCGGCGGGTTCGCCGGGTCTGCCAGCCACAGGTTCGTGTTGTTGTTGACATAGAACCAGTACTGGTTCGCACCGGCGGCGAGCGGCACCTGCGTCACCCAGTTGCCGTCACCGGCGTACGTCATCTCGACGTCGTAGCCGCCGCCGCCGCGCATGAGGCCCGGTCGATACTGCGAGGGCGAGTACACGGTCGTGTCCGTGGGGTCCGCCCAGTTGCGGAGCATGATGTCCGCGACGAAGCGCACACTGGTCGCCTCCGGCAGGTGAATGACGAACCGACCGGTGTAACCGGTCGGTGAGGTGGGGTCTGCGAAGATCGTCGGTCCGGGAGTGACCTCTTCCTCCTCCGCATGTGCTGGCGCTGAGGCCATCCCCAGCACCATCGCCGTGGCGGCCGCGAAGACCGCGAGCGGTCGTAGCAGCCGACGGGCTGTGCTTTGGCCCTCAGCGGGCGAATCCGCCCGCCTTCTTGATGTGACAACGTGCATAACCGTTCCTCCTTGAATGGCTGCGGGACACCACGCTGCGCCCCAGACGAGGTCAGGGTACTGAAGGTTTACGACGTTGTATATACCCTTCTCCATCGTTGTAGATGATTTCGCGCACCGTGCGGAGTCCCAAACGAGCGTCGAGAGGACATCGATCCTTTACAACGTGGTAAAGCACTTGTACCCTGACGGCGACTGGGGGGCTCGAACCATCCGACCCCGGCATCCGATAGCCATTCAAGGAGGAACGGTTATGAGAGCTGTGCAATCCCAGGTTTCAGCCCGAGACGGATCGGGGGTGCGAGAGCGTCTTCGCACCCGCGTGCCCCGATCCCTCGCGGCGCTCGGTGCCGCGTTGGCGCTGGTACTCGGCATGGCCGCCGCGCCGGCGCAGGCTGACGAGAGCCTCACGCCGGGGCCGACGATCTTCGCAGACCCCACCTCGCCGACCGGTTACACCGGTCGTTTCGTGTTCTACGAGCCGGATGCGACCAGCGTGCGCTTCGTCGCCGACATCCTGCTGCGCGACTGGGAGAACCCGGCCGACACGACCGTCTACCAGCCCTCGCAGTACCGCCCCGGTCTGATGCGTGGCGCGGGCGCTTACGACGTGCAGATGACGTATGCCGGTGACGGCTACTGGGTGACGCAGGTGCCGCTTGCGGCCGGCCCGAACCAGTACTGGTTCTACGTCAACAACAACACCAACCTGTGGGTCGCCGACCCGGCGAACTCGCCGATCTTCGCCCCCGACGGACTGACGGGCAACGCCCGCCGAGCCTTCAACGCGGTGTACGTCCCCTACGACCCGGTCAAGCAGAACTACGCGCCCCTCGCGGAGCGCGTCATCGCCAACCCCCGACCGGACTCGGCGAAGGGCACGTGGAGCTACGTCCCGATCACGATCGGCGGCGCGACACGCACCCTCGGCGTCTACCTCCCCCCGGGCTATGACCCCGAGCGCGCCGAGCCGTACAAGACGATCTACCTGCAGCACGGCAGCGGCCAGGACCAGTCCGACTGGCTGAACATCGGCAGCGTCCCGATCATCATGGACAACCTGTTGCAGGACGGCGATACCGAGCCGGCCGTCATCGTGACGACCAACTCCAACTACCTCGGCGTCGGCAACCAGGGCTACCCGAACATCACCAACGTGATCATCCCGTTCGTCGAGAGCAACTACAACGTCTCGACCGACCGGCTCGATCGCGCGTGGGCGGGTCTGTCGATGGGTGCCTCGATCACCTCGGGAATCATCAACAACAACCCCCTGCGGTTCGGGTACTACGGCGTATGGAGCTTCAACGCGGGCATCACCCGCACGACCGCGAACGTCGACCAGGCATACATCCACATCGGATGCGGCGTGTGGGACAACCTCAACCTGTGCGCCACGCCCACCGCG
Source organism: Microbacterium sp. Y832 (assembly GCF_057669765.1). Taxonomy (NCBI): domain Bacteria; kingdom Bacillati; phylum Actinomycetota; class Actinomycetes; order Micrococcales; family Microbacteriaceae; genus Microbacterium; species Microbacterium sp. Y832. The sequence goes on along the minus strand of NZ_JBYHFM010000013.1, from coordinate 918 downwards.
CTGAACAACCTCAACGGGTACGTCAACTACAAGAACACCCGCATCGCGGGCGGCCACGACTTCAACGCCTGGCCGCAGTTGTTCGCGATCTGGGCCAAGGACTACCTGTGGACGCCGAGCTCGTTCAACTCGGCCCCGGTGTTCGCGACCGGCGGTGAGAGTCAGACGGTCGATGAGGGTGAGACGCTCACCTTCGGCGTCGAGGCCTCGGACTCCGACGCCCCTCGGGACACGCTGATCTACTCGGCGCAGGGGCTGCCCGCGGGTGCCTCCTTCGACCCGGCGGGCCGGCAGTTCACCTGGACGCCGGGCGCCGATCAGGCCGGGTCGTACGAGGTCACCTTCACGGTGGTCGACGGCACCCGGGCGTTCAACCTGTCGGCGACCAAGACCGTGCAGATCACCGTCGGCAATATGCCGCACGTCTCGGCCACGGCGACGGTGCGCTGCGTGGCAGGCAAGGCGCTCGTCAGCGTCACCGCGACCAGCGGCGACCCGGCAGCGCTGGATCTCGCCATGACCAGCTCGTACGGAGCCAAGTCCTTCGCCGGCATCGGCGCGGGCAAGAGCGCGACGCATTCGTTCACCACGCGGCTGGCAGCGGTGCCCGCCGGAACGGTGACCGTCACGGCCACCGACACCGCGGGCGGCGCCGGATCCGCCCAGGTCGCGGCGCCGTATGCCGCGGCGTCCTGCGGGTGAGTGATCGTGGTGGGCCCTTCCGGGCGGTCGGGTCCACCACACCCCTTTGTGTGTTCTTCGTCAATACCTGAAATGGAGCTGAAGCAATGAGAAAACGTGAATGGATCGGTCGTATCACGGCCGGAGCGGCGGGAGTGGTGCTGCTCGGCGGTGTGGCCGGAGTCGCCGTCGCCGATGACCTGGATCTGGGGAGCAGTGACGTAGAGGTCTCTGTGC
>NZ_JBYHFM010000012.1:0-5011 GCF_057669765.1 Microbacterium sp. Y832 | reverse complement strand
CGGGTGAGCTTCCCCGAGATCACCGTCACCACCCCCACCCCGTGAGCGGGGCCACGCGTCGTCGCTCGACGCGTGCGAAGGAGTCACACGCGTCATCCATTGCGCGCTCCGGGTCCGTCGTCTAGGATCGCATCAGTCTGGGGAGACTCGCGCATCCGTGCGTGGATACTGCTCACGTTTCGTGAGCTGACTGGGGAATCATCGTGGTTGTTGCTGACCGTTCTTTCATGGATGCCACTCGACGGGATGCGCGGCCGAAACGACGCGGGGTGCGCGGTCTCGTCGCCGGAGCGATGTCCCTCGCGCTGACGGCGGCAAGTCTCGCCTTCACGGCGCCGATGGCGTCCGCTGACACGGCGCCGGCCGTCGGCGTCGAAGAGACCGTCTCGGCTGACCCGCTGCCCACGGCCCAGATCGACGGCGTCGTGTGGACGCAGGCGGTCACCGGCACGACCGTGTGGGTGGGCGGCGAATTCGCCACGGCTCGCCCCGCCGGTGCTCCGGAAGGAGTCGACACCGTCCCGCGCGCGAACCTGATGGCATACGACATCCAATCCGGAGAGATGACGTCGTGGAATCCCGGGGCGAACGGGGCGATCAAATCGATCGTCGCATCGCCTGACGGTTCACGCATCTATGTCGGCGGAACGTTCACGAATATCGCCGGAAACAGCCGAAACCGCATCGCAGCGTTCGATGCTGCGACGGGTGACCTGCTGCCATGGGCGCCCTACGCCAACGCCGGGATCACCGACATCGCGACCTCGGGTGACACCGTCTACCTGGTGGGCAACTTCTCGAGCCTGGCCGGAGGCGTGCGCACCCGGCTCGGCGCCGTGTCGGCTTCGACGGGCGCGCTGCTGCCGCTCACGGCCACCCTCACGGGCGGGCATGGTGTCACGTCGATCGTGGTCGATCCGACCGGCACGAAACTCGTCCTCGCGGGTTCGTTCGAGAGCACCAATGGATCCACGAATCCCGGTCGGGGTCTTGCGGCGCTCGACTCGTCTACGGGGGCATCCCTCCGGTGGGACGTGAATTCGCTCGTGCGAAACGCGGGGCCGAGCGCAGCCATCACGGGCCTGGCTTCGGACGAGGACAGCGTCTACGGAGTCGCCTACGACTACAACGGCACCCAAGAGGACAAGTTCGAGGGCACGTTCCGCGCCCGGTGGTCCGACGGAAGCCTCGTCTGGATCGAAGACTGTCATGGTGACAACTACTCCGTCGCTGTCCACCGGGGCGTGGTCTACACCGCGAGTCACGACCACTACTGCGGCAATATCGGCGGATGGCCGCAGACCAGCCCGAACTGGACGTTCCATCACTCGATGGCCTTCGCCAAGGAGTACCACGGCAACCTTCTCACCTCTGACATCCACGGCTACAAGTCGTACGCGGGCTACCCCGCGGCATCCATCGTGCATTGGTACCCGGACTGGCAGGTGGGAACGTACACGGGCAAGAGCCAGGCCCCGTGGGACGTCGTGTCCGCGGGGGACTACGTGCTCTACGGCGGTGAGTTCCTGAAGGTCAACAACAAGCCGCAGCAAGGGCTCGTGCGCTTCGCTTCGAAAGACGTGGCACCCAATGAATCCGGACCCGAGCGAAGCGGCGACGACTTCCCCATCTCGGCCACGTCAGTGCGTCCCGGTGAGGTGCGGTTGTCCTGGACAGCCAACACCGATCTCGACAACACGACGCTGACGTACCAAGTGTTCCGGCAGGACAAGGGGTCTACCCCGATCCACACCGTCCACGGGGACTCGAACTTCTGGACGATGCCGCGCATGACGTTCGTGGACAACACCGCTGTCGCCGGCCAGACGTATGAATACCGCGTGCGCGCCATCGATCCCTACCACAACGCGGCGACGGGGGCCTGGGCGCCTGTCACCGTGGCAACGACGAACATGGCCACCGACTACAGCCTGAGGGTGCTCGACGATTCTCCCCTGCACTACTGGCCGCTTTCCGAGCGGACCGGATCGACGGCCGATGACTGGGCAGGCGTGGCACCGTTGCAGATGACGGGTGCAACGCGCGGCGTGGCCGGGCCCAACAACCTCTCATCGACCCATGCGACGCAGTTCACCGGGTCTTCGTCTTCCTTCGCGTCGACGAGAACTGAAGAGGCCGGTCTCCACACCTTCTCGATCGAAGCATGGTTCAAGACCACGAGCACCCGCGGCGGCAAGATCGTCGGATTCGGCGACGCGTCCTCGGGCAGCTCGGCGTTGCATGATCGCTCCATCTATCTCGACAACTCCGGCCGTGTGACGTTCGGTGTCTACCCCGGGGTCCAGCGATCGCTGTCGACGGGAACGGGCTATAACAACGGACAGTGGCACCACGTCGTCGGCACTCTGTCATCGACCGGCATGACTCTCTACGTCGATGGCGTTCGCGTGGGCTCTCGTGCCGATGCGACGTCGGCGCAGACTTATAAGGGCTATTGGCGCATCGGCGGAGACAACGTCGGCGGTTGGCCCAACACCGGCAGCAGCGCCTACCTGAGCGGTGCGATCGCTGACGTGGCCGTGTACGGCACCGCCCTCACGCGAACGCAGGTCGACGCCCACCGGGTGGCCTCAGGACGGGCTTCCGTCCTGCCGGCCGCGCCGGCCGACGCGTACGGCAAGGCCGTGTACGACCTCGAGCCGACTCTGTACTGGCGTCTCGGCGAGTCGTCGGGGTCCACGGCGAGAGACTCGGGCTTCGACGCCCAGACGGGAACCTACTTCGGCTCGGCGACCAAGTCGCAGCCGGGTGCGCTTTCTGATGTTTCGAACACCGCGGTCAGTCTCGCACCGTCGAAGAGCCTCTTCGGCGCCTGGAGGCAGACGGGCATCACGAGCGACAAACAGTATGTGAATCCGACGACGTTCGCCGCCGAGGCGTGGTTCCGGACGAACACCACCACGGGCGGAAAGATCCTCGGGTTCGGCAGTTCGCGCACGGGCACCAGCAGCAGCCACGACCGCCACATTTACATGACCGCTGATGGCAAAGTGAACTTCGGCGTGTACAACGGCACGCAGGTCGTCGTCAGCACCTCAACCGCCTACAACGACAATCGGTGGCACCACGTCGTCGCCCAACTGTCGTCGTCGGGGACGCAGCTTTTCATCGATGGCGCGTTGGTGGGCACCCACCCGAACGCCGCTGTCAACGCCTATAACGGTTATTGGCGCGTCGGAGGCGACGCCGGCTGGGCAGGCGACACGTACTGGCGGGGGTCGGTTGACGAGGTGGCGGTTTATCCTGCGCCTCTCACCACCGCGCAGGTGCTCGCGCACTACCAGCAGGGTGCGCTCGGCTTCGTGAACCAGCCGCCGGTGGCGTCGTTCAGCGCCATTGCCGACGGCCTCGGCGTCGTCTTCGACGGTGCGTCGTCGACGGACTCCGACAACGCGATCCAGTCGTATCAGTGGAGCTTCGGTGACGGCAGCGCCGCAGCAGGTGTCTCGGCGACCCACACCTACGCAGCAGCCGGCACGTACGACGTGACCTTGAGGGTCACCGATGCTCTCGGCGCGACCAGCGTGATCAGCCAGGAAGTCACCGTCGCGGCGCCCAACGCGCCGCCTGTGGCGGCGTTCACAGCGTCGACCGAGCACCTCGTGCTGAACGTAGACGGCTCCACGAGCACGGATGCTGATGGCGAGGTCGTGACATATTCGTGGGCGTTCGGCGATGGCGCGACCGGCGCAGGTGCGACGGCAACGCACACGTACAGCGAGCCCGGAACCTACGCTGTGACGCTCACCGTGACCGACGACCGCGGCGGCTCGGTGTCGACGCAGCAAGAGGTGACTGCCACGCTGGCCCCGAACAGGCTCCCGTCGGCGGCCTTCACGAATTCGATCTCCGGCCTCGTCGTCTCGGTCGACGGCTCCGCCAGCGCTGACGAAGACGGTTCGATCGTGTCCCACGCCTGGGACTTCGGCGACGGCACCACGGCGACCGGAGCCACGGCGACCCACGCGTACGAAACGGCCGGAGCATACGACATCACGCTGACCGTCACGGATGATCGCGGTGGGGTCTCGACCACGTCCTCCGCCGTCGACGTCGCCGAGACCAACGTGCTCGCCCGTGACGGATTCGATCGAGTCAGCTTCAACGGCTGGGGTACCGCTGACGAGGGCGGACAGTGGTCGATCACGGGTGCACCCGCGCGCTTCTCGGTGGCCGATGGCTCGGGTGTCATCACGCTGACGACGCCGAACTCGCAGCAGGCGGGATTGACGTCGGTGTCGAGCATGAACACGCGACTCTCGGCGTCGTTCTCGGTCGACAAGATCGCCAACGCGCAGTACATCTCGTTCGTCGGCCGTCAGGTCGGCGCCGACCAGTATGTCTTGCGGGTGCGCATCGCCGCCGATGGGTCGGTGATCCTGCACGTCATGCGCGGAGGCACCGCGATCGGTGCCGGCTACACGGTGCCCGGGGTCACGATCGCGCCCCACGCGGTGTACAACGTCGTCTTCGAGGTGACCGGCACAGCACCGACGACCCTCGTCGGCAAGATCTGGGCAGCGTCGGGTGCCGAGCCGACGACGTGGCAGGTACAGCGATCGGATTCGACGCAGGCGCTCCAGGCTCCGGGCGGTGTGGCCGTTGCCTCGATCGTTCCGACCTCGGCGAACGCCTATCCGGTGCAGGTCGCCATCCGGGATCTTCTGGTCATCGACCCGACGATCGTCGTCGCCCCTGAGAACCAAGCGCCCGCCGCGGAATTCGTATCGCAGGTGTCGGGGCTGTCGGTCGCGGTGGACGCTTCGTCGTCGTCGGATGCCGACGGTTCAGTGGTGTCGTATGCGTGGGACTTCGGCGACGGCGCGTCCGCGAGCGGTGTAACCGCTTCGCACCTCTACGCGGCGCCGGGAACATACACGGTCTCGTTGACCGTCACCGACGATGCGGGTGCCACGAGCGTAAAGACCGAACAGGTCACCGTTGCTGCGGTTCCGCAGAATGTGGTGCCGGTGGCGGGGTTCTCGTCGGT
>NZ_JBYHFM010000011.1:0-6930 GCF_057669765.1 Microbacterium sp. Y832 | reverse complement strand
GGTCAGCGAGTCGGCGAGCTCACGCAGCGCGTCAGCGGCAGCACCAGGGCCGGCCGCGACAGCGGCAGCCTCGAGCGCGGCCTTCGCCTGGTGGGGGCCGTAGCCCTCAGCAGCAGCGATCTGCGAACGCACCGTTGCCAGCGCCTCGCCCGACAGCGTGCCCGCACGCTCAGCCTGGTCCACGAACGACTTCGCAACCGCGTAGCTCGCAGCGTGCGAGATCTTCGGCTGGTGCTGCGGGTTGAACTCGTCGAGCTGGAACTCGGTCGCAGCCGCGATCTCGTTCGCGCTCAGGTGCTCGCTCGGCTTCAGCGCGAGGCTGTCGAAGCCGCGGCCGATCTCCGAACCGAAGATGTGACCGTTGTACCAGTACGTCGACCAGTAACCGGCCAGCGTCAGGGCGCTGCCGTTGATCGGGCCGCGGTCGAAGTAGCCGATCTCGACCGGGTTGGCGGAGTCGGTGAAGTCGAACACCGAGAGACCGCCCTGGTACCAGGCCTGGACCATGATGTCGCGACCCGGGACCGGAACGAGCGAACCGTTGTGCGCGACACAGTTCTCCTGCGCCGTCTGCGGGGCGGGCATCTTGTAGTAGCTGCGGAACTCGAGCTTGCCGTCGACGATGTCGAAGATGGCGTTGGCGCCCCAGTTGAGCGGGTCGACTGCGCGGCAGCGAGCACCGCTTCCGCCACCCCACTCGTCGGTGAAGACGACCTTGGTGCCGTCGTTGTTGAACGTGGCCGAGTGCCAGTAGGCGAAGCGCGGGTCGGTGACGGCATCGAGGCGAACCGGGTTGGCCGGGTCGCTGATGTCGATCAGGATGCCGTTGCCCTCACAGGCGCCGGCAGCGAGGCCGATCTCGGGGTACGACGTGATGTCGTGGCACGCGTCCGCTGCAGACGTGGACTGCATGCCCTCGCCGTGGCTGCCGCCGGGCCACAGGCCCGCGGGGCTGCCCGTTGCCGGGTCGCTGAAGATGCGGGCGTGGTTGACGATTGCCGCACCGGCCGGGTTGGCCAGCGGAACCTTGATGACCTCGACGAGGAAGCGCGCGCCCAGGATGGGGTTGCCCTCAGCGTCGAGCTGTGACTCGATCGTGTTGCCCGCGACGTTCGTGCAGCCGCCGGCGACGTTCGTCGTCGTGGTGCGGACGCCACCGGTGCCCGAGACGTAGACGTAGACGTTCTCGGCGTCATCGGGGTCTTCGACCACGGTGTGGGTGTGCGATCCTCGGCACGTCTGGACGCCGGTGACCTGGAACGGGTTGTTGATGTCACTGATGTCGAAGATGCGGACACCGCGGAAGTTCTGCGGGTCGGTGACAGGAGTGTTGTTGGCCGATCCGCAGTCGAGGCGGCCCGGGGCCGATTCGACCGACATGAACAGCAGGTCGCCGTAGACAGAGACATCGCCCTGTCCACCGGGACACAGGAACGACCCCGTCAGCGTCGGTGCTGCGGGGTTCGAGATGTCATAGATCTGGAAGCCGTTGTAGTTTCCGTTGATCGCGTAATTGCCAGTGTACGCCATGTCGGAGTTGTAGTTGCCGAAGCCTTCGGGCTTGGCCTGCGTCGAGAGCAGGTCGACGTTGCTGGCGGCGGTGCCTGCGTTGTACAGGCCGGCGGCGAGCCCCTCGCGGGGGTCTGCCTGCGTGTCGGCCGTTGCGACGGTGGCGGTAGCCGTCACCATCGACATGCCGAGGGCGACGGCGCCCACGGTGGCCAGTGCGCGCGCCTTCCAGCGTGCGCGTTCGGGTTGTGTGTTCATTCTGAGGTTAGGCCTTTCAATCGTCATCGATTTGTAGCTTCATTGCTTTGGCCGAAGAGCACTCCGCGCCCCGCGGGCGGGTCGTGGTGCGCGCTTCGCATACTTCACGGATATGCAGTTATATGTAGGGGAATCTATAGGTCTGCTGGGAACAGCGCTACCCGTAACGCGATAACCGATGACGTGACGGATGATGGGCCGACACTCAATGACGAGAGGTGCACGACGATGACGCGATGGACCCGGCTGGTTTCGACGGGTGCGGCGGTCATGCTCGCGGTCGGCCTCACAGCCTGCACGAGCGAGGCTGAGGCTGTGCCCACGTCGACGGCGCCGGTCGTGCAGCTGGGGGGTCCGGGGCAGCCCAATCGCACGCTGTCGCCCGAAGAGGCGGCCGCGATCCAGGGTCCCCCGTACGTGGAAGAAGACGTCGTCTTCGTGCGCGACATGCTGCACCACCACTCGCAGGCGATCATCATGACCGACCTCGTCGCCGAGCGCTCCGATGACGAAGAAGTCAGGCTGCTCGCTCAGCGCATGGCCATCGGCCAGGAAGAAGAGATGCGCCAGATGGAGGCGTGGCTGCAGGAGCGCGGCGAACCGGCCCGCGATCCGGATGCCGGCCACGATGCGCACGCCGGCATGCCGGGTCTGCTCACCGACGCCGAGCTCGATGCTCTCGCCCGCGCCGAGGGTGCGGCCTTCGACCGGATGTTCCTCGAGTTCATGATCAGGCACCACGAGGGGGCCGTCACGATGGTCGTCGACCTCTATGCGTCGGGAGGCGGCCAGGAGATCGCGATCGACACGATCGCCCGGCACGTCGAGGCCGACCAGAACATCGAGATCAAGCGCATGCAGGGAATGCTCGCCGACCGGTCCTGACCGGCGCGGGCCGGATGCGGCATCCCCCAGCGCTCAGACGTGGAACAGCGCTCGAGTCGGGGGAAGGGCGAGCATCATGGCGAGGCCGATGACCGGCATCCACAGGGCGGCGGTGCCGACGAGTGAGAAGGCGCCGGCACCCGCGACGGCGCCGAGAGCGATCGCCAGCCACAGCACGAGGTGCCGCACCCATGCCCACGGCGGGCCGCCCTTGAGTGCGGTGACCAGGGTGGTCGCGAACTTGACGAGTGCGCCGGTCATGTAGGTGATCCCGAACGGCACGTCGCCGCCGCGGGCGAAGACCGTGTTGAGTGCGCCCATCGCCAGGGCCAGCAGCGCGCCCGTCGCCCAGGTCCATCCGACGGCCGAGGTGACTGCGGCCGCGGCCACTCCGATCAGAACGAGGAGCATCCGGATCTCGCCGCGCGCTCGTCCCCCCGGAAGGCTCGTGCCGATCATCGCTCCGATGACGAAGGCCGCGATGAGGAGGAACCCCGTGGCGGCGGCGGCGAAGCCCGCACCCGCGAGGTCGACGCTCGCGCGGGTCGTGTTGCCGCTCATGAACGAGACGAAATAGCCGCCGAGGTAGACGAACCCGAAGCCGTCGACGAAGCCCGCGAAGGCGGAGAGCACGGCGGCTGCCGCGAACGTGCGATTGCTCAACGATCGGACCATGCGTTCTCCCCGTGGTCTTCCCTCAGAGGTGTGACCTGATTCTCCTCAGGTCGCGGGCTCGAGCCAACCCGCCGTCTCGGACGAAGCATGCAACCCTTGCCGAAGCGTCGGATCAGGTAGTGCGCTGCGGTGAGCGACGCGACCGGCGCGCCGCGATCGCGAGCATCACCCCGCCCGCGGCTGTCCAGGTGGCCAGGACGAGGGCGGCGCCGAGCCCTCCGGCGCCACCGAAGTAGGCCACCGCGCGCACGAGCGTGCCGGCTGAGCCGGGCGGCAGCGCCTGGCCCATGGCGCCGAGCCAGCCCGGCAGCCATTCCGCTGACGTCGAGATCCCTGCCAGCGGGTTGCCGAGGAACATCATCACCATCGCACCGATCGTGAATCCCTTGCCGCCGAAGAGCTCCTTGAGCCCGGCCAAGGGAAGCGCGAGGGCCGCGATGCCCAGGGTCATGGCTCCGGCGACGGGCCAGAAGGCGGCCGTCGAAATGCTGCCGAACAGGAAGGCCAGCACGGCAGCCACAACGGCACCGCCGATGACGGAGAAGCCCAGAATGCCGCCGACTGCCCAGCCGAGGCGTCGGGGGAACACGGCACGGAAGGCGACGGCCGGCACGATGCCGCCGAACACGAGCGGAAAGGCGAGTCCGCCGATGCCGACACCGGACGGATCAGCCGCGGGCAGCGGCACGACGTCGGTCTGAGCCGCATCCATGCCCAGCTGTGCGGCCAGCGCTTCGCCGGTCGCCCCGACGGTGGAAGAGATCGTGACGGATCCGGCACTGGCCACGAGGGTGTGCACCGCGCCGTCCTCCACCACGAATCCACCTGCCACTTCGCGCTCGCGGATGGCGGTGGACAGGTCCTCGGCCGACTCATAGACGGACAGCTCGAAGGCGTCCGGGTTCGCGGCCGCCAGGCCGGCATCCACTTGCGCGATGCTCTGCGAAGACCCCACGATGCCCAAGGGCAGGTCGTGCGCCCCGCCCTTGAGCGAGGGCATGATGAAGACCACCAGCAGAAGCGTGAGGACCACGGACAGGCCGAGCGTCAGTGCCGCGAGCATGATCGCCGCGGGCGGGCGGCGCTTGCTCGTGGCGGGTGCTTCCTCCGATGAAAGGGCGGTACGGGGTTCGGGGGTGGCGTGCGTTGTCATGGGCCTCGGATCGCAGATGCGGAGGCTACTCCTCCGCTTAGGCGGATGAATATACTCCGCTTAGCTGGGAGAATCGCGAAGATGAGGAAGGTGGTGGCGGATGCGCGCGGATGCAGCCCGTCGGCGGCAGGCGATCGTTCATGAGGCGCGTCGCCTCTTCGCCGCGCGGGGAAGCGGCGTGGCGCTGGAGAGTGTCGCTGAGGCGGCCGATGTCGGCATCGCCACGCTCTACAGGAACTTCCCCACTCGGCTCGACCTCATCGACGCGGTGATCGGTGCGAGCCTCGAAGACATCGCCGCTGCCGCGAACGGGGCGCTGCCGACCATCCAGCGCAACCCGGATGCCGCGTGGCGGGAGTTCCTGGACCGCCTCGTCGCGTTGGATCTCGGCGCGCTCACCGACGCCCTCTCGCAGGTGGTGGGCGGTGGGCTGTCGGCCGCGCTGCGTGATGCGCAGAGTGCGGCGCTCGCTGAGGTCGACCGCGTCCTCGTGGAGGCGCGTGCCCACGGACTCGCCGACGAGAGCCTTTCCGCCCTGGAGCTGGTCCTCGCGATCGGCATCCTCTCGCGCCCGCAACCCGAGGCCGTCCGCGCGCTGGCGCCCGGGTTGGAGCGCCGTCTGGTCGCCATCTTCGCCACCGGCATCCGCCCCTGACGGGAGGGCGGCGTGTGGGGCTGTCTCGCGAGATCCAGATGCCGGAACGGCACGGTCACCGGGCTCCCCGTCAGGTCTGATCGGCCTCCTGCCGGGAAAAGCGAAACCCCCGCCATGTAGAAGCTAGGCGAGGGTTTCTAGGACCGTTGTAACGACGATCCGTGTGGCTCCGACGGGCGTCGATCCCGTGACCTCACGATTTTCAGTTGTTTGCGGTGGCTTTTTGGGTACTCGTTAGCACTCATTGCCCGCGTGATTTCGCGGTTCGAGTGCTCATTGATGTTCGTTCGTCGTGGTCGTTTCGGGAGAGTTCCCGGCACATTCCCGGCACAGATTCCGTGCTACTTGTGCGAGCGCCAACCGGGTGACCTCCACGCGGCACGTCGCTCGGCGCTCGCAGAACGGAGACCGCGTGCGACAGGTACAGCAACCGCTTCTGCTCGTTGCGCGGCACCGATCCCAGCCTAGCCAGGCGAGGGCTTACCTCCAGAGCGTCGCGCTCGACCAGTCGCTCGGGACACCCATCGTCTGCGTCGTGAAGCCTGACGAGGCCGGGAAGTCATGGAGGAGGTCGGCTGCTTTGGCAGGCCAGCCGGACGCGGGATCCACGGACGGCAACAGAAAGGCAATGACGGCAAGCGCGTTGGATACGCCGAAGACGCTCTTCGCTGTGGTCTCGTTCCGGAGGTGATCGAGTAGCGGAACGACTCCCTTGGGTGGTCGTTGAGGTGCGACGACGAGCTTGCGGTTGTAGAGACGCGCGTGGTGCGCTGCGACGTTTCGGACGTAGTTGAGGCTCGCAAGCCAGCTCGACATGACGCGTTTTGTGGGCACATCGAACGCTCGCGCGATCTAGGTTGCGAGATCGTTCGATAGCCCGGCATAGAGCCGCGCCAGATGCCCAAGCTCGAGGATCTCGGTGAGCGCCCAGATTGGCATCGTGTCGTCGTACTTGGTGCGAAAGTGGGCGACGAATGCCTCGTCTGAACCGAGTCGGCGGACGTCGACACGTTGCAGCCACTCGATATGACGGCTGGTCGGCTCGCCCGTGGCCGGGTCGGTCGAGGTCCCGGTAAATGACGTGACGAACGTTGAGTCGTGGAGGTGCGCGAATGGTGATCGTCGTCCGAGGACGTACCCCACTTGCATCCGGAGCGCGACTTCGATGCGTTCGACGCCATCCAGCACGAGGAGGCGTAGCTTGCGATCGAAGTCGATGATCTGTGATGCGTGGGCGAGGGAGGTTCCTTCGCGGTACTGGCTCACGATGCGGACGCCCGGTTCGCCGTTGTCATCGACGAATGACTCCGACATCCGGAAGGGGTATAGGTAGCCGGTAAGTCGGTAGTAGCCGATGGCGTTGAGCAGACGTACGGCGTCGGCGTGGTCCCCTACGTCGACACCGCGCTCGCTCAGTTTGCGGATCTGATCATCGATGGAGAGCCAGGGTTTGGCGTACTCGACCATCCATCCTCCTGGAAAAGAAAATCAGCCCGAGCCGTGAGGCGAGCGGGCTGATCGTGATGGGTCCACCGTACCACCCGCAGCTGACTCGCGGGGGAGCTTGCGCGTTGTCACAGGGAAGGCCCACGAGGGGACGGTGCGCCGAACAAGTTATCCAGTCGCTCCGCCCCGCGTCGTGCCGCGTCCGACCTCGCGCGGCTGTACCGCTCGGTCATCTGCAGGGTGGAGTGCCCCATGATGGCTTGCACGTCGTTCGCGGCAGCGCCGCCGTCGAACAGCAACGTAGGGGACTGTCTGAATAACGGTGTGTGGGGTCCGGTCTGATCCGAGA
>NZ_JBYHFM010000010.1:0-15849 GCF_057669765.1 Microbacterium sp. Y832 | reverse complement strand
CGACCCCGGCGCCTACACCGCCACACTGACCCTGTCGCTGTTCGAATACGCCGGTTGACCCCACGGGCGGGGGCCGTCCACCTCCCCGGACAGCCCCCGCCCACTTCTCTGCCTGCGGGACGATGCCCTCGGGGCGGCCGCCGGAGACGGCATCACTGCCCGGGGCGGTCGCCGCCGCTCTGCGACGATGGGTCCGGCGGCTCGGGCACGACGTACAGCCCCGTCGGGGAGTTCGCGGTGTACATGAGGGCCTCGAGCCACGCGCGATTCAGCTGCGGCGTACGACTGCCGTAGAACTTGTAGACGATCGACCGGCTCGGATGCAGCCACACCATCGTGCGCCCATCCGCGATGCTGGTCTCGTCTTTCCACACAAAGGTGAAGGGCTCGCCCCGGCGCAGCTTCGTCGTGATCGTCACCTGCAAGTGCGCGAGGAGCCGGTCCTCGAAGTCCACCTTGACATGGCCGTCATAGACGAACTTGCCCATCGCAGCCCTTTCGTCGTGGACGATCCGCCAGTCGTCGGTATCGCCGCGACGTCGACGGGGAACGCTCGCGATTATCCGCCCTGCGGCCGACGACCCGCAAGGGGCATTGCCCATCCGCCATACGGCGGTAGACAGTGCGGGTGAAGACCATCATCTACGCCGGCGATGAACTCATCACCGGCGACGACATCGCGGCCGCCGTGCTTCGATTCGGCGAGGCACTCGCCCGCGTGCGGGAAGCCGCGACGATCGCGATTCCGGCCATCAACCGCGAGGGTCGGCGGATCGTTGCGACCCTGCTCGTCGGGCCCGCGTCACAGATCGTCGCGGAGGACGCTCCGGACAGCGGCGACGAGATCGTCGACGAGCAGCTCGTGGCGCAGCTCAACGACCGCGCCGACGCGCTCGGCGGCACGACAGGCCACGCCGAGGACACCCCGCCGACATCGTGGGTCGAGGATCTGTGACGACAGCGCCGTCGTGACGGTCGGCAGGTGGCGGCCCGGCCACTCACCGCGAGCTGGGGTCGCCGTTCTCCTGTGCGATATGCACCATGACCCAGTTGATCCGGGAGAGATCGACGATCGCTGAGGACTGCGGCGACAGTGCATCGAAGGGTACGCGCGGCAGCAGATCGAGGATGACGGTATCGTCGGTCTGCGTCGCCTCGACATCCGTCTCGAAAGACCGGCGCGCTGTGTCAGCCGTCCCGCGCAGATGCGTCAGCGCCTCGTCCAGTGCCGTCGCGGCATCATCGACGAAAAGACGCTCCGGGACGGCGGTCGTCACCGCGATGGCCGACTGCGCAAAGCTCTCCGAGGCCCGCGTGCCCACATAGAGCAGATGCACGACCGGCACCCGCTGGAGATGCTTCGGGCCGAGCATCGCGGCCGACATCGACGCAGTGAACGTGTCGACGTCGCTCAGCGCTTCGCCGACACGCTCTGCCGCGGCGAGCACTTCCGAGTCGCGCGCGGGGGCGGTCAGTGCTCTCCGTCCTGCCGTGAGGAGGTCGTCGAATGCGGTGAAGTACGCCTGGATCTTCACCAGGAGTGCGGGGCGGGAGTTGGACGAGAAGATGAGGTACGCGCACAGCACCCCGATGACCGCCCCGGCGATCGTCTCGCCGATGCGCAGGTCCAGGATCTGATTGTCGAGGTCTCCGAGCAATCCGTACATCGACACCAGCATCGTGCTGACGAAGAACGCGCTGTACAGGTAGCGGACCGGCCCGAAGTACATCATCCCGAATGCCGCGACCACGCAGATCGCCACGAGCAGCGGCTTCTGGTCGTGCGCGACGAGCACAAGCCCGAGCCCGACGATGAGACCCGCCGCCGTTCCGAGGATGCGGTTGTATGCACGAGTGAGGATCGCGCCCCGTGTCGTCGCACCCACGAACACGACGAACGCGGTGAGCACCGCCCAGTACCAGCGGCTCGCCGAGATCGCCTCGCCCACGACCGTGGCAAGCGTCGTGGCGACCATGATCTGAATCGCCAGCCGCGTGGTCACTTGCCACTGTCGCCAGTCCCACCACCGGTTCGCCGAGGACGAGGTCGCGTCGTCGCTCGCCGGAGGAGGCTTCGGCTTCGCGACGGCGACGGACGTCGGGGCCGGCGGGGACGACGGGGCTCCGGCTCCGATGACGTCGCGCAGAGCCTTGTGTGCGAGGGCGCTGCGGGCAAGCCTGCCGACCGCGACTCGATGAGCCGACGAGGGCCCGAGGCCCGCCAGCAGCGTGTCTGCCTGCGTACCCGCGTGCTCGATGGCGGACGGCTCGGCGTGGTTGTCGAGCATGACGAGCAGTGCGTCCGTGGCGGAGCGGACCGCAGGATCGGCGGCGGCGGGCTCCGGCGCATCCGGATCAGACGTCCGAACCAGTTCGGAGCATGCCTGCTCGATGTCGATCCGGGCGTCGAGCACCAGCGACGCGAACGCCGTCTCGTCGCTCTTGATGTGCCGAGCCGTATCGAAATCCTGTTGCCAGGCCGTGATCGACCGGGCGACGCCGTCGATGCGGGCCAGGCGCGCACGAAGCACCTTCGGATGCCGCGCCTCCGGCTGGGTCGCCGCGACGACCGCCGCCGCCGACGCACTGCGAAGCTCACGCAGCAGCAGCGTGATCTGACGCCGAGGGTGTTCGAACAGCAGCGTCGAGCGCATGAGGGTCAGCGACCCGACCGAGAGGGCGGCGACGAGGAGGAAGGACGGCAGTTCTGCGGCCGTGAGCTCGAGCAGCAGGGGGAAGAAGTACCCGAAGAACGCCGCGAAACCGAGTGCGGTGGCTCGCGGACCGAAACGGCGCACCCATGTTCCGACGCCCGCGACACCCACCAGCACGGCGATCTCGAGCGGCCGCCACTGCGCGAGCATCGTGGCGATCGTCGCGGACACGGCGGTGGGGATGAACAGGAGCGCGGTCGTCGCGCATCGTGCTCGCGCTGTCTTGTCGTGAGGGGTGAGGCCCATCTGCATGGCGAGGAAGATCCCCACCGTGAGCAGCGCGCTGTCGGCGTGCAGCAGCGTCACGACGCTCCAGGCACCGGCGGCGCTCATCAGCATGCCGGTGGCGATGGCAGCGGCAAGCTTCAACCGGGTTCGGCCGGGATCGGTGGCAGACACCCTGTGCCTGATGGCGCTCATCACACTCACCGTCGAGATCAGCTCCTGCCTCTTGTCGACGCCAGCATCGCGCGGCTCGCATTCGCGCATCTGCGGATCGCGCGGGAGGAGCACCAAGGACACAGACTAGCCGTGTGCAAGAGCGCCAGACGGCGTGCACCTTCGCCCGAAGATTCGCAACCCCCGCCAAAGCACCGTCGGCGTGAGGTAGAAAGCATATGAGGGAGTGCATCGAACCTCGAGGGAGGCCCAGTGCCAAGTAATGCCACCGCGCGCTTCGGCAACGTAGCGCTACTATCCGTCGCGAGCGTTCTCCCCAGCCGCGTGACGACGTCGGACGAGATCGAGGATCGCCTCGGTCCGTCGTTGAAGCGCCTCAAGCTCCACAGCGGGCTGCTCAAACGCGTCGCGGGGGTGCAGGAGCGCCGCAACTGGGCGCCGGGCGAGTACGTCGACGCCTCCACCATCGCCGCCGGTGAACGCGCCCTCGCTGACGCCGGTGTCTCCCCGTCAGAGGTGGGCCTGCTGATCAACACCTCGGTCACCCGAGCGAACCTCGAGCCGTCGGTCGCCGTGGCTCTGCACCACGGGCTGGGCCTGCCGAGCTCGGCGGTCAACTTCGACGTCGCCAACGCGTGTCTGGGCTTCATCAACGGATTGTCCCTCGCCGCGACCATGATCGAGTCGGGGCAGATCCGGTACGCCATGGTCGTTGCCGGCGAGGACGCCGATGAGATCCAGACCAACACGATCGACCGGCTGCTGCACACCGAAGGCGGGCGCGACGGGTTCATGAGCGAGTTCGCGTCGCTGACGCTCGGATCGGGGTCTGCGGCAGCCGTGCTCGGGCGAGCAGACGAGCACCCCGAGGGGCATCGTGTCCTCGGGGGCGTGACGCGCGCTGCCACGCAATTCCACCAGCTCTGCGTGGGCAGCGTGGACGGCATGTTCACCGACGCGAAGGCGCTCCTCAAGGGCGGCCTCGATCTCGTCGTGTCGGCCTGGAAGGAGGCCGCGAGCGAGTGGGACTGGAAGCACATGAACCGTTACATCACTCATCAGGTGTCCTCGATCCACACCGACGCCATCGTCAAGGCAGTGAACCTGGACCGCTCCCGCGTGCCGACGACCTTCCCCCGCTTCGGCAACATCGGACCCGCATCCGTCCCCATCACGCTTGACGCCGAACAGGCGACACTGCGGGCGAACGACCGTGTCCTGCTCATGGGCGTCGGCTCGGGGCTCAACACCGCGATGATGGAGATCGTCTGGTGACCGACGATCTGAGGCGGACGCTCGAAGGGCTGCCCGGTCTGGACATCCGATGCAGCCGGACTCTGACGGTCACCGAACGCGGAACCGGCATCGACCACGAATGGCGCTACTTCGATACGGGCGCTGAACTCGACCGTCTCGGCGTCGATCCGGTCGGAACGATCCTCGCGGTGCACGGCAATCCCACCTGGTCCTACCTCTGGCGACGCCTCGTGGAGGCATCGCTGCGCGCGGCCGAGGCGGGACAGCCGGCTTGGCGGGTCATCGCGCCCGACCAGCTCGATATGGGCTTCTCTGCGCGCACCGGCACGGTCAGGTCGCTGGAGCGACGGGTGCGGGATCTGGCGGATTTCACCGATGCGCTCGACCTCGACACCCCTGTCGTCACGCTCGGCCACGACTGGGGCGGGGTCGTCTCGCTCGGGTGGGCGGTGGATCACCCCACGCTGCTGGCGGGAGTCATCGCGCTCAACACCGCCGTGCATCACCCCGCGGACGCGCCGATCCCCGCCCCCTTGCGCGTCGCGGGGGCGCGCGGGGTGCTGGCGGCATCCACCGTGCGCACGAGCGCGTTCTTGGAGACCACCCTCGCCCTCGCCCGCCCGGCGCTGAGCCCCGCGGTGAAAGACGCCTACCGCGCGCCGTATCGCTCGGCGGAGCGCCGACAGGGCATCGGCGCTTTCGTGGCCGACATTCCGGCGGATGCGGGGCACCGGAGCTTCGCCGAACTGCAGCGCATCGCAGACGGCGTGGCACACCTGGACGTACCCGCGCTGCTTCTGTGGGGCCCGGCTGATCCGATCTTCAGCGACCGGTATCTCGACGACCTCGTGGACCGGCTACCGCACGCCGACGTCCACCGGTTCGAAGGTGCCGGCCACCTCATTGCCGAAGAGAGGGCGTACGACGACGGAATCCTCGCGTGGCTGCGCGACAACGAAGACCGCCTGACGGCGGGCGCGCACCGCCGCACCGAGCGCGCGGTCGATCCGGATTCACCTGACCCTGACGCCTTCACGCCGCTGTGGGCCGCCCTCGATGCCCGACGGGACAGCGAGGACGCCGCCATCATCGACATGAGCGCACCCGGCGGAGTCGAACGTCGGGTGAGCTGGCGGCGTCTCGACGATCGGGTCCGTTGCCTCGCCGCCGGCTTCGCGAGCATCGGCGTGCGAAAGGGCCACCGCGTGTCGGTCCTCGTTCCTCCCGGTGCGACACTCACCGCCGTGATCTACGCGTGTCTGCGCATCGGCGCAGTGGTCGTGGTGGCTGACGCCGGGCTCGGTGTGCGAGGGCTCTCGCGCGCCGTGCGCGGAGCACAGCCCGACGTCGTGATCGGCGAGCTGCCCGGGTTGGCCGCCGCGCGCGCGCTGCGTTGGCCGGGCCTGCGGATATCGGTCGCCACGCTGCCCCGGGCGTCGGCTCGGGCACTCTCTGTCTCGCATGACCTCGCCTCGCTCGCCGCTGCCGGAAGCGCCGCACCGCTGCCAGCCGAGCCGGGGCCGGATGACCTCGCCGCCATCCTCTTCACCTCCGGTTCGACCGGGCCCGCGAAGGGTGTCATGTACACCCACCGCCAGCTCTCCGCGGTGCGCGATGTGCTGGCCGCGCATTTCGGGATAGGCGACGACACGGGCCTCGTCACGGGTTTCGCCCCTTTCGCGCTGCTCGGCCCCGCGCTGGGCACTCGGTCTGCCACGCCGGACATGGATGTGTCCGCACCCCGGACCCTCACCGCGAATGCCGTCGCTGCCGCCGTGAAGGCGTCAGACGCCGAGGTCGTCTTCCTCTCCCCCGCGGCGATCAGGAACGTCGTCGCAACAGCACACCGGCTGTCTGACGAGGACCGCCGCGTTCTGGCGAAGGTGCGCACGTTCCTGTCGACGGGAGCGCCGGTCGGCGAGCCGCTCTTGGCGGCGGCCGCCGAACTCATGCCGACCGCGCAGCCGCATACGCCCTACGGGATGACCGAATGCCTCTTGGTCACCGACGTGACGCTCGCGGACCTCCGCGAGCTTTCGAACGCAGCGGACACGGGGGTCTGCGTCGGCAGGCCAGTGGGCGCGAACAAGGTGCTGATCAGCGCGCTCGACGCCGAGGGAAACGCCACCGGCGCGCCCAGCCAGAAGCCCGGCGTGCTGGGTGAGGTCATCGTGTCCGCGGCGCATCTCAAGACGCGTTACGACAGGCTCTGGCTCACCGACCGCGCCGCCATGGACGACACACCGCTCGACGGCCGATGGCATCGCACGGGAGATGTCGGGCACCTCGACACCTCGGGACGGCTCTGGGTCGAAGGGCGACTGCCCCACGTGCTCGCAACCGCAGACGGACCGATCGCCCCGGTCGGACCGGAGCAGGAACTCGAGGGTGCCCCACAAGTCCGATGCGCCGCCGTCGTCGGCATCGGCCCCCACCGGCTGCGCCAGGCCGTCGCCGTCGTCGAAACGATCCCTGCGACGACGCGCCCGGCGCTTGCGGGGCCCGAGCTCACCGCCGAAGTCCGCCGGCGGACGGGCCTGCGACTTGCCGCCGTGCTGACGGTGCCGCGGCTGCCGACAGACATCCGCCACAACTCCAAGATCGATCGCACACGCCTCTCGCAGTGGGCAGAACGCACCCTGGCCGGCGGGAGGATGAGCAGCCCATGATCGTCGTGGTCACCGGTGCATCCGGATACCTCGGCCGGGCGGTGGCGGCGGAGCTCGTCGCCGCCGGACACGACGTCCGCACCCTCCAGCGCAGGCCCGGTCAGGTGCCGGGAGCCGTCGACGTGCTCGGCACGATCACCGATCGAGATATCGTGAGCCGCGCGGTCGACGGGGCCGATGGCGTGGTCCACCTCGCGGCGAAGGTATCGCTCGCGGGCGACCCGGCTGAGTTTCACGCCGTCAACGTCGAGGGCACGCGGATCGTGCTCGACGAGGCGCAACGGGCCGGCGTGTCCCGCTTCGTGCAGGTGTCGTCGCCCTCGGTGGCTCATTCCGGCGCATCGCTGGCGGGGGTGGGGGCGGAGCCCGCCTCACCGGCCGAGGCCCGGGGCGAGTATGCGCGCACGAAAGCCGAGGCCGAGCTTCTCGCCCTCGCGCGGGACTCCGCCGCGATGCGGACGGTCGCTGTTCGCCCTCACCTCGTCTGGGGACCCGGAGACACCCAGCTCGTCGGCCGCATCCTCGACCGCGCCCGCCGGGGTCGGCTGCCGCTCATCGATGGCGGCCGAGCGCTGATCGATTCGACCTACGTCGACAACGCGGCGACAGGCATCGTCGCGGCGCTGCATCGCGCGCCGGACGCGCACGGACGGGCGTTCGTCATCACGAACGGCGAACCGCGGCCGGTCGGCGACCTCCTCGCCGGCATCTGCCTCGCCGCTGGTGTGCGCCCGCCCCAGTGGAGCGTCCCCGCGGGCCTCGCCCGCGCGGCGGGGACGGTCATAGAACGCGCATGGGCCCTTCGTCCCGGCATCGACGAGCCGCCGATGACGCGGTTCCTCGCCGAGCAGCTCTCGACCGCGCACTGGTTCGACCAGCGCGACACGCGCCGGTCCCTGGCGTGGAAACCGTCGGTGACGATCGACGAAGGACTCGAGCGTCTCGCCGCACACACCCGCGCACGGCGATGACGTGCTGCAACGACCGTCGGCATGTCGATTCGGATCGACATGCCGACGGTCAGGCTGCGGTTTCTGCCCGCGAACGCTAGTGGGTGAGGACCGGCGCTCCGAGCCGTCCGTCGACCATCTCCAGGATCCGGTCGCAGTGCTCGAGCACCTCGCGGTCGTGAGTGACCATGACGACGGCGACGCCGGAGTTGTGTGCGCGATCGGCGAGGAGCTGAACCACCTCGTGGCTGCGTCGACGGTCCAGTGCGGCCGTCGGCTCGTCAACGAGAAGCAACGTCGGGTCGTTGACGAGCGCGCGCGCGATACCGACCCGCTGGCGCTCGCCACCGGACAGCTCGCCCGGACGGTGTCCGGCACGGTGCGCCATACCGACGGACTCCAGCAGAGCTTCGGTCTTGATGTGACGGTTGCCCGCGAGCTTGCCGGCCAACCGGAGCTGGTCGGTGGCGGTCAGCGAGGGCAGGAGGTTGCCCGACTGGAACACGAAGCCGATGTTGCGCAGTCGGAACCGTGCAGCCGCACGCTTGGACATCGTCGCAAGATCGGTGCCGTGCACCTGGACTGTGCCGCTGTCGGGGCTGGCAAGGGCGCCGGCGATCGCGAGCAGCGAGGACTTGCCCGATCCGGACGGTCCGACGATGGCGACCAGTTCGCCGGGCATCGCTGCGAGCGAGACGTCATCGAGCGCGCGGACGCGCGAGTCTCCGTCGCCGAGCTCGAGGACGGCGTTGCTGATCTTCAGAGCGGGGGTGGTTGAAGAGCTCATCGTTGTCCTCCCAGGGCACGAAGCGGGTCGATGCGGGCGATTCGGAGCACAGCGATCGCGGCGCCGATCAGTCCGAGCGCGATTGTCGTCGCCGAGGCGATCGCGATCGGGGCCAGTTCAAGGTCGAAGGGCATCGCCGCGGGCATCGCGGCCCCCAGCCCCACGCCGGCTCCGACGCCGAGGGCCGTGAACCCGAAGAGGAGAATCGCGGCCTGCGCGAGGCTGTCGCGCAGCAGGTAGTTGCTCGAGGCGCCGACGGCGCGAAGCACCGCGATGTCGTGCGAGCGCTGGATCGTCCACACCGTGAAGAAGGCGCCCACCACCAATGCACAGATCGCGTAGAGGAAGATCTGGATCATGCTGAGGGTGAGGGTCTCCGCCTCGTACCCGGGCGACGCGTTGAACGATTCGGTGAGCGTCATCGTCGTTGTGCTGGCCTCGGCGTCGATGAGCTCGTAGTCCGGCTTTGCGCCGTCTTCGGCGAGAAGGGCGACGACGCTGGCGTAGGGGAAGTCCATCACGTCCACCTGCGCAGCGGTGGGCTCACCCGGCTGGGTCTGGCCTGCGGCCATGAGCCGCCAGGTGTCCAGCGGCAGGTACGCCACGTCGACGTGTCCGAAGGTGGCCTGCCCCTCGGTGAAGCCGACGACGGTGAGTTCGAGCTCGAGGCGGTCCAGGGTGACCACGGTGCCGAGTTCCACTCCCTCGTCGCGCAGCGGCTCGGAGACGACGATCCCACCGATGGGGCCGAGACCCTCGCCGGTGGAGACCGCGGGCGCGAGGAACCCGCCCGGCTCGACACCGAACAGAGTGAGGTCGATCTGGGTGCCATCGTCGGTGACACCGTTGACGATGTTCACGCCCATGGGCTCGGCTTCGGCGATGCCGTCGGCCTCCTGCCACACGGCAAGCTGATCGTCATCCACAACGGAGCGGCTGAAGGCGTTGTCCTTCATCGTGCCTTCGTTGAAGGCGAAGGCCGAGGCCGGCATGGCCTTCAGACCGGAGACGCCGTCGTTGACAAGGCCCGACGACAGGCCTGAGAGCAGAACGACGAGCACCGAAATCAGGGCGATGACAACGCCCATCAACGTAAATCGTCCGCGGGCAAAGCGCAGTTCGCGCAACGCAAGAAACATGGGGACTCTCCAAGAGCGGATCTTGCCGACAGTCCGTCGACAACATTCCGACAGTATGTCGGAAATCCGGGATCGCCAAATCGAGCCCGGCCCGATCGGCACCGACGCGCAGCCCCCGGGGGGCGGAATTCAGTCCGTCAGACCGCGCGTGAGAAGGCGGAAGACGTCGTCAGCGACGGTGCGGTGGTCCACGCCGTGCGTGACCAACTGCACACCGGCGCTGAGGACGCCCTGAACGAGCATCGTGGCCGACCTCGACCCGGACATCCCCAGATCTGAGAGCACCCGCACGAGCGGCCTCAAGAGCGCGTCATGCAAGGTCATCAGATCCTCGCGCCGGCTCGGGCTGAGCTCCGCGTCGCGGAGCGCGTCCGCGATCGCGTGCTTCCCGTCCGCGGTCATCGCCATGGTCGCGTCGATGAATCGGCGGAGTTCGTCGAGGCCGTCGACCCCGGAAAGCGCTTCCTCGATCTCGGCATCCCACCGCTCGATCGCGTCGATCGCGATCGCGACGAGCAGGTCATCCTTGGTCGGGAAGTAGTCATAGAAGCTCGAGCGCGCCATCCCCGCGCGCTCACCGACGCTGCGAGGCGTGACGGCGCCGAGCCCCGACTCGAGCAACACCGCTTCGCCCGCTCGAATCAGCGCAGCGCGCTGATTCGAGCGGTGCTCAGCCACCGTGGGCGCAGAGATCTTCGGCATCTCGCAATTATGCTCGGCGCTCGCGTTCCGGTCGAACCCCCGGCAGGGTGCCCGCACGGGGGCGGAGCAGGACTAGCGCCACACGGTCGCCAGGAGAACGTTGACCACGGTCAGGCCGCCGATCGCCGGGAGCACCCACGAGGCGACGACTTCGCGCTTGCGGTTGATGAGAGCGATCACGATGATCGCGATGAGGATGGCGAGCTTCACGGTGATCTTGGCGTTGTTGACCTCGTTGCCCAGCGGGTACTGCAGGCCGACCAGTATCACGCCAGTCACGAGCATCGTCCAAGCGCCGTGCATCATCGCGGGGAGCACGCGGGCCTTACCCTGGCGCATAGCGCCCGTCTGGTAGAGAACCCCTCCCAGCAACGCCACGACGCCGATGATGTGCAGAGCAAGGATGACGTTCTTCAGGATTTCCATGAGAGCCATCATACCGACGCATTGTCGGCAACAATTCCCCGTACCCGCGCAACCCTGGACACCGCCCCGACGTCCACGATACGGTGCACTATCGGCGCTGATCAACGCGTCTTCTCAGCGAAGCCTCAAGGCGGTCAGCGTTGCCCTCCCCATTTGCCACCTTCCGCGCGGTCTCACGCGCCGGCATCATCGCCGTCCTCCTCGGCGCCACTGCAGCATTCACCCTCGGCGTCGCTCCGGCGGCCGCTCTCGACGCGGACATCCGGACGCTCGACGAGTTGCGCACGGCGATCTCTCCCGGCACAGAGACGACTCTCACCCTCGCTGCCAGCATGGGCAACGCCGCCACAGAGACTCTCACGATCGACCGCGACCTCACCCTGGATCTGGCAGGCCACGACCTCTTCCTGTCGCGCCTGACGATCTCCTCCGGCGCGACGGTCACGCTCATCGCCGGCACCGGAAATCGTGCGAGCTTCCTTCAGGTGGACGGCACGCTGGTGCTGGGGGCGGACATGCGCATGAACGGAGGGGCGTCGGGCGCGGTCGGAGCGGGCGGACGGATCTCTGACGACGGCACCACTCGCACCATCAGCGGGTCATCCATCTCGATCGCCAACGGCGGCACCATCACGGCGGGCATCGCACCGGGCGTGACGGTGACGGGCAACAACTACAACATTCGTCTGGCCAGCAACCTCCCGGCCGACGGCTACGAAGACGTCACCGTCTACGCCCCGACGCTCTCTGACGCCGACCTCGAGTTCCCTGACTTCACGCGCACGAACACCAGGATCGCATCCTGGAACGCCGCCTCGGATGGCTCCGGTGCAGCGTTCACCTCCACGACGTCGCTGGCGGAACTCGGCGGAGCCTGGCTCTTCTACGCGCAGTGGGCACCGGACGGGATCACCAGCATCCAGGTCACCTACCGGGACGCCCCTTCCCCGGCCCGCGCCGGCTGGATCTCCCTTGTGGCGACGGACGCGACGCCCGGAGGGGACGGAGCGGACATCACGGATCTCGTCGCGTTCACCAGCGACCACCCCGACGATGTGATCGTCGGGGCGGGATTCGACTCGGCCATCGATGCCTATGTCGCCGGCCCCCGACTCGTGACCGCGACACTGCGGGGCGGCCTCGTTGCCGCAGACACCGACCTCCTGGTGGTCCCCGACGACAGCGTCGGGTCGATCGACTTCAGCATGCAGCCGACCACGGTCACCGTTGGAGGCACCTCCGCTGCGCAGATCAGCGCGTGGGACAGCTACGACAACCCGTTCGGCGCCAATCTGTTCGACCTCGTCGACACCCCCGACTGCGGCTGGTGCCAGATCGACATGGCCAGCAGCGACGACAGCGACGTGATCGACCCGGGCACGGGTGTCATCCGCTTCACAACCGTGGGCTCGCGGACGATCACCGTCACTGTCTGGCAGGGCGAGGGCTCGCCGTTGGTCGCGACGGCAGTCGTGACCGTCGTCGCAGCCGAGGTGCCGGCCGTGCCGCCGACGCCGTCGCAGCCCGCCCCGGCCGCTCTCGCGGAGTCCGGCATCGCACCGTCAGCGATGCCGTGGGCCGGCGCAGCCATGCTCCTGTGCGGTATCGGTGCGCTGCTCTTGGCAGGTCGGCGCGCTCGAGCCTGAGTGGCGGGCTCCACGTCATCCGCCGCTTCCCGCGTCAGTCCCGCTCGAGGGCGTTCGCGATCGTGCTCAGGGCCTTGAGCGCCGAGAGCGCGCATCACGTCACCTCCCGCGCTTACGGAAGCGCGGTGTCGCGTACGCCTTGGTCGGCACCATGGCGGCGAAGCCTACCGACCAGGTATGTCCCATATCCGATGCTGATCACCACGGTTACCAGCAGCATCCAGAAGTTGTACTCGTTGTTTTCCGCCGTCAGATTTCCGCTGATGTTGAACAGGACGTGGAAGATGGTGAGGGGAATGATCGTGCCGGTGACGGCGAACAGCAGCGCAAGCACGATTCCGAGCACAATGCCGAAGGCGATCTGGAGAAGCTGCTCGGTACCGGTGTAGCCGCGGGCCAGGTTGACGATATGCCCGACCCCGAAGGTGATCCCCGAGATGAGCACGGCGCGAGTGAGGTTTCCCTCGGCGAGTATCCCCTTGAACAGGAACCCCCTGAACAGCAACTCTTCGACGAAGCCGACGCAGATCATCAGGACGATGATCAAGAGCACTGTCGTGAGGTCAAGGTCCTCGTTGAGACCTTTGACGTACTGGAGGCCCACGATGACGACCAATGGCATGTACAGCCAGGTCCCGGCGAAGCTGTTTCTTCGAAGCGGTCCGAGCCCGTAATAGTTCAGCCAGCCATTTCTCACCACGTAGAGGATCAATCCGGTGGAGAAGACGACCAGGAGCAACGGGGTTGCCCAGTTCGGCCCACCGATCAGTTCAGATAGCCAGTCGCCGGCGTTGACCAGTACGACGTAGGCCACTATCCAGATGACTGCGTGCCAGATGGGGCTCTTCCTGTTCAACGCCTTCATAGCGTCCTCATTCTCACGGCTCCTCGAGCCTGCTCGACGACCCGAAAAAAATAGGGAAGGGTCAGCGCAGCGACATCCGCCTGATGGTCGCGGCGTAGCCATCGAGCACGTCGAAGATGCCGGGATGCTGCCAGACACGCTTCCGATCGCGACCCGTCACCTCGACGAGGACCCCGTGCTTCGTGAGGGCCTGCAGCGCACGAAGCGCTGCCATCTCCCCGAGGCCGACCTCGCTCATCAGGTACTTCACGTTCACGGCCGGCTGGCCGACGAGCGTGGGGAGGATCTTCCAGGCTGCGGCGTCCGAGCGAATGCCGGTCATCTTGGCTCGTGACTCCTCGAGCTGAACGACGACTCGGCTGCACTCGATCTCCTCATTTGTTCACACCCTTGTTCACGCCCCACAGCGCTGTGAACCCGCCCGACGATCGGATCACGAGCTTGAGGCCGCTCGTGCGGTCGAGGCTAAGGCGTGGGTGAGCCCACCACTCGCCGTGCGCGTCCTGCACGGCGAGTGAGCTCTCTGCACTGCGGTCGAGCCTCTCGACGACCACACCACCATCTCGCGGCTGACCTGATCCCCGCCGCACGCGTTACCGGTTGGGGCGCGCTCACGCACGCGCCCGTGGCGTGGCCCGCCATGACAGGCTTGCGCGACTCAGTCGCGCCCGTGGCGTCGCCCTGCCATGACAGGCTTGCGCGACTCAGTCGTCGGAAAGCATCTTCGGGAGATAGCCGAGGCGGTCGAGCCGTCGAACGAGGCGCGGAGCGAGTGGACCTTGAGCGAGAGAGAGCCGATAGAAGCGCGGTCCCCCTGACGCCTGGCGCAGGAGCCCGCGCTCGAGCAGACCGCGGATGACACGCGACCGCCTGTCAGCCGCGCCCGGGACGACGTCTCCGAGGTCGCCGGCCTTCACCACGCCTCGCTCGAGTGTCGCGCGCAGGATCGCTTCATCATCGGACGAGATGATCCCGTCTCGCACGAGGGTAGACAGCGCGGGCCCGACTAGTTCCTCGATGACATAGTCGTGATTCTGCAGCTTGACGAGCCGAGCGAGGTCGTCGCGGATCCCGGTGGTGAAGAACTCGATCCATCGCACCGTTCCGGCTTCCGAGAGGTCATCTGCGGCTTCGAGCGCCGCCATGTAGCCGTCTCGGTCGTTGCCGAAGACCGCCGTCGGATTCAGTGCGCTGTGGCCGCGGCGCGCGAAGATCGTCCGTCGCAGCATCGCGTACGTCAGTAGCCGGGACACGCGCCCGTTCCCATTGCGGAAGGGGTGGATCCATACAAATCGGTGATGCGCGATGGCGATCTGGAGCATCTGCTCGTGCATCGGACGCTCGGTGTTCGAGAAGTCCAGCAGCGCGGTCATCTCGGCGTGCACGGTCACCCACGACGGCGGTACGTGCGACGAATCGGTAATTGCGACCTCCTGCTCCCGGTAGGCGCCCGGCGTCGGGTCCCCCTCCCGAGTGAGGCCGCGCACTGTCCGGTTGTGCAGCTCCCGTACGAGCGCATGGGAGAGCGGCTGGCCCGGATCGAGTGTGTCGAGGAAACGAACGGCGTCGACGATGTTCGTGATCTCCTTGAGCTGCTCATCTGGCTGCCCAATCGATGCAGCGACATCGATGCGATTGATCGCGTCGTACACCGTCGTGTGATTGCCCTCGATGCGTGCGGACACGACGCTCATCACCATGTCGAATAGATGGTGGAGCTCAACGAAGGTGTCCCTCGGGGTCGTCCCGGTACCGATGTCCGCCCGGAGGCGCTCGATCGCGAAGAGCGTCGCCACGAGATCGGACTCAAAGTCGAGTCGCGGGATCGCGTACTTGTCCGTCATTCGTCACCTACTTGACTGATAGCTAAGAATTATTTGCAGGCTATCAGCTGGGATCCCCGACTTATAGGCAAGCCAGAGCATTAAGGGTGCACAATTATTTGCGAACCTCCTGCTAGCGAAATTGCCCTCCCGGTTGGAACGGGTTTGCGTTGCGCGGCGGCAAGGCGCGCGGCGAGGACGACCTTGGAACCGTGGTGCGGGGAAACACCGAATCGTCGACGGCATCCATCGCGGCGTCGGATGCGCCGGCTTGGACACAGCCCGGACTTCGGCCTCGGCTCGGCCGCAGGCTCGACAGTGGCGGCGGGCTCGGCGGTCTCAGCCTCAGCCTCAGCCTTGGGCTTGGGCTTGGGCCCGATGACGGCGGAGACATCAGCGCCCCCGCGAGCTCACGTGGGAAGCCGGGGGGGACTGCCCCTACTTTGGTTGACGGGTAGGGGTCGGGGTGTTC
>NZ_JBYHFM010000009.1:0-15962 GCF_057669765.1 Microbacterium sp. Y832 | reverse complement strand
CGGGTGAGCTTCCCCGAGATCACCGTCACCACCCCCACCCCGTGATCATTCCCCGTCTGTCGCACGCTCACCCCTAGGCTCGACGTGGGAGGCATTCCGCCGCTCGGTGGGAGAAGGTGACCGAGATCGCACGCGCACATTCCGAGGCTCGCCTCGCCCCCGGGGCCGCTGCGGAGCACGTTCCCAGGGCTGAGGTGACCGTCGCTCTCATCGCGGTGGCGGCGACGGCGCTGCGGATTCCGATGCCGCTTGACGTGCCGTTCAACGTCGTGGTCGCGCTTGTCGTCCTTCCCGTGGCCGTTCGTTACCTGTCGCGGTACCAATGGGCGACAGGCTTCGCCATTCTCTCGATACTCGCCACCATGGCGGGTGTTCTCCTGGCCTACGGGTCCATGGCCGAGGTCTCGGGCTCCTTGCTCGCGGCGCAAGCAGCGAGGGTGGCGAGTTTCGGCATCGTCTTGCCCCTCTTCCTGTGGGCGCGGTCGGCGGCTGGGACAAGACGGACGGTGTTCGCGTACGGGCTCGGCCTGCTGGCCAATCTCGCGATGTCGGGGCCGAACGACGCGAACCTGTGGAAGTTCACCTTCGCAGCGCCCGTCATCCTTCTCGTCCTCAGTCTTCCGGTGACCTACGGGCGCTGGCTTCCCCAAGCCGTTGCGGGCACAGCGCTCGCGATCGTGTCGCTCGCGTTCGATTCGCGCTCTCTCGCGGGCTTCCTCCTGATCGCCGTTGCGCTGACCCTCACGCAGCGCTCGGATCGGCCCCGAGAGCCGGGCGCGCGACGGCGGGGCACATGGATGACGATCATCCGCCTCGCGATCGTCGTCACCGGTGCGTACTTGCTTCTGCAAGCGGCGATTCTGGAAGGCATGCTCGGCGATGGGATTCGCGAGCGGACGGCAGCGCAGATTCAATCGAGCGGGTCACTCATCGTGGGTGGCCGACCCGAGGTCGGCGCATCGATCGCTCTTCTCGCCGATCGTCCGGGTGGATTCGGCCTCGGTGTCCTCGCGACACCGAGCGACATCGTCATCGCCAAGAGCGGGATGAGCGCCCTGGGATACGACCCCAACAACGGCTACGTCGAACGCTACATGTTCGGTGAAGGGTTCGAGGTCCACTCGGTTCTGGGGAATCTGTGGATACTCTGCGGTCCGCTCGGCGCGCTACTGGGGCTCATGGCGGCCGTGTGGGTTGTGCGAGGTATGGCCTACCGCGTCGCGAGCGGCACGGCGACGGCCGTGGTGATCTACATCGCGAGCCGATCGCTCTGGGATATAGGGTTCAGCCCGATCTACACGTCCGCGACGCTGCTTCCTCTCGCGCTGGCGGTCGTCGCCCTGCCGCGAGTGAGGGACCGATATCTCGCTGGGTCGTCTAAGCCAGGGCAACTCCCGCTGCGTTAGCGCGGCGGGTCTCCAAACAGGAGCGGGCGAGAGGCATAAAGCCCCCCGCCCGCTCACTTCTGGGACTTTAGAAGCCCGCGCCGAGTCGCTTCGTGCCTGTCGGCCACCCGAGGAGCCGGGCCACGTCTGCTGGGATCGGCACTGCGGTCGCAGCATGAGCGGTCGCGTCCGAACCCATCTGCTCGATGCGCTTCGCCGTGTTGATCATCGCGTTGTTCCACGTGGCGCCCTTCGCAGAGGCGAGTGCGGCCGGCGTGTTGTACGCCTCGAGAGTCTTGTTGTCTCCCTTGCCCCACGCGACCATCGTCGGTCCGCCCGCGGCCTTGTTGTTGAACAGGTTTCCAGTGATGACGACGTTCCAGGTGTCCACGGCGCGGTTCGTCGAGCCATCCAGGGCCCGGATCGAGTACGGTCCGCCCGCACCGAACACATTGTTGGAGATCGTGATGTTCTGAACGATCCACGTCACGGTGGGGTCGACTCCGCCGACGCGCGGGTCACGGCCCACCGAGCCAGCCTTGGCCTGACGGCGCTCATCCTGCTTCAGGCGAATGCCGTTGTCGACGCCCGCGCCGATGTCGTTGTTGAAGATCTGCACGTCGGAGGTGTTGTAGATCATCATCCCGGTGCCGCCGCCGATCGTCTGGTTGCCCGCGATGATCGCCTTGGCCGACAGCTCGAGCTGCAGACCCGTCGTCGAGTTGTTGTTGAACGACGACCGGGTGACCGAGATGTCATAGCACGACTCGTCGAACCACAGGCCGGCGCCGGTGTTGTTGCTCGCATCGACGTTATGGATCTGCACGCCCCGTGCCCGGGTGATCTTCATCCCGCCCGCGACAGGTGCGTCCTTGAAGCGCTCCACGTTGTTCTCTGTGACAAGGGAGTCGCGGACGACGAGTCGGTAGGCGGCGTTCGCGCCGAAGCCCAGCTGGCCGTTGCGCTGAATCGTCACGCGTTCGACGTGACCGTCGTTGTTGTTGACGTTGAGGCCGACGAGCGCATTATCGGTGATGACAAGGTCGCGCACCGTCGCGAACGTGTTCTGCATACGCACCGCGCCGCTGGCGCCGTGCGTCGTGGCGTAGCGGCGGACGCCGAAACCCTGCAGCGTGACGTTCGTGGACATGACGTCGAAGGCCTGGCTCAGGTTGCTCGCGCGGACGCTCTTTCCCGCCGGGTTCGTGCCGAGAATGAGGCGCTTTCCTGCGTAATCAACGGCGAAGGTACCCGCGACGACATCGGAAGCCGATGCGACCTGCTTCTGCGCGACACCGTCGATGAACAGCTGATCGGGGTGATTGGCCATCGGGGCGTCCGCGCGTACGAACCGGGAAGCCTGACCGCCCATGTCGTTGGGGAACTGCGCACTCCAGTTGGAGGCGACCCAGACCTTGCCCGATGCCGCCCAGTTGGTCACGGGGATCGAACCGTCGAACCACACGGCTTCTTTCGGGTACGCCTGCACCGTGACCGCCTTGCCCCACGGAATCGAAACCGACTCGTTGTAGGTGCCGGCACGGACGACGATCGTGGCACCGGACTTCGCGGCATTCACCGCGGCCTGGACGGACTTGAAGGGTGCGGACACCGTGCCCGTCTGGGCCGACTGCGTCGAGCTGTTGCTGACATAGATGGCGCCTGCGGGCACCGCGTACGAGGCCGCACCGACGGCGACGGATCCGCGACCGCTGACCGGGGCGGGGGCCTCGGGCTGGGGCTCGACCTCGACCGGAGGCGCGGTCACGGGCGGAGCGGGCGGCGGGGTGGGGGTGGGGGTGGGGGTGGGGGTGGGGGTAGGCGTCGGAGTCGGGGTAGGCGTGGGTGCCGGCACCGGCACCGGCGCCGTGGCCAGCGGCAACGGATCGGCACCGTCCGCGACGGTGAACCTGTCGAGAGAGATGGTGCCGTCCGTCGCGCCGCCGGACTTGTAGGCCCACCAGCCGACGCCGCCGCCGGCGGTGATGCGCTCACCGCTGGAGTCGCTGACGTTGAGCTGCGGGGCCGGAACCGGCTCGCCGACCTTGGACAGGCTGGCCCGAATGGTGACGGGTGACACGCCGGTCACGCTGAAGGACAGTGTGTACCACGTCGACTTCTGCACGGCGGTGCTGAGCTTGACGATGCCCACGGACTTCTCGACGCCGCCGTTGACGCGGGACACAGCGAGGAAGGGGATCGCGGAGGAGTTCAGTTCCAGCCGTGCCCGGTACTGGGAACCGTCTGCCTGGTGGCGCAGCACCGTGGCGTAATACGCGCTGCCGGCGAGGGCGTCGAATCGAACCGTGACGTCGGAGCGGGCGTCGCGGGCGGTGGCGGAGCTCAGGATGACTGACGCGCCTTCGCCTGCGCCCATGGCCAGACGAGCCACTCCGGAGTTCACCGACATGGAGTCGCCCGAGAACCACCCGCGGTAGGCGCCACCCGTCGCGGTTTCGCCCCAGCCCTTGGAGACAGAGCGGTCGAAGGTGTCGTCCAGGACGACGGTGGATGCGGCCGACGCGGGTTGGGCGACCAGGGCGGAGGCGATGATCGCCAGGGTGGCCATTGTGGCGGTGGCGACGAGTCGGGGTCGGAAAGCGCGCCGGGCGCGCGAGGTACGTCGAACGAAGGGGGTATGCACAGGGGATCTCCGGTAGGGCACAGCGGTACGCGGCCGCACGATGACCTCAGGCAGGAGGTCGACGCGGTTGGGGGTGTGCCGCGCTATGGCGCCGCGCCATAGCGCGTCGGTGCGGGTTGGAAGAACCCTACCGAGTGCGGCGCAGATCACGGCGGATAATGAGACAAGTCTCACGAAAATGAGCGCGCCGCAGGCAGCACGAATCGCTCACTGCCGGACGTATTCGACGACGAGCGTGGAGGGGCCTTCCCAGACGTTTCGGCCTTCGAATCCGAGGTCGCCCATGACCGTGTTGCTCTCTTCGAGGGTGGCGGGCAGTGACTTGACGCTGAACACCGCCCAGACTCTGTCGAAGTCGGCGAGATCTGATCGGACGTCCTCGATCGCCCGCGAGGTGCCGTCCAAAGATCCCGATGCGGCGCCGGTCGTCTCGACAGTCAGGTCGACGAGCCCATCGAAGGCGTCCGGATACGCCTCGGCGACGCGCCGCGTCGTTTGATTGACGACCGCGCGCTCGGGGTATCGAGGAGCGAAATACACCGCGTCGCCGCGGGACGTCTGCTCGGAGACGACATGTGCGACGGCGGACCAATCGCTGCCGCCTTTCGCGAAGGGTGTTCTCTGCGAGAGCAGGATCACGAGCAGGCAGAGGGCGTAGATGCTGACCGCGGCGACCGTCACCCACCGGCGGCCGAGGGAGCGGATGCCGACCGCAATGAGGATGGCCGCGGCCGGCGCTGTGAAGGTGAAGTAGCGGGGCTGATAGATAGGGGCGACCGCGACGGCGTACACCGCGACGAGCGCGGTCGGAAGAATGATCCATGGCAGCACGATCGCCAGGATCTCGTGCTTGCGATCGCCCGCTCGGGGGCGGCGGACGACGGCGAGAACCATGGCCGCTATCCCCAGGACGGCAGCCACGATGGCAGTGCCCTGCCAGCCGAGCGTGAACCAGGTTGGACCGACTCGGTCATCGGGAGTCTCGCCCAGAAAATACTGATTGATCAGCACCTTTCGCGCAATGCTGAAGAAGCTGCGGTCGCCGCTCGATCCCAGCTGGGCCTGCTGCGACCGCACGAGCAACAGCAACGGTGACGTCAGTGCGGCGATGGCAACCGCCGATACGGCGAAACGGAGAAGCGTCCGGCGGTCACGACGCGCGATCATCACGGCGGTGACGGCGTGGGCGATAACGAGCATGACGAGATACACGTTGATCGCCACGCCCAGCGCAGCGACGGCGCCGTAGGCGCCCCACGCCCACACCCGCGCTGAACGTACTGCCCTGACGAACAGGTACGTCGCCCAGACCGCTGCCAACGCCGAGAAGACGAAGGGTCGAGCCTCGATGCCTGCCCACGTGAGTCGAGGAAGCGTGGCGGCCACAGCTGCAGCGGTGATCGCAGTCCCCTCGGTCCCGATCAGGCGCGTGAGCGCGTACACGCCGAGCGCGACGCCTCCCGCCGCGAGTGCGCTGGGCAGGCGGAGCATGAAGGGTGAAACCCCGACGAGGTCGATCCAGCCGTTCATGAAGGCGTAGTACACCGCGTGCACCGCGTCGATGCGCTGGAGCAGCGCCCACAACTCTGGCAGCGTGCGGTCAGCGGCCGAGATGGTGACAGCCTCGTCCGTCCACAGCGACACCGTCGGAGAGGCGATCGCCGCGATGACGGTGGCGCCGAGGAAGATCCCGAGGGCTGTGAGCCATGTCCCCCCGCGCGGTTGCACGCCCGTCGTGGAGCTGGTCGTCATCTGACTGGGGCGGACCGGCTGAAGGGCCGCTTCTTCTCTTCGGCGCGGTAGTAAGGGCTGGTGTGGTTGGTGCGTTTGACGCCGTTGAGGATGATGCCCATGATCGGCACGCGCGTCGTCTCGAGTGCCGCGATCGTTCGCAGCAGCATGTCGCGCTTGGTGACGCGTGAGCGGGCCACCACGACGATTCCGTCGACGACCGGTGCCAGCCACAGAGGGTCGCTCACCGCGAGAACGGGGGCGCTGTCGAGGATGACGCAGTCATAGCGTTCTCGCGCCGAGTGAACGAAGTCACGGAGATGCTCCGACGTCAGCAGCTGGCCAGGGTTCGGAGGCAGCGTTCCGCTGGTAAGCACATCGAGCCTGTCGTTGCCCCACGACTGGACGGCCTCATCGAGGGTTACATCACCCAGAAGCAGCGTCGTGAGCCCCACCGAGCCTTCGAGCTGCGTATACGTGTCCACGGAAGCTCGTCGCAGGTCGGTATCGACGAGGAGAACCTTCGCTCCCTGCTCAGCCATGATCTGGGCGACAGAGACACTCACGGATGACTTGCCCTCGCCGGACATGCCCGACGTGAACAAGATCACCTTTGCATGGCCGTCCACGTTGGCGAAGCGCAGATTCGCGACGATCCCCCGGATCGCTTCCGCGGAAGAGCCGGTCGGATCAGCTCGGATGGCGGTCGGCAACGAACGACCAGAAGCCACCTGCGTCACATCGCCCAGGATTGCGGTGTCGGTGAGTGACGTGATGTCAGCCGGTCCGGTGAGGCGTGTCGCCAGCAGGCGCCTCAGAAGCGCGGAGCAGACGCCGAGGGCGAGGCCCCCGAGCCCTCCCATCAGGGTGAGCATCCGCACGTTCGGTGACACCGGAAAGCCCGGGGCTCGCGCGGGAGAGATGATCTCCAGGCGAACGGCCGGCTGGTTGTCCGCGTTCTGGGGCGAAAGGCTCCGCACCGCGAGTGAGAGTTGAGCGGCGACGGCGTCCGCGATGTCCTTTGCCAACTCGGGGTCGCGATTGACGACGGCGATGTTGAGAACCACGGTGTTCAACGGTGACTCGACGGTGACCGTGCCGCCGAGCGATTGCGGCGACGTGTCGAGCCCCAGCTGCTGGATGACAGGGTTGAGCACGACAGGAGAAGTCGCCACGACCGCGTAGGTCTGCACGAGGTTCTGTACGTAGTTGGAGCCCTGCACGAGCTCGCTCGTGTTGTCGCCGCGAGCGGGGATGACCACGACCGAGGACTGTGCCCGATAGATCTCAGGCTGCAGCTGAGCGTAGACAAACCCCCCTATGGCGCCGAGCAGGGCGAGAGCGACGATGACCAGCCAGTTCTTCCGCAGAGACAGCAGGTAGTCCCGTAGAGTCACGTGGTCTCGTTTCGCATTCAATGTGGGCGTGTGCTACTCATAAGTAGCACCATTCTGCCCGGTCGGTTTGGAAAAAAGACCTCATGCCGCGCGGGCGCCGTCGCGTCAGACCTGATATGAGGCGGCCGCTTGGTTCTTGCTGCTCGCGCTCGTATCATTGTGATTTGGGGAACCGCACCTGTGGGGGTGCTGCGGGGACCGTTCTGTGCGGGGTGATCACGGAACGTACTCGCCATGCTGAGCAAATTGGGGGCACGAGCGTGGATCTGAGTATCGTCGTGCCGACCTTCAACGAAGCGCCGAACGTCGCCGAGCTCGTGCGGCGGATCGCGGCAGCGGTCACGAGTATCGACGCCGAGATCATCTTCGTCGACGACAGCACGGACGACACGCCGCGTGTCGTGCAAGATGTCGCTCAGACCGCCCCGTTGCCGGTGCGGCTGATTCACCGCGACAAGCCGACCGGCGGTCTCGGCGGCGCAGTCGTCGAAGGCTTCGACGCAGCGCGAGCCGACCTGTGCCTGGTCATGGACGGCGACCTGCAGCATCCGCCCGAGAAGATCCCCGAGTTGTACGCACGAATGCTGCACGGGGGCGCGGACGTGGTCGTGGCCTCGCGGTACTCGGGCGCGGGCAGTTCCGCCGGCCTGGCAGATCGCACCCGTGTGCTCGTGTCTCGCGCATCGACTGCGGTGACGCGGGCGATGTTCCCCATCCGTCTGCGCGATGTCACTGACCCCATGACGGGCTTCTTTCTCGTCGACCGCACCGCCATCGATCACGAGTCGCTCGAGCCACGCGGGTTCAAGATCCTGCTCGAGATCCTCGCGCGACGGACTCTGCGCGCCGTTGAGATCCCCTTCGATTTCGCCGATCGCTTCGCTGGTGAGTCGAAGGCATCCTTCCGGCAGGGCATGCACTTTCTCGCCCAGCTGACGGCTCTGAGATTCGGGAAGATGTCGCTCTTCGCGGTCGTCGGCGGCTTGGGTGCCGTAGCCAACGTCTTCATCGTGTGGGCGCTCACCGCGATGGGGGTCAACTACATCGTGGCCGCCGTGATCGCAGCAGAGGTCACGATCATCGCCAACTTCCTGCTGCTCGAGCGGTTCGTCTTCCACGACATGCGCGACCAGGCCTCCGGCGTCGGCATGCGCTTTGCGAAGTCGTTCTCGTTCAACAACGCCGAGGCCTTGATCCGTATACCGATCATGGCTCTGCTCGTTAGCGGCTGGCACTTCTCCGCCGTCATCGCCACAGCGCTGACTCTGTTCGTGGCATTCTTCGTGCGCTTCCTGTTCCACTCCCTCGTCGTGTACGCGCCGCGCAAGGGAACTTCCCGCAGCCGTGCCACCCGTTTCGTTGATGAACTGGACCGCCAGGCGGTCGCACCGGGTGAGCTGTGAGCGCGGCGACCTTCGAAAGCACGGTGGCGACATGCGCCTTCGGTTGAAGGGTTACGGCATCAAGCGCGCGGGGCGTCGCGCCGCTGAATGGGTCGACAACATCTACGCCCGCGGTCTCGCGCGGATGAATATGGGCGGTCCTCCCCGCCGTGTCGTCGTGGTCGGCATCTACCGTGATGCCGAACCGATCCGTTCGCTCGTCGAAGAGCTGAAGAAGACGCGCCATGACGTGACCTTCCGGCTCGGCGCAATGGGCGACATCCCGCCCGAGCTCGCCGATGTCACGACACACGACCATATGCAGGCGGGAAAGTTCCAGAACCTCAACGTCCTCACCGAGGGGATGGGCGAGCCTGACTGGCTGGTCATCATAGATGACGACGTTGTTGCGCGCGCCGGCTTTCTCGATGCGGCCATCGAACTCTGTGAGCGCCTCGACTTCGCTCTCGCGCAGCCGGCCCAGACACGGTTCTCGAACGCGAACTGGCCCCTCACGAAACAACGACTGCTGACCATTGCGCGTGAGACGGATTTCGTCGAGGTCGGACCCGTGACGCTGGTTCGGGCCGATGCGCAGCGATTGCTGCTGCCCTTTCCGGCGGACCTCCGTTACGGGTGGGGGCTCGACTTCCACTGGGCACACATCATCAAGGACGCTGGGCTTCGCCTGGGTGTCCTCGACGCGCTGGCGGTGTTGCACGCGAGCCGCAAAGTGGCGAGCACCTACTCGTGGGATGCCGCTCAGCAAGAAGGGCGCGAGTACTTGACCGGGGTGCCCCATCTGCCCAAGGCTGTGGCTGAGTCCCATGGCACGGTTCGGCACAGACGCATACCGCAGAAGCAACGAGTGTGAGAACGGACGATCCCCGTGATGCCCCGGGACTGAAGAAACAGCAGCGCGTCACCCTCGTTCATCGGCAGCGACGACGAAGCCAGCCGGGATCGGAGGGTCCCGTGCCGTACTCGATGTTGTTCATCTGCGCAGCGAATGTGTGTCGCTCGCCGCTCATGGCCTACTCGTTCGCCGAAGCCGCGCGCGGCGGAGGCACCGCTATGTGGGCCATCAGCAGCGCAGGAGTGAGCGTTAATTCTGCCCTGCCGATGTGCGACCTCGTATCGCGGCTGTTGACCCAGCGCGGTGCCGACGCCGACGACTTCGCGAGCCATCAATCCACACGGGTGGATCCGGAGCACCTCGATGGCGCAGATCTCATCATCGCGGCATCCACGAACGAACGTGCAGCGATCGCCACTCTGCGCCCCGCGCTGCGGAGCCGAACGTTCACGCTCCCCGAAGCGGTCGCTCTCGGGGCGGAGCCGGTGACGCAGCGCGAACGAAAGTCAGTGTCGGCGACATCGAACGGCGAAGACAAGCCGCTCGCGCAATATGCCGGCATTCTCCATCAGCGACGGGGCACGATGATCGTGGCGCCCCTCGTGCCTCGTCGACTCCAACGGTGGCGGAACGAAGTCGACCCGCGCGACATCCCAGACGTTCATCACCGCCGACGAAGACAGCATCTCGCGACATTGAACAGCGCGTGGGGAGCCACCCAGACACTGCACGGCCAGATCGCAGGTTTCGTCGCCGGGGAGTCCGTCCGCTGACTGGCGAGCAGGTTTGAAGCGCCCTCAGACGGCGCCGGTCAGTTCCAGCGTTCGGACGAAACTCGCTTGGGCTGCCTCCGCGTTCGGTGCGGGGTCGTGGGCGACGCGGGTTCCATGTCGGGCCGCCATCGTGGGGGCCAAGTCCAGGTCGGAGACGCCTTCGAGCATCGGAGGCGCGGGGCAGACGGCGAATGCTTCGCTCGTCTTCTTCACTCCGGGCACAAGCACCGGGGTGCCGAAGGATCCCGCCACGATGGCTGCGTGCATGCTCGTCGTGAAGACGCTGCCGGCGGCTGCGAGCACCGCTGTGATATCGGGCGCGCTGAGCCCGATGAGGGCGTGAACGCCGACGGTCTTGGCGGCCGCGGCGAGAACGCGGTCCTCGCCGGAGTAGGCCCCGAGCGAAAGGACGGCCACGGGAAGGTCCGTCAGCGTGCGAAGAGCCCTCTCGATCTTCGCTTGCGGCCATCCGTGGAATGTTGTCGCGTGGAACAGCGCGAGCTGCCGCTCTTCCTGCAGCCGAGCCTTGATGACCCCTCGACCGCGCTCACGCGTTGCTGAGGGCTCCTGCAGTTCCGGCAGCGCGAAGATCATGTCTGGACCGAGAACGACGCTCTTTTCGGGCATGCCCGCGC
Organism: Microbacterium sp. Y832; assembly: GCF_057669765.1. Classification (NCBI taxonomy): domain Bacteria; kingdom Bacillati; phylum Actinomycetota; class Actinomycetes; order Micrococcales; family Microbacteriaceae; genus Microbacterium; species Microbacterium sp. Y832. Next base: position 5,159 of record NZ_JBYHFM010000009.1, on the reverse strand, counting down.
CGATCAGGTGCTTCGCACCGCTCTCGGTGCGAACCCAAGCGGCTGAATACTTGACGAGCGCTGAGCGCGCTGCGACCGGGATCGTGTGGACGCCCACGGACAGGAGCGCTGCGGGGACTCGAGGAATCCACCCGTCTTGCGGCGCCCACGCTCCTGGGCCGGGAAGGAAGTGGCGCCGCGCATAGAGACGTGCGCGCAGTCGCGTCAGGCGGCGGTGGCGGACTTCGTGCGGCACCGACATGTGGTCCAGTGCGACCGTGCGATTGTCGAATCTGATGAGATCACCACCGCCGACGACGACGAGGTCCGCCTGCTGCCGGCGTACGCGCGTGAAGGGGGTGATGGGCGCACCGCTCACCGTCGTGCCGGCGAGGGGAGCGAAATACGAAGTCTCGACCTGCAGGCCCGATTCCTCGAAGAGGTGCGCAGTGACGCTGGGATAGAGTTGGTCACCCCAGTTCGAGACGGAGTAGTCGCCGATCTGGGCGACCCTCATTCGTCTCATCGGAGTCTGGTCGAAGGTCATGATCAGCTTTCGGGGTCAACGGTCGATGGGGCGAGCTCAGGCTCGTTGGCGGCGCGGACCGAGGCCATGCGACGTCGCACGAGGATCATGTTCGGTATCAACTGGCACAGCGCCACACCGACGATCGAGCCGACAAGCGGCCCGGGAGCGCCGAGGATCGGCGTGAACACGATCGTGAGACCGAGGTTGATAGGAAGAAGGATCACGATGAAGTAGGCCTGGAAGCGAAGCCCGCTGGCATCGGTGAGGTACATGCCGAACGGATACTTCGCGGCCTGAAGCACGATGAAGATGGTGAACAGGACGAGGATGGGCGTGCCCAGCGTGATGACGCCGCCCGAGGCGAGCTCTGCCAGCCAGCCGGACAGCAGCACCATCGTCAGGCAGGCCACGAGCGCGAGCGCGGCGAATGCGAACGACATCACGAACGGTGACAGTACGCTGGCCGTGCCACGCGCACGCGCACGCGCGAACACGGGCCAGAGCGACATTCCTGCGGTGGAGATCACGGCGAACAACGGTGTGAACATCTGCGACGCGAGACTGTACTCGGTGAGTTGCGAGAGCGTGCCGAGATGACTGAGGACGAGTCGATCAGACGACATCGCGAGGGGCAAGGCGATCATCTGGATGAGCATCGGCCAGGCGACGTCGAAGACTTTCGCGCCGCGCTTGCGGGGTGAGAGGGCGTCGCGGACCGAGGCACCGATGGCGGGCGATACGCGTCTCGCCGCGATGACCAGAGCGATGATGCTCACCGAGAGTGTGACCCCGTACGACGCCACCGCGATGTAGCCGCCGTTCGCTCCGATTGACACCGTGATCCACAGCACAAGGAGCACGATCGGCGTCTGCAGGCCGTTCAACAACACGACGAGCATGTTCAACCCGAGCGCGATGAGAATCCGCTGACCGAACGAGACGAGCAGGTTCACCCCGAGGATGCTGAGGCACAGCGTGGCAGCCAGTGCTCCGCTTTCGAGGCTGAGGCCATCGCCGAGGAGCGGTTCCCACAGGCCGAAGCCCAGAATCGCCAGCGCGGCGAGGACCACAACGAGCGCGCAGCACGCGAGGATGCGCATGCACGAGACCAGAACGCCTCGCAGATGTGTGTCGGTGCGTGGGTCGTCAGCGGCTGCAGTGGCGTTCATGATCGCGGCCGACAGGCCCAAGTCGGCAAACGGGATGAGTGCCGCAACCCCGACGAGGAGGATGTACTGCGCGTAGGCAGCTTCTCCGTAGTTGTCGATGATCAGGCGTGTGACGACGATCCCCAGGATCGCGCTGATCGGCATCACACCCATGCGGACGAGTGCGCTGCCACCCACCGACTTGATGATTCCGCGCTTCGTGTTGAGTCGACGCTCCTGGGCGGCGTCGACGACCTTCGTCGTCTCGGCGCTGTGCTCGCCCTCGAGATCCGCGACTTCGCGATCGCTGTCGCGAGTGGATTCGTGGTGACTCACTGTTCGAACTCGGAACTGTTGCGCCGCGCGCGCCGCGCCGCCGGGTGCACGGACTCACCCGCTGCCAGCCTCAGCGCGAGCTGTTCATAGTCGTTTGCGACGTCATCCCAGACAAACACCGACTCGGCGCGGCTGCGCAACGCCGTCGCGTCGGCGTCGACACGACCCGGGTCGCTTTCTGACGACTCGATGGCCTCGGCTGCATCCGATGCTCCGGAGAAGTACCAGCCCCGACTGCCGAGCACCTCGCGGTTGAAGCCGACGTCATAGGCGATGACGGGCGTGCCCGCGCCGATAGCGCGTAGCAGTGACGGGTTCGTGCCGCCCACCGAGTGACCGTGCACGTATGTGTAGGCGTGAAAGTACAGTGCGTCGAGAAGTTCCTGGTCATACACGGCGCCGAGCAGGCGGATGCGATCATCTCCCTCGGCGATGCGTGAGATCGCGTCCGTGTACTCGGCGGCATAGGGAGCGGAGCCGACGACCACGAGCGGCTTGGTGGCGCCCGATGAGGCGTAGCCCTCGACGATCTCGCGGACATGATTCTCGGGCTCGAAGCGCGCCACGACCAGGTGGTACTCGCCGGGCTCAAGATTCAGTGACGTCACCCCGTGCGTCGCTGCCGCTTCGAGAATCGGGGCTCCGTACCGGATGAGTTCGGTCGGCACATCGAACTGATGGCGGTAGTAATCGGCGATGCCGGGCGCATCCGCGATCAGCGCATCCGCGTTGCGCACCCCGAACTGCTCAGCCCACCGGTAATAGGCGCGGCCGCGCGCGCCCCACTTGGCGCGACGCCACTCGAGGCCGTCCATGTGCAGTGCGGTGGGGATCCCCCGTGCGCGCAGAAGGGGGAGGAAGGGCGAGTTCGCGGCGTTGAACACGAACGCGACGTCGGGCCGAGCCTTCGTGATCGCGTGCACAGTGGACGCCGCGGTGTGAGACAGCGTCTCGAGCGCCTTCTGCTTCACCGACGGCAGGGTCACCCGTCGCATGCCGTCGTGGTAATCGCCGGCCGTGCCGCGATCGCGGCCGTATACGACGACCGCGTGGCCACGCTCGACCAGACGCCGACCGACTTCCTCGACGGCGGTCTCGAACCCGCCGTACGCGGCGGGGATTCCGCGCGTGCCGATGAGAGCGATGCGTAGGTTCGTCATTCCCTCGTCCTCACTTTCAGTATGCACGGCTCATGGTGAAGGACCCGCGGCCAGCCTCGGGGGAGAGGCGAACGGCGCACGCAGCACGGGGGAAAACTGGTGCAGCGCGGCCGCGGATCCGGCTTGGACGGCGTCTGTTGACGCCGCGAAATCGTCGGGTCAATACGCTCCGGACGGCTTCACCATCACCTTGACGGTGCGCCACATCAGGATGATGTCGTCCAGCACCGACCAGTTCTCGACATAGCGCAGGTCGAGGCGCACGCTTTCCTCCCACGAGAGGTCGCTGCGACCGCTCACCTGCCAGGGTCCCGTGATGCCCGGTTTGATGTAGAGGCGACGGTAGACGATGCCGTCGTAGCTGGTCACCTCAGAGGGCAGCGGCGGGCGGGGTCCCACGACGCTCATATCGCCGCGCAGCACGTTCAGGAACTGAGGGATCTCATCGAGCGAGTACTTGCGCAGGATGCGCCCGACGCGCGTCACTCGCGGGTCGTCCTTCATCTTGAACAGCAGACCGGAACCCTCGTTCTCGGTCATCAGGTTGGGCAGCATGTCTTCAGCATCCGTCCGCATCGAGCGGAACTTGAGCATGCGGAATTCCTCGCCATCGCGCCCGATGCGCCGCTGGTGGAAGAACACCGGTCCCCGCGAATCGAGCTTGATGGCGAGGGCGATCGCGGCGACGAACGGAGCGAAGAAGAGCAGAGCGAGTACCGAGCTCGCGATATCGAACGCGCGCTTGAACAGGTGCGCGCCACCTTCGAACGTTGGGATCTGCACGTGGATGAGCGGCAGGCCTTCGACCGGGCGCAGCGACATGCGCGGGCCCGCGACGTCGGCGATGCGGCTCGAGAGAACGAGTTCGGCCGCGGTGCCCTCGAGCTGCCAGGCGAGACGCTTGACATAGTCGGGGTCACCGTGCGGCTGGTTCGCCACGATGATGGTGTCGGCCCCGATCGCGACGGCCTGGTCGACCCAGCTGTCGCCACGCAGCACCGGCACGATCGTCGAGTCGACGGCCAGCGAGTCGACCACGGCGTCCTGCACGGCGGCACCGACGACCAGGTAGCCGAGGCGCCCGCTCGCACCGAGCGTTTCGATCACATACTCGACGTCGTCACGGTCACCCACCACGACCGTTCGAGAGGCGTAGCGGGCGAACGAACGCTGGCGTATGAGCCACTTGCGCCACAGCCACCGGCTGACAAGCAGCGCGAACACTCCGGCGGGCAGTGCGACGAAGAGCTGCGTGCGGATGCCCTGCCACTGGAAGAGCACGAACACGATCGCCAACGCGCCGAACGCGAAGGTTGTGGCGTGAGCAACGCGCTTGTATTCTCTGGCGCCCGAGCCGAAGACCGAGGCATCCCGGGTGTTGAAGGTCGAGAGCATCGCGAGCCACACCAGCGCCGTCGCCAGCGGGATACGCGCGAGCACCCACGGGTCGGTGCGCAGCAGAGCGGAATCGATGATCTGCATCGAGATGAAGGATGCCAGTATGCACGCGGCGACGACGATCACCACGTCTGTCACCCTCAAGCGTGTGCGGTAGCTGCGTTCCCACAGTTGACGGTTCGCAAGCGAGCCCGACGCGCGAGGCTTCGCAACGGTGCGCGTATCGACAGTCTTCGCACTCGCGGCGGCGATGGGCGTGTAGGCGACGAATGGTGTGAAGGTCGTCGAACCGTCGACGGCCGTCATCGTTGCGTCACCCGGAAGGGTGCCCAAATTACGGTCGGCATCTTGCCCCCAGCAAATAACCGACAGGCGGCGCTAACCGCCCGTATTCCCCAGTGTGCGCCTTAGGGAGCCCCAAGCTCCGCGCGAACGATCCCACTCGTTCGCAAGCGCTGCCGTCACTCTAGCGCGTGACGGCAGTCATCGAAAGACCCATCTTTCGCGCGTCGGCTGCCCGCACAGACAAGCGGGGGGGCGCACTGCGCCCCCCCGCTTGCCTTGGTGTGAAGGTTTACTCGAAGAGCGAGAGCGTCATCACCGAGGTGT
>NZ_JBYHFM010000008.1:0-24037 GCF_057669765.1 Microbacterium sp. Y832 | reverse complement strand
CAGAAGGATTACCAACGGCTACACCACGCATTGGGGCTTGACCGCAAGCCTGGCGATCTCGTCGGGTGCAAACGTCAAGGCAGTGCAGCGAATGCTGGGACACCAGTCTGCCGCGATGACACTCGACACGTACGCCGATCTGTTCGACGACGACCTCGCGGATGTCGCCGAACGGATGAATCAGGGCGGGCTGAACGCGGATGTCGGCCGCCTCTGGGCGAACTGATTGCGAGTTTCATCTCGCTGCACTCGCTCAACGAGCGGGTGACGCACCCGCAGCGCGAGAACCGCGAAAACGGCAACTAGCGGCTTTCGGACACGCTATTCGACGAATATGCGCCGGAAGTTTGTGGGCGATTTGTGGGCGATTTGGCTTCAGGGCGCCTGACCGCCAACGAACAAAGGCCCCGAAACCCGCGTGACTACGCGGCTTTCAGGGCCTTGTTCCGTGACAACGGTTTGTGGAGATGGGGGGAATCGAACCCCCGTCCATCGCTGAGTCTCCGCGCATTCTCCGGGCGCAGTCTGTGCAGACGTTCTACTCGGCCCCGACATTTGTCACAGACAACTAAGTCGACAGGCCCAGCCTGGAAAGAGTCCCGCGTGACGTCCAGACGCCATCACGCAGCAAGATTCCTAAATGACGCCAGGAACCGTGTCGGAATCAACCACGGCCTGACGGACTATCGGGCTCGCTTATGCAGCGAGGGCGAAGTCGTTGCGCTTTGCATCGGCAACTATAGTTTTGCAGGGAGCGTTGACGAGATAACCCTGCATCCTCGGCCCGCTTCTCGTGGATTCGCAAGCAATGTCGAAACCGATCATCCCCGTGAACCTTCTCTCGAAGGGAACCGCTGTCACTCTGTGGAGTTGTGTCTTTCCTCGGGCGAACCCGAGCATCCCAACTTACAACAGATGCCGCTCCCCCGCCATTCCCACGACACGGTCTAGCCGCTACCCTGGCGCCATGAACCGACAGCGTTCTGGCCGAACATCCGTCGTGCTCATCGCGCTGTGTCTCGGCTTCGCACTCGCCGGATGCTCCTCGGGCGCTGCGCCCGCGCCATCCACCACCCCGTCGCCCACCGTGACGGCCACCCCGACTCCGACTCCGACGCCCACGCCCACCCCGACAGCCGAACCACTCGCTCTCACGTGCGAATCGATCATCACCCCCGAAGCCGTCTCCGACTTCACGGCATTCGGCTGGACAGGGGAAGAACGTCCGAACCCCCCGTGGACCGTCGGCAGCCAGCCGTTCGAGGACGGCCTGGCCTGCCAGTGGATGCTGGACCACTCGGTCGGCACCGACAACTTCTCGTGGTTCGGGTGGGCTCCGATGGATGCCGCCGAGGCAGCCGCCGTCACCAGCTCACTGACCGGCAGCGGCGAGTACTTAGCCGACGAGACGCCCGACGGGCTCTATCTCACGATCGACCCGAGCCTCGCCGTCGTCACCGACGCGAACGGCTATGGCATCACCTACTTGCTGGCCGACGGGTGGATCGCCGGCGCGGGCACGCGATCCGAGCTGGTGCTGGTGCGCGTGCCCGAAGGCTGGACGCCGGAGGGCGGCTGACCGCACCCACACGTAGAGTCTCTGCATGAGCGAAGTGATCATCACCGTCCGTGGAGAACACGAGACCCGCGTTGCCCCCGAAGAGGCCGTCGCCACGATCACCGTGCGGGCAGAAGGACCCGAGCGCGGCGAGGTCGTCGAGCGGATCTCTGCGCTCACGGCTCCCCTGCGTGACGATCTTGCCGCACGCAAGCTCGCGGGCGGCGTCGCCGACTGGTCGAGCCAGCGTGTGTCGCTCTGGGCGAACCGCCCGTGGAACAACGAGGGCACGCAGCTCGCCCTCGTGCATTACGCCTCGGTCGAGCTGACGGCCACCTTCACCGACTTCGCCGCCCTGTCGTGGTGGCTCACCGACGTGGCCGAGCGCGAGGGCGTGCAGATCGACGGGGTCTCCTGGAGCCTGACGCCCGAGTCCGAGAGCAACGCCGAGGCCGCGGTCGCCGCACAGGCCGTGCGCGTCGCCGTGGATCGCGCGACCGCCTACGCGTCGGCGATCGGACTGTCGAGCGTGACCCCCGTCGAGATCGCCGACGTCGGACTGCTCACGCACGGTGACAGCGGCGCGCCGCCAGAGATGCTGCGCATGGCGAACGCCTCATTCCGCGCCGAGGCCGCAGGCCCCGCCTTCGAGTTCGAGCCGAAGGACATCGTGGTCTCGGCGGCCGTCGAAGCACGATTCACCGCACGGTGAATCGCTGACCATCGTTCAGTCGCCGAGGCGGTTGCGCGAGCGCACCGCGCGCTCGGCTTCGCGCTTGTCTTCGCGCTCGCGGAGCGTCTGACGCTTCTCGTACTCGCGCTTGCCCTTCGCGATGGCGATCTCGACCTTTGCCCGGCCGTCCGAGAAGTACAGCTTCAGCGGCACGAGCGTATAGCCGCCCGCTGACACTGCGTGCGAGAGTTTGACGATCTCGGCTTTGTGCAGCAGCAGCTTGCGCGTGCGCTTCGCGGCGTGGTTCGTCCAGTGCCCCTGCGAGTACTCGGGAATGTGCACGGCGTCAAGGAACGCCTCGCCGCCGTCGATGTAGGCGTAGCCGTCGCTGAGGTTCGCGCGCCCCTGACGCAGCGACTTCACTTCGGTTCCCGTGAGCACGAGGCCCGCTTCATACGTCTTCTCGATCGTGTAGTCGTGACGCGCGCGGCGGTTGGTCGCCACGACCTGCTCGCCGCGTTCCCTGGGCATGGGCCCTCCTCGATATCGGATGCCGCATCCCCGGGTTCGGGCGCGCGACAGCCCGTCAGTCTATCAACCGCGCATTCTCGCGGAAATCAGGCGCGGAGCCAGCGCCGGATCGCGAAACCTGCCGACAACGCCGCGAGGGCGATGCCGATCACGATCAGAATCGGCACCACGAGCCAGGCCTCGGTCATCCCCACCCAGGTCGTGACGAAATTGACCCGTTCACGCAGGTAACCGTTGACCCCGAAGTGCACGCCGGCGAGCACTGTGCCCGATGCCAGCACCGAGCCGATGAGCGCTGCGAAGACACCCTCGAGCACGAACGGAGTCTGGATGAACCGATTGGATGCACCGACCAGCCGCATGATCCCGATCTCGCGTCTACGGGCGTATGCCGACAGACGGATGGTCGTCGCGATGAGCAGGACCGCGGCGATCAGCATGAGGCCGGCGATGCCGACGGCGATATAGGTCGCGACGGTGAGCGCGGCGAACAGCGGCTCGAGGTATTGCATCTCGTCGCGCACTTCTTCGATGCCCGGGGTGCCCGAGAACGCTTCGATGATGACGTCGGACTGCTGCTGGTCGACGAGGCTGATGATGAACGTCTCGTTGAGACTCTCGGGTGCGACGACGCTCGCGTAGTCCTCACCGAGCAGGTCGATGACGTTCTGATAGGCCTGGTCGCGGTTCTCGAACTGGACGCCGCGGATGAGCCCCGTCAGCGCAGGGCTCTCGAGCTTCGCCTCGACGTCGGCCAGCTGTTCGGGTGTCGCGACGCCGTCGGTACACGTCGTCTCGGTCGACACATCGGTGCACATGAAGATCTTCACCTGCGCGCGGTCGACCCAGAAGTCGCGCATCGTGCCGATCTGCATCTGCATGAGCACGGCCGCGCCGACGAAGGTGAGCGAGACGAAGGTGACGAGCACGACGGAAACGACCATCGACGCGTTGCGGCGCAGGCCAGAGAACGCTTCAGAGAGGATGAGCCCGACCCTCATGATGTCGGCCCCACTTCGTCGTCGCGACCCGCGTCGGCAAGACCCAGGCGATCAGCCAGCCCAAGCTCTGAGACATCCATCTCGATCGCTTCGACGACGGGAATGGGATTCGTGCGCGGCGTGACCGGTTCGGACGCGGCCTGCGGCTCAGGTGCGGGTGCCTCGACGGCCGGCGCGGCCTCTTCGGCCCGCGCGAGCTGCTCGGCCGACTCGGTGATCGCCGCATCCGTCGCCGCCATCGCGCGCGCTTCGAGCACGGGCTCGGCGGCATCGGTGGCCGCGGCGACGGCGGCATCGACCGCTTCGGAATCCACGACGCCTGTCTCGACGATCTCGCGGTGCAGTTCGAGCACGGCGGTGAGGGCGGCGACCGCGGCCGCGCCCTTCTCGGGCTCGGGGGCCAGACTCGGGATCGCAGAGGTGTCGCCGTACCCACCGTGGCGCTCGTCACGGACCATCTCACCGTGGTGCAGCTCGATGACGCGTCGCTGCATCTGATCGACGAAGCCGGCTTCGTGGGTCGCCATGACGACGGTCGTGCCGCCGGCGTTGATGCGCGCCAGCAGCTGCATGATGTCGACGGATGTCGCGGGGTCGAGGTTGCCGGTCGGCTCATCGGCCAGCAGCACCTGCGGCCGGTTGACCAGAGCGCGGGCGATCGCGACGCGCTGCTGCTCGCCACCCGAGAGCTCATGCGGGAATCGCTTCTCTTTGCCCGCAAGGCCCACGAGGGCGAGCACTTCGGGCACGGCCTGCTGCACGAAACCACGCGACGAGCCGATCACCTGCAGGGTGAACGCGACGTTCTGGAACACGGTCTTGGTCGGCAGCAGCCGGAAGTCCTGGAAGACCGCTCCGATGTGCCGGCGGAAGTACGGCACCTTGCGGTTGGACAGCGTGCGCAGATCGCGACCGAGCACGACGACGCGCCCCTCAGAGGGCACCTCTTCGCGCAGGATCAGTCGCAGGCACGACGATTTTCCCGAGCCGGATGCACCGACCAGGAAGACGAACTCCCCGCGTTGCACCTCGAAGTCGACATCGCTCAGCGCGGGCTTCGGGGTGCCTCGGAAGCGCTTCGTGACGTTCTCGAACCGAATCATGGCTCAATGAGCCTAAGCGGGAGTCATGCGGTGGCTTCCAGCGACACTCGGGAGGTGCGTCCGAGAGTTCGCGCGACGGGGCGGCGTGGCGCTCATCGATCCCTCCCCAGGAGGCCGCGAAAGAGGTCATCCACAGATTTCAGAAAGAGCCCTGGATCTGGGTGAAATCGGGGCCGGAATGTCGGAAGGGGTCACCAGGATTGAGGCATGAACCCGCTCCTGGCACAGCTCGAGTCGCTCGACGCGCTCGCGAGCGAAATGCTCGAGCGGCACCGCGATGATGACGGCCTGCGGCGGGCCCCTGATGAGCACCTGCTGCTCGTGCTGTCGACAGCGGCCCGGGTGCAGCGCCGTCTCGACGCTCTGCTGATCGAAGCGGGTGATGAAGTCGTGGCTCGGTCGGCGACAGGTGTCGTCGAAGACCGGATGACCTCGCGATTCGGATGCCACGACGTCAACGAGCTGCTCCAGCGCACGACGCTGCAGGGTCCGCCGACCGTCGCACGCCTGCTGCGCGCGGCGAAGGGCGTGTGCGGTGAGCGTGCGCTCGTCAGCGGCGAACGGTTAGAGCCGAGGCTTCCAGCCCTGCGCCGGGCGATGCTCGATGGCGCGGTGGGCGTCGACGGTGTCCTGGCGATCGCCACGCCCCTGCTTGCGACCGGGCACCGCGCTTCGCGCGAGGCGCTCAGCACAGCCGATCGGCTGCTCGCGGCGGTGGCGACCGGTGAGGGGCCTGACGGTGCGCCACCGGCGTGCGCTGATCTGCTGCGGGTGCAGGCGCAGACCTGGCAGATCGCGCTCGATCAAGACGGCGCCGAACCGCGCGATCGCCTCGCCGCATATCGCCGTGGCGTCACGCTCGGTGCACCCACCGATGCCGGGGTGCCCATCCGCGGCACCCTCATGCCCGAAGTCGCGGCGCAGTTCCAGCGGCTCTGCGACGCGATGCTGTCGCCCCGGGTCGAGGGCGTGCGTTTCGTCGACGAGCCTGCCGACGCCGACGACTCTTCGGGGCCGGCCGACACCCGCTCGCGTGCGCAGCAACGGCATGACGTGCTCGCGACCGTCCTGACGGTGGCCGCCTCGAGTGGCGAGCTGCCCACGATCGGCGGTGCCGCCCCGACCCTTGTCGTCTCGGTTCGCGCAGAAGACGTCGCACGCGGCACCGGCTACGCGCACATCGATGGGTTCACCCGGCCCGTGTCGATGGCGACGGCGCAGCACATCTCGTGCGGCTCGGTCATCCAGCGCATCACGTTGAACGCCGAAGGCCGCATTCTGCGACTGGGAACCGAGGAGCGGGTCTTCAACCGCCGCCAGCGGCGCGCGATCACACTTCGTGACGGCGGGTGCGTGATCCCGGGGTGCGGTGTTCCCGCGGCCTGGTGCGAGATCCACCACGTCACCGAGCACTCCGCGGGCGGACCGACCCACACCGACAACGGGGTGCTGGTCTGCTGGTTCCACCATCGATTCCTCGAGTCCAGTGGCTGGGCGATCCGCATGATGCGGGGTGTGCCTCAGGTGCGCGCGCCGCTCTGGTACGACTCCGCTGGTCAGTGGCGAGCCGTCACCACCTCGCCGACCCGGCTTCGAAACGCTCTCCTCACGACCTGACGGCACCCGCCCCGGGGCTCAGCGCGCGAACGTGAGCGCTGCGTTGACGGCCACCGCCAGGCCCAGCGCAACGACGATCCCGTTGCCGATGAAGGGCGACAGCCCGAGCAGTCGCGGCGCCGAGCGCGCGCGCAAGAACGCACCGACTCCCACCAGCAGCGCCTGCCACGCGAAGGATGCCACGCCAACGGCGAGCACGAACACCGCCGCACTCCCCCACGACGACGTCACTCCGGTGATCGCGGTGACGACGGCGGCGAAGTAGATCACCGTCGTCGGGTTGACCACGGTGAGCCCGACGAACAGCATGAACCGGCGTGCCGACGCACCTGCCTCCCGTGCCCGTGGCGCGAGACCGGCGGAGCGAGATGCCTGCATGAGCCGCCACGCGCCGAGCGCGAGCAACGCGCAGCCGCCGATGATCTGAGGCCAGGGTGCCCACTCGGCGATCACGGGTGCGGCCGTCGAGCCTGCCGCCACGGCGACCGTGCACAGGATCACATCCGTCGTCGCGACGCCCGCGGCGGCGGTCAGTCCACGGCGCCCGCCGTGCGTGGCCGCCTCCTGCACCAAGAGCACCCCGATCGCACCGAGCGGCATCGCGAGGGCGAGGCCCGCGACCAGCCCCGAGAGCAGGGCGACACCGAGATCCATGCACCGAGCATCACGCGACGGCGACATCCGACAGCGCGATTCACGGTCATCCTGAGATGATGAGCAGCATGGACGCCCTCGACGAGAAGATCCTCGGTCATTTGCGCGAGAACGGCCGCGAATCATTCAGCAGCATCGGACGACAGATCGGCCTCAGCACGAATGCCGTGGCAGCCCGTGTGCGACGCCTCGAGAACACGGGCGTCATCGTCGGCTACCAGGCCATCCTGGCGACGGATGCGCCTGACCCCACGGCGCACCTCGAGGGTTTCATCGACGTGCGCCTGCACACAGACCGCGACTCAGACGACTTCCTGGAGTGGGTGCGAGGCGTGCCGCAGATCCGCGACGCCGTGCATGTCACCGGTCCGCATGACTACCTGCTGCGCGTGAGGGTGCGCGACATGAGCGATCTCGATCAGCTACTCCGCAGAATCAAGAAGGATGCCGGCGGAGCACAGACGCAGACGCGCCTCGCGCTGCGCTGAGGCGTCAGTCTTCGATCTTGCGCTTGCGCCAGCGGATGCCTGCGGCGATGAGGCCGTCGAGGTCTCCATCGAACACCGACGCGGGGTTTCCGACCTCGTAACCTGTACGCAGATCCTTCACCAGCTGCTGACCGTAGAGGAAGTACGAGCGCATCTGGTCGCCCCAGCTCGCCGTGATGACACCCGCGAGCTCCTTCTTCTTCGCGGCCTCTTCTTCGCGCTGGAGCAGCATGAGGCGCGTCTGGAGCACGCGCATCGCGGCGGCGCGGTTCTGGATCTGCGACTTCTCGTTCTGCATCGACACGACGATGCCGGTCGGCAGGTGCGTGAGGCGCACGGCAGAGTCGGTCGTGTTGACCGACTGGCCGCCGGGGCCCGACGAGCGGAACACGTCGACGCGGATGTCGTTCTCGGGGATCTCGACCTCGACGGCCTCTTCCATGACCGGGATCACCTCGACGGCGGCGAACGACGTCTGGCGCTTGTCGGCCGAGCCGAACGGGCTGATGCGGGCGAGGCGGTGCGTGCCGGCCTCGACCGACAGCGTGCCGTAGGCGTAGGGGGCGTCGATCTCGAACGTCGCCGACTTGATGCCGGCGCCCTCGGCGTACGAGGTGTCCATGACCTTGACGGGGTACTTGTGACGCTCGGCCCAGCGCAGGTACATGCGCAGCAGCATCTCGGCGAAGTCGGTGGCGTCATCGCCGCCGGCGCCGGAGCGGATCGTGACGACGGCACCGCGCGAGTCGTACTCGCCGTCGAGAAGCGTCTGCACCTCGAGCTGACCGATGAGGCTCTCGAGCTCGGCGAGCTCCTTGCGCGCTTCGTCGGCCGAGTCCTCGTCATCCATCTCGAGAGCGAGCTCGACGAGCACGTCGAGGTCGTCGAGGCGCCGCTCGATGTCGGCGATGCGCTTGTACTCGGACTGGCGGTGACTGAGAGCGCTCGTGACCTTCTGCGCCTTGTCGACGTCGTCCCACAGGTCGGGCGCACCGGCAGCCTCGCTGAGGCGCGCGATCTCGGCGGTGAGTGCGTCGACGTCCACCACGGCGCGAATGTCGTCGAAGGTGGAACGCAGCGCCTGGATGTCGTCGGAAAGATCGAGTTCGAGCATCACAGTCCAGAGTAACGTGGATGGGCGTGACGGATCACGCGGACCCCATTCGCGCCCGGGACGTACTGTGGCGGTTCGGTCCCATGGTCTACGGTCCGACCGTGCTCTTCGCCTTCGGCGAGGGCGCCGTCATCCCCCTCATCCCCGTCATCGCAGCGCAGCTGGGTGCCGATCTCGCGACGGCCGCGCTCGTGGCATCCGCCCTCGTCGTCGGACAGCTGTGCGGAAACCTTCCCGCCGGCTGGGCGGTCGCACGCATCGGCGAACGCCTCACCATGGCTATCGCCGGCACGGTGGCTCTTGCCGGCGTCGTCGTGCTCGCCCTCGCACCGTCGCTCGGGGTCTTCGCCCTCGCCATCCTCCTGGTCGGCTTCTGTGCCGCCGCCTTCGGACTCGCGCGCCACTCGTTCATGACGACGCGCGTGCCCATCGCCTTCCGCGCCCGCGCCCTGTCGCTGCTGGGCGGAACGTTCCGCTTCGGCATGTTCATCGGGCCGTTCGCCGCCGCCGCACTCCTCGCGATCTTCCGCGACGAGCACGCCGCCATCTGGCTCTTCGGCGTGTGCCTCGTCGCGACGGTGCTGCTCGTGCTGCTCGGGCCCGACCCCGAGAAGCAGTTCGCCGCCGTCGCGACGACTCCCGCCGACCCCGCCGCGGTCGAAGACACCGGCGAACCCGTCACCGGATCGATCCCGACCGCCGCGCCCATCGGCGTCTTCCGCACGATGTGGCGCTACCGCGGGGTGCTCGCCCGGCTCGGCAGTGCCGCGGCGTCGCTGTCGGCCGTGCGGTCCGCACGCCAGGTCGTGCTTCCCCTGTGGGGCGTGTCGATCGGCCTCGACGCGCAGACCATCGCGCTCGTCGTCGGCGTGTCGGGGGCGATCGACTTCGCCCTGTTCTACGCGAGCGGCCAGGTCATGGACCGCTTCGGACGCCTCTGGGCGGCCCTTCCCGCCATGATCCTGATGGGCGCGGGTTTCGTCGCCCTGTCGTTGACGCACGACCTCGAGCAATCGGCGATGTGGTTCGCCCTCTTCGCCGCCGTGCTCGGCGTCGGCAATGGGCTGTCCAGCGGCATCCTGCTCACACTGGGGGCCGATGCCGCGCCGAGGACCGACCCCGCACCCTTTCTCGGGTCGTGGCGCACCCTCACCGATGCGGGCGGGGCCGTCGCGCCGCTCGTGGTGTCGGGCGTCGCCGCCGCGGCATCCCTCTCGGTGGCGACCGGCCTGATGGGCGTCGTCGGTCTTGTCGGCGCCCTCGCATTCATCCGCTGGGTTCCCCGCTTCGCGCCGACGTAGCAGCGGGCGGCACGGGTTGCGCCGTTCACCGCAGTGCTGTGCGACTCGTCGCCGTCGCCTGCAGCGCGACCCCGTCGGGCACGAACAGCGTGAAGACGGGCGGATGCCACGGGCTCGCGACCGTCACGCGCGCCGAGATGCCGTCCGGCGTCGACGCCGCGACGAGACGCGCATCGTGCGCGACGACGTCGAGCAACGCCGATGCCTGCGCGTACACCCCACCAGAGGTCAGGCGCGCGATGGGCTCGCCCTCTGACACCTCGACGGTGAATCCGTCGGCGCCGGCAAGCGCGGCGGCATCCGCCACGGCGTCGAGCCGCTTCTGCGCGAGATACAGACTCGTCGCGTCGACGCACACGAGCACCGTGACCAGTGCCAACAGCGCGTAGCCGATCGTGAGAATCAGGATGCTACCGCGCTCGCCGTCGCCGTCGCCGCCGAGACGGCGCCGCAGCACCCCGATCACAGCCCGCCCCACAACCGCGAGACCTTCTGCACCGCCCGGGCCTCGACGGGAACGACAGCGAGGCGGTCGAGCCCCAGGATGGGCGGCACGAACGGCAGCGACACCGCTGTACGCAAGGTCACGACGACGGTCGCACCCGCCGCCGGGCAGGGCACGGTCGCCGGTGCACACGCGATCGCGACCTTCACACGGCCCGCATCCATGCCGTACTCGCGCGCGACGGACGCGAGCACGGCGTCCGCGCGCGCCGCGGCATCCGTGGTGTCGGCCGCCGTCGAAATCGCCCGCGCGACGTGCCGCGCACCGGCTTCGGTGCCGAGGGCCTGCGTCTGGATCATGCCCAGCGCGACGACGAGATAGACGATGGGCACGAGCAGCACGAGCCCGACGACGATGAACTCCAGCGCCACGGAGCCCCGCTCGGGATCGTCGGACTCACCCGAACGACTCGACCGGCGCATGCGCCGTCACCTCCAGCATCCCGGGGGCGCCCCACAGCCCGACGAGCGGCAGCGTCGCGCGAACCGTCACCGCGACCGTGTCGTGGCCGAGGGCACTCCCGTCGCTCGCCCGCACGTCCGTCGCGTACCCGGCACCGACCGTGTACGTGAGGATCTCGCGGGTGCGCCGCTCGCCGTCGAGGGTCGTCGTGTCGGCGAGCGCCGCGTGATACGCCCCCTCGACGGCCGCATCGTGCACGACGTTGCGCACGTAGACCGCCAGCCCGAGCTGCAGCACGGCGAGCGTTAGTGCGGTCAGCAGCACCCCGACGAGTACGAACTCGACCGGCGCCGATCCCCCGTCATCGCGCAGCGCCGCGCCGAGGCGAGAACGGATGCCGCGCATCAGAACCCGGCGACGCGCGAGATCGCCTGTTCGAACAGCCCCGACAGCGCGGGTCCGGCGAGCGCCCAGATCACGACGACCAGTCCGGCCGTCATGAGGGTGATGAGCACCCAGCCGGGAACGTCTCCGCGTTCGTCGTCTCGGATGTCCCGCAGTGCGGCGTGCGCACGGGTGAAGAGGGATCGCATGAAAGGTCCTTTCCTTCGGTCAGCCGATTCCGAGTCGGAGCATCAGCACCCCGGGGAAGACGGCGAAGATCACACTGAGAGGCAGAATCAAGAAGACAAGCGGCACGAGCATCACGATCTCTTTGCGCGCCGCACGTTCGAGGAGTCCCCGCTTGGCGTCCTCACGTGCGTCGAGCGCCTGCGCGTGCAGCACGTGGGCGAGCGGCGCGCCACGCTCGATCGCGGCGACGAGCTGGTCGACGCCGCGCGAGAGCGCAGGAACATCGAGTCGCTCCGACAGCCCCGACAGCGACTCCGGCAGCGGTGACCCCGTGCCGACAGCCAGCACGACACCGCGCACTTCGCTCGTCATCTCACCCGCGCCGACGTCGCCGACGCGCCGCAGCGAATCGAGGACACCCTCCCCCGCCGACAGGCAGAGCGCGAGGAACTCCCACAGTGTCGGCAGCTCCTCTTCGATCCGCGCGACGCGGGCGCGGGCGGCTCGGGTCAGCACGACGTCGCACACGACGACGGCAGCGACACCCGCCAGGGGCGGCACGACCCACATGCTCGGCGACGCCCGGTCCGCGAGCGCGATCGCCACGAGGAGCACACCGCCCAGGCCGATGCCCGCGATCGCCCACGTCAGCTGGCGGCCGCGGAACCGCGCAGCATCCATCGCCCAGCCCGCCTGCCGCAGCCGACACTCCAGTGACGGGGCACCGCCCATGACGCGGGCGAACCGATGCTGCACGACGCGCCACACGGCGATGAGGTCCTGCGCGGCCGGCAACGTGGTGCCGCTCGGGTCGGTCACGTCGCGGATGTACGGCCCCACACGCTGAGCGAGCGACACCGCACCCCAGCGCGGCGCGACCGCGACCAACAGACAGACGCCCACCCCGAACGCTGCCCCCAGGATGACGGCGACGGCGACATCGGTCGCGACGCTCACGCGAACCACCGCCGCGGCTCGGCCAGGCGCCCGATACGCAGCATGATGCGGTAGGCCACGGCCGAGACGACCGCCCCGGCCACGACGAGCACGATGCCCTCGGCGCTCGCGTACGCGCTCGCCCCCTCGGGCCGCACCGCGAGGAGCGCCAGGATCACCCACGGTGCCGTGACGCCCAGCACGGCCGCACCCCGCACCCATGACTGACGCGCCTCGACCTCGGCGCGCAGAGCCGCGTCGGCGCGCACCGATGCGGCGAGCGAACGCAGGATCGGCCCGAGCTCGGTCCCCCCGACCTGCCGCGCCATCCGCAGTGTCTCGACGATGCGGTCGGCCACGGGGTCGGCGAGCGCGGCCTTGAGTTGCCGCACGCTGGAATCGAAGTGACCGGATGCCGCGAGGTCGAGCCGGTACGCCGTGAAGGCGGCGCGGAGCTCGATCGGAGCGCAATCGGCGAGGCTCGCGACCGCATCGGGCAGCGCCATCCCAGCTCGCACGGAAGCGATGAGCAGATCGCACACGTCGGGCCACAGCCCGCGCCGGGAGCGCCGCCGTCGCGTGCGCTGCGCACGTACGAACGCGAGGGGTGCAGAGCCGCCCGCCCCCGCGGCGACGAGCGCGATCGGCGCGACGGGCACGATGAGCCACGCTCCCGCGGCAGCGAGCGCCGCGGCGCACAGCGACACGACACCGAGCTGCCATCCGGCGACCCGTGCGAGTCCCGCCTCGTCGAGCAGCCGAGCCACCCGCCCCGCATCCGGTGTGCGCGACCGGCGGATGCCGTCCGGCCACAGCCAGGGCGAGACCGCGAGCAGCAGCCCTGCGGCGAGCGCCGCGCCCAGCACGACGGTCATACCCCGTCCGCCCGGTACAGCGTGCGCGCCGTGATCGTGCCGCCCTCGACGCCCGTGGGGGCCACGATCTCGGCCACGCGGCGTTGACCCGCGGCATCCCGCTCGCACTGCACGACGAGATCGACCGAACCCGCCACAGCCGGCAGGACGAATGCCGCGTCGATGTTGCGTCCGGCCAGGAGCGGCAGCGCGACGAGCTTCGTGAGCGCCTCGCGAGCCGTGTTCGCGTGGATCGTCGCGGCGCCGGGGACACCCGTGTTGAGCGCCAGCACGAGGTCCAGTGCCTCAGCGCCGCGCACCTCTCCGATGACGAGGCGGTCAGGGCGCATCCGCAGCGCCTCTTTCACGAGGCGTCTCAGCGTCACTTCGCCCGTGCCCTCCAAGCTCGACTGTCGTCCCTGCAGCGCGACGAGGTCGGGCGCGTCGACCGCGAGCTCGAAGGTCTCCTCGACCGTCACGATCCGGTGCTCGGGCGGGCACGCCGCGATCAGCGCACCGAGCAGGGTCGTCTTGCCGGCGTGGGTGGCTCCCGACACCAGGATGCTCCGCCCCGCACGCACCGCGTCGGCGAGGAGACGCGCACCGTCGGGCCGAAGGGCGCCCGAGGCGACGAGCCCCGCCAGGTCGCGGAACGCGGGCAGGAACTTGCGCAGGTTGAGGGCCCAGTGGCGCCGGGTGATATCCGGAATGACCACGTGCAGTCGACTGCCGTCGGGCAGCGACGCATCGACGAACGGCTGCGACAGATCGATGCGACGACCCGAAGCGTGCAGCATCCGTTCGACGAGGTCGCGCACGACCGTGTCGGTGAGCACGAGCGGCACACGTTCGGACACCCCCGCCCGGGCGACGAAGATGCGGTCGGGCATGTTTGACTTGAGGCATGCTCAATGCTGCTTCCTACTCCCGACAGAGCGTCGACCACGCTGAGGGCGCCGCCGACCAGGAACGGCGAGCGCGCCGCATGATCGCCGAACGCGAATGGCACTTCGCCGGCGCGTACACGGACAACGACACGAGCGCATCGCGCGCACGTGACCGCGGCACGGCGTGGGCGCGGCTCATCGCAGATATCAAGGCGGGCGCGATCGATGTGGTCGTGGTCACCGACTCCGACCGGCTGGCCCGCGGACTCCGCGACGCGCTCGACCTCGTGGACCTCGGCACTCGCCTGCTGACCCTCGACGGCGACATTGACCTCACGACCGCGGCGGGCGAGCGGCAGTTCTTGAATGATGCCGTGGCGGCACGCTTCGAGGTCAAGAGGAAGTCCGAGCGCTCTCGGCGAGGAAACGAACGCCGCGCGCTCGCAGGCACCTACAAGAACGGCCCGCGTCCGTTCGGCTGGCTGGAGGATCGCGTCACGCTGCACCCCGACGAGGCACCGCACATCGCATCGGCCGCGCGGGGCGTGCTCGAGGGCGCGACCCTCTTCGCAATCGCGACCGAGTGGAACCGTCGCGGAGTGCCGACCCGCAAAGGTGCGCCCGCGTGGTCGACTCCCGCGGTCAAGGCGGTCCTCCGCCGCCCGCGCAATGCGGGGCACGTCGTCCTGCGTGGCGAGATTGTCGAAGGCGTCGTTGGCGACTGGCAGCCGGTCCTCGAAGATGCCGAGTGGCGCCAGGTCGTCGCGATCCTCACCGATCCGAAGCGGCGCACGAACGCCGGGGCGAAGCCCTCGCACCTGCTGTCAGGCCTCATCGTGTGCGGCTCGTGCGGCGGGTCGATGCGATCCAACCGCATCGACGCAGGCGGCACCCGAGGCCGCATCCCCGGCTACCGCTGTTCGGGGCGACCGGAGCGGCCGGTCGAGGGGCGCATGCATGCCGCAGTGCCTGCCGAGGAGGCCGACCGCTTCGTGCCCCAGTGGGTGCTGGGCGCGCTCGCGGATCGGGCAGGCGCGGGCCTCGACCAGATCGATGAGCCGCCGCAGGTGACCGCCCTTCTCGCCGAGCGCGCGGAGTTGAACGGCCAATACGAACGACTGGCCGACGCGATCGCAGACGGCACGCTGGACGCCGCGCGCGTGGCGCCGCGCACTCGCAGGATCGAGGACCGCGTGCGGGCGATCGACACAGAGATCGAAGAGGCCGGCCGCGACCGCGCGCGCCGCGGTGCGACCGCCGTCGCCTCTCGCCTGCTCGACCTTGGCGCGCTTCTCAACGCCGCGGACGGCGAGCACGAGGCCGAGGTCAGCGCGGCCTTCCTCGAACACTGGCGGTCACTCACGCTTGAGGAGAAGCGCGAACTCATCGCCGCGACCCTCATCATCACCGCCAACCCGCGCACCGCCGTCCGCAAGGGCGCCAAGCGCATCAGCGTCCGCTACGCGCACCACACCATCACCGAAGGAGAACCATCATGAACACCACCACCCGCCTCGCCGCACACACCGCCTGGGCGCGCGCCTTGGCTTCCCTCGCGCTGTCCCCCGAGGACGCCGCCGACCTCCGCATCGCGGGCTTCCGCTTACTAGACGAGAGGTGCGAGCACGAGCGCGGCGCGTGCTTTGACTGCACCTTCTGCGCAGCGGGCTAGATATGGAATACCCCGGTCAACGGCGGTTTTGATCACCTGCTTAGCTCCTCCTGGGCCGGTAGAATTGACATGTCAGAAACAGCTGGCAGACAGATCGGCAGCGAGAAACTAGGGAGTCGAGCCGCCAGAGCAGAGAGGCGGCAGCATGCTTCCCCAGGACCAACGAGTCACGATCTTCCCTCGAGGCAACGGGTTCCCCCCGCTCGTCGGAACCATCGCCGACGAGGATGGCGTAGGCGTCACGATCGTCGCGACGTATCAAGGCTTCACCCGACGGAACTTCGTCCCGTGGACTTCCGTGGATCGCGTTGAAGTCCGCAAGCCGATCGAAGGGGGCGCAGCATGAGCGCGCCCACCTACCTCGAATGCGTCGAGTTCGCTGAAGCGATGGGCGTCGAGTCGGAACCCTTCGATGAGTGGTATGCCGCGCGCCAGCGGCGCGAAGCTCGCGACGCAGTGATCGCCGCGACGGACTGGGACGCGGAAGCCGAGCGCGCGCGCGCCGAGCTTGACGCCTGGCTCGCGTCGCCCGAGGGGCTGGAGTACCAGTCCCGAGCACAAGAGCGCGCCCTGAGCAACGCGCGCCGTGCGCTTGCCGACGAGGTGCGAACCGCTCTGCACCACGAGGGCGAAGCGGCGCGGTGGGCAGCCGAAGCTCGCGCACTCTTCGCTCTCGACCCGACAGACGTTCTCGTGGCCGACTACGCCGCGATCTCCTCGGAAGAGCAGGCACTCGCGCGGCGGGCGTGGCTGGAGGCCAAGGCGATGGCGCGGCGCGACGGCCTGCCCGCGCCGGAGACGCCCGACGAACGCGCGACACGCGAACGTCAGGAGGCCGAGCACGCTCGCAAGGGCGCCGAGCACGCGCAGGCCGTCGAGAAGGAAGTCGAGCGCATCCGGGTACGCGACGACGCGCAGCGGCTTGTCGCGGCAGCGAGGGCGGAGGCGGTCGAGATGGCGCCGACAGTGGGTCTGGGCGCGCTCCTGTCGCAGCCCGTCGAATTGGAACGGTTCGCGGTCGACCGCCTATGGCCGATCGGCGGCAATATCGCCTTCAGCGCGCAGCGCAAAGCCGGCAAGACGCGCGTGACGCACAACCTTGTGCGCGCGCTCGCGGACGCTACGCCCTTCCTGGACGAGTTCGACACGCCCCAAGCGAGGCGCGTCGCGCTCCTCGACTTCGAGCTGCCCCCCGCGATGCTCCAGGAATGGCTGAGAGGGCAACGGATCAGCACGCCCGCAAACGTGGTGCTTGTCGAGTCCATGAAGGGGCGCGCAGGTACGTTCGCGATCACCGACGACCGGGTGCGCTCGCTCTGGGCTCGCAAGCTGTCCGACGCCGGAGCCGAATGCCTCGCTCTGGACCCGTTGCGCCCAATCCTGCGCGCCCTGAAGCTCAACGAGTGGAACGAGGTTGGGGTGTTCCTGGACGCGCTCGATGCCCTCAAGGTGGAGGCGGGCATACGCGAGAGCATCGTCGCGCACCACCACGGGCACCACGCCGAGCGCGCGGCCGGAGACTCCAGCTTCGAAGGGTGGGGAGATGCCATCTGGAATCTCACCCGCGACGACCCGAACGACCCACGCAGCTTCCGCTTCTTCGACGCCTACGGGCGCGGCGTCGACATCGACAAGGGCCTCGCGAGCCTCTATGACGAACACCGTCTCGCGTACGCACCCGGCAACGTGCAAGAGGCACGCAAGGGGCAGAGCGTGAACGGCATCGGCGAGTACGTGACACATAACCCCGGATGCCGACTCTCCGACCTTGAGACGGCC
Source organism: Microbacterium sp. Y832 (assembly GCF_057669765.1). Classification (NCBI taxonomy): domain Bacteria; kingdom Bacillati; phylum Actinomycetota; class Actinomycetes; order Micrococcales; family Microbacteriaceae; genus Microbacterium; species Microbacterium sp. Y832. The sequence continues at coordinate 6,389 of NZ_JBYHFM010000008.1, read as the reverse complement.
GGCATCCGGGGGGTCTCCAAGAACACCGCCTCGAAGCTCGCCACCGAGGCGGAACGAGCAGGCCTTATCCGCATCGAGGTCGGCCTACGCAACATGAAGACACTGCACCCCATGCAGTGAGGGATGTCTCCCAAGCAGTAGCACCCACCCCCCTTCCCTATATAGGGCGGGGGGTGGTTGCTTGCGGAGGGTCGGGGCTAATCGAAGTCCGGCTCAAACCGTTCGGGCACAGGGCCCCAATGCGCAGAGGTTCGACGGCATCGGTAGATGTACGCGGGGGCATGCGCGAGTCCACCGGCGTTGTAGTCGTCCCCGGAAGGCCGCTCGACGATGTGTGCGCCCGCACCGCACGAGGGACATGCCCCCTGCTCTTTCATCTCCAGTCGCCCCATGCGCCGCAAGCTAGCGCACCGCGTTAGCTCCCCACCAGCGGCGTAGCCTGGTAGTGACCACTATGACAAGCTACGCACCCCCTGAGTTAGCACTCTGCGCATTCGATGACTGCGGATGGCCGAGTGTCTCGCTCGGGCTGTGCCAGATTCATCGCCTGCAAGAGCGGGAAGGTCGGCCGCTGACCCCGATCAAGCGCCGGGTCGCACTACCGAGGATCGACCACGCTCATGACCTGGCGGTCGATCCTCGCGACGACAACTCGGGGATCACCGCGGTTGCCGTGTGCGCGTGCGGCGACAGCTTCCTCGGCGTGGGGCTCCACCGCCTAGCCGACGCGCGGTGCGAGTGGGCGACGCATGCGGGGCGAGCATGACAGCGAAGCACGCGACTCCCGAGTGGCGCCGCACTGTGCGCATCATTCGGGCGCAGGTGCGCCAGACGTGGGAGCGGGGCGAAGAGGTGACGTGCTGGCGGTGCGGGCAGGTCATCGACGAGGGCACGCCCTACGACGTGGGCCACCTCGCGCCGCTCGGCGGAGAGGGCATCGACAACGCCGCACCCGAGCATCGCACGGCGACCCCATGGTGCATCGGCAACCGTGCGCACGGCGGGCGGATCGGTGCACGCATCACGAACGCCGGCAAGGGCGGCGCGACATTCCAGCCACCGGGTTGGGTGCAGTGACGCCCGCGCCGTTTTTTTGGGGAGCGATCGGAGCAACCCCCGCCTTCGGCCCAACTCCGTCGCCCTCCCCCGAGATGAGGAACCGATGACGGAAGCACACCCGACGCTCGCCGATCTCCAGAACGAAGCGACCTGGCTCGAGCGCCGCGAGCGCCTCCCGGCTCCGCTGCATGCCACCGAGCTGGTCACCACAGAGGAGTCCCGGCGCGAATTCCTGGAGGGTGCGCGCCTGCTGCGCCTCGACCGCCGACGCAACTACGCCGGCGAGTACGTCGGGCCGACACCGATTCAGCTCGCGATCTCCGACATGCTCACCGCGGGCCACAAGCTCAACGGCATCTTGGAGCCTCGGCGCACCACGAAGACCACCGCGGTCCAGTGCGTACTCATGGGCCGCTGTTCCATCCGCGAGGACTACCTCGTCGGATGGACGCTGGCGACGACCGGCGCGAAGGCGGGCGAGCGGTTCAAGAAGGACATCGCCGCACACCTCGAGCGGCTCTACCCGGACAAGCACGAGCGTCCCTTCAAGATCGAGCTGAGCAAGGGTGCCGAGGGCATCGTGTGGCCGCACGGCAGCTACTTCAACGTCTTCAGCCCGAACGGTGATGGCTTCCGATCCGGCGCGTTCGATGTCGCCTGGGTTGACGAGGCGGGCGAGGCTGAGCCGGACCTCGGCGAGGATCTCGTCGCCTCCATCCGCCCGACCCTGCACACGCGCGCCGGGGCGCAGTTCATCCTCTCCGGCACCGCCGGCAAGTACCGGGCGGGAAACCTGCTCTGGGACGCGCTCAGCGACCCACGCGCCGGGGTGATGCGCCACGCCGTTCACGACGACATCGACCCCGAAGACCTCGAGGACTGGGACACCGTGCGCGAGCTGGTGCTCGCCGCGCATCCCGGCATCCCGTGGTCGACCCCGCTGGAGGCGATTGAGGACGACTTCAACACACCCGCGATGCGCAAGAGCTTCCCCGCGGAGATCCTCGGTCTGTTCGGCGAGGAAGGATCAAATGTCGCACTTATCCCCCAGCCGCTCTGGACGGCCGCCGCGCTGCCTCTGGGAACCGCGCGCGAACCGAAGGTCTCGGCCCTCGCTCTGTTCGTACATCCGGACGCCACGACGGCCTCGCTCGTGCAGGCGTGGCGCGAGCGCGATGGACGCACACACGTTGCGCTTCTTCATCACCAGGCGGGCGTGCAGGGCCTGGCCAAGAAGGTGCTCACGATCGCGCGCAGGGTGGGCCGACCGATCGCGTGGGACACGCAGTCAGCCGCGACGGCGAACGTCATGGCCGAACTCGCCGCGGCGCGCCCCGCTCCCCCGGCGCGGGGCCTCGTTTCCGTCGACATCAAGCGTGGCGCGGTCGGCTTCCTGCGCCTACTTCGGGAGGGCGGACTGCGCCACCACGACCAGCACGAAATGAACGCGGCGGCAGAGATCGCTGTGAAGCGCGCTTTCGGCACCGGCAGCGGCTGGGCGTTTGGCCGTCCCGACGTTCGCAAGCGCCCTCAAGACGACATCACGCCTATCGAGGCCGCCGCGCTCGCGGTGCACGCCCTGGAGGATGAGCGGGCATATCGATCGCCACTGGCCGATTTCGCAGGGTCAGACTGAGCAGTCTGCCCCATCGAGTTAGCGCCCATATCAGCCGGTAGACTGATTGTCAATGGGTATCTGGTCGCGAGTCATCAAGAGTGCATACGGCACCCCGTCCGCGGTCTCGCCGGCGATCGCGTCGCCTTTCAGTCCGCAAGATTCCCTTGAGACCGCTATCGCCGGCGAGATCTTCGGCGTCGACCCGAGCATCGTCACGCCCGAGATCGCATTGCGCGTCGGGCCTCTCAAGCGCGCGATGCAGGTGCACCAAGACACCGTGGGCGCCATGCCGCTGCGCCTGTACAGCGCCGGCCAGAAGGTTGCCACTCAGCCGGGATGGCTGAGCAACACCCGCACCGGCATCCCGCCCCTGATCCGCACCAAGGGTCTTGTCGGCGACCTGTTCCTTCACGGCTGGGCGCTCCTCGGCTGCGAGCTGAGCGGCGACCAGATCGCCGACGCGCTGCACATCCCCCGCTCGCTGTGGAAGCTCGACCAGGCAGGCAACGTCCATGTCGATGAGGCGATCTCACGCACCTACACACAGCGCCTCATCCTGATCCCGCTGGGCGCCAACGGCGTGATGGCGGACGCTATCGACACCATTCGTCAGGCACGCGCGCTGGAGCACGCTCGCCAGAACCGCATGGCCGCACCGCCCGCCGGCACCGAGATCCACCTGACCGACGCGCGCTTCGATGAGATGTCTTCAAAGGAGAAGGAGAAGCTCGCCAAGCAGTACGCGGACACGCGCCGCAAGCACAGCGTCAGCGTCACACCCTCCTACGCGAAGGTCACCGAGCACGGCGACAAGTCCGTCGACCTCTTCGACTCCGCGACCAACAGCATCCGCCTGGACATGGCGAACCACGCCTCCGTACCTGCCTCGATCATCGAGGGCGCGAAAGCTAGCGGCGGCGGCGACATGAACTACAGCGGCAAGGGCGACCAGCGCAGCGAACTTTTTGACCTCGGATCGCGCCAGTTCGCCGACGCGATCGCCGCGCGCCTGTCCCTGGACGACGTGTGCGCACCCGGCGAGTACATCGCCTTCGACCGCTCCGAGTTGTTCGCGGTCCCCACCCCCACGACTCCCCCGATCCTCGAGGACTGACATGACAGATCACGTCATCATCGACGCCGGAACGCTCGAGTTCTCGGCGGAAGACCTGACCGCCACCGGACTCCTCGTCCCGTTCGGTGTCAAGGCCCGCAGCAACCTCGGCGAGTTCGAGGTCGATCCCGGTGTCTTTGAGATCCCCGAAGACCCCACCGGCGCCGCGCTCAATATCGAGCACCGCCGCGAGGATGTCGTCGGCGGCCTCACGCGCGTCTGGGAACAGCCCGAGGGCATCCTCGCCGCCATGCGCTTCGCGAACACTCCTGCGGGCCGCAAGGCCTTCGCCGACGCCAAGGACGGCAAGCGCAAGCACCTGTCCGTCGAGGCCGCCGACGTGAAGATCCGCAACGGCCGCGCAATCGCCGGCCGCATCTTCGGCAGTGCCGTCGTGGAGCGCCCTGCCTTCGCCGGAGCCACGCTCCTCGCCGCGGAAGACACCGAACTCGCGCCGGTCGAACTCCACACCACGCTCGCCCCCGACGAGGACGGACGCCTCAGCGTGCTCTCGACTTCACTCCCCGATGACATCACCGTGACCACGCCCGAGGGCGACACGGCGACCTACACCCCCGAAGCCACCCCGGCTGAGGACAACCAAGAAGAGGAGTCAGCAGTGACTGACACGCTCACGGCCGGGGAGATCTCGGCCAGCACCACCACCACGACCGCCCCCGCGACGCTCCTGGCTGGCGCCTCGAATGTCGACGCCGTGACGAAGGCTTACGAGCTGGGCACGATCTTCGCCAGCATGGCGGCGGTCAAGAGCGGCGCCGACGCATCCGTCGCAGACGCCGAGACCCTCCTCGCCGCCCTCGCCGACATCAAGACCTCGGGCACCGGTGCACTCACCTCCGCGGGAGTGCTCCAGCCGGAATGGGTCGGCAAGGTCTGGCAGGGCAAGACCTACGCCCGCAAGTACCTCGACCTCGGCACGCACGGCTACGGCATCAAGCTCGGCGGCCGCAAGGGCTTCAAGCTCGACCAGGGCACCGCGCTCGTCAAGCCGTGGAACGGCAACAAGACCGAGCTGCCCACCGGCTCGGCGAGCACGTCGGTCCTCTCGGCGACGCTGCGCAAGTACGGCTTCGCCGCCGACATCGCGCGAGAGTTCTTCGACCTCGAAGGCGGCGCCGAGATCATCGAGGCCTTCGTGCAGGGCGTCGTGGACTCTTACGCGAAGATCACCGACCTCGACGCGCTGGCCGACATCCTCAACACCGCCGCAGGCGCGGCCGGCGCCAACATCGAGGCCGCTGGCGCCTACCCCGCGGAGTACCCCGAGGCGATGGGCCTGGTTATCGATGCCATCGACGCCGTGACCGACGCAGACGACGACCCGTCTTTCGCGCTCGTGAACCGCGCCGCGTGGCGCCAGCTGCGCTTCACGCCCAAGGATCAGGTACCCGAGTACGTCACCTTCGTAGTCAAGGGCGACGGCACCGGCAGCGGCGACAGCGTGATCGTCAAGCGCGCTCCCGACGAGGCTTTCGCTGCCGCTGGCTTCGACAACGCCGAGCCTGCCGTCGTGGCTGGTGCCAAGGCCGCCATCGAGTTCCGCGAGCAGGGCACCACGCCCATCAAGCTCGACGCCCTCGACATCGCACGCGGCGGCGTCGACAAGGCAGTCATCGGCTACCTCGAGACGTTCGTCGTCCGCCCCGAGGCGCTTGTCGCCTTCGGCACCGCGGACGCCTGAACCGAGGGGGCGTAGGCAGATGGCCGAGTGGTACACCGCAAGCACGCCAGAGGCGCAGCAGCGCCTCGTGGCGGCGTGGCCCGGTGCGCCGATCGAGAATGTCGAGCTGTGCGAGATGATCCTCGCCGTCGCTCGCGAGCAGGTCATCGCCTACGCCCCGCTCCCCGAGGTGGACGAAGACGACGCGGGCGGCGTGCTCGTGCCAGACCCCGACAACCCCGACTACTGGACCCTGGACGGAGGCACGCCGTGAGCACGATCCCTGACCGCTACGTCTACGCCCAGCTCCAGCAGGCCAAGAATCTGTGGGCCGCTGGCACCGCCGACGAGAACGGCGACATCGGCGCGCAGGGCTACACCTTCACGCCCCGTCCGCTGGACAAGACCGTCCGCAGCATCATCCGCCCCACGTCGGGGGTCGCAGATGTCTTTTGACTTCACGAGCGTCGACACCGAACTAGAGGCCGCACTGACGGCCGCGCTCCCCGCGGACTGGAAGATCCAGGACGCGGCAAACGGAACGCCCGGTAACGTGCTCTCCCCCACGCTCTCCTACCTTCAGACCGACGTCTCGATCGAGTGGCCGGGTACGGGCCGGATGGCGGGCGGGTACTTCGCCGTGACGTTCGCGCTCGAGCTTGCCTCGCCCGAGAAAGACCTCATCAAGGGGTCGCGGCGGCTCATGGCCCTCCTGCCGGCCCTCTTCGCCGCGCTCGACTCGCTCCCGGATCTCGAATGGTCCGACGCCCAGAAGGGCGTGGATGCACGCGGCGCGTTCTACACAGTCCCAGTCGTTGCCCTTTGCAAGTACGAAGTACCCACTCCCGAGGAGGAGTAATCATGCCCGAGATGGGACTGCCCCTACTTTGGTTGACGGGTAGGGGTCGGGGTGTTCA
>NZ_JBYHFM010000007.1:0-59058 GCF_057669765.1 Microbacterium sp. Y832 | reverse complement strand
GACGAGCCCGCCACCGTGGGCTACACCACGCTACGGGGCACTACTTTGCTCACCCTGCTGGGCTGCCCAATTCAGACGTCACCTACCGATACGGCAGCCCCGAGGCGTTCTCGTGGCTCACCGGCATCCGAACAAGATGCGGTGGGCCTGGGCGCTTGGCGTCACCCAAGCCCACCCTTCCGCCGTGTCGCCGGAACCGACCCCGGATTTTCGCAGCGGGCATTGCACCAAGAGAGAGGGAAGCTGGGGACCCCCTCTCTGTACGCCACAACGTAGGGGCGGGGAAAACCAGCAACAAGGGTGAAACTCGAAGATCACCCGCACTTCGCCCCGGCCCCGCGGCATACATCCTGCGTGCCGGCGGCCACCCGATGGATCAGTACCTGCCCTGCCCCGCTCTGTCAGAGCGAACGGCCTCGCGCGCGCCGACAAGCGCACACGAGGGCCTAACCGATTGGAAGGCCGTTGAGATTTACTGAGCAGCCGAGCACTGTGGCAGGCTAAACGCGCGACCCGACGCTGGCCCAGCGAACAACGTCTTGGCCATCGCAGGATTCGCGGTCGGAGTGACCAGGTCCTCGATGTTGATCGCCTGCACACGGCTGGGCGTTTCCAGCAGGTACCGGTTCGTGACCGACTGCGCGCGGCCGTCGTGTGGTCGAGCTTGATGCCGTTCTCGCCGTACTTCGCTTCCAGACGCCGTCCTCGTTGTACGTACTGATGTCACCCTTGGCCATCGTTCGTCCCCTCTGAGGAGGTCAGCCGCTCACAGAATGTGGGCAAAACGTGGGCAAGGCCCCCGCCGGTGGGCTCTATGCGAGCTGCTGGCGGGGGCCTCAGTGTTCATGGTGCGATCCGGTGATTACCTGCTTGACCTGGACTTTTAGAAGTCCCAGTCGTCGTCTTCGGTCGCCTCAGCCTTGCCGATGACGTACGACGAACCGGAGCCCGAGAAGAAGTCGTGGTTCTCGTCGGAGTTCGGCGAAAGCGCGGACAGGATCGCGGGGTTCACGTTCGTCACCGACGAGGGGAACATCGCCTCGTAGCCGAGGTTCATGAGCGCCTTGTTGGCGTTGTAGTGCAAGAACTTCTTGACATCTTCAGTGAGACCCACGGGGTCGTAGAGGTCTTGCGTGTACTGAACTTCGTTCTCGTACAGCTCATACAGCAACGAGAACGTGTAGTCCTTCAGCTCGTCGCGCGTCGCCTGGTCGACGGTCTCGAGTCCGCGCTGGTACTTGTAGCCGATGTAGTAGCCGTGCACGGCCTCGTCACGGATGATGAGGCGAATGAGATCGGCCGTGTTCGTGAGCTTCGCCTTCGACGACCAGTAGATCGGCAGGTAGAAGCCCGAGTAGAACAGGAACGATTCGAGCAGGGTCGAAGCGACCTTGCGCTTGAGGGGGTCATCGCCGCGGTAGTAGTCCACGATGATCTGCGCCTTCTTCTGCAGATTCGTGTTCTCGGTCGACCAGCGGAACGCCTCGTCGATCTCTTTCGTCGAGCACAGCGTCGAGAAGATCGACGAGTAGCTCTTGGCGTGCACCGACTCCATGAACGCGATGTTCGTGTAGACGGCCTCTTCGTGCGGCGTGATCGCGTCGGGGATGAGCGAGACGGCGCCGACCGTGCCCTGGATCGTGTCGAGCAGGGTGAGACCCGTGAACACCCGCATCGTCAGGATCTGCTCGTCATCGGTGAGCGTATTCCAGGACTGGATGTCGTTGGACAGCGGCACCTTCTCGGGCAGCCAGAAGTTGTTCACGAGGCGGTTCCACACCTCGAGGTCTTTGTCGTCCTGGATGCGGTTCCAGTTGATCGCCTGCACGTGGTTCAGGAGCTGCAGCTTCTCAGCCATGATTGCCTTTCGAAAAATCCCAGATCAAAGCCACTACAGCATGCACGAGACACACTCGGTCATGTCGGTGCCCTCGAGTGCCAGCTGCCGCAGGCGGATGTAGTAGATCGTCTTGATGCCCTTGCGCCACGCGTAGATCTGCGCCTTGTTGATGTCGCGCGTCGTGACGGTGTCCTTGAAGAACAGCGTGAGCGACAGGCCCTGGTCGACGTGCTGCGTCGCCGCGGCATACGTGTCGATGACCTTCTCGTAGCCGATCTCGTAGGCGTCCTCGTAGTACTCGAGGTTGTCGTTCGTCATGAACGGCGCCGGGTAGTAGACGCGGCCGAGCTTACCTTCCTTGCGGATCTCGACCTTCGACGCGATCGGGTGGATCGACGACGTCGAGTTGTTGATGTACGAGATCGAACCGGTCGGCGGCACGGCCTGCAGGTTCTGGTTGTAGATCCCGTGCTTCTGGATGCTGGCCTTCAGCGCCGTCCAGTCCTCCTGCGTGGGGATGTGGACACCGGCGAAGAGCTCGGCGACGCGCTCGGTCTGCGGCACCCACTCCTGGTCGATGTACTTGTCGAAGAACTCCCCGGACGCGTAGGTGGAGTCCCAGAACCCGTCGAAGACCTGACCCCGCTCCTTCGCGATGACGTTCGACGCGCGCAGCGCGTGGTAGAGCACCGTGTAGAAGTAGATGTTGGTGAAGTCGAGGCCCTCTTCCGAGCCGTAGCGGACGTGCTCGCGGGCGAGGTATCCGTGCAGGTTCATCTGCCCGAGGCCGATCGCGTGCGAGCGGTCGTTGCCGTCTTCGATGGAGCGCACCGAGGTGATGTGGCTCTGGTCGCTCACGGCGGTGAGCCCCCGGATGGCCGTCTCGACGGTCTGGCCGATGTTGCCGCCATCCATCGCGAGGGCGATGTTTATCGAACCCAGGTTGCAGGAGATGTCCTTGCCGATCTGGTCGTACGACAGGTCCTCGTTGTACGTCGTCGGCGTGTTGACCTGCAGGATCTCGCTGCACAGGTTGGACATGTTGATCCGGCCCTTGATCGGGTTGGCCTTGTTCACCGTGTCCTCGAACATGATGTACGGGTAGCCCGATTCGAACTGGATCTCAGCGATCGTCTGGAAGAACTCGCGAGCGTTGATCTTGGTCTTCTTGATGCGCGCGTCATCGACCATCTCGCGGTACTTCTCGGTGACGGAGATGTCACCGAACGGCACGCCGTAGACCTTCTCGACGTCGTACGGAGAGAACAGGTACATGTCCTCGCCGTTCTTGGCGAGCTCGAAGGTGATGTCGGGCACCACGACACCCAGCGACAGCGTCTTGATGCGGATCTTCTCGTCGGCGTTCTCACGCTTGGTGTCGAGGAAGCGCATGATGTCGGGGTGGTGGGCGTTGAGGTAGACAGCGCCGGCACCCTGACGCGCACCGAGCTGGTTGGCGTAGCTGAAGCTGTCTTCGAGGAGCTTCATGACGGGGATGATGCCCGAAGACTGGTTCTCGATCTGCTTGATCGGCGCGCCCGCTTCGCGGATGTTCGACAGGAGCAGGGCAACGCCGCCGCCGCGCTTGGACAGCTGCAGCGACGAGTTGATGCCGCGCGAGATCGACTCCATGTTGTCTTCGATGCGCAGCAGGAAGCACGAGACGAGTTCGCCGCGCTGCGCCTTGCCCGAGTTGAGGAACGTCGGCGTCGCCGGCTGGAAGCGACCCGAAATGATCTCTTCGACCAGGTCCATCGCGAGCTTCTCATCGCCGTCGGCCAGGCCCAGCGCCGTCATGACGACGCGGTCCTCGAAGCGCTCGAGGTAGCGCTTGCCGTCGAAGGTCTTGAGCGTGTAGCTCGTGTAGTACTTGAACGCACCGAGGAACGTCTCGAAGCGGAACTTCTTCGAGTACGCGAAGTCGTTGAGCTTCGAGATGAAGTCGAACGAGTACTTCTCGAGCACGGTCGGCTCGTAGTACTCCTTCTCGACGAGGTAGTCGAGCCGCTCCTTGAGGGAGTGGAAGAACACCGTGTTCTGGTTGACGTGCTGCAGGAAGTACTCCCTCGCCGCACGCTTGTCGGCGTCGAACTGGATCTTGCCGTCGGCGTCGTACAGATTCAGCATCGCGTTGAGGGCGTGGTAATCCAGCCCTTCGAACGCGGGGTTGTGCTTGAAGTCGGTCCGCGCCTCGGTCACTGCAGATTCCACCATTGTTCCAATCCGTCGCTCACGCGATCGATGTCCTCGGGCGTGCCGAATACTTCTAGCCGATACAAGTGGGGCACACGGCACTTGCGGCTGATGATGTCGCCGGCGAGGCAGAACGCCTCGCCGAAGTTGGTGTTCCCCGCGGAGATGACCCCGCGGATGTGACGACGGTTTCGCTCGTCGTTGAGGAACCGGATCACCTGTTTGGGAACGGCCCCCTTCTCTTCGCCTCGACCCTGGCCGCCCCCGTAGGTGGGAGTGACCAGGACGAACGGCTCGTCGACGAGAAGGGGTTCGTGAGATGGATACAGCGGGATGCGTGCGGCACGCATGCCCAGCTTCTCGATGAAGCGGGCGGTGTTGCCGGAAACGCTGGAGAAGTACACCAGCAGCGGTGCCTCAACGGCGACCTGCATGGCCTTCCCCCTCAGTGATGCGTCCTGATCAGAGACGAGACGCGAGCTCGTCGATCTTGTCGGGACGGAAGCCCGACCAGTGGTCCTCATCGGTGATGACGACAGGCGCCTGCATGTAGCCGAGCGCCTTCACCTGCTCGAGTGCCGAGGGGTCCTCGGAGAGGTCGAGAACCTCGTACTCGAGGCCCTTCGAGTCGAGTGCTCGATACGTCGCGGTGCACTGCACGCACGACGGCTTCGTGTAGACCGTGATCGCCATGTGGATCCGTCTCCCCCTTACATTCGATGCTTTCCGGCGGTTTCCCCCCACCGGGAGTCCAATACTACATATGGGTGCCGACATTCGATAGCACCACAAGGTCTAGTAGTTACATCCGTGTAGTTTTCCACCGTTCTCTACAGGTACAACACAAGTTGTCCACCGATTCATCCACAGGATCGACACTGGCTGCGGTGTCCGAAAAGGCCAGGATCACGCCAGTTTCGGAGGCCCCGCACTCAAACGATCCACAGGCGGGACGCTACGAGGGGGTTCCGACATCGGATCGGGCGATGATCGGACGCCCTGGCGTGTCGTGGGCGTGTCGCCCGGCAGCATCCCGAAGCACTACCTTTGATCCGTGGCGGGGTACCGGGAGCTTCTGCGCACGCCCGGCGTCGGGCGGATCATGGCAGCGCAATTGACGGCGCGCTTCCCCAATGGGATGACGAGCCTGGCGGTGCTGCTGCACATCGAGCACGTCACCGGCTCGTACGGGGCAGCAGGCCTCGTGCTCGCGGCGACCTCGATCGGGCAGGCCGTGGCCGGGCCCGTCACCAGCCGCTGGATGGGCCGCTGGGGCATGCGGCGCGTCATCTCGATCGCCCTCGTCGTCTGCGCGCTCGCGATCCTCTCGATCGCCCTGCTCGTCCTGCCGCTTGCGCTGTACATGGCGCTGGGTCTCATCGCCGGCCTGTCGACGCCGCCCGTGCAATCCGCCGTCCGCACGATCTACCCCAAGATGGTGCCGGCCAAGCAGCTCACGCCGCTGTACTCGCTGGACGCCTCGCTGCAAGAAGTCATCTGGATCCTCGCGCCCGTCGTCATCACCTTCGTCGCGACGCAGGTGGGAACCGTCCCCGCGCTCCTGCTCGTCGTCGTCGTGCTGATCGGCGGCGGCACGTGGTTCGTCCTGTCCCCCGAACTCGGGCGCGTGCGGATTCCGCCGAGCCGCCGCGGGATCGGGCGCGTGCTGGCCAAGCCACCCGTCCTGCTCGCGACGGTCGTGGGCTTCCTGCTGATCGGCGCGTGCGCCTCGGTCGAGGCCGGCGTCGTCGCGACGTTCGACCACGGCGGCCTCGAGGCGGGCCTCGTGCTCGCCGTCTTCGCCTTCGGCAGCCTCGGCGGCGGTCTCGCCCTCGGCCACCTGCCGATGGGGCGCTGGTCGATGGCGCGGCGCCTCGCCATCGTCACGGTCGGCCTGTCGCTCACGATGCTCTCACTCAACGTGTGGTGGCTCGGCGGCACCCTCGTGCTCGCCGGCATCGGAATCGCCCCCGCCCTCGCGGTCATCTTCGCGATGACCTCGGCGAGCGTGAAGTTCAGCGAGACGGCCGAGGCCTATGGCTGGGTCGGCACGGGACAGCTCATCGGCGCCGCAGCCGGGTCGTCGATCGCGGGCTTCCTCATCGACGACATCGGCCCGAGCGGTGCGTACATCGCCGGAACCGGATTCGCCGCCGCCGGGCTGCTCGTCGCCGTCGTCTTCGTGCGCTGGTTCCCCGATCTGAGGCACCGTGACGTGAGCCCGATCCCCGACACCGAACCGATCTCGACCCTCACCCAGCCCTGATCATCCTCGAGAGGTACGCAGGTCGTGCCGCAGACGGATGCCGCACCCCCGGCCGCGTTCATAGCGTTGGAGTGTGACGAAGAACCTCTCTGCGACCGGAGCCTTCGTGCTCACCCTGCTCGGCAACATCCTCGTGCTCATCGTGCTCGCTGCGGCAGCCGTCGTGGTGCCCGCGGCGGCGATCATCGTCTTCGGCGGGGAGCTCCTCGGCCTGTGACCCGGGCGCGGCCTACCCTGGAACCATGCCGGCTCCCGTGACCCTCCCCCGTCTGTCCTGGGGCGATCCCGCCGCGGATCGCCACGCCCTGCTCGTGCACGGCCTGGGCTCGAACGGCGCGCTCATGTGGCGCTACGGCATAGCCCTCGCCGAGGACGGCTGGCACGCGGTCGCGGTCGACCTTCGCGGCCACGGGACGGCGCCGCGAGCCCTGGACTACACGATCGCCGCTTATGCCACCGACCTCGCGGTCACACGCCCCGATGACGGCGGATCGTGGGACCTCGTGATCGGCCATTCGCTCGGTGCGGCGGCCTCCACGGCGACAGCCGCGACCGACCCAGAGTGGACGCGCAGACTCGTGCTGATCGACCCCGCGATCCACCTGGGCGCCCGCGACCGCGAGATCGTGCGCACGAGCCTGGAACGCTCGTTCGCCGACCCCACGCCGGCGGCCATCCGCGCCGAGCATCCGACCTGGCACGAGAACGACATCGAGCTCAAGGCGCTGTCGGCTCAGCAGGCCAGCCGTTGGGCGGTCGAGCAGACGAGCGCCCAGAACTCGACGTGGGACGAAAGGGACGCTGCATCCCGCCTCTCGATCCCGACCCACGTCATCGCGTCCGACCCGACGGTGTACTCGATCTTCACGGGCGCGCTCGCACGCGACGTGCTCACGAACCCGCTCGTGATGATGTCCGTCGTCGCGGGCGCCGGCCACTCGCCGCACCGCGACAAGCCCGACGACACCATCGGGCACCTGAGAGAGGCACTGTCATGACGACCTTCGACCCCGCGGACCTGCTGCCCGACGACCTCCTCGAGCGCTTCCGTGCCCGCGCCGTCGTGTATGACCGGGACAACACCTTTCCCGAGGACGACCTCGCCGATCTGAAGGCGAACGGCTACCTCGCGATCCTCGTGCCGCGCGACCTCGGGGGTGCGGGGCTCGGCCTGGCCGAGGCATCCGTTCTGCAGCAGCGCCTCGCGACGGCTGCTCCTGCGACAGCACTCGCGATCAACATGCACCTCGTCTGGACGGGGGTCGCCAAGGTGCTCGCCGATCGCGGCATCGACAGCCTGCGGTTCGTGCAGGAGGGCGCCGCCGCGGGCGAGGTGTTCGCCTTCGGGATCAGTGAGGCTGGCAACGACCTCGTGCTGTTCGGCAGCGATACCGACGCGGCGCCTCAGCCCGACGGCGGGTACGCGTTCACCGGAACGAAGATCTTCACGTCACTCGCCCCCGTGTGGACGCAGCTGGGCCTGCACGGCCTCGACACGACCTCGCCCGATGCTCCGCAACTGGTCTATGCCTTCGTTCCGCGGTCAGAGGCCGTCGTGACGCGCGACGACTGGGACACACTGGGCATGCGCGGCACACAGTCGCGTACGACCGAGTTGCACGGCGTGATCGCGCCGGCTGACCGGGTCGTGCGGCGTGTGGCGCCAGGACCCAATCCCGACCCGATCGTCTTCGGGATCTTCAGCGTCTTCGAGCTGCTGCTCGCCTCGGTCTACACCGGCATCGCGCGGCGGGCGCTCGATGTCGCCGTCGAGACGGTGCAGCAGCGCACCTCGAAGAAGACGGGCAAGACGTACAGCCAGGACCCCGACATCCGCTGGCGCATCGCCGAAATGGCCCTCGCCTACGACGCGCTGCCCCCGCAGGTCGAGGCGCTCTGCCGCGACGTCGACGGTCTCATCGACCACGGGGCCCGCTGGTTCTCGCTGCTGAGCGGCGTCAAGCATCGGGCCGTGACGATGGCGAAATCCGTCGTCGATGACGCCGTCCTCGCGGCGGGCGGCTCGTCGTACTTCACGCGCTCCGAGCTCAGCCGGCTCTATCGCGACGTGGTCGCGGGGCTCTTCCACCCCTCTGACCCCGAGTCCGCTCACGCGACGGTCGCTTCGGCCTGGCTGGGGCCGGTCGAGTCCTGACGGCGACGGTGTTGCGCCCGTAGCGCGTCGACAACTCCGGAGGAATGGGGAGTTGGGCGGTTGGGGGCGGCCCGGGCGACGATCCGTCCGGAGTTGTCGACGGGTCAGCGACGCCGCATCCCGAACAGCAGCCCCTTGAGCGCACTCAGCACGGTGTCGGGGTTGTACAGAATGTCCTCGGCTATCGGGCGATAGACCGCGTATCCGAGGGCCGCGAGCTTCTGGTCGCGGCGGCGGTCCTTGCGGATGTCGGCCCAGCTGCTGTGGTGTGCGCGGCTGTCGCACTCGATGACGAGCCAGCCGTCGACGAGCAGGTCGACACGCCCCACGCCGCGGATCTCCACTTGCAGCTCTGGGCGGACGCCGAGGCCGCGGAGCATCAGCCGTACGAGCGTCTCTGGTCCGGATTCGGCGAAACCGTCGACGAGCCCACGCAGCCGACGATGCCGGCGCGGAAGCGCGTCGAACAGCTCGTCCAAGTCGTCCTTGTGGAGCAGCCCGAGGTGAAGGGCGGAGTCGATCGACGCGATCGTCGCCCGTGGGGATTGACAGCCCGCGGCCTGCACGAGCGCGTCGAAGACTCCGACGGTGGCGTGCTGGGGAGGCTGCTGGCGACGGACTTCGACCCAGTGCAGCCGTACTCCCGCGCCGCGTGCGGGCACGGGCAGCCGGCTGGCGCGGGCCGAGACCTGCACGTGGACGGCGCCGAGGCTGCCGAGCTGATCCGTCGCCCCGCCGTGCACGAACACGCCGGCGAGCTGAAGGGCCGAGACGCACGCGAGGTGTCCTCCGGCGCGTGCCGCCGTGGCGACGGAGGGCGCGCAGTCCGCTCGGAGGAACACGCCCCGTCGAGCTTTCAGCAGCACGCCGTCGCGAACGAGGCGCCGCGCGTGACGGTCGCTCAAGCCGTGACCGGAGAGGTCGCAACGTCGCAGCAGGGTGTTCCGGGGCACATCGAGGTGCATCATGCCGACGATCGTCGGGGCGGCGCGGCGTGCCGGGCTCGCCGACAGCCGGATGTGGGGAGGGGGCGCGCTCAGTCAGCCCTGGGGAGGGGCGTCGACAACTCCGGAGAAACCGCCCGCCACCCGCCCGTTGCAGGCCCGAAACCCGGTTCTGTCCGGAGTTGTCGACGCCTCCCGGCCCTGGAGCCGGCCCGGCCGGGCCTCCCCCGGCCCTGGAGCCGCCCCGGACGGGCCGCGCCCGCCCGCCACCCGCCCGCCACCCGCCCGCCCCCCACCGGCCCGGCCCCCGCCCGCAACCCCCGCCGTGTCGGCCTCCTCCCGTGCGAGGATGACGCCATGGCGCGCACCCCCACTCACCTGCTGAGCCCCGCCGACCAGGAGCGGCGCCGCGGACTGCGCTTCATGAAGGGCGTCGCCCTCGGCGCACTGGTCTTCATGGCGATCGTGTTCGTCGTCGCCTTCGCCCTGCAGCAGCAGCTCCCCTGGCTCGCCTACGTGCGGGCGGCCGCCGAGGGCGGCATGGTCGGCGCCCTCGCGGACTGGTTCGCCGTGACGGCGCTCTTTCGCCACCCGCTCGGGATTCCCATCCCGCACACCGCGATCATCCCCCACCGCAAGGACGAGATCGGGCGCACTCTCGGCGAGTTCGTCGAGACCGAGTTCCTGCGCGGCGACGTCGTGCGCGCCAAGCTTGAGGCGACCGCCCTGTCGGCGCGGCTCGGCGAATGGCTCGCGCAGCCCGAGCACGCCGATCGCATCGCCGCCGAGGCGTCGGTCATGGCCTCCGGAGTCCTCAGCGCCCTGAGCGACGACGACGTGCAGCATGTCATCGAAGACCTCGCCCGCGAGCACCTCATCGCCCCGGAGTGGGCCCCGCCGCTCGGGGACTGGCTCTCGCGCATCGTCGAAGCCGATGCCCACCACGCCGCCGTCGACCTCGCCGCCGACAGCATCGCCGCGTGGCTCGAGAACAACCAGGACGCCTTCACCGGACTGCTCTCGCGCCGCCTGCCGAGCTGGTTGCCCTCGATCGCCCACCGCCTCATCGACGAGACCGCCTACCGTGAGGCGACGAAGTTCGTCGCGGCGGTTCGCGCCGACCCGCAGCACCCCGCACGCACGGCGATCGACGGCTACCTCGTCCGCCTCGCCGACAACCTGCGGCACGACCCCGTCACGATCGGCCGGTTCGAAGACGCCAAGGCCGCCGTGTTCGACAGCCCCCGCGTGCGCGAGCTCGCCGCGCAGGCATGGGGCACGGCGAAGGCAGGCCTGCTGCGCTCTCTCGCCGACGCCGACAGCCCGCTGCGGCGCCGGGCGACGGTGGCCATCGCCGAGATCGGCGAGCGCCTCACGACGGATGCCGCACTGCAGAACCGCGTCGACACGTGGGCGACCGACGCCGCCGTGTTCCTCGTCGACCGCTACCGGCACGACATCGCCTCGATCATCTCCGACACCGTCGAGAAGTGGGATGCCGCCGAGACGACGGAGAAGATCGAGCTCATGGTGGGCCGCGACCTGCAGTACATCCGCCTGAACGGCACCATCGTCGGCGCCCTGGCGGGTCTGGTGATCTTCATGATTGCCCATGCACTCCTGGGGTGACACGGCGTAATCTGAGCCCGTGGATGCCGACCAGCTCCTCTTCTCCTACGCGACGCTGCAGCGCCCAGACGTGCAGCTGAACACGTTGGGCAGGCCCGTCGAGAGCGAGCCCGACATCTTGCCGGGGCACCGGCTCGACTATGCCGAAGCACCCCACCCCCGCTCGTCGGATTCGCCGCCGCGGCCCATGCTGCGTCCGACCGGCAGCGAGCTCGACAAGGTCATCGGGCGGGCGATGTGGGTGACCGAGACAGAGCTCGACGCGTGCGATGAGTACGAGGCGGAGCTGTACCGGCGCGTCGAGGTCACGCTCGCGAGCGGCCGCGCGGCATGGGCTTACATCGCGAACCGACTGCACTAGCGTGTGGGCATGGCGCTCTCCCACGATCCCCTCTGGCCCCGCGCGGGCGACTGGCCGCCCGCCGCTGATGAGATGACGGATGCCGCGATCCTCGGCGTCCCCGCTCACGCCACGTCCTTGTCACCGACCGGAGCCGCCGCGACTCCGGCCGCCGTGCGAGAGGCGCTGCGGCGGTACAGCCCGACTCTGATGGGACCGCCGCCGGTCGATCTGACCGTGCTCGACGTCGTCGACGGCGGCGACATCGACGACCCCGACGGGCCCGGCGGCGAGGAGCGGACCGAGTCGCGCGTGCGCGCCCTCGCGGAGCGTTCTCGCCGAGTCGTCGCCCTCGGCGGCGACAACTCGATCACGTATGCGGTGGCGCGCGGCGCCGGTGCGTCAGGGCTCATCACGTTCGACGCCCACTTCGATCTGCGCGACGGCGTCTCGAACGGCTCGCCCGTGCGCCGGCTCGTCGAGTCGGGGTTCGACGCCCGCCGCATCGTGCAGATCGGCATCGCGGACTTCGCGAACTCGATCGCCTACGCCCGTCGCGCCGCCGACCTCGGCATCACGGTCGTGACGCTCGACGACGTGCGCCGCCGCGGCCTCGCCGCGGTGGTGGCGCATGCGCTCGAGGTCGCGGGTGCCGGGGATGGCGGCATCCATCTCGATATCGACGTCGACGTGTGCGATCGCTCGGTCGCACCGGGGTGTCCCGCATCGCTGCCGGGCGGCCTCGCCGCCTGGGAGCTGCGCGCTCTCGTGCGCGGCGTCGCGACCGACGGGCGAGTGCGCTCGGCCGACATCGTCGAGGTCGACGCGACGGGCGATGCCGACGATGCGCGCACCGTGCGCCTTGCAGCACTGTGCGTGCTCGAACTGCTCGCTGGACTCGCCGGGGTGTCGTCATGACGCACCTCGTGCTCGTGCGGCACGCCAAGTCGGACTGGAACTCTCCCGACCTCGACGACCATGACCGTCCGCTCAACGCGCGCGGTCTGCGGGATGCCCCGCTGATGGCGGCGCGGCTGGCGGCGACGGGCCTGCGGGTCGACGCGATCCTGTCGAGCACGGCGCTGCGCGCGTCCACGACGGCCGACTTCTTCAGCGGCGCGATGGGTGTGCCGGTCGAGGAGCAGGAGCGCCTCTACGGCGCCCCCGCCCCGGTGCTGCTGCGGGCGGCGGCCGAGTCGGGGGCCCGATCGGTCATCGTCGTCGCGCACGATCCGGGCATCAGCACGCTCGCGGGCGAGCTGTCCGGCGGCGGGATCGGGCACATGCCGACGTGCGCGGTCGCGACCTTCCGGTGGGACACCGACGACTGGGACATCGCGACGAGCATCGATCCCGAGGACTGGACCTGGAGCACGCCGCGCTCAGAGTAGGACGCCGTCCTTCCACACCGCACGTATGATCGGCACCCCGGGCCGGTAGGCCAGGTGCACCCGCGTGGGGGCGTCGAGCAGGGCGAGGTCGGCCCGCATTCCGGGAGCGATGACGCCGACGTCGGTGCGGCGCAGAGCCTGCGCGCCGCCCGCCGTGGCCGCCCAGACGGCTTCAGCCGGCGACATCCCCATCTCGCGCACGGCGAGCGCGATCATGAGCGGCATCGAGCTCGTGAAGCACGACCCCGGGTTGCAGTCGCTCGCGAGGGCCACCGTGACGCCGGCGTCGATGAGGCGGCGCGCGTCGGGGTACGGCTGCCGGGTCGAGAACTCGACGCCGGGCAGCAGCGTCGCGACGGTTCCGGATGCCGCGAGCGCCGCGACGTCCTCGTCGCTCAGGTACGTGCAGTGGTCGACCGAGGCTGCACCGGCGGCGACCGCGACGGCGACGCCTTCGCCGTGGCCGAGCTGGTTGCCGTGCACGCGGGGGGCGAGTCCGCGGTCCACGCCTGCCGCGAGAATCCGCCGTGCTTCGGCGGGCGTGAAGGCACCGCGCTCGCAGAAGACATCGATCCAGCGGCTGTGCGGCGCGCACGCGGCGAGCATCTCGCCGCAGACGAGGTCGACGTAGGCGTCGCGGTCGTCGGCGTATTCGGCGGGCACGACGTGCGCGCCGAGGAAGGTGACCTCATCGGTCACTTCGGCCGCGAGTCGGGCCAGGCGCTCCTCGTCGGCGACCGACAGCCCGTAGCCCGTCTTGACCTCGAACGTTGTCGTGCCCTGGCCGTGCAGCTCGTCGGCGAAGCCGGCGAGGCGCGCGCGCAGCTCGTCGTCGGTCGCGGCGCGGGTGGCGGCGACGGTCCGCCGTATACCGCCCGCGGCATACGGCACGCCCGTCATGCGAGCCTCGAACTCGTCGGCGCGGTCGCCGCCGAAGACGAGGTGGGTGTGCGAGTCGACGAACCCGGGGAGGACTGCCCGTCCCCCGGCATCCACCACGTCGCCCCCGCCCGCCGACAGCGACGCCGCGGACGGGGCGTCGGCGGCGGAGCCGACCCAGGCGATGCCGCCGTCCTCGATCAGGACGGCCGCATCGCGCAGCGTGCCGCAGGGGTCACCGGCTTCCTCGACGTTCGTCGTCAGTTCGCCGATGTTCGTGATGAGGGTCGTCGTCACGGCAGTCGCCTTTCTTTCGGGCTCGCGGCCATCACAGCATGGGCACGTTCAGCCCGCGCTCGCGCGCGACCTCGACCGCCCGCTCGTATCCCGCGTCGACGTGGCGCATGACGCCCGTGCCGGGGTCGTTCACGAGCACACGGGCGAGCTTCTCGGCGGCGAGGGGTGTGCCGTCGGCGACGGTGACCTGCCCCGCGTGGATCGAGCGGCCGATGCCGACACCGCCACCGTGGTGGATCGACACCCACGATGCACCGGATGCCGTGTTGAGCAGGGCGTTGAGCAGCGGCCAGTCCGCGATCGCGTCCGACCCGTCGGCCATTGCCTCGGTCTCACGGTACGGCGAGGCGACCGAGCCCGCGTCGAGGTGATCGCGGCCGATCACGATGGGCGCCGACAGCTCGCCCGACGCGACCATCTCGTTGAACTTCAGCCCCGCGAGGTGGCGCTCCTGGTAGCCCAGCCAGCAGATCCGGGCCGGAAGCCCTTCGAAGTGCACGGTGTCGCCGGCCTTCTCGAGCCATCGCACGAGCCCCGCGTTGTCGGGGAAGAGCGCCTTGACGGCCTCGTCGGTCTTGCGGATGTCTTCGGGGTCTCCCGACAGCGCCACCCAGCGGAAGGGCCCGCGCCCTTCGGCGAACTGCGGGCGGATGTACGCCGGCACGAAGCCCGGAAACGCGAACGCGTTCTCGTACCCGCCGAGTTGCGCCTCGGCGCGGATCGAGTTGCCGTAGTCGAACACCTCGGCACCGGCATCCTGGAAGCCCACCATCGCTGCGACCTGCGCCGCCATCGACGCGCGGGCGCGCTCGGTGAACCCGGCCGGGTCGCGCTCGGCTTCGGCCCGCCACTGGTCCAGCGGCACGCCGACGGGCAGGTAGGCCAGCGGGTCGTGTGCGCTCGTCTGGTCCGTGACGATGTCGATCGGGATGCCGCGGTTCAGCAGCTCGGGGAACACCTCGGCGGCATTGCCCACGACGCCGACCGACCGTGCCTCGCCCGCCTCACGGGCAGCGAGGACGCGCGTGACCGCCGCGTCGAGATCCGTCGTGTACTCGTCGAGGTAGCCGTGCTCGACGCGGCGCGCGAGGCGTGACTCGTCGACATCGACGATGAGCACGGCGCCGCCGTTGAGGGTGACGGCAAGAGGTTGCGCGCCTCCCATTCCGCCGCATCCGCCGGTCAGGGTGAGCGTGCCGGCGAGGTCGTCGCGGCCCAGCGACCGCGCGACGGCGGCGAAGGTCTCGTACGTGCCCTGCAGGATGCCCTGCGTGCCGATGTAGATCCACGACCCCGCCGTCATCTGCCCGTACATCGTCAGACCCAGCTCTTCGAGCTTGCGGAACTCGGGCCACGTCGCCCAATCCCCCACGAGGTTCGAGTTGGCGATCAGCACGCGCGGCGCCCAGTCGTGCGTGCGGAACACCCCGACGGGCTTGCCGGACTGCACGAGCAGCGTCTCGTCGGGCTCAAGTTCGTCGAGCGTGCGAACGATCGCGTCGTAGGCCTCCCACGAACGGGCGGCGCGGCCCGTGCCGCCGTAGACCACGAGGTCTTCGGGGTGCTCGGCGACCTCGGCGTCGAGGTTGTTCATCAGCATTCGCTTGGCGGCTTCGGCGCCCCAGCTCTTCGCGGTGCGCTCGGGCCCGCGCGCGGCGCGGATGGTGCGGGTGTCAGTCATGGCGTGCTCCTCGGTCGGTGTGGTCGGAACAGGTGTTCTGGCTCAGGCGGGGCATCCTCACTCGGCGGCGTCCTGTCCGTGCGAGAGCGCCCGCTCAGAGTGAGGGGATGCGGCTTCGGCGACGGCGCCCGAGAGGACGAGCCCGGTCGCGGTCTCGATGTCGGGTGAGACGAAGGCGTCCGGCCCGGGCCCGGCGATGCCGGATGCGCGCAGCAGCGAGCGGACGGCACCCGTCGCGGGTGCGGGCTCGAGCGGCGCGCGCAGGTCGAGGGCCCGCGCCGCCGTGACGAGCTCGATCGCGAGCACCCGGGCGAGGCCGTCCACCGCGCGGCGCAGCTTGCGCGCTGCGGCCCACCCCATCGAGACGTGGTCCTCCTGCATCGCCGAGGACGGGATCGAGTCGACCGATGCCGGCACCGCGAGCCGCTTGAGCTCGGACACGATCCCCGCCGCGGCGTACTGCGCGATCATGAGCCCGGAGTCGACGCCGACCTCGTGCGCGAGGAACGGCGGCAGGCCGTTGCTGCGGGCGGGATCGAGCGCACGGTCGGTCCGCCGCTCCGAGATCGAGGCCACGTCGGCGGCGGCGATCGCGAGGAAGTCCAGGACGTACGCGACCGGGGCGCCATGGAAGTTGCCGTTCGACTCGAGGCGCCCGTCGAGCGTCAAGACGGGGTTGTCGACGGTCGAAGCGAGTTCGCGCGACGCGATCAACGCGGCGTGGTCGAGCGTGTCGCGCGCCGCGCCGTGCACCTGCGGCGAGCAGCGCAGCGAGTAGGCGTCCTGCACACGGGTGCACACGGCCGGGTCGCGGTGCGACGCGACGATCGACGAGCCCGCGAGGTGGGCGCGCAGGTTTGCAGCCGACACGGCCTGGCCGTGCTGTGGCCGCAGTGTCATGAGGTCGGCCGCGAAGACGGCATCGGTCCCCAGCTGACTCTCGACGGACATCGCTGCGGCGAGGTCGGCCGTGTCGAGCAGCGTGCCGAGGTCGTGCAGGGCGAGCAGCAGCATCCCGAGCATCCCGTCGGTGCCGTTGATGAGGGCGAGGCCCTCTTTCTCCTGCAGTTCGAGCGGAGTGATCCCCGCCGCCGCGAGGGCTTCGGTGGCAGGCACGATCACGGAGTCGGCCGCGCCGCTGCCGGCCACCCGCACGTCTCCCTCGCCCATCGCGGCGAGCGCGACGTGCGACAGCGGCGCGAGGTCGCCCGAGCAGCCGAGCGAGCCGTACTCCCGCACGATCGGCGTGATGCCCGCGTTGAGCATGGCGGCGTACGTCTCGACGACGATCGGCCGCACGCCCGTGCGCGCCGATGCGAGCGTCTGCAGCCGCAGCAGCTGAAGTGCACGCACGACCTCGGTCTCGATCTCGGCGCCCGTTCCCGCCGCGTGCGAGCGGATGAGGCTCGCCTGCAGCTGGCGCCGGCGCTCGGGGGCGATGAACGTCGTCGCGAGGGCACCGAAGCCCGTCGAGACGCCGTAGTGCGGCTCGGGATCGTCCGCGAGTCCTTCGATGAGGGCGCGGGATGCCGCCGCCCGCTCCATCGCGGCGGTGTCGAGGTCGACGCGGGCACCGTGGCGCGCGACGGCGACGACGTCTTCGGGCAGGAGGGGCGCAGCGCCCACGACCACAGCAGAACTCATGGCTTGATTCCACACCCCGTCCCTCGCGGGCAACGGTGGCGTATGCCAAGCTGTGTCTGTCATGCCAGACAAACCCGTGCCCCGAGGCCCCCGGCCCCAGGTGCCCGCCGCCGATCAGACGCTGCGGATCCTCGCGCACCTCACGAAGCAGCGCGGTCCCGTGCCTGCCCAGACGATCGCGACGGCGCTCGACCTGCCCCGCTCTACGGTGTACCACCTGCTCGCGACCCTGCAGGAGCACGCCTTCGTCGTGCACCTGCCCGAAGAGCGGCGGTGGGGGCTCGGGATCGCGGCGTTCGAACTCGCCGGAGGCTATGCGCGCCAGGAGCCGCTCGCCCGGGTGGGCCGCCCTGTGCTCGCCGACCTCGTCGATCGCGTCGGTGAGAGCGCGCATCTCGCCGTCATGCACGGCCGCGACGTGCTGTACATCGTCGAGGAGCGCGCTCCCCGGCGCCCCGCCCTCGTGACCGACGTCGGTGTGCGGCTGCCCGCGCACCTGACCGCGACGGGCCGCGCGATGCTCGCGGCACTCCCCCGCGAGCAGGTGCGAGCCCTGTATCCGGATGCCGCGGCCTTCGCCGACCGCACGGGCCGGGGCCCCCATCGACCGCGCGAGCTGCGCGACGTGCTGCGCGAAGCGCGCGAGCGCGGGTGGGCGACCGAGGACGGCGAGGTCACCCTCGGTCTGCAGTCCATCGGCGTCGTCGTGCGCGACCACGCCGGGTGGCCCGCGGCCGCGATCGCCGTGACGTGGCCGGCCGACGGAACGGCTCCCGACCCGGCTCACGCCGCCAACGCGGCGCGCGAGATGGAGCGACGGATCGGGCGCGTCGGATAGCGCGGACACGCATGTCGTGCAGCCCCTTGGGGGTCCTCGGCGGTCATGCATAGCGTCGAAGCATGACGCCCGAAGAGACCCCAGACCAGACCGGACTCCTCGATGCGACCGGCACGATCGACGAGTTCGGCCAGGTCGAGCGCGAAGAAGATGCCACCCCGCTCGTCGACGAGATCGCCGCGCGGGTGCTGCGCAGCGGCGGCCGAGTGCGCGCCGTGCCGCGCCGCGATCTGGTCGACGGCTCTCCCGTCGCGGCGACGCTGCGCTTCGCCGTCGCGGCCACCCGCAGCTGATTCCGGTGACCGCCCGGCCGAATCGCGCCGGGCGGTCACCGCATTCGCGGGGTGGAGCCCCTAGTCGACCTTCGCGACCCGTCCGCCCGTCAGGGCGACGAGCTCGTCATAGGTCAGGGGGAAGACCGTGTGCGGCGTGCCGCCCGCGGCCCAGATCTGGGGGAACGCCGCGAGATCTTCGTCGACGATCGTCGTGAGGGGGGCCGGGTGCCCGGTCGGTGCGACGCCGCCGATGGCCTGCCCCGTCGCATCCCGCACCTGCTGCGCTGTCGCCCGCACGATGCTGCCGCGACCCAGCCGTTCGGCGAGAGCCGCGGTGTCGACACGGTGCGCGCCACTCGTCATGACGAGGAGGGGCTCGTCGTCCGACCAGAACACGAGGCTGTTGGCGATCGCGCCGACCTCCACTCCCAGGGCGGCGGCGGCGAGCGCGGCGGTCGAGGCGGCGTCAGGAAGAACCACGATCTCGCCCTCGATGCCCGCGGCGCGGAGGGCATCGTGGACCATTCGGCTTCGGGGGTGCAGGTGCTCGGTCACCGCCCCAGCCTAGAGGCCACCGCACGCACAGTGCCCACCCCGCTGACACCCGGTGCCCGCCGCGCTTGTCGATGTGCTGAACTCGCCGCGCCTCGGTTGAACGATCCGCACATCGGTGGTCCAATGGTGACGGATGCCGCACAGCCGCGGCACTCACCAGCGCACTGCCCATAAGGCCCGCCGAAAGAAGATCGCGATGACGCACACTCTGCCCCTGCCCGATTTCACTCACGAGCGCGTGGAGGTGACCACGGGGCGACGCAGCGGGCTGTTCATCGCCGTCGCACTGCACTCCTCTGTGCTCGGCTCGGCGCTGGGCGGCGCACGCCTGTGGACCTACCCGCACTGGAGCGACGCCCTGGGCGACGCGCTTCGGCTGTCGGCCGCCATGACGCTCAAGAACGCCGCAGCCGGGCTCGACTCGGGCGGCGGCAAGTCGGTCATCGCTCTGCCCGAGGGGGTCATCCTCGACGAGGAACGTCGCCGCGCGGCATTCCTCGATCTCGGCGACGCCGTCGAGCTGATGGACGGCCTCTACCGCACGGCGGAAGACGTCGGCTCGACGACCGAGGACATGCTCGTCGTCAGCGAGCGCACGGCGCACGTCGTGGGCCTCCCTGAAGCCGGGGGCGGCTCGGGCGAGCCCGCCGGCCCCACGAGCCTGGGCGTCTACGAGTCGCTGCGCGCGACACTCGAGCGCGTGACGGGCACCGCCGACGTCGCTGGCCGCCGCATCACGATCTCGGGCCTCGGCCAGGTCGGCAGCCGCCTCGCGGTGCGCCTCGCCGCCGAGGGCGCGATGCTGACCGTGACCGACGTGAATCCCGCCAAGCAGAACCTCGCCGGCGAGCTCGGCGCGCACTGGGCGACCCCGGGCGAAGAGCACCTCATCACCTCCGACGTCTTCGTGCCGGCCGGCATCGGCGGCCTCCTCACCGATGCGGTCATCGACGCGCTCGACACGAAGGCCGTCTGCGGCCCCGCCAACAACCCCCTCGCACGTCGCGAAGGCGCCGACCGGCTCGCCGCGCGCGGCATCCTGTACGCGCCGGACTTCGTCGTCAACGCGGGCGGTGTGATCTACCTCGACCTCGAGGCCAAGCAGATGGGCACGCGCACCGAGATCATGGACCGCGTCTCGGCGATCGGCGACACGGTGCGCCGCATCTTCGACGAGGCCGAGTCGCGCGGGGTCACCCCGCTCGCCGCCGCGGAGGCCCTCGCCGCCGAACGGCTCGCCGCCGGTCGCCCCGCGTTCGTCAACACCGCTTCGTAGTCGGGCTGCGCCCCCTGTCAGCGACGCCCGCGCGTCACTGACAGGGGGCGTTCCCCTTCTGTGGGGGTGGGCCGCGGAACGCGCACGCTTCGCCCCGCCGAGTTGTTTTCGGTCCACCGAAGTTCTAAGTTTTCGGTATGCCGAAATGTGCCCGCGCGATCGCCGTCCCCGCCGCCGCGGTGCTCGTCGCGCTCACCGGCTGTGCGTCGACGGTCGACCTGAGCGATGACCGTCCGGTCGCCCTCGCGACGTTCACCGTGCTCGCCGACATCGCGCAGAACGTCGCGGGCGACCACATCCGCGTCGAGTCGATCACGAAGCCGGGCGCCGAGGTGCACGGCTACGAGCCGACGCCGCGCGATGTGGCCAAGGCATCCGAGGCCGATCTCATCCTCGACAACGGGCTGAACCTCGAGGCGTGGTTCGAGCGGTTCGTCGAGTCCGCAGACGCCCCCCACCTCGTCGTGAGCGACGGGGTGGACACGATCGACATCACCGACGACGCCTACGCCGGCATGCCGAATCCGCACGCGTGGATGAGCCCGCTCAACGCCCAGATGTACGTCGACGCGATCGTGCCGGCTTTCTCCGAGCTCGCCCCCGAGCACGCCGAGGCCTTCGCGGCGAACGGCGAGGCCTATAAGGCCGAACTGCAGGCGGTGCACGACGAGCTCATCGACGCGCTCGGCGAGCTTCCCGACGCGCACCGATCGCTCGTCACGTGCGAAGGGGCGTTCTCGTACCTCGCGCGCGACGCAGACCTGACCGAGCAGTACATCTGGCCCGTCAACGCCGAGCAGCAGGCCACTCCGCAGCAGATCGCCGCGACGATCGAGTTCGTCCGCGACAACGACGTTCCCGCCGTCTTCTGCGAGTCGACTGTGTCGGATGCACCGATGCAGAGGGTCGTCGAGGCGACCGATGCCGCGTTTGGCGGAACCCTCTACGTCGACTCCCTGTCCGAGCCCGACGGCCCCGTGCCGACCTACCTCGATCTGCTGCGCCACGACACCCGCACGATCATCGACGGGCTCACAGGCGGCCGGTCATGACGATCGACGTGCAGGACGTCACCGTGCGGTACGGCGACGTGCCGGCCCTCGAGGACGTCTCGCTCGTGATCCGGCCCGGGCTCGTCACGGGCCTCATCGGCACGAACGGCTCGGGCAAGTCCACCCTGTTCAAGACGATCACGGGGATGCTGCGCCCCGACCGTGGACGCGTGCTTCTGGACGGTGCCGATCCTGCCGTCATCCGGCGCCGGGGCGGTCTGGGCTACGTGCCGCAGGCCGAAGACATCGACCCGACCTTCCCCGTCTCGGTGCGCGAGGTCGTCATGATGGGCCGCTACCGCGATATGGGCCTCACCCGGCGACCGCGCGCCGCCGATCGCACCGCCGTCGACGCTGCGCTGGCGCGCGTCGAGCTCACCGACCTCGCCGATCGTCAGATCGGACGCCTGTCGGGCGGGCAGCGCAAGCGGGCGTTCGTCGCCCGCGGGATCGCTCAGGATGCCGACATCCTGCTGCTGGACGAGCCCTTCGCGGGTGTGGACCGGCGATCCGAGGCGCTCATCGTGCGACTGCTCACGGACCTCGCCCGCGAGGGTCGCACGGTGCTCGTCTCGACGCATGACCTCGCCGGGCTCGCGCGGCTCGCCGAGGAGGCGATCCTGCTGCAGCGGCGCGTGCTCGCGCACGGTCCGGTCGCCGACGTGCTCACTCCCCGCAACCTCGCCCTCGCATTCGGCACCAACATCGAGGAGCAGCGGTGATCGATCTGCTCCTCGAACCGCTGCAGTACGACTTCATGGTGCGCGCGCTCGTCACGACCGTGATCGCCGCCGTCGTCTGCGGGCTGTTGTCGTGCTGGCTCGTGCTCGTCGGCTGGTCGCTCATGGGCGACGCGGTCTCGCACGCCGTGCTGCCGGGGGTCGTGATCGCCTACGTCGTCGGAGCGCCGTTCGCGATCGGCGCTCTCGTCTTCGGCTTCCTCGCCGTCGGACTCATCGGCGCGATCCGCGGCACGACCAGAGTGAAAGAGGATGCCGCGATCGGCATCGTCTTCACGACGCTGTTCGCCCTCGGACTCGTGCTGATCTCGGTCACGCCCAGCCAGACCGACCTCAACCACATCATCTTCGGCAACATCCTCGGGGTGAGCACGGCCGACCTGATCCAGATCGGGATCCTCGCCGCCGTCGCCCTCGTGATCCTGCTCGTCAAGCGCCGCGACCTCACCCTCTATGCCTTCGACGCGACGCACGCGTTCGCGATCGGCCTGAACCCGCGACTGCTCGGAGCGCTGCTGCTGGGCCTCATCGCGCTCACCTCGGTCGTCGCCCTGCAGGTCGTCGGCGTCATCCTCGTCGTGGCGATGCTCATCATCCCGGGTGCGACGGCGTATCTGCTCACCGACCGCTTCAGCCGGATGCTGCTGCTCGCACCCCTGCTCTCGGCGGCGAGCGCCGTCGTCGGCATCTACCTGAGCTACTGGGTGGATGCCGCGTCCGGCGGCCTCGTCGTGCTCGTGCAGGGCGTCGTCTTCGGCCTCGTCTGGGTGTTCAGCCCGCGGCACGGCCTGCTCGGTCGGCGGCGCTCCGCGCGCCGGCGCCCGGCCCGCGGCATCCTCACTCCCCCGGCAGTGCGCTGACCAACGAAAGAAGGCACCCACGGGGGGTGCCTTCTCGAGTGTGGTGGACCTGAGGGGATTCGAACCCCTGACCTCTTCATTGCGAACGAAGCGCGCTACCAACTGCGCCACAGGCCCGTAAACCTCAGCAAGATTATCACGCTGAGAAGTCGCGGACGAACGCGCTACTGACCGGATGCGCGACGCGTGAGCAGGTCGCGCACGTGCGCTTCGATCTCGGCGTCGTCGACGTACCCCATGCGGGAGTATTCCGCGGATGCCGCGCGCTGCGGTCGCGCCGACTCGATCGACGTCGGGCGCTGCGCGGCGGCGCGCTGACGGATCGCCTCGTCGACGGCGGCCAGGCGCAGGGCCTCACGCGCGTCTTCGCCGTCGAGCACGGCCGCGGCGCGGGAGCCGGCCGATGCGGTCAGCGGACGCGGAAGCTCACGCGGCGCCCACTCGCGGCGGGTCCGCTCGAGCTCGACGTCCTGCATGTCTAGGGCGACGCGCTCCCGAGCGACGTGGGCGGCACGGGTCACGGCGCGTGCGCCGACACGCGCCATGCGCTGCAGCACGAGCACGGCGATGAGGGTCGCGGCGAGCCCCACCCACAGAAGCAGCTGTGCGCCTGTCGCGATGACGGCCCAGGCGCCCCACCCGGCGACGCCGAGCCCGGCCAGGCCGAGCATCATGGCGCTCAGCCGCACACCGCGGCGCGCGCGGGCGCGACGGGCTTCGGGACTGAGCCTCGCGGCGACGCGCTCGTCACGGGCACGCTCGAGTTCGATGCGCGCGTGTTCGAGGGCCGCCTGCTCGCGCTCGGCGAGAGCGCGGCGAGCGAGCTTCTGCTGCGCCATAGCGGTGCGGGCCGTGAGCTCGAGACGAACCTCTTCGGGTGTCTCGCTCGTCTCGGCGAGCACGCGGAGGGCCTGGTTGAGGCGTACGGCATTGCGCTCGGCGGCGTCGTACTGCCGCCGGCTGTGCCAGCTCGGCAACAGGTAGACGAGCCACAGCAGCGCCGCGACCAACACGATCACGCCGCCGCCCAACACCTGCCCACCCATGCCGTCCACGGTAAGCGACGCGGGCCGTGCGCCCCCGCATCCCCCCGCGTGTCTTCCCAACCCCGGCACGGCGAACCTGCCACGCCGAGGCCGAGGCCGCCGCCGAGGCGACAGATGTGCGGCGACGCGGGTCAGGCGTGCAGGCGGTCCGCCGGCGGCACGGTCGCCGCGTCGGCGGGGGCGCGACCCGACACCCAGCGGCGCAGCACGCCCTCGGGCACGTCCTCGCGCACGAGGGCGAAGGCGTAGTGATCCCGCCAGTCGCCGTTGATGTGGATGTACCGGCGACGCAGACCCTCGTACCGGAAGCCCAGCTTCTCGACGACGCGCAGGCTCGCGACGTTCTCAGGACGGATGCAGATCTCCATGCGGTGCAGCCGCAGGTCGGTGAAGCACACGTCGGTCGCCAGCGCCACTGACGTCGGCGTGATGTTGAGGCCGGCGAACCGCTCGCTCACCCAGTAGCCGATCGTCGCGGTCGCGAGCGAGCCGCGCGCGATCCCCCACACGTTGAGCTGTCCGGCGATCTCACCGTCGTACTCCATGACGAAGGGCACCCCGGAGCCGTCGCGATACTGCTGCAGCAGCCGGCGGACGCCCAGACGCATGTCGAACGACACGGCGCCATCGGGGTTCGTGGCTTCCCACGGGCGCAACCACGAGCGGTTGCTGAGCAGTTCGTTCTGCAGCGTGCGAGCGTCGCGCTGACGCACGAGCCGCACAGAGATCGGCCCGTGTGCTCGCGGAGTCGTGAGATCCATCCGACTCCCCCTACTCGGCGGCGATCAGAGCGTCGCCGCGAAGTCCTTGATCCATGGACGCAGCTCGGGACCGAGATCCTCGCGGTCGGCCGCGAGCTGCATGATGGCCTTGATGTAATCCAGCCTATCGCCGGTGTCATACCGGCGCCCGCGGAACACGACGCCGTACACGCCGGGTCCGTCCGGGTCGGCCGCGAGTTCTTGCAGCGCGTCGGTGAGCTGGATCTCGCCGCCCTTGCCCGGCTCGGTGTGCTCGAGCACGTCGAACACCGACGGAGCGAGCACGTAGCGCCCGATGACGGCGAGGTTCGAGGGTGCGTCTTCGCGCGGGGGCTTCTCGACGAGGCCCGTCACACGCACGACATCGTCATCGCCGGTGTGCTCGACGGCCGCGGCGCCGTACATGTGGATGCTGTCGGGCTCGACCTCCATGAGCGCGATGATCGCGGCGCCCGTGCGCTCGTGCTCGGCGAGCATGCGCGTCAGCAGCTCGTCACGCTCGTCGATGAGGTCATCGCCCAGGAGGACGGCGAAAGACGCGTCGCCGACGTGGGCGCGGGCACGCAGCACGGCGTGGCCGAGCCCCTTGGGCTCGCCCTGGCGCACGAAATGGATGTCGGCGATGTCGCTGGATTCGAGAACGCGACGCAGTCGCTCGTCGTCTCCCTTGTCTTTCAGCCTGACCTCGAGCTCGGGCACCGAGTCGAAGTGGTTCGAGATCGCGTTCTTGTTGCGCCCGATGATGACGAGGATGTCGTCGATGCCGGCGCTCGCGGCCTCTTCGACGACGTACTGGATCGCCGGCTTGTCGACGACGGGCAGCATTTCTTTGGGCATCGCCTTCGTGGCGGGGAGGAAACGCGTCCCCAACCCAGCAGCGGGAATGACGGCCTTGAAAGTCTTCTGCGACATGTTCGTTACTCTACCGGCGCGTCCGACACAGCCCTCTCCCCGCTTCGGAAAGCGGATGAGCGCTTCGCTCAGCCGCCCGCCTCCGGCCGGGGCGCGAGCACCGCGATTAGACTCGGGGCATGGCTCCCGACCTCGTCAACGCGAAGCGCGCCCTGCGCGCCGACCTGCGCGAGCGTCGCCAGACGCTTTCCGACAGCGCACGGGATGCCGCAGCCCACGGCATCCGCGAACAGCTCGACGCCCTCGTGTCCGAACTCGGCGCGACGAGCGTCTCGTGCTTCCTGTCGACACCGACCGAACCCGGCACGCGCGAGTTCGTCGACGCCGCCGTGGCCCGCGGCATCCGGGTCCTGCTGCCCATCACCCGCGCCGACGGCCTGCTGGACTGGTCGGTGTCGACCCCCGACTCCCCCATCGCCGAAGGACTGTTCGGCATGCCCGAACCGGTCGGCGACGTGCTCGGACCGATCGCCGTCAACGATGTCGACCTCATGATCATCCCCGCCGCGGCCGTGTCGCTCGACGGGATGCGACTGGGCTGGGGCCGCGGATACTTCGACAAGACGCTCGGCTCGATGGAGCGCCGTCCGCCTGTCTACGCCGTCGTCTACGACACCGAAGTGCTCGACGAGGTTCCCTTCGACGAGCTCGACCAGCCCGTCTCGGGCGTCGTGACGCCCACCCGCACCCTGTCCCTGTCCCTCGAGCGACACTGACCCATCCGAGAGCACCCATGCCCACCTACGCCTATGCCTGCAAGCAGTGCAATCACCGCTTCGATGCCGTCCAGTCCTTCGCGGACCCCACCCTCACCGAATGCCCCGAGTGCGGCGGATCCCTGCGCAAGGAGTACGGCTCGATCGGGGTGACCTTCAACGGCTCGGGCTTTTACCGCACCGACTCGCGTGCGTCCAGCAGCACGGCGAGCAGTTCCGGTGACTCCGGGTCGTCTTCCGGTTCCGCGTCATCTTCGGCATCATCGAAGCCGGAGGCAAAGTCCTCCCCCGCCGCGACGGGCTCATAACCGGCGGAAGCCGACAATCTCAAAGGAGACCTCGTGATCAAGGGCTTCAAAGACTTCATCATGCGCGGCAACGTCATCGACCTTGCCGTCGCGGTCGTCATCGGAGCGGCGTTCACCGCCGTCGTGACAGCCATCGTCGACAGCATCATCACGCCTCTGCTCGCCATCTTCTGGAAGCCCCAGGAAGACGGCGCGATCGGCTTTCCCGTGCGTGACCTCTACGGCGGCACCGTGACGTTCCCGATCGGCAATCTGATCAACGCGCTCATCAGCTTCCTCGCCATTGCCGTCGTCGTCTACTTCGTGTTCGTGTACCCCATGAACAAGTGGAAAGAGGTCCAGGCGGCCAAGGCCGGCGTCGACGAAGAGCCGCCGGCTCCCACCGAGACCGAGCTCCTCGTCCAGATCCGCGATCTCCTCGAGCGCCAGACAGGCGTCCAGGTCTCTTCGACTCCTCCCGCAGGCGACGCACCGCGTCAGTAGTGCGGGGGGACGTCCTGGCGCATGCGCTCGTCGTTCGGGCCTGAGGGCGAACCGGATGCCGCGGCATCCGGTTCGTCCTGCGTCAACGGTTCGTCCGTCGTCCCCGGCACGGGCGTGAGCCTGACCCGACGGGAGCCGGGCACCCGCACGAGCTTCTGACGGTCGTCGTCAGTCGACATCGATCGGCTGCGTCTGCTGCTCCGCGCGCGGCGATTCGGGTGCGACGCCGAGCAGTTCGGCGATGCGCGTCGCGACGGCGCGGGGGTCGCTGTACAGGTCGAACGAGTGCACGCGCACGTAGTGCCAGCCCAGACGCCGCAGGATCTGCGGGCGCAGGCGCAGGGCCTCGCGCAGCGATTCGCCGATCGTCTCGGGGTCGCTCTCGGCGACGACGGCCTTGCCGTTGTACTGCGCGACGAGCGGCAGGGTTCCGCGGTAGTGCACGTCGACGGCGATGCCGAGGCTGCGCAGCTCGCGGGCGAGGGCCAGGGTGAGCGGGTCGGCGAGGTCTTCGAGCCGGGCATCGCGCGAGCGCGCGGCGATTCCGCCGAGGATCCCCATCAAGGTCGCGGCGCCGTGCTCGAGGCGTCCGTCGTCGAAGGCCGAGGGCCGGATCGACGACACGATGACCATGGAGCGTCGCGCGCGCGTCATGCCGACCGTGAGCAGGCGCTCGCCGTCGGGGGTCGACAGGTCGCCGAAGTCGCTCAGCACGCGGCCGTGCTTGGTGAGGCCGAATCCGAGCGAGAAGACGACGCGGTCGCGGCTCTCGGCGACCGACTCCTCGAGGGTCAGCACGGCGAACGGCTCGGCGGTGTCGCGCGAGACGAAGTCGGCGACGTCGGAACGCCCCGCGAAGGCGCGTTCGACAGCGGCGCGCACGCGTTCGGCGTGCTTGGCGCTGGCGGTGACGACCATGAGCGATTCGTTGCCGCGGTTGATGGCGTGCTCGACGACGAGCGTCACGACGCGCGCGACCTCGGCGTCGGGGCTCTCGACGGCGCCGCTCACGGGATCGGGGGCGCCCGTGCCGCCCTCGACGTAGTCGACGCTCAGACTGCCGCGGCCGAGGTACGAGCCCGCCCACGGGTAGGAAAGGATCTCGCCGCCGTAGAACGCGTCGTTGACGAGCTCGGCGAGGTCTTCGCCACCGGCGCGGTAGCTGCGGGTGAGGGTCTCGACGGGCACGATGTCGGCGAAGCGCTCGAACAGGCTCGTGTCGTCGAAGGGAACCTCGGGCTCTTCGGCAGCGGGGTGCCCGACGACTGCCGCGACGCCGAAGGGCGTGGGCTTCTGGGTCACGGGGTCGCCGAAGACGACGACCTGCCGCGCGCGGCGCAGCGCGGGTGCGGCTTCGGCGAGGCAGAGCGCACCGGCATCCGCGATGATGACGACGTCGAACCCGAACGCGTCGGGGATCGAGGGCACGTCGTAGGGCGACGAGAGCCACACCGGAGCAAGCGAGCGCAGCAGGGTCGGCGCAGCGGCGAAGAGCTGGCCGGGGGTGGCGGCACCGTCCTTCAGCAGCCGCTTGAGCGCGGTGGCTTCGCCGGCTTCGTCGACGATGCCGATGCGCCACTGCGTCGCCAACTGGGCCGCGAGCAACGGACCGGATGCCGCGGCGTGCGCTTCGTCGACGAGCCGGAAGTCGCGCTCGAGCCGGTCGACCACCGAGGTATTCGCACCGAGCAGGCCACGGTCGCTGCGCAGCAGGTGCTCGAGGGCCGACTGCCACCACGCGTATTCGAGCTCGCCGCCGACCCGCTCTTCGGGCACGTGGCGCACCGACAGCTCGGACAGCAGGGGTCCCAGTCCGAGCTGGGACAGCTCGGTGCGCAGCGTCGCGCGTTCGACGAGGTTGTCGAAGACATCGGAATCTGCCGCCAGGCCCGCGATGGTGCGCACGAGCTCGGCGACGGGAAGGGTTCTGAGACTGTTGGATTCGGAGCGGCCGAGTGCGCGGTCGAGCTCGGCGAGCTCGCCGTCGACACGCTGCCACGCGACCTGCACGTCGCCCAGACCCAGCGGCACCTCGGGTGCGACGCCGGATTCGACGAGCCGCTGCCATTCGGTGCGCTGCTGTTGGATGCGGATGAGCGCTTCGTGCATGTCGGCGATGTGCACGCCCGGGCGGATGTACTCCTTCGACAGCCGCCGCAGCCGCCGCCGGTTGGCCCCCGTCATGGTGGGGGAATCACGGCGCGGACCGTGCGCTTGGATGAGTTCGCCGAGCGGACGTTCGAACACCGTCAGGCTGAACCGGTCGAGCGAGTCGCGGATGCCCTGCAGGAGCCGCAGATACACGCCGAGCTCGGCGACCGTGCGGAAGGGGCGCATCCGCGTCTGGGCGATGAGCTCGTAGCCGCGCTCGAGCAGGGCGGGCAGGTCCTGCCGGTGCAGGCGCGATGCCAGTCCGTGCGCACCGCGGGCCTGTTCGGTCGTGTCGAACGAGACGCCGTACCAGGGCGAGTCGTCGGGCCCGAAGCGGAACTCTCCGAGCCGCGCGGCGGAAGCGAGCTTCGCGGCGGCTTCGGCGCGCACGGGGGCCAGGCGCTGCAGGGCGCCGATGTCGAAACGCGCGGATGTGGTGGGCGCGGGCTCGCGGGCCGTGAGTTCGGCGAGCGTGCGCAGGACGTCGAGCACCGAGACCGAAAGCGTCGGGTGCTTCGCCGTGACGGCACCGCGATAGTCGCGCAGCACACCGCGCAAGCGCACGAGCGCGTCGTCGATGTCCGAGATCTTGGGGGGAACGGCCTTCTCGTTGCGGCCGATCGCGCGGATGAGGTCGCGCTGCACGTGCCGCGGCGAGACCGCGAGCCCGGGCAGGCCGACACCCGCGAGGCGGTGCCGCACGCCCTCGAGGGTCGAGCGGCGCGCGCTCACGACGAGCACCCGCTTGCCGTCTTTCACGAGCTGGCCGACGGCATTGATGACGGTCTGCGTGCCGCCCGTGCCGGGAAGGGTGTGCACGACGAGCGACTGCCCCGCCGCGATCTTCTCGAGCACGCGCTCCTGCTCGGCGTCGGCGTCGAGGAGCAGCGTGTCCGATGCGGGAGGCCGCTCATCGGAGTTCGGCCGCGTCGGCACCGAAACGCGCGTCGCGAGCCGCTCCCGGTCGTCGACGTGACCGGCGAGCGCATTCAGCACGGGGTGGTCGAGGTTCGCAGCATCCGTCGCCATCGCCGCCCCGACATCGCCGAAGCTCGACACGACGAGGCGCGGATGCACCGTGAACGACGCGATGTCGCGCGTGATGGCGCGCAGGTGGTCGATGACCGGCTGCGGCTTGAAGATGCCCTCGTCATACGCGAGGGCGGCGAGCGCCATGGCGTCGATCTCGATGCCGAAGTGCGTGCGCAGGGCGCGCGCGAGTTCGGGGTTGAGGGTGATGGGGCCGTGCAGCTTGACTTCGAAGTCGGACTGGTGGCGCCGGATCGCGAGCGGGCGCAGCAGCACGGGTGCCGTGCAGGCGACGCCGCCGATGCGCCACGAGGCGAGGCCGACGGCGAGGTGCACCGTGTCGAGGCCTCGTGTCGTGCGCAGCTCGACGCTCTTGGCCGTGATGCGCTCGGCGGCCAGGCGTGCGTTACGCAGCGCGACCTCGTCGCGGAAGAGGTTCGACAGCAGCGTCGAGCGTCCCGTGAGGAACTGCGGAAGGCTGCTGGGGTGGGCCTGCGTGATCTCGATGCCCGCGTCGTCGCGGTCGGTGAAGTGCAGAAGCGTCGAACGACCGCCGAGTTGCGCGGCTTCGCGCCGCAGCCGGTCGCGTTCGGAGTCGGCGACGTGCGCCACCTCGACGCCGGGGTCGGACAGCCCGAGGTCTGCCGGACCAACCGTCGCACCCACCTCGTCACCGATCACGGTGTTGCCATTTGTTCGCCACACGTCAGCAACATTAGGCGGCGTCTGCCCGCCCTGGTTGCATCCGCGCCGGGTTTCACGGTATTAGGGCGCCGCTCCTCCCCACGGTGGGCCACCGCCGCGTTCTCCCCCGTTGCGCGACGCGCGGGCCGTCGCACGGGCGGTGGCGTCAGGATGGTGCGCATGACCGCTCCGACGCCGCGCTTCTTCGTCCACCCGTCTCCCGTCGGCGACATCCTCGTCGTAACCGAGGGCGAGAGCATCGTGTCACTCGCGCCCTTCGGCGCTCCCCTCGGCATCGAGCTCGAGCAGCTGTCGCGTCGTCTGGGCGCGGTTCCCGAGGCCGCCGTGACGGATGCCGCGACAGAAGCGGCCGCCCAGCTCGACGAGTACTTCGCGGGCGAGCGCCGCGGGTTCGACCTCGACCTCGACTGGCGACTCGTGCGCGGGTTTCCGCGCGAAGCGCTCGAGGCGGCGTGCGACATCCCGTACGGCGAGACAGCGAGCTACGGCGAGGTCGCCATCATGGCGGGGCGGCCCGGCGCGGCACGGGCGGTCGGCACGGCGTGCGCGAAGACGCCGTTCTCAATCGTCGTGCCGGTGCACCGGGTCGTGCGATCCGACGGCTCGCTCGGCCTGTATGGGCGGCATCCCGAGATCAAGCGCCACCTCATCGACATGGAGCACGCGGTGCGCGCCGCCGAGAGCGTCGCTCCGAGCGCGGGCGTGTAGGCCGCCCGCGCACACGGCGACCCCGGGGTCCTCCCCCGGGGTCGCTCTGTGCATCAGTGGTCGGTGGCCTTTTCGGCTCCGTACCCGGTGAGCGAGCGCACCTCCATCTCGGCGGCCTTGCGCCGGTCCTCGGCCTTGCGCGAGGTGACCGATCCGAGCCAGCCGAGCAGGAACCCGAGCGGGATCGACACGATGCCGGGGTTGTTGAGCGGCCAGATCGCCGTGCCGACGTTCTTGAACACGCTCGTCTCGGTGCCCCAGAAGACCGGCGACAGGAAGATGAGGATGATCGCCGCGGCGAGTCCTCCGTACATGCTCCACACCGCGCCGCGCGTGGTGAAGTTGCGCCAGAACAGCGAGTACAGGATCGTCGGCAGGTTCGCCGACGCAGCGACGGCGAACGCGAGGGCGACGAGGAAGGCGATGTTCTGCCCCTGCACGCCGATGCCGCCGATGATCGCGAGCACGCCGATCACGATGACCGTGCGACGGGCGACCTTGACTTCACCGTCGGGCGGCACGTTGCCCTTCTTCATGACGTTCGCATAGATGTCGTGCGCGAACGATGCCGCCGCCGTGATCGTCAGACCCGCGACGACCGCGAGGATCGTGGCGAAGGCGACCGCCGAGATGAAGCCGAGCAGCAACGGCCCGCCGAGCTCGAACGCGAGCAGCGGGGCGGCCGCGTTGACGCCGCCAGGGGCGTTCTTGATCGTCTCGGAACCGACGAGCTGACCCGCGCCGTAGCCGAGCACGAGCGTCAGCAGGTAGAACAGGCCGATGAGCCAGATCGCCCAGACCACCGAGCGACGGGCTTCCTTCGCGGTGGGCACGGTGTAGAAGCGCATGAGCACGTGCGGCAGACCGGCCGTACCCAGCACGAGGGCGATCGCGAGCGAGATGAAGTCCCACGGGTTGGCGCCGTACTGCAGCCCCGGTTCGAGGATCGCATCCTTCGGGTCGCTGACGGATGCCTCGACGGCTCCGGCCAGCAGTGCGTCCAGGCTGAACCCGTTGATCGCGAGCACCCAGATCGTCATGACCAGGGCGCCGCCGATGAGCAGGAACGCCTTGACGATCTGCACCCAGGTCGTGCCCTTCATGCCGCCGATGAGCACGTACACGATCATCAGCAGGCCGACGACCGCGACGACGAGCGACTGCCCGACCCAGTCATCGATGCCCAGCAGCAGCGAGACCAGGCCGCCGGCTCCGGCCATCTGGGCGAGCAGGTAGAAGAAGCACACGGCGAGGGTCGTGATGGCCGCGGCCATCCGCACCGGACCCTGCTTGAGCCGGAACGACAGCACGTCGGCCATCGTGAACTTGCCCGTGTTGCGCATGAGCTCGGCGACGAGCAGCAGGGCCACGAGCCAGGCGACGAGGAACCCGATCGAGTAGAGGAATCCGTCGAACCCGTTGACGGCGATCGCTCCGACGATGCCGAGGAAGGATGCCGCCGAGAGGTAGTCGCCCGAGATGGCGAAGCCGTTCTGGGG
This sequence comes from Microbacterium sp. Y832, assembly GCF_057669765.1. Taxonomy (NCBI): domain Bacteria; kingdom Bacillati; phylum Actinomycetota; class Actinomycetes; order Micrococcales; family Microbacteriaceae; genus Microbacterium; species Microbacterium sp. Y832. The sequence continues at coordinate 25,885 of NZ_JBYHFM010000007.1, read as the reverse complement.
GCCGGTGAACGAGCGGCCGGCGGCGTAGTAGTCGGCGGCGGTCTTGCTGTTGCGGCTCGCGCGGATGACGATGAACAGCGTCACGGCGACGAAGGCGCCGAAGATCGAGATGTTCAGGACGGGGTTGTTCTCGACGGTCTGGACGGCCGAGTCGATGGCTCCGAAGACCTCGTTCATGCCGAAGCCTCCTGCTGCTCGAGCTCGTCGCGCAGCTGCTCGGCGAGCGGGTCGAGGCGGCGGTTCGCGTACGAGACGTAGCCCATCGTGATCGCGAAGGTCGACACGAACTGGCCGAGGCCCAGCAGCAGACCGACGTTGATGTTGCCCCACACGGGCTGCGCCATGAAGTCCGGCGCGAACGACGCCAGCAGCACGAACGTGAAGTACCAGACCAGGAAGGCGATCGCGAGCGGGAACACGAAGCTGCGCTGCCGGCGCTTGAGCTCTTGGAACGGCGGCGATTCGTCGACGGCGATGTAATCGATGCCGCCTGGGGGCGCCGCATCGATGCGGGGTTCGGACATGTGGCCTCCTTGCCTACATGGTCGTGACGCGTCATCGCGTCCTTTTCCGGTCAGACAGGTGCGATCCTGCCCGGTGGTAGGGTCGACGCTACGAAATGCGGCGACGAGGCCGTACCCCCGGAAGTAGGTAGTTGGTGGGAGCAGCTCAGACGGCCATCGACGCCGACGCGCAGCTCGTGCGACGTGCGGTCGATCAGCTGTCGCGCCGCACACGATTCCCGGTCGCCTTCGGCGGCTTCGAACGAGATGGCGCGGTGCACGTCTCAGCGATCACGGGCGCCCGTACTCGCGCCCTCGACGGGCTCGTCGTCGAGGCGGGTCGGGGCCTCGGTGGCCGCGCGCTCGTCGAGCGGCGCGCGCGCCTGGCCCTGGACTACCGCTCGTCGCGCGGCATCACGCATGACTACGACCGAGCCGTGCTCGGTGAGGGCATCGCGACGCTGTTCGCCGTGCCCGTGATCGTCGGCGACCGCGCGCGCGGCGTGCTGTACTGCGGCTCGTGGGCCGAATCCCCCGTCGGCTCCTTCGGCACGGCATCGGCGTTCGAGGTCGCCAACGAGCTCGCCACCGAGCTGCGCGTGCGCGAAGAGGTCGAGCGACGGCTGTCGCTGGTGGTCCCGAATCCGCCGGCAGGCGCGCTGAGCGGCTCGGCGAGAGAAGAGCTGCGACACAGCTACGCCGAACTGCGCACGATCGCCTCCTCGGTGCAGGATGCCGCGCTGCGCGACCGGCTCGAGCAGGTCGAGCGACGCCTCGCCGCCCTGTCGACCGAGACCCCCGAAGCTCCCGCGGCGCTCGATGTGCGCCTCTCACCGCGCGAGACCGACGTGCTCGCGTGCGCTGCTCTGGGCTCACGCAATGCCGAGATCGCCGAGACCCTCGGCCTCAAAGAAGTCACCGTGAAGTCGTATCTGCAATCGGCGATGGCAAAACTCGACGCGTCGAGTCGCCACGCCGCCGTGGCGAAAGCGCGGCACGCCGGGCTTCTTCCCTGAACGGAATTCCCCGCCTTTTCCGATGAATTGTCGCGCTGCAGTGAGGGAATAGTGGACGGACCGATATCGGCGTATCGTTCAGTCATGGCTCGAAGAATTGTGCATCAGCTGGTCGACGACCTGGACGGCACCGTCCTCGATGTGGGTGAGGGCGAAACCGTGCTCTTCTCGCTCGACGGCGTCGCCTACGAAGTGGACCTCACCGCCGAGAATGCGCGCGCGCTGCGCGACTCTCTCGAGCGGTTCATCACCGCCGGCCGCCGCATCTCGACGTCGCGCGGCTCGACCACGACCGGCGGAAACTCCGGGCGCACCCGCCGCCGCTCGGGGCAGACCGATTACAGCGGCATCCGGGCCTGGGCGAAAGACAACGGCTACAGCGTCTCCGAACGGGGCCGCGTGCCGGCTTCTGTCATCGAGGCCTACGAGGCAGCCCACTGACGCGTCGATAACTCAGGAAGAAGAGCGACTCCCGACGGCTACACGCCGTCGGGAGTCGCTTTTATCCGGAGTTGTCGACACTCCCCCGGTCAGAAGTCGCGGAGGATGTCCTCGACCCGAACCTTCGCGTCGCCGAAGAGCATCTGCGCGTTCTCGCGGTAGAACAGCGGATTCTGCACGCCGGCATAGCCCGAGGCCATCGAGCGCTTGAACACGACGACGTTCTCGGCCTCCCACACGCGTACAACGGGCATGCCGGCGATCGGCGAGCCCGGGTCTTCGGCCGCGGCGGGGTTGACGGTGTCGTTCGCACCGATCACGAGCACGACGTCGGTACGCGCGAGGTCGTCGTTGATCTCGTCCATCTCGAGGACGATGTCGTACGGCACCTTCGCTTCGGCCAGCAGCACGTTCATGTGGCCGGGCAGGCGTCCCGCGACGGGGTGGATGCCGAATTTCACGTCGACGCCGCGTTCCCGCAGGCGACGCGCGAGGTCGGCGACGGGGTACTGCGCCTGCGCGACGGCCATGCCGTAGCCGGGCACGATGACCACCGACGACGCGCCCGTGAGCATGGCGGCCACCGAGGCGGCATCGATCTCACGGTGCTCGCCGTGGTCCTCATCGCCCGAGCGGGGCGCTTCGATGCCGAAGCCGCCGGCGATGACCGAGAAGAACGACCGGTTCATCGCCTTGCACATGATGTAGCTGAGGTAAGCACCCGACGAGCCGACGAGGGCACCGGTCACGATGAGCAGGTCGTTGTTGAGCAGGAAGCCCGCTGCGGCCGCTGCCCACCCCGAGTAGCTGTTGAGCATCGACACGACGACGGGCATGTCGCCGCCGCCGATCGAGGCGACCAGGTGCCAGCCGAGGGCGAGGGCGAGGATCGTCACGACGACGAGCAGCCAGATGTCCGGCGTGATGACGTACCAGACCGTGAGCCCCGCGAACACGACGAGGGCGCCGAGGTTGAGGATGTTCTTGCCCGGCAGCACGAGGGGCTTCGACGACACGCGGCCCGACAGCTTGAGGAACGCGACGATCGACCCGGTGAACGTGATGCCACCGATGAACACGCCGATGAAGACCTCGGCGTGGTGGATGTCGCGCAGCGCGCCGGTCAGATCACCGTCGTACAGCGCGCCGTTCCAGCCGACGAGCACGGCAGCGGCACCGACGAACGAGTGCAGCAGCGCGATGAGCTCGGGCATGCCGGTCATCTCGACCACGCGCGCCCGCCACAGGCCGATCGCGGCGCCGATGGCGATCGCGATGATCATGATGATGAGGCCGGTCATCATCCCGTCGCTCGGCGACTGCGACATCAGCCACACCGTCGCGACGAGCGCGATGGTCATGCCGACGATGCCGTAGGACACACCGGCGCGGGATGTCTCGTGCTTGGACAGCCCCGCGAGGCTCAGGATGAACAGCAGCGCCGCGACGAGATACGCGGCGGTGGCGATCGCTTCCGCGTTCATCGGGCGTCTCCCTTCGAGAACATGCGCAGCATGCGTCTGGTCACGGCGAACCCGCCGAAGATGTTGATACTCGCCACCAGCACGCCGATGCCGGCGAGGATCTGCACGACCAGGTCATCGGTGGTCAGCTGCAGCATGGCGCCGACGATGATGATGCCCGAGATGGCGTTGGTGACGCTCATGAGCGGGGTGTGCAGCGCGTGCGCGACCTTGCCGATCACATAGAAGCCCACGACGACCGCGAGGGCGAACACCGTGAGGTGCTGCGGCAGCGGCTGGGGCGCGAAGGCGGCGGCGAGGAACAGCAGCACAGCCGCGGCGGCGAACCCGATGATCTTCGGGGCCTTGCGCACGGGCTTGGCGGCGGGCGCGACGACAGCGGCGGGCTGTGCCGCGGGCGGCGCGGCGGACACTTGCGCGGGCGGGGGCGGCCACGTCTCGACACCGTCGCGCACGACGGTCACCGAGCGCTGCACGATGTCATCGAAGTCCAGCGTGAGCCGGCCGTCCTTGCCCGGCGTGAGCAGCGTCAGCAGGTTCACGAGGTTCGTGCCGTACAGCTGGGATGCCTGAGCGGCGAGCCGCCCCGCGAGGTCGGTGTAGCCGAGGATGATGACGCCGTTGTCGGTGACGATCCGCTCCCCCGCGACCGACCCCTCGACGTTGCCGCCCGACCCCGCGGCCATGTCGACGATGACCGAGCCGGGCCGCATGGTCGCGACATCGGCCGCCGTGATCAGGCGCGGCGCCGCGCGCCCCGGGATCTGCGCCGTCGTGATGATGATGTCGACGTCGGCCGCCTGCTCCGAGTAGATCTCGGCGGCGCGCCTGTCGTACGCCTCGCTCGTCGCCTTGGCGTAGCCGTCGGTGGATTGCTCGACCTCGACCTCGACCTTGAGGTACTCGCCTCCGATCGATTTGACCTGGTCGGCGACCTCCGGACGAGGGTCGGTCGCGCGCACGATCGCGCCGAGGCTGGATGCCGCACCGACGGCCGCCAGGCCCGCGACGCCGGCACCGGCGACGAGCACCTTGGCCGGAGGCACCTTGCCCGCGGCCGTCACCTGGCCCGTGAAGAACCGGCCGAACTCGTTCGCGGCTTCGACGACAGCGCGGTAGCCGGCGATGTTCGCCATCGACGAGAGCACGTCCATCGACTGTGCCCGCGAGATGCGGGGCACGGCGTCCATCGCGATCGCCGTGATGCCGCGCACCGCGAGCGCGGCCCGCAGCTCGGGACGCAGCGCCGGACTCAGCAGACCCACGAGGGTCGCGCCGTCGGACAGGCGCGCGATCTCCTCCTCGGTCGGCGCGTCGACTTTCAAGACGATGGGCGCGGCCCAGGCCGTCGCCGTGTCGACGATGTCGGCGCCGGCCTCGGCGAACGCGGAATCCGGGAACGACGACGCGTTGCCCGCCCCCGATTCGACTGAGACGTCGTAACCCAATTGGCGCAGCTTCACCACCGTCGCCGGCGTCGCGGCGACACGGTTTTCCCCCGGCCGCTCGGCGACAATGCCGATACGAGACATGCACAGCTCCTTTGCTCACCTGTGCACCGCGAGAGCGCGCACGATTCCCGACTCTATTGGTCACGATGACCTGATCGCATCTCCCGACGCGGGGCACGCCGCATCCGCGTCGGGAGTCGTCTCCAGCACGGCTCGAAGACTCATCTCGGCGCGGTGTTCCCGTGGCGGGCCTTCACCGCGTACCGTTCCGGTATGGGACTGTTCGGGAAAGAACCGCGAACCATCCGCCTCGAGGATGCCTCGATCGAACTCGAGGCGTCACGCCAGCCATGGAGCCTGTGGGCCGACGGCTTCGGCAAGCTCGCGATCCGCGCGCTGCAGGTGATCCTCGTGGTGGCGGTCGCCGCCGGCATCATCTTCGTCATCCAGACCCTGACGCTCGTGACGATCCCCCTCGTCATCGCGCTCATCCTCGCGTCGGCGTTCTCGCCCGTCATGCAGTTCATGCGGAGGCATGGCTTCCCGTCGCTGCTCGCGACCGTCCTGACCCTGCTCGCGATCGTCGTCATCCTGTCGCTGCTCGGCTGGCTCATCGTCTGGGCGGTGCGCGACCAGTGGGATGACCTCTACGCGCAGGCCGAAGACGGCGTGCAGAGCCTGCTCTCCTGGATCAACACCCTGCCGTTCGAGTTCCTCTCGCCGGATCAGATCGACGAGTGGCTCAACGCCCTCGGCGACTTCGTCACGAGTGCGCAGTTCGGCTCGGGCGCGATCGCCGGCATCGGCGCCGTCGCGAGCTTCGTCACGGGCCTCGTGCTCATGGTCGTGATCCTGTTCTTCTTCCTCAAGGACGGCCCGCGTATGTGGGAGTTCCTGCTGCGCCCCTTCCGCGGCGAGAGCTACGCGCGGGCTCGCCGCATCGGCGACAAGACGGTGTCGGTGCTCGGGTCGTACGTGCGAGGGACGGCGACCGTCGCGGCCGTCGATGCCATCGGCATCCTGATCGGTCTGCTCATCCTGCAGGTGCCGCTGGCGATCCCGCTGGCCGTGCTCGTGTTCCTGCTCGCGTTCATCCCCATCGTCGGTGCGACGCTCGCCGGCATCCTGGCCGCCCTCGTCGCCCTCGTCGCGAACGGCTGGGTCAACGCCCTGTTCGTCGTCGGTGTCGTCGTGCTCGTCAACCAACTCGAGGGCAACTTCCTGCAGCCCGTGCTGATGGGACGGTCGATGAAGCTGCACGCCTTCGTCATCTTGGTCGCCTTGACCGTCGGCACCGCCGTCGGAGGGATCGTCGGCGCCGTGCTGGCCGTGCCGATCGCGGCCGCCGTGTGGGGGGTCGTGCAGGTGTGGGACGGCCCGGATCTTCCCGCCCGCTGGGCGCGCCCGAAGCATCCGTTACAGGCCTGACCGCCCCGCCGGTGAGTCGTGAGCCTAACTACCCCGACCGAACCTGACTAATACCCCGGTTCATATGCCCCGAAATGCTCCAAAGCCCCGGCCGGCGAGCAGATTGAGGCAAACGAACGGATGCCACGCGCGCCAACGGATGCCACGGGCGAGCCCGCGGCCGAACTCAGTCCTGGGTGCCCTCGCGCTCGGCGGTCGAGGGCTCGGCCGTGATCGCGCGGCCCTCGGCGAGGTAGGCCAGGCGGTGCAGGGTCTCGCGGTTGCGCCAGTACAGCGGCACATCGAGCACGGGCGCCGGCACGAGACGGCCGGGGCCTGAGACGGCTTCCTCCTGAATGCGCACGAGGCACCGCCCCTCGGCGTGCGCCTTCACGTCGATCACGACGCGCGCCTCGCCGATCGGCCAGCCGCGGGCCTGCAGCACGGCGCGCCGCGGCGGGTCCCACTCTAGGCTCACGGTCGTGTCGTCGATGAGCGCGGGCCAGACCCCGAACGAGTGATGCAGCTCCGAACCGGGTTGCGGCCACCTCGCGTCGACGTCGCGCATGCGCGATGCGCCGACGACCCACGAGGGGTAGAGCCATCCGTTCGAGAGCACGTCGAAGACGTGCTCGGGTTCACAGCGCAGCATCCGGACGTTGGTCGACATGCTTCGACCCTGCCACCGGTCACGGCGCGGGCACACGGGGTTTTGCCCGCGCGCGATGTGGGCTATACGACCGAGGTCCCGCACATGCCGCACTCACCCTTTGCCGACACCTCGACGTAGCACGAGGGGCACATGGCGCGCGGCTTCGGGTCTGCCACGGGCGTGCGGCGCGGGGCGGTGGTGCGCTCGGGGCGGGATGCCGCACGGGCCCGGGCGGGCGCCGCGACAGGCTCAGGCTGCGTGACCACGGGCACGTGGGCCTGGCAGTAGAACCGTACGAAACCGTCGTGATGGCGCGGATGCCGGTGCTTGAACGCCCACAGCTCGGTGCGCTCGCGGGGCTCGGACGACAGGCCGCACTCGAAGCAGCGGGTCGGCTCGCCCGGTACGAGATCAGCCACCAGCATCGGCGACTCGAACGGAATCGACTGGCGCCAGTCTGCGGATGATGCAACCTTCATGCGACGAGCCTCACTTTCCCCACCTCAACGTTACGCGACCGGCCACCGCCGACTGACCACGGGTGCCATGCCCCACGCCCGAATGCAACCCCTTTGGCACCTGTGTCGGCGGCCGCGAGAGTGGGGGAAACGGGAGGAGACCCATGAAGGCGATGACCTACCGCGGCCCCTACAAACTGCGGGTTCAAGAAAAACCCGATCCGGGCATCGAGCACCCCAACGATGCGATCGTGCGGGTCGAGCTCGCAGCGATCTGCGGTTCCGACCTGCATCTTTATCACGGCATGTTGCCCGACACCCGGATCGGCCACACGTTCGGCCATGAGTTCATCGGCACCGTCGAGTCGGTCGGTTCGTCCGTGCAGAACCTGTCCCCCGGCGACCGGGTCATGGTGCCGTTCAACATCTATTGCGGGTCATGCTTCTTCTGCGCGCGTGGCCTGTTCTCGAATTGCCACAACGTCAACGCGAACGCGACGGCCCTCGGCGGCATCTACGGCTATTCGCACACCGCCGGCGGGTACGACGGCGCGCAGGCCGAGCTAGTGCGCGTGCCCTACTCCGACGTCGGGCCGAGCGTCATCCCCGAGGACATCTCGTCAGAGGACGCGCTCATGCTGACCGACGCGTTCTCGACCGGATACTTCGGAGCACAGCTCGCCGACATCGTAGAGGGCGACACGGTCGTTGTGTTCGGCGCGGGCCCCGTCGGCCTCGCGGCGGCGAGGTCGTGCTGGCTCATGGGTGCGGGACGGGTGATCGTCGTCGATCACCTCGCCTACCGTCTTCGCAAAGCGGCCGACTTCGCGTACGCCGAGACGATCAACTTCGGCGAGGTCGATGACATCGTGCGCACGCTCAAGAAGGCCACGTTCGGGCTCGGTGCCGATTCGGTCATCGACGCCGTCGGAGCCGAGGCCGACGGCCACGTGCTGCAGCATGTCACGTCGGCCAAGCTGAAGCTGCAGGGCGGATCGCCGGTCGCGCTCAACTGGGCGATCGACGCGGTGCGCAAGGGCGGCACGGTCTCGGTGATCGGGGCGTATGGCCCCCTGTTCAGCGCCATCAAGATGGGCGACGCCGTGAACAAGGGCGTCACGATGCGCATGAACCAGGCTCCCGTCAAGCGTCAGTGGCCGCGCCTGTTCGAGCACATCCGCGCCGGTCACATCGCACCGCGCGACCTGATCACGCACCGTTTTCCGCTGGACGAGATCGCCGAGGGCTACCACGTCTTCTCGTCGAAGCTCGACGACATCATCAAGCCCGTCATCGCGCCGGTGGCGTGACCCGGGAAAGGAGCACCATGCCGTACACCGCAGACAAGCCCGGCAGCACCCCCGACCCCACCGACCTGCGCGCGCGCATTCCCGGGTGGGGCGCCGATCTCGATCCCGCCGACCGGCCCGCCTTCCCGCGCGAGCAGCCGGGGATCGAGACCGGTGCGCACTGGGACCTGCCCGAACAGCAGCCCGGGTTCTCCGGCCGCGAGCGCTCGGTCGAGCACGAGCGAATGACACCGGTCTTCGGCACGGCGCAGCCGCTGCACGGAGTGTCCGGCGCCATCCGCCGCTTCGCCTACGTTCGCTACAGCGAGGGCCAGACAGCGCATTGGCTGCTTCTCATCCTCGGTGATCGAGTGGATGCCGCGCTCTCGCACGGGCGGTCGTTCTTCTCGCGGCATCCCGATGAACCGATCAGCCAGTCGGGCATCGCCGGCGAGCGCGGCCGGCATCCGATCGCGTCGCGCCTGACGCCGGGACGCATCGACTACAAGCACACCTGGATGGATCCGCTCCTCGTCGTCGGTCCGTGGGTGCTCGCGGGGCTGGCCGCCGTCAAGCTCGGTCGCGCGATCTTCCTGCCCGCAGAACGCCGACACCGCAGGCGGTAGCCGCACCGAGACCGGCACTCGATCAGGCGACCCGCGCCGCCACCCGCGCCGCACCGCGCGGGCGACCGGCTGCGCGGTACCACTGCGCGCAGAACACGACCACGATGACCGCCTCGACCCACGCCCCGGCGTAGTACATCAGCTGCGCCGCCTGCTGCACGGCGGCGACGTCGAGCCCGGCCGGCGGGTACGCGTAGAGGTATTTCGCGACGATGCTGTGCGCCGCGAGGCTCAGCACGAGAACCACGGCGACGACGGGGCGGGGCGTCGGGTGCGGCCGCGGATCGAGGCCGATGACCGCCGCGGTGAAGAGGTATCCGACGACGACGAGGTGCGCGAGCACGAAGACGTGCAGAAGCGGCACCTGCTGCACGACGACGATGAGCGGTGTCGCATAGAGCAGCCACGATCCGCTCACGAGCAGAATGCCGGCGGTGACGGGATGCGCGATGAGTCGCGCCGCCGCGGAGCCGAGCACGCGCGACAATCGCCGGGCCGGGGTCACCGCGAGGCTGCGCAGCGCGAGGGTGACGGGGGCGCCGAGCACGAGCAGCACGGGGGCGAGCATCGCGCTGACGAGGTGCACGCCCATGTGCGCGACCACGTCGCCGTGCGCGGCGTGCGCGAACGGGCCCGCCAGCGACAGGGTCGCGGCGGTGACTCCCAGCATCCACAGGACCGACCGTGACCAGGGCCAGGCCCGGCCCCGCCGGCGCGAGATGACCACCCCGGCGCCGTAGGCGAGGATCGCCGCGAGTCCCACGAGCACGACGAGCGCGTCGAGCACGGGCAGGGCACCGCCGCTGTGCGCGTGCACGTCAGCGGCCGTCTGCCGTGCGGCGGCGTCGCGTCGCGATGACAAGCACGACGCCCGCGGCGATCATGATGACGGCGGTGACGTTCCAGACGATGTCATAGACGATGAGGTCGTCGACGTATCTGATCTGGTGAAGGCCCATCAGTTTGTGCTGCACGATGCCGTCGTACAGCTGGAAGGCGCCGCCGCCGACGAGCGCTCCCCCGATCCAGCGCCGCCACGAGAGGGCGTTGCGGCGGCGCAGATCGGCGAGGAGGAACAGTCCCGCGATCGTGGCGAACCAGCTGAGGGCGTGGAAGAGCCCGTCCGAGACGAGGCCGATGTCGGTCGTCGACCGGTCGTAGAAGTGATGCCAGTGCAGCAGTTGGTGAAAGACCGTCTCGTCGATGAAGGCGATCGCCCCGACACCGAACAGCACGCCCGACCAGAGGTTGCGGGAGGGCCGCTCGGACGCGGCGACGGACAGGGGCGCCGCTTCTGCGGCTGCGTCGTGTTCGGCTCGCATCCTTCGACAATGCGGGGTTTTGCGCTGGCGCGCGCGGGGCTTGAGGCGCGGCTTGTGTCCTGCTAGCGGTGCCCCGGAAGCATCCACGCGCATGCGCTGTTACCCCTGGCATGGACTACGGCCACCTTCTCCGTTTCGGCACCTTCATCACTCCCGCCGCGGGTGATCCCCAGCGGCCCGTGCAGCTCGCGCAGTTGAGCGAGCAGCTCGGCTTCGACCTCGTCACGTTCCAGGACCACCCGTATCAGCCGGCGTTCCTCGACACGTGGACGCTGCTGTCCTACGCCGCCGCGGCGACGTCGACGATCCAGCTCGCGCCGAACGTGCTGAACCTGCCGATGCGTCCGGCTCCCGTAACGGCGCGCGCGGCGGCATCCCTCGATCTGCTCTCGGGCGGCCGCTTCGCCCTCGGGCTCGGCGCGGGCGGATTCTGGGATGCGATCGAGGCGATGGGCACGCGCCGCCTGACGCCCGGCGAGGCGGTCGACGCGCTGGCCGAGGGCATCGAGGTGATCCGCGAACTGTGGGACACCGACACGCGCGGCGGGGTGCGCGGCGGCGAGCACTACCCCCTGAAGGGCGCCAAGCGAGGGCCCGCGCCCGCGCACCGCGTGCCGATCTGGATCGGCGCCTACAAACCCCGGATGCTGCGCCTCACCGGCCGCCTCGGCGACGGGTGGCTGCCCTCGCTCGGGTATATGAAGCCCGGTGACATCGCCGCGGGGAACGCCCGGATCGATGAAGCGGCGACCGCGGCAGACCGGCACCCCGATGAGATCGTGCGGCTGCTCAACATCTCGGGGCGCGAGTCGGCCGACGAGCTCGCGGCGCTCGCCATCGACGACGGGGTCTCGACGTTCATCGTCAGCAGCGACGACCCGGGGCTGCTGCAGCGCTTCTCGGCCGAGACCGCGCCCGCCGTGCGCGAGGCCGTCGACGCCGAACGCGCACGCACCGGAATCTCGACTCCCGGCCGCTCGAGCACCGCGCTCGCGGCCCGCCGCGCCGGCATCGCGTACGACGGCATCCCCGCCTCGCTGCGGGACACCGCCGTCGAGCCGGGCGACTTCGCGTACCGCACGGTGCGCTCGACGTACATGCGCGGCGGCGCGCCGGGGGTCGTGCTGCGCCCCCGCACGGTCGACGAGGTGGTGGATGCCGTGGGCTTCGCGCGGCAGCATCCGGATCTGCCGTTGGGTGTGCGAAGCGGCGGGCACGGCATCAGCGGGCGGTCGACGAACGACGGCGGCATCGTGATCGATCTGCGCGCGCTCGCCGACATCGAGGTGCTCGACGAGCAGACCCGGCGCGTGCGGATCGGCCCCGGAGCGCGGTGGATGGAGGTGGCCCGGGCGCTGCAGCGGTACGGCTGGGCGCTGAGCTCGGGCGATTCCGGCGGTGTCGGCGTCGGCGGACTCGCGACGGCCGGCGGGGTGGGCTTCCTCGGGCGCGAGCACGGGCTGACGATCGACAGTCTCGTCGCCGCCGAGGTGGTGCTCGCCGACGGGCAGGTCGTGCGCGCGTCGGCCGGCGAGAACCCCGACCTGTTCTGGGCGCTGCGCGGCGCGGGCGGCAACATCGGCATCGTGGTGTCGTTCGAGTTCGAGGCATCGGCCGTCGGCGACGTCGGGTGGGTGCAGCTCACCTTCGACGCCTCGGATACCGCCGCGTTCGTGCGCGGCTTCGCCGACACGATGAGTGCCGCCCCGCGGGATGTGACGCTGTTCGCGATCCTCGCGCCGGCGCGCGGCGGCCAGCCGCCGATCGGGCAGGTGTACGGCGTCGTCGACAGCCCCGACGCCGACACGATCATCGAGCGACTGCAGCCGTTCGCCCAGATCGCGCCGTTGGTCGGGCAGTCCGTGCAGCTCGCGTCGTACGCCGATGTGATGGCCAACGCCTCGGATGCCGCGCACAGCGGTCAGGGCGAGCCGCGGTTCCGCTCGGGCCTTCTCGGCCGCATCACCGACGAGAGCGCCGAGGCGATCGCCGCGATCGTGCGGTCGGGATCGGCACCGTGGTTCCAGTTGCGCGCCGTCGGCGGGGCGGTCGCGGATGTGCCCGCCGATGCCACCGCCTACGCGTTCCGCGACGCGGAGTTCTCGGTCGCCGCGATCGGCTCGAGCGCGACGTTCGAGCAGCTGTGGAACGACCTCGCGCAGCATTTCGACGGCCTCTACCTGAGCTTCGAGACCCGGGTCAGCCCGGAGATCGTGGCGCAGGCGTTTCCTCCGGCGACTCTCGAGCGTCTACGCGAGATCAAGCGCCGCTACGACCCGACGGCGCTGTTCCGCGACAACTTCCCCATCGCCTGACCTCGGCGAGGCGCCCGCGGCAGGTCGTGGCGGGCGTCCACCGCTCAGCGACCGGTCGCGGTGTCCGAGAGCGCCTGCGCGATGTCGGCCCAGAGCTCTTCGGTCGGCTCGCAGCCGACCGACAGGCGCACGAAGCCGTCGGGCACGTCGTCGCCCCAGCGCGCCCGGCGCTCGGCCGATGAGTGCACACCCCCGAAGCTCGTCGACGGCACGACGAAACGTGCTCGCTCGATGAATCGCTCGGCGGCATCCACGGTGTCGAGGGTGATCCCGATGAGCGACCCGAACCGCAGCATCTGCCGCTCGGCGATCTCGCGCTGGGGGTGCGACGACAGGCCGGGATACGCCACCTCGACCACGCCCGGCACGTCGACGAGCCGCTCGGCGATCACGGCGGCACTCGTGCACATGCGGTCGAACCGCACCTCGAGCGTCTCGAGGCCGCGGTGCACGATCCACGCCTCGAACGGCCCCGGAATGCCGCCCGTGATCTTGCGCCAGTCGCGCACCCGCTCCATGACACCGGCGTCGCGGCTCGCGACGTGACCGAGGAGTGCGTCGGAGTGCCCGTTCACCGCCTTCGTGTCGGATGCCACCACGACATCGGCGCCGAGATCGAGCGGACGCTGCCCCAGAGGCGTCATGGTCGTGTTGTCGACCACGAGGAGTCCGCCCGCGTCGTGAACACGGCGCGCCATGTCGGCGATGTCGCACACGTCGAGAGCAGGGTTCGAGGGCGTCTCGAGGAACACGAGCCGGAATCCCGCCACGTCGACCGAGGCGTAGTCGCGCGTCGCGCACAGCTCGACCTCGACGTCGATCGTCTCGAGATACTTGTCGGCGATGAGGCGCGTCGTGTAGTAGCCGTCGCTCGGGAGCAGCACGCGGTCCCCCGGACGCAGATGCGTCAGCAGCACGGCCGCGATCGCGGCCATCCCCGACGGAAAGATCGCCGTCTCGGCGCGCTCGAGCAGCGACAGCGCGTCTTCGAGGGCCGTCCACGTCGGCGAGCCCATCCGTCCGTACTGGTACGGGATGCCCGTGGGGTCTCCCGGCAGCACGAACGTGCTCGCCGAGACGACGGGCGGCGAGAGGGGTTCGCCGGGGCGCAGTGTCTGCGCACGATGGTGCAGCACCTCGGCAAACGAGGGCTCGGCGAATGCGTCCACGGTTCACTCCTCCCGGCAGCCGACGCGACATCGTCGGACGCTCCAGATTTTCACACGGATGACCGACACCCCGCGTGGCCCACGACCGCGCCCGCCCGAATCGCCCACTCCTGCCCTCCCGTCGTACAGTCGACTGACCCTCCCGCCCACGAACGGAGCCCCTGGTGTCCTCACGTCCGACGCCATCACCCGCCTTCCAGCGCAACGCCCTGGCCCCGGGGATCCTGGCCTCGATCGTCTGCATCGCCGGCATCGCGCTCGTCGATCAGGAGCTCTACCTCGTGGCGCGCTTCATCATCGCGATCCTCGCCGTGATCATCGGCTGGTTCGCCGTGCAGGCGGGGCAGTGGTGGTGGGCCCTGCCGATGCTCGCGATCGCCGTGGTGTGGAACCCGCTCTACCCGATCGTCTTCGACGGACCGTGGTGGATCGGCGTGAACATCGCCGCGACGGCGACGTTCCTCTCTGCCGGCGCGCTGATCAAGACCCCGAGGCCGATGCCCTGACCTGCGTGGGTCTCCCCCGGCGTCAGCCCCGGTCAGATCGCCATCGCCATCGTGCCGTATCCCATCGCGATGAGGAACGACATCACCGCGAGCACGAGCGACACGGGCGCCATCGTGTAGCGCTCGGGTCTGCTGCGTGAGATCCCGTTCACGGCGATGCCGAGCACGAAGTAGGCGAAGATGACCCACATCGCGATCTGGCTGAACGGGTCGGGGAACACCTGGATGACGCCGACCCGGTCCCACGCGATGAGGGCGATGAGGGCGTAGACGAGCACCGAGACGGCGCTGCCGATACGCAGGCGACGCGGAAGCACCCTGCGCTGCCCGCCCCACGCGAAGCGCCCGAGCGGCGCCCCCGCAATGAGGGCGATCTGAAAGATCGCGAGCAGCGCCAGAACGACGGTGAGCACGGGGGCGAAGGGCATGGGGTCACCGTACCGGGCGGCGTCAGCGCAGGCTGAACCCGCCGTCGCTCGTGAGCACCTGACCCACGACCCATCTGCCCGTATCAGCCGCCACCCGCCATCCCTCTTTTTCTTGTGACCGCATTCAGCGCCCTTCACGCGCAAGGAGGAGTCATGGCTGCACGCAGCGTGACCATCAAGGTCCAACTCGACATCGATGTGGCTCTCGTGTTCGATCACGACAGCGTGCAGCACGGCATCTGGGGTTCGCCGCCGCCGCCGCGGATCGAGCCCGGCACGACGGCCCAGTGGGTCGCCGAGTCTGACGGCATCGCGACGGGAACCGAGGGCACGGTCTGGTACCGGCTCGATACGCCGGGAGCGACGGGTCTCGTGCGCCTGCACTGGGACAACCCGTACATCGGCAGCAACAACTTCGACCAGTCCGGTCCCGAGGTGCTGACCGTGGCGCGCGCCGGCGACGGGTCGGGCAACGACGCGACGGCGCACTGGGTCATCGCCGACGCGTCGACGACGGGCGACGGCATCCCTGATTCGTGGAAGACCTCGGGCGCGACGATCGACCCCGGCGACGGCTCGGGACCGCAGTTCGTCGACCTGCCCGCGATGGGTGCGACGGTCGGCAAGCCCGACATCTTCGTGCACCTCGACTGGATGGATGACGCCACCCACTCGCACCGCCCGAGCGACGCTGCGATCCGGCTCGTGATCGATGCGTTCGCGAATGCGCCGTACGTGGCACGCAACGGGGCTGTGGGCATCAATCTGCACGTGGATGCGGGGCCCACCAGCATCCTGAATCCGACGACCGGCGCGACGTGGGGGCCCCTCAGCCGTGCCGCGTCGGTGGGGCACGTCGCGCAGCTGGGCACGACGAGTCCGGACGCCGCGGGCATCAACTACGACTGGACCGATTTCGACAAGCTCAAGGGCCGTGCCGGCGGGCACCTCGCCTCAGGGCGCGGTCCGATCTTCCGCTACGCCGTGGCGTGTCATCAGATCGGCTCGGTGGGAAACAGCGGCGTCGCCCGCAACATGCCCGGGTCGGACTTCATCGTGAGCCTCGGCACGTTCGCCCCGCCGATCACCGACATGAACGTGGCGGGCACCTTCATGCACGAGCTCGGTCACGCGCTCGGCCTGGATCACGGCGGCAGTGACGGGGTGAACTTCAAAGCGAACTACCCGAGCGTCATGAGCTATCTCTGGCAGATGTCGGGCATCCGCCGAGGCGGCGCATTCGTCCTGGACTACTCGAGCGTCGCGCTGGCGGTCCTCAGCGAGATGGCACTCAACGAGACGGTCGGTTTGGGGCCAGGTTCAGCCGGGTACGCCACGTCGCGCTGGCTGCCGGCGACCCCCACCGCCCCCGCGGGCTTCGTGCAGGTGGCGGATGCCGCCGCGCCCATCGACTGGAACGGCGATGGTCTCGCCACCGCCGTGAACCTGTCGGTGGACACCAACAACGACGGCGCGCAGACGACCCTGCAGCCGTGCAACGACTGGCAGATCCTGCGGCTGCGCGGCGGGGCGATCGGCTCGGGCGGGTATGAGCCTCCGACCGTGTCGCTCCTGCTGCCCGAGCTCACACCGCAGCTGCAGGCGCAGATCCTGCCGCCAGACACGACCCCTCCCACGACGACCGCGATCGTGTCGCCTCCGCCGAACGCGGCGGGCTGGAACCGCACGCCGATCGCCGTGCAGCTGACCGCGACCGACGACATGTCGGGTGTCGCGCGCACCGAATACCGCCTCGACGGCGTCGGGCCGATGACGTATTCGACGCCGATCGGCGTGGCGAGCGAGGGCTCGCACGCGGTCGATTTTCACTCCGTCGACCGGTCGCAGAACGTCGAGCCGCAGCAGCGGCTTGTCGTCGCGGTCGACCTGACGGCGCCCGAGATCGAGATCTTCTACGCCCCCGACATCGATGACATCCTCGTGCAGGGGCGGGACGCGCTCTCGGGAGTGGCGACGGGACCGATCGCACCGGCATCCCGCGCCGACACGGAGTGGACGCCCTTCGGCTCGGACACCGCCGAGATGCGCGTCTACGAGGTGCGTGATCTCGCCGACAACACCACAACGCTGCATCTGAAAGTGCGGTGCTCGCCGTTCGCCTATGAGGCGAGCGTGATCGCGCTCGTGTACGACGACTACCGGCACGCGCGCGAGAGCGCAGACGAGGTGCGGCCCATCGACTCGCCCGAAGGCGAGCGCGACGAGTGGCGGCGACGCAGCGAGCGCAACACGATGGTGTTCGAGCGCCTCGTGGGTCGCAACGCCGCTCACCCCCTGCTCGGCGTGCGCCAACTCGTCGCGATCGGCGGCGGAGAAGCTCGGCGCGTCGTGAAGGCGCGGTGGGATGCCCTCGACGACTACTCGATCGTCGTGCACGAGTCGGGGACGGGGACGTGTGGGCCGTGCCGGGATGCGGATCCGGAGCGCGAGCGGGAGCGCGAGCGCGAGGAGCGAGAGCGGGAGCAGCGCGAACGCGAGGAGCGGGAACGCGAACGCGAAGAGGAGCGCGAGCGCGAACGCGAGGAGCAGAAAGGCGAGCGGGAACGCGAGGAGCGGGAACGCGAACGCGAGGAGGAGCGCGAGCGCGAAGAGGAGCGCACCGAGCGAGACGTGGATGAGCGCAGCGAGCGCGCGCTGCCGCATACCGCCGGGCGCCCGGTCGACGGCAGGACGCAACCACGCGGCGACGACTGCGGATGCGGCGGAACCCCGGACGACGAGGGTTCGGACAACGAGGGCACCGCGCGCACCCCTTCGACCACAGGGAGTGCCCGTCCGTGCGGCCCGGTGCCCGTCTCAGAGCGGGACGTCCGCGGCTTCGTCGTCCTGCGGGTGCGCAGCGACGACGGCCGCCTCTACGTCGACGAAGAGTAGACGGGGGCGGGCATTTCCAGCCGGTCCGCGCGAAGCTGTAGCATTCGGCGGTGGCGAAGAATGCGGCATACATCGGGCTGGCCGGTCCGTTCGGTTACGACTACCGCAATCCGGCACCGCGGGTGGATGAGCGCGACGGCAGCAGTCCCAACCCGGTTCTCGAGAACGTGCTGGGGCTGCTCCTCTGCTACGACGAGCTCGTGTTTCTGGCGCCGCAGTTCTGCCCCGCGGATATGCGCGACCTTCCCTATGTCCGCTTCCTCACCGACGACCCCCCGTCGATCGACGCCGCCGTCACCGCGCTCGACGCGTTCGACGCAGCAGGTGACGCAGAGTGGTTGGACAGTCCCAGCTTCCAGCTCTTCGCCGACATCTCAGCGGAGATGTGCGGGCCGGCCTCGGGCGAGTTCGCGATCGACAACCACACGAGAAACCTGCATGTCGGGCAGACCGAGGTCGTGGGCAATGGCATGCGACTCGACAACGCATTGCGTGACCTGTGGGTCGTTGCCGAACTCGGCCTGAGTCACACCGACGTCATCTTGGGTTCGCCAGCCCAAGAAGCGCTGAACAACGAGCTCGAGCGCGAGCTGGCCGACAGCCAATACTTCAGCGCGACGAAGCGCGCCGCAGCGACACAGCTGGCGGCCCTACAAGTGCCCAACATCCTCGGCCCGTCCGGTTCGTACCACGAAGGGCTCGAGGACATCCGCGATCGCCGCGATGTCGCTGAGTTCCGGCAGTACCTCCTCTCCATCGATGCACCGGTCACCGACGGGATCAGCCTCGCGAACGAGATCTCTCAGGCGGCGTTCGACGCCGTGGATGCCTTGGCCGAGCGGTACGTGAAGGATCCGCACGTCTTTCGGTCGATCGGTGTCCCCGTCGCCCAGGGTGTGCTGGACACGATGGTTCCGGGGGTGGGAACCGCGGCGACCTATATCGCAGAGACGCCGTTCCGTATCCGGGAGCGCAGGTTCCAGAACGCGCGCACGTGGGCGCCGTTCGTGGTGGCGTTGAATCGGCCGACCCGATAACGGAATGGCTCGCACGGCTCGCCCGGGGCCTTGACCAGACAACTTGTGAACCACCGAAGGATCCCCATGAGTCACGCCCGGATCCTTCCGAACAGCACCCGCTCCCTGGATCGAGCGCTCGTCGCGATCGGCGCGCTCAGCGCCTTCGTCGTGATCATCGTCGTCGCGATCCTGTGGCCGCAGGTCACCCCCGACGACGCTGTCACCCTGATCTCACCCCTCGGATTCGCGATATATGCCGTCGCGGGAATCATCGCCTGGCAGCGTCGGCCGAGCAACGCCATGGGTGCCCTCATGATCTGGACCGGGGCGGCGGTGCTGGTGGGCGGCCTCGGCTCGACCGGGGTTCCGCTGTTGCAGGCCCTCGGCACGATCCTCGCCACGCTCGCACTGGCGGCGGTGATTCATCTCGTGCTCGCCTTTCCCACCGGACGGCTTGAGACACCCGCCACGCGGGTAGCGGTGTGGTGCACCTATGTCGTGTCGCTCGTCCTGCAGATACCGCTCTACCTCTTCGACCCGAACAGTGCGTTTCCGCCGCTCGCCATCGCGGACGCCCCCACGGTCGTCGAGGTGACGAAGCTCGCCCAGACCGTTGCGGGGGCGACCGTCACGATCGCCGCCGTGGTGATCCTGGTGGGGCGGCTTCTGCGCGCCGAGCCCATCCATCGCCGCATGCTCGTGCCGCTGCTGGCCTACAGCATCTTCGCCGTGGCGTTCACTCCCCTGCTCTCGCTCGTGCGCGCCCTGGTGCCCGTTGACCCGCTGGTGCTCGCGATGTCGCAGTTCGTCGTGGTCTCGGGCGTGCCGATCGCCTTCGTCTTCGGGCTGCTGCGCGGCGGCTTTCCGCGCACGGGCGGCCTCGAAGAGCTCGGCACGTGGCTCGGGGATGCCTCGGTGTCGGGCGATCGTCTGTCGGACGCCCTCTCGCGGGCCCTCGGCGACCCGTCGCTCGAGCTGTACTTCCGCTCCGATGAGAAGGGCGTCTTCGCCGACGCCGAAGGCCGGGTGATCGACGAGCACGCAGACCCGCGCCGCGGGCGCAGCGACATCGTCGTCCGCGGTGAGGTCGTCGGCATCATCGTCTACGACGCGGGCCTGATCACCGACGCGGGCCTCGTCGCCGCGGCGGGCGGCATCGTCGCCATCGCCGTCGAGCGCGAACGCCTGAGCACCGACCTGCTCGCCACCAAACAGATCATGGTCGGCCGGTCGCTGGGCAGTGACGCCGTGTTTCGCTCGCTCACTCCGCGTCAGCGAGAGGTGCTCGCGCTGGTGGCCGAGGGGCGCAGCAATGCCAGCATCGCCGCCAAGCTCTTCGTCGCCGAGAAGTCGGTCGTGCAGCACGTCTCGCGCATCTATCAGGCACTGGATCTGCCGATGGATGCCGAGGCGCACCGCCGCGTGCAGGCTGTCGTGCTCTACCTCGCGGCCGCCGAGACGTGAGACCCAGGCCCGTTTTTCGCGGACGTCAGCGAAAACGGGACCTAGGTCGCTACTGCGCGTGATCCCGAAGTCGCTAGCTTGGAGCCCTCTTCGACCTGGGGGGTCTCTCGTGTTCGGCTTCACGGCTCTCGGCACACCCGCGCGCCGACGCGGCATGCGCACAGCCATCCTGTCCACCGTCATCGTCGTCGCCGGGGCCGTCGCACTGGGCGGCTGCGCCGCGACACCGGGCACCGCCCCGACGTCGTCGTCCGCCCCCTCGGCCTCTGCAGCCGACGGGCAGTTGCCGGCCGAGCTGCAGGCCGAGTTGCAGAAGACACTCGACGAGAGCATGACCGATTTCGATGTGCCGGGCGCTCTGGTGGGCGTCTGGATTCCGGGTCAAGGCTCGTGGACGACGGCCGCAGGTCTGGCCGATATCGACGGCGGCGCTGCACCGACACTCGACATGTCGTGGCCCATCCGCAGTGTGACGAAGTCGTTCACGGTCACGCTCCTCTTGCAGCTCGTCGACGAGGGCAAGGTGTCGCTCGATGACACGCTCGACCAGTACGTCGACGATGTCGCGAACGGCGACCGCATCACGCTGCGCCAGCTCGCGGGCATGTCCAGCGGCAACCCCGACTACACGACGGACGAGTTCCAGACGGTCTTCCTCGAAGACCAGACGCGCATGTTCACGCTCGCAGAGCTCAACGCCTTCGTGCTCGGCCAGCCCGCGCAGTTCGAACCGGGCGCGAAACACGTCTATACGAACGCGAACACCAACCTGCTGGGCGCGGTCATCGAGAAGGTGACCGGCCAGCCGTACGCCGAGGTCATCGACGAGAAGCTCCTGACGCCGCTCGGGCTCGATGACACCCGGTACATCCTCGATGTCAGCACCTGGACCGAGCCGCATCCGCTCGGTTACGGACCCCCCGACGAGCCGCGCGAGCCGTTCGAGCAGAACTTCTCGATCCTGGGCCCGGCCGGGTCGCTCATCAGCACGGTCAACGACGCCCGCACGTGGGTCGAAGCTCTCGCCACGGGTGCGCTGCTCTCGCCTGAGACGCAGGCCGAGCGTCTCATGGGAGCGCCGCTGGACGCGGGCCCGCCGTACGGCCAGTACGCGCTCGGGATCGGCGAGACCGACGGATGGTGGGGCCACAACGGCGAGGGACTGGGCTTCACCGTCGCGGTCTTCCACAACCCCGACAGCGGCGCCAGCATCGTCGTGTACACGAACGAATCCAATGCCGAAAACGGCGTACACCCCGCCGACGAGACGTTCCGACGCCTCGCCGCCATCGTAGACAGCGAGTAGCACGTGCCCCTCTCCCCCGTCCGTTGGACCGCCGCCGCGGTAACTCTCGTGCTCATAGGTGGGCTGATGACCGCCTGCACCGTCGGCGCCCCGAGCCCCGCATCGACGACGAGCGATTCCGCCGTGCCCGAGGCTGCGCTCAAGGTGATGAACCAGCCGCAGTACTCCCACGCGAGCTGGTTGATGTCGGTGCGCGACCTCGACACCGGAGAGGTGCTGCTCGACCTCGACGGCGACAAGATGAGCGAGCCCGCGTCATTCACGAAGACCTACAGCGTCGGCGCGGCGTGGCTCAAGTGGGGGCCCGACTACGTCATCACGACCCCGGTCAAGAGCACCGGCGAGGTCACGGCGGGCACTCTCGACGGCGACCTCGTGCTCGTCGGCAAGGGCGACTTCACGCTCGGCGGCCGCACGAAGGCCGACGGCACCGTCGACTACACGAACCTCGACCACAACGATGCCAACCCGCTGCCGGGCGCCACGCTCACGACCGAAGACCCCCTGACGGGCCTTGACGACCTCGCGGCTCAGGTCAAGGCATCCGGGATCGATGCGCTGTCCGGAACCGTCGTGGTCGATGATCGTCTCTTCCAGGGCACGCTCGAGGGCGAGCCGATCAGCCCGATCGTGGTCAACCAGAACCTGATCGACGTGCTCGTCACGCCCGGGGCACCCGGCGAGCCGGCAACGGTCGAGATGAGCCCGCAGGTGTCGCCCTGGCGAATCGTGAGCGACGTGCAGACGGTGGATGCCGGCGCCGACTTCGCCGTCACCAACCCGGTCGACGGGGGCGACGGCGCGATCACGGTCGGCGGCACGATCGCCGCCGACAGCGAGCCGGTGCTCAAGGTGTTCGCCCTCGAGGACCCCGCGACGTTCGCCCGCACGGCGTTCATCGAGGCACTCGGCCGTGCCGGAGTCACCGTGGGCGGCGACCCGATCGCGGCGAACTCGACGGCGTCGCTGCCATCGAAAGAAGACGTCGACGCACTGCCCTCGGTGGCCGAGTTCGACTCGCTGCCGCTGTCTGAGCAAGCCAAGTACGTCATGAAGATCAGTTACAACCGCGGCGCGCAGGCGTACGTGTGCATGCTGTCGGCCGCCGCAGGCAAAGACGACTGCAGCGCCGGTCTGACCGAGCTGCAGAAGATCTGGACCGATGCGGGGCTCGACACCACCGGGATCTCGCTCGTCGACGGGTCGGGTTTGGTCGGCAACTACGTCACTCCCCGAAACGGGGTCGAGGCGCAGTCGATCATGCTGAAGCGCCCCGACGGCGACCTCTGGCGGGCCACGATGCCGATCCTCGGGGTCGATGGATCGCTCGCGACCGTGCAGCCGGACAGCAGCGCCGCAGGCAAGGTGTTCGCCAAGACCGGCACGCTGCTCGGCGGTGATGACGCGAACGGCCGCTACCGCGTCAACACCAAGGCGCTCGGCGGAGACATGGAAGCCAAGAGCGGCCGCAACCTCGTGTTCGTGATCATCATGAACCAGGGCTTTGCCTCGGACATCAACGGGGTCTTCGCCGCGAACGATGACGTGGGCGCGGTTGTTGCGGCGATACAGCAGGCTTATTGAGGGGTTGGGGCAGGCGGGCTCTGCTTACCTAAAGGATGAGGTGCACGCCGCAGCTCGAGTTCGCGGGGCTCCTGTGCGGCAGAGCGAAAGGGCTGTACCCCTGGAGGGACTCGAACACGTTTTGAGCATTTTGCATGCCACCGTCGAACAGCAAATTTCCGCGTAATCACGCGGGTTTTGGAGGTCTCACCGACATCGGGCGACGTCCGAAAACAGCTAGTTGGAAATCAAAAGTGGGCAAAACGTGGGCAAAAACTCCCTGTCGTGGAGCAGGTCTCCGACCGGTGCGAGAAACGGATGTGGGCAAAAACGTATTCGCTTCCCAGAAGCTGGCAAGATTTGTGCACTTTGCTACCGCTGGAGGAGTAAGTAGTGCAAAGTGCCAAGGAGACGCTCGGTGCACCAGATTGCCGTCAACGTCCCATCGAGGGGCCTGACGGAGTGCCGGGGAGTTGGTGCGGCCGCGTCTGTTCGTCTTCGGCGGCTCGCATTCGGTTGTACGTCGCCCGCGTAATCAGATCTTCGGCGAGGCCGGCTTCGCGGGCGCGAGCCATCATGCGGGTCGCAGTACTGACGCTCACACCGAGTTGCTCGGACACGAGCTTGAGGGGCGGCACGTTGACAGTCGCCGCTAGCCGGTAAAGCGTCACCGCCTCGAGCACCGTCTCCTGGTAGGTGCGATCGGTACGCGAGCTCACCTCCGCGATGTACTCACCGAACGACTCGGGCTTGCCCACCTCACGCGTCACAGTGACCACGCGCATAGATGAGAGCGAGACGAGGTACTGAACGCGCACATCGCGGAGCGCGGCGGCTGTCACCTCATCCCCCTCCCCCGCGCGATCGAGGCGGACCGATGCGGCCGCGGTGCGCCGCAGCTGTTCGTCAAACACCACGTGAAGGCGGATCGCGCCCGCGACGTTCGGCTCGCCGGTGGCGACCACATCCCATGCCTTCGGGATGCTGACGCCGTCGCCGACGTTGATCCGCTCACTGTCCGTCTCCTCGACGACCAAGTCACTCATGCCGTGAGCTTTTCATGATTCTGGCGCGCTGAGCAATATGTGTCGCGGCTTGCTCACGGCAGGAGTACGGTGTGGGCAAGCAATGACATGCATTGCTCACCGAAAGGAGAAGGACATGAACAAGACGGACAGCTCGCTCGCGCTGACGATGAAGGATGCCGCCAAGCTCGTCGGCGTCGACTACCGCACGATCAAGCTCGGCATCGACAGCGGCACCATCCCCACAATCCAGCTCGGCCCGCGCCGGATGATCCCTCGAGTCCCGCTGCTGCGCGCCTTCGGCGTCGACGCCTGACCACGACAGGGCAGCGAGTGCTGCTAAGCGGGCCTACATCGGTCTGGCCATCCCGACGCAGTCATCGAGCGTCGAAGATTGGTCGATGTGAACGCATGAATCACCCTTCGTGCGAGGCGGCTTATGTCATACACGAGCACGGGCCCGCCGCAGTGAACGTGGTGAAGCACTCGGGGCAGGTGCCGTAATCCTTCTTCGGCACGTAGCGTCCGAACGACGCTGCAAAGGCCAGGGGCTCGTCGGACCCAGCAGGGTCGAGGGAGAAAGTGGCAGGAACAGAAGCGGGGTGGCGGGGAGGAGCTGGCTTCCCTCGTAGCTCCTTCGACCCACGGATTCCGTGAGCCTTCCGCCTGCCGGCGGGGTACTCAAGGTTCGCGTAGGGCAACGGCGCAGATGGGTCGACGAGCGAACGGCGCGTGTCGACGGGAACCCCTTCGGCAAACAGCGCGACCATCGTCTTCTCAGCATCATCCGGCCGAGCCGCTGCGCCGTAGTGCACCCAGAGAAGCTCCGTGTCGAGCATCTTTAGTGGCCAACCGCCGGCGTGCGGCCCCCTGGCGCCGGCCCTGGTGTCGTAGAACTGCTTCACCCGGTGCCCTGTGTCGGTCCCGGCCTTACCGATGTAGACGATGCTCTCGCCGGCGGGCCACATTGCGCGCAGTCTTGTTGCGAGTCGCCCCGCGTCGGCGGCGGCGTGGTCGATGGTAAGTTCCGGGCGCACACGGAGGGGATGCTCGAGCGCGGTGGGGTTTAGCGGGCACTCAGCGACTCCACCGTCGCGAGCTGGGTCTTCGCCGGTCGAGATGACATACACACCTGGTCTTTCAAGCGGCACACGGGTTCCCCAGCGGACGACGCCGGAACGGGTCACACCAGCGTGCTCGAACAGTTCACGGACAGTCGTCGACATTCTCGCTCCCCACCGCGTGTGACTCTCTGCTCCGGAGCCTAGCGGCGGGTGTAGACACCGCCGCGCACTCTTCACGACGTGAGGAGGACGCGCCGGACGACTAGCGAAGGTTTCCACGTCTCGCTTGAGCGTCGGCGTTCTCATTGCCAGACAATTGAGCCTCAGGGACTGCCCCTACTTTGGTTGACGGGTAGGGGTCGGGGTGTTCAGGCCGCTTCTGGGGACTGCCCCTACTTTGGTTGACGGGTAGGGGTCGGGGTGTTCAGGCCGCTTCTGCGGACTGCCCCTACTTTGGTTGACGGGTAGGGGTCGGGGACGGG
>NZ_JBYHFM010000006.1:0-67160 GCF_057669765.1 Microbacterium sp. Y832 | reverse complement strand
AGAAGGATTACCAACGGCTACACCACGCATTGGGGCTTGACCGCGTCGAGCCTGTGCCTTGGTGGCGTAAGCAGTCGGCACGGGCACATGCGCACCGCTGAGGTTGGTACCTCCGGCGTGGCCGCCGGCCGCTTCACTTTGCGGGCATGGCTGGGCAATAGGTCCCGCGAATCGTCCTTGGCGCTGTCACTCACGGCGCTGTCGGACGAGCAGGACTATGCCGATGATCACGGAGACAACGCCGATAGGAAGGCCCAGCACCGTTATGGTCGCGGGCGTGCCAGCCGGGACCGGGCCGAATACTTGAAATATTCCGGCGAGCGCCAGGCCGCACATCATCGCACCAAACGCGATCAGGCCCCACCCAGTCGTGTCATTCCGTGATTGAGACATTGGCCTCCCCTCCACCCTCTCTCCATTTCACTCAGATCTCGGGCGGGAGGGCGGCATTGAACATGAGGCTCAGGATGAAGCAGCCGCCTGCACCCACGATAAGCCCTCCAATTGTCGGGGCCGCGCCGGGGCGAACGTGAAGGCGGTGCAACGAATGCTCGGACACGCCAGCGCGGCGATGACGCTCGATACCTACGCCGACCTGCTCGATGATGACCTCGACTACGTCGCCGAAGCGCTGAGCCGCGCACGCCACACCCAGCGAACCATCGTGATCCCCGAGAGCTCTCGCGACCGCGGAATGATCGGCCGCGGGCAGCCGTGAGAAGAGCGAATCTTCCCAAAATCTTCCCACGAGCCCGTTCCAGGCAAAGAAGAAGCCCCGCGATCCCAGTGTTTACAAGGGATCGCGGGGCTTCGACGGTGGCGGTGACGGTGGGATTTGAACCCGCGGCGGCCCCCGGTCGTTTCGCGGCAGCTCTGCGTGGACAGCGCAATTCCGCGGAAATAGCACCCATCTGAACACATGCCGCAACCCGTACTCACATCAAGTTGGCTGTCGGATTGCTGTCGGACTGCTGTCGCACGTGGAGCGGCGGTCGCGTCCGCCGCCTCCTGCACCGCCGGTCGGTCGCTAGTCCCAAAAAGGGCGGAGGGTCCGACATGCGTACTCCCGGGGAGCATAGGCAACGACGGACCCTCTGACCGCGTGCCATCTACGATGACAGAGGCGGAATGCAGAGAGGCTAACACAAAATGACGCAACGAAAGGTGGATTGGATCTCGCCTGCGAGGTTCGCTCCCTTCCTAGCTGCTTGCGACGGCGACACGACTCTGGCCTGGAGCCTGTACGAGTGGAACGCGCGAGTCGCCTCAGCGCTGTTCGAGTGCTTCCACCACACTGAAGTTCTCGTCCGCAACGCCATGATGAAGCGCCTATCGACCATTCACCCCCTCGGGTACCCCTGGCACCAGCAGCTCGACAGCGTGGTGAAGGCCGCGGGGCGCCGCATGGACCCAACCACGAAGGTGGCAGCTCCCGACGCGATCATCTCGGAGTTGACCTTGGGCTTCTGGACCAACCTCCTTGAACAACGCCCCGCGAACGAGGAGCTCTGGCGCCAGCATCTCCGCCATGTTTTCCCGGGCTCGCCAGGCACAAGAGAAGCTGTACACAAGGCGGTTACGGACATGCGGCACCTTCGCAACAGGTGCGCACACCAGGACTCGCTTCTCGATTTCGACCCCGGAATCGAGCTGAAGAAGCTCCTCTCGCTCGTGGAATGGATCGACCCGGATGCGAGGGTCTGGCTTGAAGGGATTCAGAGCGTTTCTTCAATCGCGAGCGCCCGACCTGTGGCGCCCGCGCGCGACGTCGTCATCGTCGCAGCAGCCCCAGATAAGACGATCCAGATGTACGAACGAGCGTCGGCTTACGTCTGTGCCAGTGATCGATCGATCGCACAGGTGACCCACATGGGCTTCTACGTCAACAAGCAGATTGAGCCCTACTTTCCCCTGATCGAAGAGAAGATCGTACCGGCTCGATGGAACCGGCAGGAGGCTGACCGTCTATCGAAGTCCGCCTCGACAGTCGATCAGCGACTCGCGAAGGTCATGGGGTACGGCCTCAAGAACGGCTGGCCCGCTGGGGAACAGGTCCAGGTCTTCCTTCTATCAAGTAAGAAGGCCAGCGAAACCGTTACGCGCGGCACCCCAATCATCCACGACAAGTCTGGGCGTGGCTCCGCCTTCGTGAAGAACCCTCGCTACTTCGCGCGCCCCGCCCTGATAGCCGCGAACGACACAAGCCACCTGAGCTGACCTCGGGTGACGCTCGACCGATTTTCGGGCGCGCGTGCGGCAAGCGCAGGATCCCTACCTACTCACTCTCTGTTTGCGGAGATAGCGCGGCATCGCGGTGTCGGGCTAGCGCCATCGCCACATCATCCAGGTCATCTTCGAATAGGTCCGCGTACGTGTCGAGAGTCATGGCCGCGCTTGCATGCCCGAGCATGCGCTGCACGGCCTTCACGTTGGCCCCGGCGCTGATCGCCAAGCTCGCCGCAGTGTGACGAAGGTCATGAGGGGTTACTCGCGGCATCACCATGACCTCCGTATCACCAGCTCCCCTAGGCTCAGCCATACGGACATCATCGGCGCGGATTCGCTTGACCGCCCCAGCGAACCAACCGGACGCAGCATTGCCCGGGCGCAGATAGCCACCTTCCTCGGCGGGCCAGAGCAATGCGTCCCCTGACTTGCCGAAGCTGGCGCGCTTGAGAGCCTCGTCAAGGAACGGCGGGTACGGCACCGTTCGGCGCTCATGGGTCTTGGGCGTGCCGACCTGGATGTGCCCATTGACGATGACCGCGTTCTCTTCGATACTCACCCGACGGCGGACACGGTCAAGGTGTTTCACTCGAAGGCCGGTTGCTTCGCCCCAGCGCAAGCCGGTGTATGCCAGGAAGCGGACTAGGTCAGGGTAGCGGGATGCGCGCGCGAGCTGTTCAACCTGCCTGTGCGTGAGATACGCCCGCGGTTTGGCGGTCTTGCGAGGGGTCTTCACGTCCCGAGCAGGGTTAGCCGTGATGCGGCGATCACGCACCGCGCCGTCGAGAATTGCGGCGAGTACGCCGTGCGCTCGTTTCACAGTCGTGGCCGATTTCCTCTTGCTCAGTTCTCCAACCCAAGCCGTCACCTCGGTGTGTCGGATCGACCCGACCCTGCGCGCGCCCCACTTCGGCTCGACATGAATGCGCCAAGCACTCTCGTCGCTGTGGTGCGTTGATGGTTTCACGGCAGCCCTGTGGGCCTCTAGCCAATCCCGCCCAAGCACTCCCACCGTGGCCTGCGCATCGCTCGGGGCGATGTATGCGCCCTGCAGCTTCGAGACCTCTACCGTCGCCGCATACGCCTCCGCGTCACGCTTGAGCCGAAACCCGCCCTTGCTCGTCTTCGTCCCATCCGGCCGGCGGTACGAGACGCGGTATCCAACACCCTTGATTCGCGGATCCCTGCTGACGCTCGCCATTGCTCTCCTGTGTGGGTCGATCTGGTTGGGTGCAAAAGTGAGCTTAGGGCTGCATAGCGGCACAAAGCGCCTGCTACAGTGGGCGCTACCGATCCTCTCGAGAAGAGGATGCACACCCCTCGAGGGGTGGGTGTCGTCCTTTCTCGAAAGTTGAATCGGTTGACCACCATCGCGATTGACGTCGACGCATTCGCAGCCCTGTTCGTCCGCGTAGACGAGCTTGAGGCCCGTCTCACAGGCCCCACGGCTCCCATCCTCGACGGCCTCCTGTCGCCCGCTGTGCTCGCCGCGCGCCTCGGCGTCACTGAGCGCACGCTCGCCGAGTGGCGAGTCGGCCCGCCCGCCACAGGCCCCGCCTTTGTCAGAGTCGGCCGCGGTGTTCGTTACCGCCCCGAGTCCGTTGATGCCTGGCTGCTTACGCAGGAGCATTCCTCGACACACGAGGAGGTTCACCGATGAGACTCACCGCAGACACTCCTCGGGCTCAGTCCACTTCTAACGGGTGCGGCGAAGGGCTTGTCGATTCGCCGCAAAGAAATAAATTCCCCGGTCATAGGCGCAATCATGCGGGCGGAGCCCGCGTAGCCCGGGGACAGTATTCGTTGCGGCATTCGGTGCGCAATGGCTGCGCGATGGTCGCCAATGCGCGCCACCTGGCGCGTGGGGGTGGTCGTCGTGGCTGATGCGAAGGAGAAGAAGCCCCCGCGCGAGGAACGGGTGAAGTTCATCCAGATCACCCAGCAGCTCAAGCCCGAGTTCTTCGACTGGGCGACGGCAGACTCCGAGCGCCGCGCCGACGACGGCACTGTCATCGACAACCGACTCGGTCTGACGCTGGTCCAGGCCGGGGATCTGGTCGAGAAGGGCACGGCCGCGGAGATCGCGGCCTACATCGTCAAGCGACTGGAGCATGTCGGGGACCTGTTCGGTGTCCACGACATGGGAGAGAAGCACCCGGGTGCCGTGGTCGTCGGCTGCTGGGCGATCATCCATGACCGTGACGAGATCGACGTGTGGGACGACGCGCGCGGTGACTACGTGAAGGTGCCGAAGGAGCGGCACATCCACATCATCGTCGTCTTCGAAGGCGACACGCGCGCGACCTACCGGAGCGGGACGGTCGGCTACCTCGCGAAGCGCGTGGGCATTCCCGCGAACCAGGTCGAGAAGCCGAAGCGGGGCGGCAACTCTCCGCGGGTCGAGGCGTTCGGCGGGACCATCAGCCAGTCGCTGGACAACAACCTCTCGTACCTCACGCGTCTGAAGTATTCGGAGAAGTTCCAGTACGCGCAGTCTGACGTGGCCACCGTACGCGGTCCCAACTTCGGGGCGATCTACCGAGAGCGTTACGCCGACTGGATCAAGGGCCGCGCACACGTCGTGAAGAAGCGCGCCGCCGAGAACGTCGAGGATTTGCGCTCGAAGGTTCTGGATGGTCTTGTCAGCAAGACGCAGATCCTCCTCACCGATGACCTTTACGAGGTCTACGCCCGCAACGCGCGGGTCATCGACGACGCGTTGGATGCGTACGCCCAGCGCCGCGCGATGCGCGCGGCCGTGAAGCTCCAGCGAGGGGACTTCTCGACCTCCGTCGTCTACATCCACGGCGCTTCGGGCATCGGCAAGACGCGGTTCGCGACGGACTTCATCGGGCAGGCCGTCGCGTACGCCGCCTCTCTCGGGCAGCGGTGGGAGCTGTACCGCGCTGCTACCGGCAACCCGCTGGATGACTGGCGCGGAGAGGAGGTGGTCCTGCTCGACGACCTCCGCGCCTCAGCCATGGATGCGAACGACTGGCTGCTCTTGCTCGACCCCTTCAACGCCTCGCCCGCGCGGGCCAGATACCGCAACAAGCAGGCCGTCGCGCCGCGGCTCATCGTCATCACTGCGACGATCGAGCCCGTTGAGTTCTTCTTCTTCGCGCGCAAGAAGGGCGAAGTCGACGAGGCTCTCGATCAGTTCATCCGCCGCCTCGCTTCGATCGTGAAGGTCTACCGCGACGACGACATCCTCCGCTACTCGGTGCAGCGCACCGGGCGGGTTGAGCCGTACCAGCGCGCTATCCAGACAGGCAAGGGCTGGCATGGGCAGCCCGAGTACGAGCGCGTTGCGCTCACCTACGGCGCTGTGCATGAGATCCAGCACTCCGCAAACGGCACTATCGCGTCGCTCATGTTCGATCTCGCCGCACGAAGCCACGATGTCCCGTTCACCTCTGGGGCGGGGTGGCTCGCTCTCGAGGATCTGGCGCAGTCCGAGGCTGCCGAGCAGCACCAGGCGGGTGACGGCGATGTCGGTTGACATCGAGATCCCCGCACCAGCGGCGACTGCCGCCCGCCCGCTCCCCGTCTTGGAGGTGCGCACGCGCCTCCAAGACGGTGACTTCCGGGGTGCGACCAGCGCCTCGGGGGCCGCGTGCCCGACCAGGGCACGTACGACGCGCACCGCGCGGAGGAGCCCCGCAGGGCACCAGGAACCTTCGACCAGCGAAGCGCCGTTGAAGGTGTATGGGGCTACACCTGACGCTTTCGTGCAGGGAGAGTCGAGCACCCAGGTCAACACCGGCGAGGCCCTCCCTGCACGAAAGGGTCAGCCCCGCGGGAGCGCCGCCGGAGGCTCCACGGGTCGCCCGTCCAGTGGACGGACGGCGCGCGGATGCGGCCCCGAGAGGGGCGGACGATGACCTACACGATGACCTTCGATGCCTCGCACAAGGTCGGGCGCGACGGCGGGCACCTGACCGCCTTCGTACGCCACATCGCTCGCGACGCAGACGGAGCGGCCGGATTCGACTTCGGGCACACGAACCCGAACATCGACCCCGCGCGCACGCACCTCAACAAGTCGTTCGTAAACGACGGCACGGGCGGCTTCCGTCTCCTTCGCTCGGTCGATGGCGCCCCACCGTCCGATGAGCTCCGGGCTTTCCTCGACGAGCGCCTCGCGACGGTGAAGCGACCGCTCAGGAAGGACGCCGTGCTCGTCCGCGGCCTCGTGCTCCAGCTCGACCCCATTTGGTTCGCCGAGCACAACGCTGACTGGCGCGAGAACGGCATCAACGCCACGGCCTCGAAGTTCATCAACGCTGCGTGGGCGTGGGCGGCGGACGAGTTTGGACACGAGAACATCGTCGGCGGCTCGCTCCATCTCGATGAGCATTCGCCCCAGCTGCAGCTGGCTGTGACTCCCGTCACTGTGGATGGGCGCTTGTCACAGAAGGACTATTTCCGCGGGCCGGCGGATCTTAAGCGGCAACATCGCGAGCTGCGCGCCCGCATGGAAACGGCCGGGTACGACGTCGAGCACGCAGTCAGTGAGCGTAGTCGACAGCACCTCAGTTCCGCGGAGTTCGCGATGAAAGTGAGCCGCGCGAAGCGTGCTGAGGAGCAGGCAGACGCAGCCCTCCGGGTAGCCGCGGCCGAGCGCGTCGAGGCTGCGGAGGCACTACGCAGCGCTGAGCAGTCACGCATCGATGCAGAAGAACACGTGGCCCGCCAGGCCAGCGCGACCGCGCGTCTGGAGGCACTCGCGGAGCAGACGGCCGCCGACCTTGAGGAGGCTGGGCAGAGGCTGCTACCGCCGGACTATGAGGGGCTGAAGCGAGCGATCCTCGACGGGCAGTCCTCTCTCGCGATGCGGTTCATCCGCACGTTCCCCCGGCTCGGCGATGGCTCGACGCTAGCGCAGCGGTTCGAGCGGTTCGCTCGAACCGAGTTTGCGAGGTTCGTCCGCGAACGTGCGGATGCCTTCGGGACGTACCGCGGGCCCGACTTCAACAGGTGGGAGACCCAAACAGTCGCCACACACCGCAAGGCCCTCCGCGCGCTTGCGGACCAGGACATCACGCCCGCACGGGCACGCCATCTCGATCGCTCGTACGGCGATTGACCGCCGACAGAACCAGGAGGTTCAAATGAACAACAACGACCGCACCCGCAGCGCCCGCGCCTACCTCGAAGAGGTGACGAGGATCCTTTGCGACCTGCCGACTCCCTCCGTCAACGCCGCCGTGATGCGCGGCGCGGGTCTCCGCTTCTCGTCGCCCACTGAAGGTATCCCTGGCCCACGACGGCTCATCCTCGACGGTCCTGCCGCCGGGCAGCCACTTGCGGCCGGGAGGACCGCCGCGGCGCTCCTCGCTCGTCAGCGCGACAACCTCGCCTACCTCTACGCCTACCGGGAGCAGCTCGCGAACGAAGACACCCAGGTGGCCAAGGGGATGACTGCCTCCGACCCCGCTCGATGGAGCGATTACGCGTTCGAGGTGATCGAGGTCCTCCGCGCAATCCCCCTCCTCACCGGCGCAGACTTCACGGAGGTCTTCCACGAGTTGGCGGGCCTTGCCGGTATCGAACGCCACGGAGCCATCTGGGAGGTACGCACGGCAAGCGGCGATTGGACGGGCGTGCTCCTCGACAGGCTCGGGCACGAGTTCTCGTTCCACGCGCTGAAGACAGCCACCGTGGAGAACGCGGCCCGCTACCGCCGCTGGCGAAACGCCCTCCGCAGCGCCGGTGACAACGACCCTCGTTCTGACGATATGCCGCCGCAGCGGAGGCATGCGGCCTTCCTGCCCGCCGTCTCCGCTGTAGAGTCCGATCGGGTTTCGCCCGCCCACAACGTGGGCACCTACCGGGCGGACGACGCCGCGCTTCGGCACCACAAGCGCGCTCTCTCGAACGACATCCCCGTTGAGCGCCGCCGCCGGTTCCCCGAGCTGCGCGGCGACATCGGTCTCATCAGCGGCATCGGCGCCGCGAGCGCCGCGAAGATGACCGAACGTCTCCGCCGGTTCCCGGAGTTGGACCAGCACGAACCAAATCCTGGAACTGGTCGGCTATCGGATGGCGGGGAGCTCCTCGGTCTCGGCTAATTCGGCACACGGGACGGCTACAGCAGCCGCTCCTTTGGGCACGCCTCGTTGACCTACTCGCTCTTCGCGTCGCGAGACGCCTGTCGCTGCTGGATTCGGAGCTGAGTAGTCGGAACCATCTGTCTACTCTCGTACCTCAGCCGTTGCACGGCTGCTACTCCGTCTACGTAAACCGGAAGGTCCTCCCCTAGCGAACGAAAAGTCAGAATGGCATACACACGCTGGTTCCGGCCAACCTCGTCCGCGACTCGCTCAGTGTGCGCAAGTCGTAGCGCCCAACTGTTCCCGCCCGCGACCCCGTCCCGAGCGCGGCCCCGATAGGTCTTAATAGGGGCCCACTTGCCCTCTGCGATCTGAGACGCTTCCCACAAGTCCGTGCTCGGTCGCTCGCTCGCTGTGATCGCCTTGAATCTAGGGCGGCCATCGCGGTCGAACTGGAATCGCCCGAAAGCGCCTTCAACTTCGGAGCGAACCGCCTCCGCGCCGAACGCAGAATTGATCGGGGGAGCATAGGACACGGTAAGAATGGCCTCGCCCCGAAACTTTCCTTCAGGGGTGATCAGGCAATCCGGCACAGGAAATGGATCCTTGATCCAGATGCCGCCTGGCGGAATATCCACTTCATGCACGGTCGTGAAGCTGTTGTCAGCGTTTCCCAGAATCGCATCTGACGACGGCGGCACCCCCCAGCCGTAATAGTCGCGGTAGGCGGCCTCCGAAGAGTCGTCAGCCAAAGCAGCGGCATGGACAAGCAGCCCCTTGACGATCTCGGGGGACACGTCCGAAACGGATCCGCTATCGGCGAGTGTCTTCCAGACGTTCGCCGCTGTCGCGCTCACGATGGGCGCGGCAAATGACGTGCCGACAGACTCAGCGAGGTCCCCGGTCGGCACCAACGACTGCACCCCGTAGCCGTCCAACTCTCCACCGGGCGCGAGGTCCCCCGCCCAGTGACAAACCTCCGGCTTGACGTGCGCAGCAAAATTCGGGCCACGTCTGGTGTACGACGATGGCTCCCCCACTCCCACTATTCCGCCCTTGTGTGCTCGGGCTCCGACCGTCAGGGCGTTGACCGCTTCTGAGGGACTCGTAATCATGTCCGAGAGGTCAAGCCCGGCGGCAGGAGGCCACCCTCGATCGGGGGGCCCCGCGTAGTTGCCCGCGGCAACGACGAAGAGGATTCCATGCTTAGCAGAGAGGGCGTCCAGCTCCTGGGCGAATGTCCCGTACGCCGAGGGGTCGGGCCGGGGCGTGCCGAACGAGCAGTTCCACACCTTTACATGAGAGAAGGCGGGATCGTTAACTACCTCAACTACCCGTTCGTGAAGGTAGGGCTCAAAGATGCCGCCAGCGGGTAGTACCTGTGCGTCAACTACAGACGCGCGATCCTCCGGATAGCGCGCAGCGTCCCCGTTAAGTCCAAGCGAATCAATCACGAGGCCAGCCGTGAACGTGCCGTGCCCAGGATCCTGCTCACTGAGGATGTCGTAGCTGATGCGGGTCTCTACCCACGGCTCCAGATGGGTGCTGCTGATCCCGGTATCCAGCACGCCAACAGTAGGCGCTTCGGCCACGACGGGGTGCAGTTCACTGCTCTCGAACGATCGAATGGGGGCAAACATCTGCGGCTGGCTGTCCAGCCCGACGCGGAACTCATCGGCCAGAGCGACAGTCCTGACTCCGGGAACCGCAGCAAGCGAGCTCGCCGTCGTTGTCGCTCCGACGTTCGCGTAGACCACCGGCCGGTTAGGGTCTGTGACCACAGAGATAACCTCCAGGTCGGCGGTCGATAGCAATTCGCTCACCCGTCGCGAAAGCTCAGTGCCCGGCCGCCCTTCAACTGGGTCGTAGCCTGACACCTGCCGCCGCGGCGCAGCACCCATCTCGCCGAGTTCTGCGATCACGGACGTCATCCAAGGGAATAACGTGATCTTGATCGGTTGAAGATGACTACGCGACTTCTCCACAAAGGCGTCCGAATCAGCATCGCCCGACCGTCGGTAGATATCGTCCGGACCCCAACGATCGACCTCAGAGAGTGTCGATATTGCGTAGAGATCCGGCTTCGAGGTAGCGGAAACAACCTTGCTAGCGAGTGCCCGCAAGCGGGTCCCGGTCGCCGGGACGACGAGCTCCCCTGCATCCTCCACCGCCTCGACGGGCAGCTCCGCGAGAGTTAGCAGGGCATACGGTCTGTTTGACTTCGCTAGCGCTCGCTCATGGAGCCGAATCTTCACGGGAAGAGGTCGAGATGCTGTTGCGGCTAGCTCGTCCGCCTCATCAGCAATCCGTCGCAGATTCGAAGCCATACGGGCTCGCACTGCCGGAGTGAGGTCGACCAGTGGGGCGGGAGTGTTTCCCCCGCCGCTTTTTCGCCCCAGTTCACTGCGGCTGTAAGGAAGCAACAGGATCGGGTTGAACTCGGCCATTCTCGTCCCCGTTGATGATAGAGCCCACGCGTCGGGCGCTTGTTCGGAATGTCGAAGCGAGCACTCTCATCGTGAAGACGTCCGGCGCCCAGGACCGCAGGTATCGGATCTCGTTCACTTCATCGTTAAAGAGCTCGAACTCTTCATACCGCATGAAGCGAGCCAACCGCCGAAATGCACGTGGCAACTCGATCGTGTCACTACCTTGCAGAACTGCGTCTCTCGCGATGTCGATAGCTGCCGACTCGATTGCTGCCGGCGATAGCCCAGCCGAAGCAGCCGCCAGCCGATCCGCCTGCCTCTCGGTGAGAGGAAGGTCGCCTATATACGTCCGCCACAGGGACACGCGTTCATCGTGCCCGGGAAGTTCGGTCTGAATCTTGTGGGGGAATCTGCGCCAGACCGCCGGGTCAAGAAGCTGAGGATGGTTGGTCGCCGCGATTAGCACAGTCGAGTCGCCCAACGCATCGATGTTCTCCAGCAGGGCGATTACTACGCGCTGAAGCTCGCCGATCTCATGGTTGTCCGCACGATTCTTCGCAAGAGCGTCAAACTCATCGAGGAACAAGACACACGGCAATCGCGCGGCGTAGTCGAACACCTCTCGAATGTTGCGGCTTGTTTGGCCGAGCAAGGATGAAACGAGTGCGTCACTCCGCGTAGTCACGAGAGGGAGCTCAAACTGAGCAGCGAGGTCGCGAGCGATAGTCGTCTTGCCAGTGCCGGGTGGTCCGTGAAGCAGCAGGCGGTTTGGTGCGGAGAGCCCGCGCGCCTGCAACCGGTCGAAGGCGCGTACTGATTGAGTGAACCGTTCGACCTGCTCTTGGGTATACGGCGGGAGAACCACCTCGCGATGCTCGTCGTTGGGTGTGCTGACGTCGACGGTCGCGATCCTGCTGTCCTGGTCCACCGGGGTCAGGTTTGACGCACGAGCGACCGCCTGTGCAGGCGCCTTGGAAAGGACCGACCGCAGGAGCGAAGCTTGCCTTGCGTGACCTCCACGCTCCAGCTTCTCCGCGAGCAGCAATGCATAGTTCAACGACTGACGCGGGTCGTGCCTCAAGGAGCCCTCGAGGATCTTTACGACCTCCGACAAGTGTTCGATGCTCCGACCTCCCTCAAACGTATTCAATCTGCGGCGATCCGTGAACAGATGTAGGCGGACCGTGTCAAAAAATGAGCCTAGCGTGAGCGCCTGACATTGGTTGCGGGCGCGCGGCGCATGACAGCCCGCGTTCAGCCACTCCGAGCACGGGAGCCAGCACCGAAGAGGCATCTGCTGCACGCGCGAGGTATGAGTGCCTCCACAAGAGCACACTCACCCCGCTCCGATAGCTGGATCTCCGGAATGGCTGTCGGAAAGTTGTCGGATGCGAACGACGGAATGGCGAAGGCCCCGAATCCACAGGGATTCGGGGCCTTGCAAGTGGCGGTGACGGTGGGATTTGAACCCACGGTAGGGGTGAACCTACACAACATTTCGAGTGTTGCACCTTCGGCCGCTCGGACACGTCACCGCGGAAGAGTTTACGGCACGCAGCCGGTTGCCGCGAATCGGACTTCGCCGCGTGCCCTGTCCACGGGCGTACCGTGTCTGCATGGCGACCACCCTGCGCACGAACCAGCGTCTCGTGCTCGCCATCGCCGTGATGGCATCGTTCGTCGCGTTCCTCGACAGCACCGTCGTCACTGTCGCCCTTCCCGCGATCGCGAGCGAGCTCGGCGGCGGCCTGACGACGCAGCAGTGGGTCGTGGATTCCTACCTGATCACGCTGGCCGCTCTGATTCTCGTCGCAGGTTCGGTGAGCGATGCGTTCGGCCGCCTTCTCGTGCTGCGGATCGGTCTGGTCGGGTTCGGAATCGCCTCGATCGCGATCGCTGCGGCGCCCACGGTCGAGTTCCTGGTCGTCTCACGCGCCGTCCAAGGAGCGACAGGCGCGTTTCTCGTGCCCAGTTCCCTCGCGCTCATCACGTCGACTTTCCGCGGTGCAGCACAAGCCCGCGCGATCGGCACCTGGACCGCCCTCACCACCGGCGCGATGGTGCTCGGGCCCGTCGTCGGCGGCATCCTCGTCGACCTGCTGTCGTGGCGCGTGGCGTTCCTCATCAACATCGTGCCCATCGGGGTGACGCTGTGGCTCATGGCGCGGGCCGATGTGCGCGACACCCGAAAACCGGATGCCACGATCGACTGGCTCGGCGCGGCGCTCTGCACGCTGGGGCTCGGGGCGATGGTGTTCGCACTCATCGAAGAGCCCCGCCTCGGGTGGCACTCCCCCGCTGTCTGGGCCCCGTTCACGATCGGCGCCGCCCTCTTCGCCGGGTTTCTCATCCGCCAGCGGACCGCGGCCGCGCCGATCCTGCCGCTTGACCTCTTTCGCGTGCGAAACTTCTGGACCGGTAACCTCGCGACGCTGTTCATCTATGGCGCACTCGCCCTCAACGGCTTCGTCGTCGCGGTCTACCTGCAGCAGGGGGCCGGGCTCTCGGCGACCCTGGCGGGACTCGCGAGCCTGCCCATCACGATCCTCATGATCCTGCTGAGTTCACGTGTCGGCGATCTCGCCGGCCGGTGGGGCCCACGCCACTTCATGACGGTGGGGCCGCTGCTGATGGGCGCGGGTTCGCTGCTCTTGCTCACGGTTTCCGGGGACTTCTCCTACTGGTGGCAGGTGCTGCCCAGCATGCTCGTCATGGGCCTGGGCCTGTCGATCACCGTCGCACCGCTGACCTCGGCCATCCTGGGAGCGCTCGACACCGACCGCTCAGGCATCGCGTCGGCCGTCAACAACGCCGTCGCACGCGTCGCCGGACTGCTCGCGATCGCCGTGCTCGCCACGATTCTGGGTGGCGAGCTCGATCTGGCCGGCTTTCACCGTGCCGCCGTCGTCACGGCGGGCCTCATGATCGGCGGCGGTGTCGTCTCGTTCGTCGGCATCCGCAATCGGCCACGGTCCGAGGGACCCTGACGATTCATCGGGCTGCGGTGGCGGCCTGTCGCGCCCTGCGCACCAGGGGCCTGGTCCGCAGCACGTCACCCTGTCACACTGGCCGCATGGCAGTCATCGAGAACTCAAAAGTCACGATCGTCGGAGCCGGAAGCGTCGGCTCGAGCGCCGCCTACGCCGCATTGATCCGCGGATCTGCGCGGCACGTCGCCCTGTACGACATCGCCACTGTGAAGGTCGAAGCCGAAGCACTCGACCTGGCCCACGGCACCCAGTTCACCGGCACGAGTGACATCATCGGCGGCAGCGATCTGTCGGTCGCCGAAGGATCTCACGTCGTCGTCATCACCGCCGGCGCGAAGCAGCAGCCCGGTCAGACACGCACGGATCTCGTGGGCGCCAACGCGCGCATCATGGCCTCGATGATGCCCGACCTGCTGAGCGTCGCACCGAACGCGATCTACGTGATCGTGACCAATCCGTGCGATGTGCTCACTGTCCTGGCGCAGAAAGCGTCCGGGCTTCCGCCCGAGCGGATCTTCGCGTCAGGCACGGTGCTCGACACCTCGCGCTTGCGCTGGAAGCTCGGCCAGCGCGCCGGGGTCGCGACATCGAGCGTGCACGCCTCGATCGTCGGCGAACACGGCGACACGGAGTTTCCCCTGTGGTCCCGCGCCTCGATCGGCAGCGTGCCCATCCTGGATTGGGAGACCGAGCACCACCCCCGCATGACGCAAGAGGAACTCGATCAGATCGCGACCGATGTGCGCGATGCCGCCTACAAGGTGATCCAGGGCAAGGGAGCCACGAACTACGCGATCGGATTGACGACCGCCCGCATCATCGAAGCCATCCTGCGCGACGAGCACGCGGTCATGCCCGTCTCGCCCGTGCTCGACGACTTCCACGGCGTATCCGGCGTCGCCCTGTCGGTCCCCTCGATCGTGAGCGCGGGCGGTGCGGTACCCATCCGCGAGACGCGGTTCGACGACCGCGAGCTCGAGCTCTTCCGCCGCTCGGCCGAAACCCTGCGAGAAGTGGCGGCCTCGTTGCGGTCCTGACGAGATCGCAACCCCGGGCTCCGTCACCGGCTTCGGCCACGACGACCGGCTATGTCGCACCCCCGACATAGCCTGGTCCCATGGCGACACGGCGACCCACCCAGACCGCACCGTACCGGTGTACCGAATGCGGGTGGACGACCGCGAAATGGGCGGGACGCTGCGGCGAATGCCAGCAGTGGGGCACCGTCGTCGAGGCATCCGAACCGACCGGTCTTCTGCGCACGATGGTGCCCGTCGCCCCCGATGCGAAGCGCACCGCGCGACCGATCACGCACATCGACACGAGCGACGCGCCGCGCCGCACGACGGGCGTGGGTGAGTTGGACCGCGTACTCGGCGGCGGCATCGTGCCGGGCGCGGCCGTCCTGCTCTCGGGCGAGCCGGGCGTCGGCAAGTCGACGCTGCTGCTCGATGTCGCCGCCCAGTCCGCCCGCGCCGGACATCGCGTGCTGTACGCGAGCGCCGAAGAATCGACGGCGCAAGTACGACTGCGCGCCGAGCGCACAGGTGCCCTGCACGACGAGCTCTACATCGCGAGCGAGACGGATCTCGCAACGATCCTCGGACACATCGACGAGGTTCGGCCCTCTCTGCTCATCGTCGACTCCGTCCAGACGGTCTCGTCCGCGTTGTCCGACGGCATCGCGGGCCAGCCGGCGCAGGTTCGCGAGGTGGCGGCCACGCTCATCCGCGTCGCGAAGGACCGCAGCATCCCCACGATCATCGTCGGCCACGTCACGAAAGACGGCACGATCGCGGGTCCGCGCGTCCTCGAGCACCTCGTCGACGTCGTCTGTCATTTCGAGGGCGACCGGCAGACGTCGCTCCGCTTCGTGCGCGCGCTCAAGAACAGGTTCGGCCCCACAGACGAAGTCGGCTGCTTCGACATGACCGGCACCGGCATCACCGAGGTACCCGACCCCAGCGCCCTCTTCCTCGGCCACGGCACGCCCGAGCCGGGCACGTGCGTCGCCATCGCCCTCGAGGGGCGGCGAGCGCTCCCGGTCGAGGTTCAGGCGCTGACGATCAAGGCGAGCGGACCGAATCCGCGGCGCGTCGTCAACGGCGTCGACGGCGCCCGCGTCGCGATGGTGCTCGCGGTGCTCGAGAAGAAGGCCGAGCTCGTCACGAGCGACAAAGACGTCTACGTCTCGACGGTCGGTGGCGTCCGCTTCACCGAACCGGCGGCTGATCTCGCGATCGCCGTCGCCGTCGCGAGCGCCCTGCGCAACGAAGCCACGCCGCGCACGCTCGCCGCGGTAGGCGAACTGAGTCTCGCGGGCGAGATCCGCCCCGTGACCCAGGCGGCGCAACGGCGATCCGAAGCGGCTCGGCTCGGCTACACCGACGTGATCGACAACCGCTCCGGAACACTTCGCGGCGCGCTCGATGATGTGCGCCGCCGCGTTCGCGGTCGCCCCCGCGACGAAGAGCCGACCTTCTAGGCGTCGAGCGCGGCGATCAGGTCGGCGGGTGAGGCCTGCATCGGGTGCGGTCCCGCGATGTCGAAGAACACCGTCGTGATCGTGTTCGCGTGCGTGCCGAGGAACGCTCGAAGCGCACCGGGCGACTGCAGCGCGACGGCCGGCGGCAGCGTCGCCGGCTTGTGCGTGGCATCGCTGAACAGCAGCAGAGCGATGTCGCCCGTGCTGGGATCGCGGTACGTCCACACCTCACCCACATCGAGAGGGCTGTCGCGGCTGCCGGGCTTCATGAGCGGAACGACCGTCGGCCCGTGGCGCAGAGCGAGCGCGACGGCGGCCATGTCCTGCGTCTGCAGCGCGTCTGCGAGCTGCGTGTTGCGGAACTCGGGCGGTTCCTTCTTCTTCCCGCGCTTCTTACCGGATGCCATGACCCAAGCCTACGCAGACCGCCGCCGCGAAAAGATCTGGCCCCCTCGGGTCGACCCTGGCCGGGGTCGACCCGAAGAGGGCCATAAATGCTCACCGAAAACTCATCGTTCACGACACCTCGCTGGGGGACGAGACATTGCTGGGGACAACGTGTCGCTACCGATACGGGAGCTAACTTAAGGATACCCGAGCGCCCCATAACCTTCTGTCCCCATTTCGGGGGACAGAAGGGCATGCCGCCGCGAAGGTCGACGGCGCCGATCGCGCAGCGAAACCTGCTCAGTACAAGAGGAGGTTCTTCTCCTGCGCAGAGGAGATTCCGCCGATCTCGACGGAGAGGCGGTACGACGCGCCGCCCCCGGGAGCGGCCTGGCGCTGAGCGTCGTCGCAAGTGCCGACGGCCGACCGGGTTCGGTCCCACACGATCGGGGTCGCGCTCGTCACGCTCTGCCCTGCGGCGAGCAGCACGACCATGTCGCTCGGTTCGGACTGGCAGTCGGTCGAGCGCCACCACACGTCGTTGCCGCTGGCGATGGTGAACACCTGCGTGCTCGTGCCGACGTTGAGCGCGCAGTCCTCCTCGCCGGTGTTGGTGAGGCGCATGGACAGTTCAGGGTTCTGGCCCGAGCCGTACGAGTCCTGGTCGGTGAGCGGCTCGACCGTGAGGGTTTCCTTGACGCACGGTGCCGCACCCACCGGAGGCGCTGCGGATTCGGTCGTCGCCGCCGGTTCGCCTGTCGCTTCCTGCGACGAGGCGTTCGGCACAGGCAGTTCGGTCGCGGCATCCGGAGTCTGCTGCACGCCCGACGACGCGGGCGGAGTCGAGGCGGCGCCACGCCACGGCTGGGCGATGAGCACCCACACGACCGCGACGACGAGGACCAGGGCAAGCAGAAGCACGAGTCGCCGCCGTCGATAGACCGCCGGGGAGTGCCGCCGGCGCGGAGAAGTGCCGCTCATAGATCCAGGGTAGGCACCTCGGCTCGGCGTTCTCGCCGCGGCGCGCCCTTCTCAGAGATGCTTCAGCATGCGCGTGTTGCCGAGCGTGTTTGGCTTCACGTGCGCCAGGTTGAGGAACTCCGCGACGCCCTCGTCGGGGCTGCGCACAAGCTGCGAGTACACGTCGGGGTCGACGACCTGCTCGCCGATCGTCTCGAACCCGCGACGCGTGAAGAAGTCGACCTCGAACGTCAGGCAGAACAGCCGCGTGAGGCCGAGCTCGCGCGCGTTGCCCTCGAGTCGCTCCACGATGCGGCGACCGACGCCGTGGCGCAGCCAGTCGTCGGCGACGATGAGGGTGCGCACCTCACCGAGGTCTTCCCACATGACGTGGAGCGCGCCGCAGCCGATCAGCTGTCCGTCCGTGTCTTCGGCGACGACGAACTGCTGCACGGCCTCGTACAGCACGACGAGGTCTTTCCCGAGCAGGATCCGGCGTTGCACATAGGGCTCGAGCATCGCCTGGATGCCGCGCACGTCGGCGGCGCGCGCCTGGCGCACGGTGTACTCGGCCATTCCCCCAGCCTACGGCGCACGCCGCACCTGTGCGCAGTGCAGGAACGGATGCGGGCGGATATCGCCTCACCGGGCCGGGGACACTCCATCCCGTCACCCGCCCGTCGCCGGATGTTCACCCCGGCGCCGTACCGTCGCGCGACACCACCAGGAGGCACCATGCGCGCGCGACAGGTCATGAGAAAGCACACGGCACGGCTGGCTGCGGCAATCGCCGCGGGCCTGCTCGCCGGATCAGCGGCCGCCGCCGCGCCCGCATCCGCCGACGCATCCCTCGCCTGGGCCATCGCCCCGGCCTCGACCGAGGGCGCCGACGGCCGCGTCTCGATCCGCGCGACCCTCGACCCCGGCACCGTCGTGACCGAGCACGTCGAGCTGTCGAACCTCTCGGACACCCCGCTCACCTTCGCCCTGGCGGGTGCCGATGGCACCATCACCGCGGAGGGCGACTTCGACGTGCTCGCCGACAGCACGGCCTCGACGCGCGCCGGGCTCTGGATCGACGTTCCCCCGCGCGTGACCGTGCC
Organism: Microbacterium sp. Y832; assembly: GCF_057669765.1. Classification (NCBI taxonomy): domain Bacteria; kingdom Bacillati; phylum Actinomycetota; class Actinomycetes; order Micrococcales; family Microbacteriaceae; genus Microbacterium; species Microbacterium sp. Y832. The sequence goes on along the minus strand of NZ_JBYHFM010000006.1, from coordinate 48,524 downwards.
ACCGCGATCTGGCACGGTCGTGCCCGTATCGATCGCGGTGCCCGCCGACGCGCTTCCCGGCGACCACCCCGCCGGCATCGTCGCGACCCCTGCGCGCGACGCCGCGGCCGAGGACGGCGTCGCCGTCATTGCCCGCACGGGCGTGCGTCTGCACCTGCGCGTCGCGGGTGAGCTTGCCCCTGCCCTCACACCGCACATCACCGGCCTCGACTACGAGCCGAGCTGGAACCCGCTCGAACCTGGCCGCCTGCGCGTCACGTGGCAGGTCACGAACACCGGCAACGTGCGCCTGGGCGGCACGCCGACCCTGTCGGTCGCGGCCCTGGGCGGCCTCGCTCCGCAGCTGGAAGGCGAACGACTCGAGCAGTTCCGCGAACTCCTGCCCGAGGGAGCGCGCGCGGGTGTCACGACGGTCGACGCGTGGCCACTGTTCGCCCTCACCGCTGACACGGTTATCGCTCCCACCCTGGTCGGTGACGACCTCGTCGAGACGACTCTGCCGACGGGCGTTGCATCGGCGACGGTGGTCGCCATCCCCTGGGTGCACCTGGCGGTCATCGTCGGGGCGGGTCTGCTCGTCGCGGTCGTCGTCCGTCGAACCCGCTCCCGGCGCGGCGGCAGACCGACAACGGATGCCGCACCCCGCACGGACGCCTGAGTCACCCCGCGTTCACCGGGGCGTCGACGCCGCGTCGCATCGGCGTCGACGGGCCGACACTCACCATCGGAAGCATCGTGTCCGCAAGGTCCACCCCCGACGAAAGAACACGATGAACTTCAGAACTCGCAAGAGAACGTTCGCCCTGTGCGCCGGCATCCTCACCGCTGCCGTCGTCGCCAGCCCCTTCGGCGCCGCGGCAGCAGTCGCCGCCGATGAGACCGCCACCGGCGCTCCCGAGCGCGTCATCCTCAACCCGCCCGCCGATCCCGCAACGTCGCAGCTCGTGACGTGGCGTTCGATCGACGTGCCCGCTGACACCCCCGCCACGGTCGAGGTTCGCGACGCCGCCGGCGACATCACGACCGTCCCCGCCGTCACCAAGCGGGTGCTGCACATCGGCCAGGACAACCAGGTCACCGCGAGCGCCGCCGACGCCGCGAAGACCGCTGTCACCTTCACGGCCGAGCTCACGGGCCTCCAGCCGGGCTCGAGCTATGCGTACCGCGCGATCACGGGTGAGGTCGCCGACGAGTGGAACACGTTCACGACGGCATCCGCGTCCGACGACCCGTACACCTTCACGTGGTACGCCGACGGCCAGAACGACCTCACGGAGTTCTGGACGCCGATCGTCGAGACCACGAAGACCGCGTTCCCCAACTCGGCGCTCTCGCTGCAGTCCGGCGACCTCATCAACCTCTCGGTAGACAACGAGTGGGGCGAGTGGTTCAACATCCTCGATGGCGAGCGCCAGACCGAGAACTGGCTGGTCGCCCCCGGCAACCACGAGTACTCCCGCGACGCTGCCGCCGAGTTCTGGGACGCGAGCTTCACCGCTGCCGACAACGGCCCCACGGTCGACGCGGCTGCGGACGCGAGCACGCAAGCCTATGAACAGCTCGTCGTCGACCACCTCACCGACAAGGCGTACTACACCGACTACCAGGGCGTGCGCTTCATCCAGCTGAACTCGCAGCTGGTCGGCCAGTCCGCCGTCGAGGCATCGCTCGGGGTCGACCTGCCGAACCTCGAAAGCGCCGCCTGGCAGCAGGTCTACCTCGGCGTTCAGTCGAAGTGGCTCGACCGCGTGCTCGAGGAATCGACCGCCAACTGGAACATCGTCACGTTCCACCACCCGACCTTCTCGGTCTCGCAGGGCCGCAACCAGCCGCTCCAGCGTGCGGCGTGGCTGCCCATCTTCCAGAAGCACAACGTCGACCTCGTGCTCTCAGGCCACGACCACACCTACGGTCGCGGCTACCTCAATGCGGACGCCGCCGAGGGCGCGACGGACGGCCCCGTGTTCGCCGTGTCGAACTCAGGCCCCAAGCACTACAGCCTCGCCGACGACGCGTCGAACGTGTGGCTCAACAACGGCGCGACACAGGTCACGAAGTACCAGCACATCTCCCTGACGCAGGGCATCCGCGTGACGCCCACGACACTCGAGTACGAAGCGGTCGTCGCCCAGACGGGCCGCGGCGCGAACCCCAACACCGACCTGCAGGTCGGCGAGACGGGTGACGCGTTCACGATCGTGCGTCACGCGGACGGTTCGAAGAGCGTGACCGAGGGCATCCAGCGCCGCGTCGCCACGGGTCTCGGCGAGGCCGGCGAGCCGATCGGCGGCGACCTGGTCGTCGAGGCCGAGATCCCGAGCCTCGGCGAGGGAGCACTGAGCCTCGCGGTCGCAGGCGAGGGTGAGACCCTCGCCCTCGGTGACGCGGTCAATGACGGCGACCGCTGGTCGTTCGCCGCTGAGCTGCCCGTCGTGAGCGTCACCGACACGCGCACCGAGGCGGCAGGGTGGAGCGTCTCGGTCAGCTTCGACGATCTCGTCGGACACCGCGGCACTATCGAGTCGTCACACCTCGGCTGGTTCCCCCGCGTCCTCGACGCGGCGACGGCTCGCGCCGGCCAGCCCGTGCGGAGCACCCTGTCCGGCGGCGAGGGCCTGGTCGGTGCGCAGATGCTCGCCGGCGCCGACGACCACGCCCGCTGGGGAACGACGCGCCTCGGCGCCGACGTCACGCTCGAGGCGCCGATCGGCGCTCAGCAGGGCACCTACCGGGGCGCCGTGCACGTGTCGCTCTTCCCGGTCGACTGATCCCGTCCGGTGCGCCCGGGGGCCGGTCGTCTCACTCGAGACGGCCGGCCTTCGGCTTTTCGGACAGCGAGAGCAGATGCGCCGCATCCCGAGGCATCGCGCATGATACATCAGTCCCGCTACTGTGAGCCTCGTCCGCCATCTCAATGAGGAGAGCCATGACCCTGACCATTCGTCCCCCCCGATCCCGCAGGAGATGGGTCGCGACAGCGGCCGTCGCTGGCCTCATCGGCGCCGGCTTCGCCGTACCGACGGCAGCAGCCGGCGCACCCGATGAGAGCACCGTCCCCGTCTTCCACGACGGACTCGCCCAGCCGGTCTTCACCGGTCCCTGGGTCACTCAGGAGTTGTGGGTGGAAAGCGAGTTCGACACCGACGGAGACGGCAAGCTCGACCGGATGCACGTGGATGTGACGCGTCCTCGTGAGACCCAGACCGACGGACTCAAGGTCCCCGTGCTGTACGAGACCAGCCCGTACTACGCGGGAACATCCAGCACGCAGGCGCAGTACTTCTGGCAGAGCGACGTCGAACTCGGCGTCACCCCTCCGCTTCGGACCTCACCGCCCCTCGTCGTCGCCCCAGGGCGCACGAGCCCTGTCATCTCGACCAGCCTGATCTCGACCTGGGTGCCACGGGGATTCGCCGTCGTGCACTCCGAGTCGCCCGGCACCGGGCTCTCGCAGGGCTGCCCGACGGTCGGCGGCGCCAATGAGTCGCTGGCACCCAAGGCGGTCATCGACTGGCTCAACGGCCGGGCCAAGGGCTTCACGTCGATCGACGGCGACGTCGAGGTGTCGGCCGACTGGTCCACCGGCAAGGTCGGGATGACGGGAACGTCGTACAACGGCACGCTTCCGCTTGCCGCGGCGACGACCGGCGTCGACGGCCTCGAAGCGATCGTGCCCGTCGCCCCGAACACCGGCTACTACCCCTATTACCGCTCGAACGGGCTCGTCCGGGCACCCGGCGGCTGGGCCGGCGAAGACATCGACTTCCTCTTCGATTACATCAACAGCGGAGCGCTCGACAAGCGTCAGTACTGCATCGATACCGTGCGCGACGTGATGCAGGCGAACCAGGATCGGGTCACGGGTGACTCCAACGAGTTCTGGGAGGCACGCGACTACATCCACCAGCTCGACGACGTGAAGGCCGCGGTGTTCATGGCGCACGCGTTCAACGACTGGAACGTGATGCCCGAGCACAGCCTGCGCATCACCGACGTTCTCAAGCAGAACGGCGTCGAGACGCTGCAGTACTACCACCAGGGCGGACACGGCGGAAACCCGCCCACCGATCTGCTGAACCGCTGGTGGAGCCACTACCTGTACGGCATCGACAACGGCATCGACACCGACGTGAATCGCGCATGGATCACGCGCAACGAGGGAGTGCCGAGCACCGTGACTCCGTACGCGGACTTCCCGAACCCGGCCGCAGAGCCGGTGACGCTCACACTGCAGGGCTCGGGCACCGGCAACGACGTCGGCCTGACGTCGCGAGCCCGGGGCGATTCCGCGGTCCACCGATTCGTGGATGCCGGCAACACGACGTGCACGCTCGCGAACCTCGCGACGACTCCCTCGCAGAACCGTCGGATGTACGTCAGCCCCAAGCTGCTCAACGACATGCACATCTCGGGAACCGGTTCCGTGACGCTGCGCATGGCGATGGACGCACCGCGGGCGAACCTCTCGGTCGCGCTCGTCAAGCTCCCCTGGACGGGCCAATCCGGATGCAACTCCAGCACGACCGGTTCATCCACGAGCGTGATCACACGCGCCTGGGCTGACCCGCTCAACCGCAACTCGCTCACGCGGGAGGACCCCATCACGCCCGGCGAGTTCGTCGACGTGACGATCCCACTGCAGCCGGACGACCAGATCATCCGCGCCGGGCAGCAGATCGGGCTCGTGATCTTCTCGACCGACCGCGAGTTCACCCTGCGCCCCCAACCGGGCACCGAGATCTCGATCGACCTCGGCGGAAGCTCCGTCGAACTGCCGGTGGTCGGCGGACGCACGGTCGATAGTTCGGCCCTCACCCTGGATGCCACGCCCCGCACGCTTGCGGGCAAGGTGTACGTCAGCGTGTCGGCGACCAATGACGGCGGTCAGCCGGCGGACATCACGATCGCGACCGAGTACGGCGACAAGACGTTCACCGCCGTGGCGCCGGGCGCCACCGTGGCCCTCTCGGTGAACACCCGCCTCGCGTCGATCCCGGCCGGCAACGCCACCGTCACGGCGACCCGGATGATCAACGGCGAGCCCCTCACCGAGGTCAGGACCGTTCCCTTCGGAGCGTTCCCGGTCGGGCGATAACCCCGGCTTTCTGCCGGAATGACGAAAGCGGATGCCGCGGGGCTGAGCCCGCGGCATCCGCTCTTCGTTTCAGCCGGTCAGGATCCGATCGCGAGGTCGGGTGTTGCCGAGATCTCGCCGCCCGAGGTGATACCGACGGCGACCTTGTCACCGCGCGGTCCGTGCTCGAACCGGAAGGCGCCGTTCTCGGTGTCGACCTTGACGTGGTCGCCGGAGTTCAGCTCGCCGTGCAGGATCTTCTCGGACAGGCGGTCCTCGATCTCCTGCTGCATCGCACGACGCAGCGGACGAGCACCCAGGGCCGGGTCGAAACCGATCTCGATGAGCTTCTCCTTGGCCGACTGCGACAGCTCGATCGTCATGTCGCGGTCGAGCAGACGCTCGGCCAGGCGCTTGGTGAACAGGTCGACGATCTGCACGAGTTCGGCCTTGGACAGCTGCGGGAAGACGATGATGTCGTCGACGCGGTTGAGGAACTCGGGCTTGAAGTGACGCTTGAGCTCCTCCTGCACCTTGCCCTTCATCCGGTCGTACGACGTCGCGCTGTCACCTTCGACCTGGAAGCCGACCGGGCCGCCCGCGATGTCGCGCGCGCCGAGGTTGGTCGTCATGATGATGACGGTGTTCTTGAAGTCGACCACGCGCCCCTGACCGTCGGTCAGACGACCCTCTTCGAGGATCTGCAGGAGCGAGTTGAAGATGTCGGGGTGGGCCTTCTCGATCTCGTCGAAGAGCACGACCGAGAACGGCTTGCGGCGCACCTTCTCGGTGAGCTGGCCGCCCTCTTCGAACCCGACGAACCCGGGAGGGGCCCCGAACAGGCGCGAGACGGTGTGCTTCTCACCGAACTCGGACATGTCGAGCGAAATCAGCGCAGCCTCGTCGTCGAAGAGGAACTCCGCGAGCGCCTTGGCGAGCTCGGTCTTTCCGACGCCCGTCGGGCCGGCGAAGATGAACGATCCCGACGGACGCTTCGGGTCCTTGAGTCCCGCACGCTGGCGGCGGATCGTGCGCGAGAGCGCAGCGATCGCCTCCTCCTGGCCGATGACGCGCTGGTGCAGCGCCTTCTCCATGAAGACCAGGCGGCTGGTCTCTTCTTCGGTGAGCTTGAAGACCGGGATGCCGGTGGCCTGAGCGAGCACCTCGGCGATGAGTCCTTCATCGACGACGGCGTGGGTCGCGACGTCGCCCGACTTCCACTGCTTCTCAAGGCGCAGTCGCTCGGCGAGGAGGGACTTCTCTTCGTCGCGCAGCGACGCAGCCTTCTCGAAGTCCTGGTCCTCGGAGGCCTGCTCCTTCTGCTGGCGCACGTCGGCGATCTTGTCGTCGAACTCGCGCAGCTCGGGCGGGCTCGACAGGATCGACAGCCGCAGGCGTGCGCCGGCCTCGTCGATCAGGTCGATCGCCTTGTCGGGCAGGAATCGGTCGGACACGTAGCGGTCGGCGAGGTTGGCCGCCGCGACGATCGCGCCGTCGGTGATCTGCACCTTGTGGTGCGCCTCGTAACGGTCGCGCAGACCCTTCAGGATGTTGATCGCGTGCGGCAGGCTCGGCTCGGCGACCTGGATCGGCTGGAAGCGGCGCTCGAGCGCGGCATCCTTCTCGAAGTGCTTGCGGTACTCGTCCAGCGTCGTAGCACCGATCGTCTGCAGCTCACCACGAGCCAGGAGCGGCTTCAGGATGGAGGCTGCATCGATGGCGCCTTCGGCGGCACCGGCACCGACGAGCGTGTGGATCTCGTCGATGAAGACGATGATGTCACCGCGCGTGCGGATCTCCTTCGTGACCTTCTTGAGTCGCTCCTCGAAGTCACCGCGGTAGCGGGAACCGGCGATGAGCGATCCGAGGTCGAGCGAGTAGACCTGCTTGTCCTTGAGCGTCTCGGGCACGTCGTTCTTGACGATCGCCTGCGCGAGGCCCTCGACGACGGCGGTCTTGCCGACGCCGGGCTCACCGATCAGGACGGGGTTGTTCTTGGAGCGACGCGAGAGGATCTGCATGACCCGCTCGATCTCCTTCTCGCGCCCGATGACGGGGTCGAGCTTGTTGTCGCGGGCAGCCTGGGTGAGGTTGCGGCCGAACTGGTCGAGAACCGCCGAACCGCCTTGGGCGCCCTGCGAGCTCTGCTCGCCGGCGCCGGCGGCAACGCCCGCGGGCTCCTTGCCCTGGTAGCCGCTGAGCAGCTGGATAACCTGCTGGCGCACCTTGTTGAGGTCAGCGCCGAGCTTGACGAGCACCTGAGCGGCGACGCCCTCGCCCTCGCGGATGAGGCCCAGCAGGATGTGCTCCGTGCCGATGTAGTTGTGGCCGAGCTGCAGAGCTTCGCGCAGCGAGAGCTCGAGCACCTTCTTGGCGCGCGGCGTGAAGGGGATGTGGCCCGTCGGCTGCTGCTGCCCCTGGCCGATGATGTCCTGCACCTGTTCGCGCACGGCATCAAGCGAAATGCCGAGGCTCTCGAGGGCCTTGGCGGCAACGCCCTCGCCCTCGTGAATCAGCCCGAGCAGGATGTGCTCCGTGCCGATGTAGTTGTGGTTGAGCATCTTCGCCTCTTCTTGGGCGAGCACCACCACGCGTCGAGCGCGGTCCGTGAATCTCTCGAACATCATCTACCTCCGGCCAGACGCTCCTCTGGCGCCTACAAATCGAGGGTAACGAGGGCACGGATGCCACATGCCCGTGTTCGCCGTCGGCATAGCGAGCGCGGAGGTCGCCCTTGACTCGTCGCATCCGGTTTCATATCGTTTCTCGATAACAACGATTATCGATAAGTACAGGAGCCTGCCCATGGATATCGCACCGCACACCCGCGTCTCCCGAGGAGACCGCGTCGCGCTGGCGATCATCGCGGTCGGCGCGGTCGGCGTCGCGGTGGCCTCGGTGATCGCCATCGTGAGCGGCGCCCTGAGCACGTTCCGCGGTGAGCCGCCCGTCGTGATGCCGATCCGAGGGGGCGACGCACCCGCGATCGAGGCCATCCCCGGCATCGAATCCGCCGACTACACCGCCGCCGAGGTGGTCTTCGCCGCTCTGCCCGACAGCGTGCGGTGGCTGCTGTTCGCAGAGGGTGCCCTCCCCGCCATCGCCACGATCGGCGTGTGCGTCGTGGCGTGGTGGCTCGCCCTCTCTCTGATGAGGTCGCGGCCCTTCCGCCCGGCGATGCCCGGGGCCTTCGGACTGGTCGCGTGCCTCGTGCTCGTCGGCGGGGTCGGCGGTCAGCTGCTCGGCTCGATCGGGCGGGCGGTGCTCGTCGCGGACCTCACCTCGGTCGACTCGCAGGTGAGCGAGGTCTTCTGGATCTATGTCCTCGACCTCGACCTCGCCCCCTTCGGCTGGGGGTTCGCTCTCGCGCTGATCGCCGGCGCGTTCTCGCTCGGCGCACGCCTGCAGCACGAGACGGAAGGACTGGTGTGATGAACGAAACCTCCCAGAAGGAGCGCACCGACATCGTGGTGACCCTCGTTGTGGCCGGCCTCGTCGCGATCGCGGCGGTGGTCGTCACCGCGTTGCGATACTTCGACGCGTTCACGCCTTCGGGCATGGCGGTCAGCGTGCCGTTCTCGGGCGTGCCCGTGCAGCTCACCGCCGCCGACGATCTGCCGGCCACGACGGTGCAGGTCACCGACGGTGTCATCGTCGCCGAGGGAGTCAATGCGGTGTCGCAGTTCTCGCTTGCGACATCCATCGCCATCGGCGGACTGTCCTGGCTGACCGTGATCGCCCTCTTCGCCGTGATCGCGATGCGATTCCTGCGCGGACGCTTCTTCGACCCCGGCACGCCTCGGCTGCTGGATGCCGCCGGATGGATCATCTTCGGAGGTGCCCTGGCGGTCTTCACACTGGAATCCTTCGGCCGCAACGGGGTGCTGGCCGCCGTCGGACTCGCCGGATACTCGCCGCCGTCCTGGGCGGTGACGGCGGAGTTCGTCCCGTTCTGGTTCGCTGCCATGGTGCTGGGGCTCGTCTCGATCGCCTTCCGTCGCGGCATCCACCTGCAGCGCGACACCGAGGGGCTCGTGTGACTCCCGCAGACGATGACGAGGTCACCGGCATCCACTGCCGACTCGACGAGCTGCTCGCCGAGCGCGGGATGACCCTCACCCGACTGTCGGAGCTGGTCGGGGTGTCGGTCGTGAACCTCTCGGTGCTCAAGAACGACCGCGCCCGCGCGATCCGTTACTCGACCCTCTCGGCGATCTGCCGCGTGCTGGACTGCGAGGTCGGCGACCTCCTGGTGCGCATCGATTGACCGCCGCCGATAGGTTCACTTGCCGCACTCGGTCGTCGCCCCGCGTCCGGTGAGCAGCTCGAGGCAACCGAAGCGCACGGCGCGTCGGTTCAGTTGCCCCACCTGTCGCTCACGCGCCCGAACCCAGCAGATTCAGGCAACCCAACCCACAGTCCCCCGGTTCAGTTGCCCCAACCTGTCACGCACGCACGCGCACCCAGCAGATTCAGGCTCCCCAGGGGATGCCGGCAGCACGGCCGTATCCACACGGAGTCACGATCCGGCGCGGTAGGCCCCTCGAGCACGCGCGAGGAACGACGCACGATCGGCATCGAGGTCCTTCTTGATGACGCGGATGATCCGCCAGCCCAGGCTGTTGAGCATCTCGATCCGAGCGATGTCGGTCGCCCACTGCTCGGGGTCGGTCAGATGGTGCTCGCCTTCGTATTCGAACCCGAGCAGTCGCTCGGGATAGGCGAGGTCGATGAGCGCGACGATCCTGCCGTCGACGACGACAGGCCAGTTCAGCTCAGGTTCGGGCAGTCCACCCTCGAGGAATGCCAGCCGGGTGCGCGTCTCTTGGCGGGACCGCGACCGGATGCGGATGAGCGGGAGCGCTTCACGAAGCGCGGCGATCCCCCGCCGCCGGCCCGCCTCCATCGCCGTCGCGAGCTGGTCGACGGTTGCCATCGCCGGTGCATCCGTCGGTCGCATCGGTTCGCGCACGAAGTGGTCGCCGAGCGCGACGAGGTCCCCGGTGCCGAGCAGGGCGCCCATCATGGCCCACGTCGTGGCCGGAGCCGTCACGCGGTGCCCCGTGCTCGGCTCTGCCGCGAGGTGCGCCAAACCCGGGGTGACCGAGCGGCTGCGCACGCCGCATCCGCGTGGTGCGCGCGCGGGCAGGAGCACCCCGACATCGAGTGGACGATCGATGAGCACCCCCGCGGCATCCCGTTCAGAGAAGACCCGGTTCGGCAGCGGCGCTCCCCACAGAACACACGCCGAAACGAGGCAGAAGAACTCGGTCGGCCGCATGCGGACAGCGAACGCGCCGGCCCGTCGGCGGACGCTCGCCTCGCGGCTCTCCGCCGGGGGCGGGACCTCACCGCGCACACCGTAGAACGGACGACCAAGGCCACGACTGCGCAACCGGCCCGCGCTGACTCCGAGAGCCAGAGCAGACGAGACGGCGAACGGGATGCCGAGAGATTCAGGCAAGGACGGCAGAGTCACCGCACCAGAGTGGGCGCCCCGCCCGCTCCGAGGTGATACCGGGCCGGATCTGTGGAGAACCCGAATCTATCTACAGCCCGTGGGCGTCACCCGATGCGGCGATGACCCTCCCCTGAGTCACCGCCTGTCCGTTTGCCTCAAACTGCAGTGCTCCCTGTGCGAGAAGCGCACAGTAAGGCAAACGAACATCGGGGCGGCCGTCTGATGACCCAGGCGAACGTCAGGGCCTCGCGTTCGATTGCCTCACTCTGTCGTCGCACCGGCGGGTGCGCGACAGAGTGAGGCAAATGAACAGAAAGGATGCCGCAAACCCAGCCGCAGCAACCCACGCCGCAGCAACCCAGGCCGCAAAGATCCCAGCGCCGCCGGACCCTACGAGCCAGCGGCGCTGCGGACTCAGTCCGAGCCGACGATCGGGATGCTCACGCCGTCGAACTCGGCGCCCTGCATCACGAGGGTCACGTCGTCGTCGGCTTCGAGGTCGTCGACGAACGCGATCGTTCCGCGGGGGGCCATGTCCATCGTGCAGGCCTGGTCCGCGGCGGGCTCGGCGTAGGTCGCGGTCACCTCGGCGGGCCCCGAAGCGGCGACCGACTCGAGTACGGGCACGCACGTCGACGAGCCCCACGTGAGAATGACGAACTGGCCGTCCTCATCGGTCCACCCGGCGCTGGGCAGGTAGTCGGTCTCGCCGCCGACGACGAGGCCGGGCGCACCGTCGAGGTCGGCGTCGCCGACCAAGCCCTCACCCGTCACGCGGATCTCGACGTCCTGAGTCGGGTCGACACCCTCGGGCGTGGCGACCAGCGTCACGCGGGGAACGAGGTCCCTCGTGCACGCGGTGCCGGCGTCCGGTTCGACGAACGTCACGTCGATGACGCCGTTCGCGAAGGTCGCCTCTTCGGCGATCGGCACGCACGTCGAGCTGCCCTGCGTGACGAGGCCGATCATGCGGCCGCCGTCGAGCCACGCCGCGTCCACCTCGATCTCGGCGGCGGCGCTGCTCGTCGTGTCTGGCGCGGGGATGACGGGCGCGGAAGCATCGCCGCCCGGAGTGCCCGTCGCGCAGCCCATGAGGGCGGCCGCGAGGGTGGCGATGCCGAGGCCGGCGAGAAGAGTGCGGGTGGTGCGGATCATGTTGGCCTTTCACGGGTGAACAAGAGACCTCGATGCCGCGAACTGCAGCATCCATCAGCCCTATGGTGTCGCACACCGCCCCGGAATCTCAGGGAACTGGGTCACGCTCGGGTCACGAATGCCCTGGAATACGCCTTACTGCAACGCCGAGGTGAGACGGGCGAGGTTGTCGAGCACCGTCGACCGCAAGGGCTGACGCTCCCACTCCTCGAGGGTGAGCTCGCGACTGAGCGCGCGGTACTGCTGCTCGACGTCGCGCATCTCGCGCACGAACTCGCCACCTCGTACGAGCATCGAGATCTCGAGGTTGAGACCGAACGAGCGCATGTCCATGTTGCTCGACCCGATGATGGCGACTTCGTCGTCGATCGTCATCGACTTCGAGTGCAGGATGTACGGCTTCTGGTACATCCAGATCTTCACGCCTGCCCGCAGCAGCGCCTCGTAGTAGCTGCGCTGCGCGTGGTACACCAGGGCCTGATCGCCCTCTTCGGACACGAACAGATCGACGCGGATGCCACGCTGACAGGCCGTCGTGATGGCCAAGAGCATCGCCTCGTCCGGGACGAAGTAGGGACTGACGATGATGATCTTGCTCTGCGCGGCGTAGAGAAGCCCGGCGAAGAGTTTGAGGTTGTTCTGGAACTCGAATCCGGGTCCCGACGGGATGATCTGGCAGTCGAGGTCGCCGGGGCTGGACTGCACGGCGAACAGGTCGATCTCGTCGGTGAGAACCTCGTCGGTCTCGCTATACCAGTCCGACAAGAAGACGGCGTTGACGGATGCCACGACCGGGCCTTCGATGCGCACCATCAGGTCGACCCAGTGCAGACCGCGACGAATGTTCTTCGGCAGGTTGTAGGTCGAATCGGTGACGTTCTGCGAACCGGTGAACGCGACGCGTCCGTCGACGACGAGCAGCTTGCGGTGGTTCCGAAGGTCGGGGCGCTGGTATTTGCCGCGCAGCGGCTGCACGGGGAGCATGAGCCGCCAGTGCGCGCCCATCGCGTTGAGCCGGCGGGTCGTCGCCTTGTAGTACGGCTTGCCGCGGTTGGCCCAGTGGTCCATCAGCACGCGCACCGTGACGCCGCGCGCCGTGACTTCTTCGAGCGCGCGGAAGAAGTTGTCTGTCGCGGTGTCGGATTGCAGGATGTAGAACTCGACGTGCACGTAGCGCTCGGCCGCGCGGATGGCCTCCGCCATCGTGTCGAGACTCTCCTGGTAATCCGAGATGATGTGCGCCGAGTTGTCGCCGGCCAGCGGCATGGCACCGAGGTTGCGGTTGAGGGTCACGAGGGACGTGAACCACGTGGGAGCGTTCGGTCGCAGCGTGCCGAAATCGAGCGAGGCGCTCGTCTCGCGGATGTACTCGTTGATCTGCTCCTGCTTCTTGCGGCGCTTGCGCGGCAGACGCGGGTTTCCGATCAGCAGGAAGAGGAAGACGCCGATGAGCGGGATGAAGTAGATCGCCAGCAGCCAGGCCATCGCGGCCGTGGGGCGGCGGTTCCGGGGGACGATGATGATCGCGGCGATACGCACGCCGATGTCGACGAACATGACGGCGATGACCCACCAGGTCCAGTCGAATGTGATGCTGACCGCCACGGCATCCCTTCGCTCGGCCTGGTGCCCAGCGTAGCGGGAGGTGGGTCAGCGGTCGGACGCCGCCGTTTCGCCGGCCGCTGCGGATGCCGCCCCGACAGGCTCGGTGACGACCTCGCGCGGGGGCAGACCCATGCGCGCGCGCTCCTTCGCCTCGACGCGCGCGTAGACGCGGCGCTCGGTGCGGTCGGCGCGGATGATGCTGCGCAGGATGACGTAGAAGATGAACGCGACGACGATCGTGGGCAGCAGCGACCAGACCACGGCACTCCAGTAGCTGTCCATACCCTCCAGGATACGCGCCCCGCGCTGCATCGCGCCCTCCACAGCTCAGTTCGGCGCGCAGGATCGCCGTCCTGGCGCTGTGGCGGCCCCGGCGGACCGCACGGACGAGGATGCTCTCGGCATGACGACCATCATGAAAGCCGCGAACGCGGCGGAGTTCCTGTCCTTCGTGCCCGGCATGCTCGGCTTCGCACCGAACCGCAGCCTCGTCGTCGTGCCGTTCGCGCGATCCCGCACGCTCGGTGCGATGCGCTTCGACCTGCCCCACGACGACGCAGACGTGGATCGCATCGCGGCGACGGTGATCGGCATGGCGTGCCGGGTCTCGAACGCCGATGCCGTCGCCCTCGTCGTCTATACCGACGCCGACATCGGCGACCTGGCGCCCGTCCCCGCACTGCCGCACGACCGACTCATCGCCGCACTCGCCGGACGCGCCGACGCGTGCGGGCTGCGTCTCGTCGATGCGCTCTGCGTCGCCGCCGATGCGTGGTGTCCGTACCTCGACGGCGACACCCGCCCTCACGATCTCGCGGCGGTCGGCGCTTCGGGCGATCTTCCACCGGGCGATCAGGCCAGCGGCGCCGACCTGCCCGAGACCTCAGACGATGAGCGGGATGCCGTGGCAACCGCGATGACGGCCTTCTCGCGGGCCGTCGGAGTGCTGTGCGGGCCCGACGCGGTGTCCCGACCCGATTCCTCGGCATCCGCAGACGACCGCGTCGACCCGCAGGCGCTGGCCGCCGTCTGCACGATCGACGATCTGCCCGGCCTGTTCGAGGACGTTCTCGATTGGGAGGCCGCGAGCCTGCCGCCGTACCGCGCTGCGACTCTGGCGTGGTGTCTCACCCGGCCCGCGCTGCGGGACATCGCGCTGGTGCAGTGGTGCCGCGGGATGTCGGCGGGCGACGAGGCGCTGGACGCGCAGCTGCGGTGGGAAGACGGCGAGGAGTATCCGGCGCACCTCGCGATGATGATGTGGGGCGAGGGCGAGCGCCCGCACGCCGCCCGGCTGTCGCAGGCGCTCGAAGTGGTACGCCGGGTCGCAGCCGTCGCGCCCCCGAGCGACCGGGCGGGTGCGCTCGCGACGGCCGCGTGGCTGTCGTGGGCGCTCGGCCGCTCGACCCATGCCGACCGCTACGCGCGCAGCGCGGCCGACATCGAACCCGAGCACGGCCTCGCCGAGATCGTGCTGTCGTTCGTGGCGATGGGGCACCTGCCCGATTGGGCCTTCCGGCGGGAAGAGCCGTGAACCGCCGTCAGGTCACTTCACGAGAGGAAAGAGGATCGTCTCACGGATGCCGAGACCCGTGATGGCCATGAGCAGTCGATCGATGCCCATCCCCATACCGCCGGTGGGCGGCATGCCGTGCTCGAGTGCACGCAGGAACTCTTCGTCGATCCGCATCGCCTCGACGTCACCGCGAGCCGCGAGGATGGCCTGCTCGACGAAGCGCTCGCGCTGGATGACGGGGTCGATGAGCTCGGAGTAGCCCGTCGCGAGCTCGAACCCGCGCACGTAGAGGTCCCACTTCTCGACGACGCCGGCGGTCGTGCGGTGCTCGCGCACGAGCGGGCTCGTGTCGACGGGAAAGTCCATGACGAAGGTCGGGCGGGTGAGTCCGGGCTTGACGAAGTGCTCCCAGAGCTCTTCGACGAGTTTTCCGTGCGTCGCGTGCGGCGGCGCGTCGACGCCCACCTCGGCGGCGAAGGCGAGCAGCTCGTCGAGGCTCGTCTCGGGCGTGACCTCGCGGCCCGATGCTTCGCTGAGCGAGCCGTACATGGGCAGGCGGTCCCAGTCTCCGCCGAGGTCGTACTCGGTGCCGTCGGCCCACGTCACCGTCGTGGAACCGGCGACCGCGATGGCGGCCTGCTGCACGAGCTCCTGCGTCAGATCGGCGATGCCGTTGTAGTCGGTGTACGACTGGTAGGCCTCGAGCATCGCGAACTCGGGGCTGTGCGTCGAGTCGGCACCCTCGTTGCGGAAGTTGCGGTTGATCTCGAAGACGCGGTCGATGCCGCCGACGACGGCGCGCTTGAGGAACAGTTCAGGCGCGATGCGCAGGTAGAGGTCGGTGTCGAACGCGTTCGAATTGGTCACGAACGGGCGAGCCGACGCACCGCCGTGCTGCACCTGCAGCATGGGCGTTTCGACCTCGACGAAGTCGTGCTTCGCGAACGTCGCGCGCAGGCTCGCGTTGACCTTGGACCGGGCGAGCACGGTCTCGCGCGCGCGATCGCGCACGATGAGGTCGAGGAAGCGGCTGCGCACGCGGCTTTCCTCACTGAGCTCGGCGTACATGTTGGGCAGCGGCAGGATCGCCTTGGACGCGATCCGCCAGTCGGCGACCATGATCGACAGCTCGCCGCGGCGGCTGGAGATCACCTCGCCCGAGACGAAGACGTGGTCGCCGAGGTCGACGAGGTCTTTCCAGCGCTGCAGTGCCTCCTCTCCCACGACGGCGAGCGAGACCATGGCCTGGATGCGGCTGCCGTCACCGGCCTGCAGGGTGGCGAAGCACAGCTTGCCGGTGTTGCGGCTGAACACGACGCGGCCCGCGACGGCCGCCGTCTCACCGGTCTCGGCACCCGCCTCGAGGTCGCTGTACCGCTCGCGCAGCGCGGGGATCGTATCGGTCACGGGCACCACGACGGGGTACGCCCCGCCCGCGGCATCCGCCCGTTCTTCGATGAGCCGCTCGCGCTTGGCGAGGCGGACGAGCTTCTGCTCGTGCGCGTCGGCGAGATCGGCGTCGGGGTCGGTCGGATCGACGGGCGTTTCGGTCATATCGAGGCTCCTCGGAAGTCGCCGCCAAGTCTATCCGCGACCCCAGCCCGCCCCGCCGCGACCGCGGTTACGGCTCGGGTGAAGCGGGGCCCGACGCGAGGGCGTCGTCGATCGTCGCGTGGACGAGCGTCGACAGGTACGAGCCGGGGTTCTCGACCCCGACGGCGGCGAGCAGCGACGTCGACTGGTGCACGATCGAGCGCGAGAAGTCGGTCGCCGTGGCAATCGCCTCGGCGTACGCGGGGCGGTCGGCCTCGGCGATGACGACGGGTTCGCAGCCCAGCTCGACGGCGAGCGCCTGCGCGATGGGCAGTACCGGCGCCGGTGCGGTGACGGCGGCGAAGCCGCCCGCGAGGCGACGCAGGTCGATCGATGTGCCCGTGAAGGCGATCGCGGGATGCACCGCGAGCGGGATGGCCCCACAGGCGACAGCGGGAGCGAGGATGCCGGTCCCCTCGGAGGGATCCGTGTGCAGGACGAGCTGCCCGGCCTGCCATGCGCCGACATCGGCGAGCCCTGACACGAGCCCTGCGAGCTGGTCGTGCGGCACGGCGACGACGACGAGTTCGCTGCGCCTGACGACCTCGAGCGGATCGAGCAGCGGCACTCCGGGGAGGATCGCCTCGATACGGGCGTCATCGGACCCGCGCGTCACCCCGACGAGCGCGTGACCCGCACCCGCCAGAGCGAGGCCCACGACCGGGCCCACCCGACCCGAGCCGATGATGCCGACTCCGAGGCGTCCGTCGCGATTCATGCGCGCGGCTCCTCGGTCTCGCCGCCCACCACGGGCGTGCCCGGCGCGGGGGCGACCATCAGCGGCGCAGCGGCGGCCGGTCCCATCGGCGGAACGTCCGCGACGGTGTTCGCACCGACCGCGGCGGGCTCCCCGGTACCGGCCCAGCGGTGACTGCTGTCGGCGGCGGCTGCGGCGTTCGCGCCGGCGATCACCTCGCCGAAGACGTCGAGGGCGGCATCGCGGTCGATGATGCCCAGCGACCCCGAGACGGGCCCGAGGATCGTGTGCGGCTGCAGGTTCGCGATCCGCAGCCGCCGGTCGACGGGGCCCTGTGCGATCGCGATGCTCTGCAGGCGCGCAAGCGGGAAGATCCCGAGCTTGCGCCAGATCGCGCCGCGACGCACGAAGAGCGCGTGCGCGGTGAGGTGGAAGCCGTTGCGCCGCCACGTGAGCGGCCGCAGCAGGCGTGCCCGCCGGGGCGTCGTCGTGAACGGATCGTCCTCACGCGGCCCCAGCAGGCCGTGCTCGAAGATCGCCGGCCAGTCGGACTGATCGAAGCTCGGCAGCAGCAGCGCGAGCACGCGCTCGACATCGGCACGCGTCCCGACGGGCAGCACGGCGGCGAACTGGTCCGCGCTGACGTCGGTGGCGCTGCGGCCCGACAGTCGGTTGACCGAGACGGTCCACCAGCCGAACCGGCGCCACAGGATCGACTGCGACACCTGCACGGCGTGCACGCGCCCGGGCGGGAGCACCTCGGTGACCGTTGTGAAGAGGCCGAAGGTGATGCGCACACCGCTCGAGGTCGGCGCGATCGAATAGCGCAGCGACCGCGTGATGCTGCGCACCCAGTACGCCCCGAAGCCGATCACGGCGGGCACCATCGCGAAAAGGATCCACGGCGTCCCGAAGATCGACCCCAAGATGATCGCGATGATCGCGATGACGAGCGCGATGGTCGACCCGCTCAGCAGCTGCGATCCGATCAGCCGCCCCACCGGGATGTGGACGACGGATTCGGGTTCGACGTCGGCCTGGTCCGCACCGTCGATGATCCCCGAGATGCCGGCACCGACGACGGATGCCGCGGCAGAGACCCGCGAGCCGCTGTGGTGCGCAGCATCCGGTGCCGCGTCGCCCAGCTGCGCCCCCGAGGCGAGGCGCAAAATGTCGGCGCGCACGGCCTCGGCGTTCTGCGTCGACAGGTACTCGAGCTTGACGTTGGAGTCCAGCCCCGCACCGATGACTTCGAGCTTGGCGAGGCCCAGCAGCCGGGCGATCATGGGGCGGGTGAGGTTGACCCCCTGCACACGGTCCAGCGGCGCCCGTCGGTGCGTGCGGAACAGCACGCCGCTTCGCACCTCGACGTCATCGCCCGTGATGCGGAATGTGTGGAACCGCCACGACACGTAGAAGATCCCGATGAGCACGAGAACGACGCCGAGCACGACGAACAGGGCCACGAGCAGCAGGTTGTTCGACACCACCCAGTCGATGGGGTCGCCGGAGTGGTCGCCGTACCCGTCCATCGCGGGCAGGAACACCTCGATGAGCCGGTCGCGAAAGTTCGCGATGATGACGCCGGCCACGACCACGAGCGCGAACCCGCCGCGCAGCAGCGGTGTGAGCGGATGCATCCGGTGCCACTCGCCGTCGCTCAAGGGCGACCGCGCGAGGCGGGGCTCGGGGGGCGACGCGCCGTCGGCGGGGACGGCGGTCACAGGCCGGTCCGGCGGGTCTCGGCGACGTCGATCAGGGTGTTGCGCAGGCGGTCGGCGGCCTCCTGCGTCAACCCGGGGATCGTGACGCCCGTGGCAGCGGCCGCGGTGACCAGCTTGAGCTGGGCGATCCCGAATCCGCGGTCGAGCGGGCCGTGCGTGATGTCGATGAGCTGCATGCGGCCGTACGGTACGGCCACGACGCGCTGCCACAGGATCCCACGGCGGAATACGAGGTCATCGCGGCGCAGCTGGTAGCCGTACGAGCGGGCCTGGCGCGGCGTGATGATGAGCGTGAACGCCAGCGCCGCCGTGCCGATGCCGCCCGGAATCCACACCCAGCCCTGGTGGAAGACGAGACCGAGCACGAGCATCGCGGCGACGACGACCAGGAGGAAGAATCCCCCCACGATGAGCTGCACCCGCACGTACTGCCGGGCGAGCTGATGCCATGTGCCGTCACCGAGCGGCAGCCGACCCTCGCCGCGCGGCTCTTTGATCCGATCGAACGTGCCCGCATCGAGCGTCTCGTCGGGCCCATACGGCACGCTCTCCGATTCGGATGCCGCAACAGCAGCCCGGCGCTCGGCGCGGGTCGCCGGAACCGCGGCCGCCTCGGTCGCCTCGGCGTCCACAGCGGTCACTGGCTCGGAACCGCCCTCCGGGCCCGGAACCCCAGCCTCCACGGGCGCCGCCGCTGCGGCGTCAGTGGCGATGGGGTTGGAGTCCGGGGTCGTCGCCTCCGGGCTGTTCGTCATCGTGGTCCTTCCGGATCGTGCACAGGTGCTCCGCCACGAGGGCTGCTCCTGTGAGCACTGCCCCGCAGGCGGCCGTCGCGATGACGGTACCCATCGAGCCTAGCGAGGGCGTCACGGGCAGCGTCACGAGGAAGACCCCGAGCCCCGCACCGAACCCGGTCATCGCCGCACCCACGATCGAGGACGCCTTCGCCAGCATGGCGGTGCGCAGGGCGCGGAACGGATTGACGATCACCGCGGTCGTGCCCCGAGTCGCGCGGCGAATGGGGATCGCCAGCGCGAGGACCAGCCCACCCAGGCAGATGAGCAGGATCGGCAGCGTGACGGCGGGCGTGAACGTCGGCCGTCCTGTTGCGGTGAGCACCTGGTCGAGCGCGAATCCGCTCGCCGCGCCCAGCACGGCCGCGCCGATCAGGACACCGGGTCCCGTGCGCTTCACTTCTGCTCCCGCAGGCGGGCGAGCAGGTCGTCGACGCGTCCGCGGCCGGGCACCACGGCATCGGGCGCGACAGCGAGCCACGGGATCAGCACGAAGTCGCGCTCGGCGGCGCGGGGGTGCGGCAATGTGACGTGCGGATCGTCGCTCTCGAGGTCCCCGTAGGCGATGAGGTCGAGGTCGAGCGTGCGGTCGTCCCACCGCGCGCGTCGCTCGCGGCCGTACTCGGCCTCGATCGCGTGCAGGTACGACAGAAGAACTGACGGCGCGAGCCGCGTGCGCAGCAGCGCGACGGCGTTGAGGTAGGCGGGCGCGGCGGCATCCGGACCCTCGGGCTTCACGGCGACAGACTCGATCGGCGCCGACGCACGCACGTCTTCTGTGAGCGGAAGACGCCCGAGCGCGGCGATGGCCTTGCTGAGGGTCGCGGCGCGGTCGCCGAGGTTCGCGCCGAGCGCGACGACGGCGTCGACGGCGGGTGCTGGCGGCGCGGGTGCGACCTCGATGCCCTGTGCGAGACGGCGGTTCATCGCGGTGCCTTTCCGCGGCGCACCGTGACGGCGACATCGCCGAAGGGCACGGTGATCGGTGCGCTCGGCTTGTGCACCGTCACGACGACGGCGTGCACGAGGTCGTGCGCCAGCACATCGTCGGCGATCCGGCTCGCGAGGGTCTCGATGAGGTCGACGGGGTCGCCCTCGACGATCTCGACGAGACGTTGCGCGAGCTCGCCGTAATGCACGGTGTCGGCCACGTCGTCCGACGCGGCCGCGCGCGAGGCATCCACCCGCATCGTGACGTCGACGACGAACTCCTGCCCGTCGCGACGCTCATCGGGATACACCCCGTGGCGCCCGAACGCGCGGACCCCTGTCAGCGTGATCTCGTCGACGGCATCCATCGATCGTCTCCTTCCCATGCGGCGGCGATGCGCAGGGCATCGCGCGTCGCCCGAGCATCATGCACGCGCACGGCCCACGCGCCGGCCTGGGTGGCGAGCACGCTCGTGACGGCGGTCGCGAGATCGCGGCGCCCCTGCTCATCGGTGTCGAGGGCGTCGGCGAGGAATCGCTTGCGACTCGTGCCGATGAGCACCCGATGGCCGAGGTCCGCGATGTGCGGCGTCCCGCGGAGCACGGTCCAATTCTGTTCCCCGCGCTTGCCGAATCCGATGCCCGGGTCGACGATGACACGTGAGGGCGGGATGCCGGCGGCACCTGCCGCGGCCACCCGCTCGCGCAGTTCG
This sequence comes from Microbacterium sp. Y832, assembly GCF_057669765.1. Lineage (NCBI taxonomy): Bacteria > Bacillati > Actinomycetota > Actinomycetes > Micrococcales > Microbacteriaceae > Microbacterium > Microbacterium sp. Y832. The sequence goes on along the minus strand of NZ_JBYHFM010000006.1, from coordinate 27,262 downwards.
CCGAGCACCTCGGCGACGATGTCGTCGTAGGTCGCCCGCGCGTACATGTCGGCCGACGGGCCGCGCCAGTGCCCGAGAGCGATGTCGGCGTCGGTCGTGGCGACGGCGGCGAGCATGTCGGGGTCGGCGAGGCCGCCCGAGACGTCGTTCACGATGCTCGCCCCGGCCTCGGCCGCGGCGAGGGCGGTAGACGCGTTCAGCGTGTCGATGCTGACGGTCGCGCCGGCAGCGACGAGCGCCGCCACGACGGGCAGCACGCGTTCGCGTTCGAGGGCGGCGTCGATGCGCTCCGATCCCGGTCGCGTGGACTCGCCGCCCACATCGAGCAGATCGGCGCCGTCGGCGAGCAGGCTCAGACCGTGGGCCACAGCGGCGTCGGCGTCGAGGTACCGCCCGCCGTCACTGAAAGAGTCGGGCGTCACATTGACGATCCCCATGACGAGGGTCATTCGCGCGTCGCTCCGATGAGCACCATGATCTCGGTGCGGGCCGCGGCATCGGTGTACGCGCCGCGGGCGGCGATCGTCACGGTCGTGGCGTCGGTCTGCTGTCCCCCGCGCATCGTGACGCACTCGTGCGCCGCATCGAGCACGACGAGCACACCGCGGGTGTCGAGCGAGGCCGAGATCGTGTCGGCGATCTGCTCGCCCAGACGCTCTTGCACCTGCGGGCGCGACGCGAGGATGTCGACGACTTTGGGCAGGGCGCCGAGGCCCACGACCTCCTCGCCGGGCAGGTACGCGATGTGCGCACGCCCGCGGAAGGGCAGCAGGTGATGCTCGCACACCGAGCGGAAGCGGATGTCGCGCAGCATCACGGCGCCGGACGGCAGCGTGTCGGGAGCCGGCCCGCGCGCGACCGAGATCGTGTGGGCCAGTGGCTCGCCGGCATCCTGCCCCACTCCCGAGAAGAACTCGGCGTACGCATCGGCGACGCGCTGCGGCGTCACGCGCAGGCCAGGCCGATCGGGATCCTCCCCGATCGCCTCGAGAAGTTCGCGGACCAGGCCCGCAACGCGCTCACGATCGACGGCCACGCCGCGAGCCTACGCGGTTGCCGGGCGAGCCTGTCCGGCAGGACGGCGCGTCGCCGGCTTCTCGGCGGCACCCTGCGGACCCGACTCGACGGATGCCGCGAGCCCGGCGTCTTCGCGGCGGCGAGGAACGTCGACGGGGGGCAGCTGCGATACGGGGCGCTGCTCGCTCGACAGCCACTGCGGGCGCGGCGGCAGCTTCGAGATGTCCTTGAAGATCTCGGCGAGCTGCAGGTGGTCCAGCGTCTCTTTCTCGAGCAACTCGAGGGCGAGCTTGTCGAGCACTTCGCGGTTGGCGTTGAGGACTTCGTACGCCTCGTTGTGTGCCTGCTCGATGAGCGCACGCACCTCGGTGTCGACGCGCTCGGCGACGTGCTCCGAGTACTCACGGCCATGGCCCATGTCGCGGCCCATGAAGACCTCGCCCGAGGACTGTCCGAGCTTGACCGGCCCGACGTCCATCGTCATGCCGTACTCGGTCACCATCTTGCGGGCGATGCCGGTGGCCTTCTCGATGTCGTTCGAGGCGCCCGTCGTGGGGTCGTGGAACACGATCTCCTCGGCGACGCGGCCGCCCATCGCGTACGCGAGCTGATCCTGCAGCTCGTTGCGCGTGACGGAGTACTTGTCATCGAGCGGCAGCACCATCGTGTAGCCCAGGGCCTTGCCGCGCGGGAGGATCGTGACCTTCGTGACGGGGTCGGTGTGGTTCATCGCCGCCGCGGCGAGCGCGTGACCGCCCTCGTGGTAGGCGGTGATGAGCCGCTCCTTGTCCTTCATGACGCGCGTGCGCCGCTGCGGACCGGCCAGCACGCGGTCGATCGCCTCGTCGAGCGCGCGGTTGTCGATGAGCTGCGCGTTGGAGCGAGCGGTGAGCAGCGCCGCCTCGTTGAGGACGTTGGCGAGGTCTGCACCCGTGAAGCCGGGAGTCTTGCGGGCGACGACCTCGAGGTCGACGCCGTCGGCGAGCGGCTTGCCGCGACCGTGCACCTCGAGGATGCGCTTGCGACCCTGCAGGTCGGGAGCGTCGACACCGATCTGACGGTCGAACCGGCCCGGACGCAGGAGCGCCGGGTCGAGGATGTCGGGGCGGTTCGTCGCCGCGATGACGATGACGTTGACCTTCGGGTCGAAGCCGTCCATCTCGACGAGCATCTGGTTGAGCGTCTGCTCGCGCTCGTCGTGCCCGCCGCCCATGCCGGCGCCGCGGTGGCGTCCGACGGCGTCGATCTCGTCGATGAAGATGATGGCGGGCGAGCTCTCTTTGGCCTGGTTGAACAGGTCACGAACGCGCGACGCACCCACACCGACGAACATCTCGACGAAGTCCGATCCCGAGATCGAGTAGAAGGGCACCCCCGCCTCGCCCGCGACGGCGCGCGCGAGGAGCGTCTTGCCGGTGCCGGGAGGGCCGTACAGCAGCACACCCTTCGGAATGCGGGCGCCGACGGCCTGGAACTTCGCGGGATCCTTCAGGAAGTCTTTGATCTCCTGCAGCTCTTCGAGCGCTTCGTCCGCACCGGCGACGTCTTGGAAGGTGACCTGCGGCATCTCCTTCGTGACGAGCTTGGCTCGCGATTTGCCGAACTGCATGACCTTGGAGCCGCCGCCCTGGGCGCTGGACATCAGGAACCAGAACAGCAGGCCCAGCAGCAGGATCGGGATGAGCAGGGACAGGATGCCGTCGACCCATGACGCGCGCGGGACAGCGTCGTTGAAGCCGTCCTTCGGATTCGCGGCGTTGATCGCCGTGACGACCTCGTCGGCGCGCGCCGAGACGTAGTAGAACTGCACGTCGTTCGCGCCCTCAAAGGGCCGGGACAGCGTCATGTCGACACGCTGGTCGCCGTCGGTCGTCGTGACCTCGGTCACGGTGCCGCCGCGCAGAAGCTCAAGACCCTGCTGCGTCGTGATCTGCTTCGCCCCGCCGAGGCTCGAGATGAGCGTGAAGCCCACGATGAGCAGCACGCCGATGAGCACGACGTACACGAACGGATTGCGGGTGAGCTTCTTGGCCTTCATGGTGACGGCGAGCGCCGGTCCCTTTCGTCGAACGAACCGTCGAAAAAGGGCGCACGTGCCCCCGCGACAGTGTGTTCAGGGTATCGCGGGCACGCTATGCCGATCCTGTGCATTCGCCTACGGCGTACCGGCCCTCGAGCGGCGCCGACGCGTCGTCAGCTGTAGACGTGCGGCGCCAGGACCGCGACATCGCGCAGGTTGCGGTAGCGCTCGGCGTAATCGAGGCCGTATCCGATGACGAACTCGTTCGGGATGTCGAAGCCCACGTACTTGCAGCGCACCTCGACCTTGGCAGCCTCGGGCTTGCGCAGGAGCGCGAAGACCTCGACGGATGCCGCGCCCCGGGCCTCGAAGTTCTCGAGCAGCCAGCTGAGGGTCAGCCCCGAGTCGATGATGTCCTCGACGATCAGCACGTGCTTGTCGTGCAGGTCGGTGTCGAGGTCTTTGCGGATCTGCACGACTCCGCTGGATTTCGTGCCGGTGCCGTACGACGAGACGGCCATCCAGTCCATCGGCGCCGTCATGGGCAGTGCCCGCGAGAAGTCGGCCATGACCATGATCGCGCCCTTGAGCACGCCCACCAGCAGAAGATCCTTGCCGGCGTAGTCTTCGGCGACGCGAGCGGCGACCTCTTGCAACCTCTCGACGATCTCCTCCTCGGTGTGGAGGACGTGGGTGAGTTCGCTCTGGATGTCCGCAGCCCGCATACGACGATTCTAGGCGCCGCCACGCACGGTCTGCGGGCTCACGACGAGCACCTCGACGACCTCGGCCCTGTCAGGCGCCGTCAGACCCCACGTGAGCTCGATGTACCAGTCGCCGCCGTCGATCTCGCGGCGGAAGCCGTCGGCGACCCGCTGGCCGCCGTCGGTCTCGCGTACGCGCGACATCGTCCAGCCTTCGGCGGTGAGGTGTTCGGTGACCGCGGCGGCGGCCTCCGCGGACGCGTCGGGCTCGGACACGAGCACGATGCTGCTCAGCGCCTGCCACCACGCGGCATCCTGAGCAGAAGCCCCGCCCGTGGGCGACTCGAAGCGCGGCTCGGACTCGGAGAACCCCACCTCGTCGACGAGCGCTTCGGGGATCGCGGCGACGGTCGTGGCCATGAGTTCGTCCGTCGCGGCGGCGTACTCGTCGAGCCGGCTGGTCGGTGTCATGGTGCAGCCTCCGAGGGTGAGGGCGAGCGCGGCGGCCGCGACGAGGGCGATGAGGCGTCGCATCCGTCACTCCACCTGCGCATATGCGGGCGCGTAGTCATCGCGGTCGAGCCCGTCGATCGTGATGGGCCCGGCGGTCGTGACGATGGTCTGGCTCGGCGCGAAGAGCTCTGCCTGTCCGCCGGTGATCACGGCGACCATGTTATTGAACGCGGTCGAGCCGGGTGTGTAGAGCGAGCTGTGACTGTCGATCGCGGCGGGCATGCCGTTGCCGGGCACATTGTGGCGCTCGATGTTTCCGCTGTCAGGATCGGATGCCTCGATGAAGCCGGTCTCGAGGCGGGTGACGCCGTCGGCGGTCAGCGTGGACTGCCCGTGCAGAGCGTGCCAGTCGCCACTATTGCCCTGGATGAGTCCGACTACGGCGTCGTTGCGGCTCATCATCGCGTAGTGCGGCACACCTGACGTGTGCGGGAAGTCGTCGATGCCGTCGACACCGTGCCCCATGCCGGCGGCGGCGACATACAGGATGCGGTCGGCGCGCAGGCCCTCCTGCTCGGCCATGCCGACGGTCGCCCCGCCGTAGCTGTGGCCCAGCACCGTGAGCGTCGCCGCCCCCGGCACGACGATGCCGGCCGCGAAGTCGCGCAGCCGCGGCGCGAGCTCTCGCGAATACGACGGGTCCATCGCGGCGGGGATGTCCTGCGGGAACGGGCCGCCCGCCCACTGGAAGACGGCCGATGTCGAACCCGCCGCCTGGTAGAGGTCGGCGGCGCGGGAGTCGCCGAAATCGGTCATGTTCGAGCCCGTGCCGGGCACCGAGATCGCGACCGACGTGACCCATGACGGGATGTCTCCCGTGACGGGGTCGATGGGGCCGTGGTAGGTCGCGATCGCGCCCTGCGCCGGGTCGAAGACGACGACGCGCGAGCCTTCGTACGAGCGCGGTACACCGTGGGCGTCGACGTAGCGCACGTCGTCGGTGAGCAGTCCCCGGTAGTAGTCGATGTGCGTCTGCTGCTCGGCGACGAGCTTGTCGTACTCGGCGTCGATGCCGTCGTGTCCGTAGTATGCCTTCGCGTGGGCGTCGGCGCGCAGCTGCTCGATGCGCTCGATCTCGGCCTCGCGGGCGGCGATCTCGGTGCGCAGGTTGATGCGGTTGGCGCTGACCCGGTCGGCGATGGGGATGCCGTCGAGGTTGCCGATCACCCTGGGCGACTTCTCGATGAGGGCGTCGCGCTGCGAGCGGTCGAGGCTGTCCCAGACCTGTCGGATGAGGTTCGGATCGCCGAGGCCCGCCAGCTGCTCTGCCGTGATCGAATCCGTGTCCTCGGCCCACAAGGCGGCCGACGCGAAGTACCCGCCGCGGCCGATCCGGCCGTCATCGGTCAGCGCGGCGACGAGGTCGATCTGACGCAGCTGATTCGCCGTCTCGCGATCGAGATCGTCGCGCTCGATCTGCAGATCGTTGTAGGCCTGGCTCGCGCCGCGATAGGACTCGATCGCACCGCGCCACCGCTCAAGATAAGAGGGCTTGTCGAGGTAGAGCCAGTCGGGCAGCACGTCGTCCCAGCTCAGCGCCCAGCCGACGACCGTCTCCGAGGCCTGATTGAGCGCTTCACCGCGGCGCGCCCAGATCGCGTCGTAGCGGGTCTGCGCCGTCGCGAGCGCCGTCGCGGCGCGACCCTTCAGCTCTTGCAGCCCCGTGGCGTAACCGTCGAGAATCCCGGCGGCCGATTCGGCGGCATCCGCTGTTCGCGTGAACCGCTCCGACAGCACCGTGATGCGCGGGCGCAGCGCGTCCGCGCTCTCGGCGATGACAGGACCGAGCGCAGCGAGCGCGCGGCCCGACGCGGTGCTGCGATCGCGCTGCGCGGTCGCCCGCGAGCGGAAGAGGCTCGCGAGGTCGCGGATGCCGCCGACATCGCCCTGCGCCGGGTCACCGTCGATTCCGGGAAGACTCATGACCCACCGCCCGCCAGTGCCGCGTCGGTGCGCTGCAGTTCGCTGTGCACGATGCCCGTGTCGGTCGCGACTTCGTCGCCCGCTTCGGACAGGGCGTCCATGGCCGCCCGGATGAGCTCATCGACGTCACCGAGCGCCGCCTCGACGACGTCAGACTTCACGACGCCGTTGTCGGGGCGCGAGCCGTCGGCGGCGCGGGCCGCCGCAGCACGGAGCTCCGCCACCGCGGTGGTGAAATCGGAGTCGCTGTATTGCACGCCTGTCACCCGCCCAGACTATTTCTCCCCGCCGCGGGCGACATGGGGAGGAATCCCCATCGGCGTGTCAGCCCTGCACGCGCGGAGGAAGACCGCGCGCCGCCGCCACCGCATCAGTCCACCCGCGGTAGAGCTCTTCGCGCCTGTCGGCCTGCATGCGGGGCTCGAAGACGCGCTCGAGCTGCCATCGATCGTGGATGTCATCGCGAGCCCACATGCCCACTTCACTGCCCGCCAGGTGGGCGATGCCGAGCGCGGTGCGCTCGAGACCGACAGGGCGCGCCACGGGGATGCCGAGGATGTCGGCTTGGAACTGACACAGCAGGTTGTTGCGTGTCGCGCCGCCGTCGACCTTGAGCATGGGGATCTCGACGCCATTGCGCCGGAGATTGTCGACGTTGTCCCGGGTCTGGTAGGCCATCGCCTCGATACCGGCGCGCACGACATGCGCCGCGGACGACTCGAGCGTGAGCCCGAGGATGGCTCCTCGCGCATCTCGGTCCCAGTGCGGATCGAACAGCCCAGCGAAGCCGGGAACGAGGTAGACCCCGGCTGTGTCGGGCACGGTCGATGCGATGGCTTCGCTGTCGGCGGCGTCGGTCAAGATGCCCAAGCGGTCGCGCAGCCACTGCATCGTCTGCCCGCTGTGGAAGACCACGCCCTCCGCCTCGTAGGTCACGGCGTCACCGAACTGCCACGCGACGCTGCTGCACATGCCGGGCAGCGTGCGCGGCACGTCGCCCATGTTGACGGTCAGGACACCCGCAGTGCCGAACGTGTTCTTGGCGCTGCCGGTCTCGAGGCAGGCCTGACCGAACAGCCCCGCCTGCTGATCGCCGAGCACGGCGGTCACAGGAACCGGCTGCGGCGCCGGCAGTAGGTCGTGCGCGACGTCGCCGAACCACCCCGCGGACGGCACGATCTCAGGCAGCAGACTCGTGGGGATGTCGAGCATGGCGCAGAACTCTTCGTCCCACCGGGCTCGCGCGAGAGACATCAGTCCCGTGCGGGATGCCGCGCTGGGCTCGGTACGATGCGCCGTGCCACCGGTCAGGTTCCACAGCATCCACGTGTCGGGTGTGCCGATCGCGAGCTCACCGCGCTCCGCCCGCTCGCGGGCCCCGGGCACGTGTCGGAGCAGCCAGGCGATCTTGGCCGCCGAATAGAACGAATCGTTGCGCACACCCGTGCGTGAGCGGAACTCGTCGTCGAGGCCCCGCTCGGACCACTCCCGCACGATGCCGTCGGTCTGCTTCGACATCCACGTGATGGCGTTGTAGACGGGCACCCCCGTCGAACGGTCCCACATCACGATGGTCTCTCGGTGCGACGTCACCCCGACGGCCGCGATGTCGGCCGCCGTGAGACCGGCGCGTTCGAGCGCGACGGCGAGTGAGCGGCGCGGTGCATCCCACATCTCCTGCGGGTCGAACTCGACCCACCCTTCGTGGGGGAAGATCGTGGCGATCGACGCGGAAGCCTCACCGACGGTGCGACCCGCATCGTCGATGACGATCGCTCGGGCGCTGCTGGACCCCTCATCGAGGGCGACGACGTATCTGCCGGTCACGGCGGACTCCCTTTCGAGTCAGACGCGCTCGGGAACGCGCAAGTGATCGAGCCATTCACGGTAGCCCGCGATCTCGGCCGAGCGGCGGTCATCGTCCCATCCGCGGTGAGCGGCGAGGATCTCGGCGGCGCGCTCGGCGCCACCGAGCCCGTGGCCGGGTTCGAAGGCCAGCAGGATGCGGCGCGCGAAGACGTCGGTGAGGGTTTCGGCGAACTCGTCGTCGACCGCGAAGATGAGTTCGGCGGCGATGGCGGGGCTGTCAGGATCGAAGCGCTCGGCAAGGGCGGGGTCCCGCTGGGCGAGCTCGAGGACCTGCTGCGCGCGGGTGCCGTACAACGACCAGAGGCGGCGCGATGTGTCCGAGTCGATCGTCGTGTTCGCCAGGAAGGCCCGCTCGAACGCGGCGAGGTCGGCGGCGCGCGCGCCGGGAAACGGCTGCTGTTTGCTGATCGGCTTCTTGCGAGCGCGAGCCTTGAGCTTCTTCACGGCGAGGTCGGTGGCGTCCTCAGCGAGCTGCCGATACGTCGTGAGCTTGCCTCCGACGATGGACAGGATGCCGGGGTATCCGTCCTGCGCATGGTCACGGACGATGTGGCTGCGCGGCACTTTCCATTCCGGGATGTCCGGCGCATACGGCAGTGGGCGCACACCGCTGTATGTGTAAAGCACATCGTCGGCCGTGAGGTTGGCGTCGGGCATGAGTGCGTTCGCCTCGGTGAGGAGGTAATCGACCTCGTCGCTCTCCGCACGGGCCGAGTCCGGCTCGAGGTCGTACTTGATGTCGGTGCAGCCGATGAGGTATCGCCCCATCCACGGGATCACGAGAACGAGGCGTCCGTCCGTCTGCGACTCGTAGTACACGACGTCCGTCGGGGCACCGGGGAACCGGTCGACGATGATGTGGCTGCCTTTCGCCCCGCCGATGAGGCGCGGCGACGCCACAGCCTGGCCGGACTCACCCGCCAGCACGTCGTCGACCCACGGGCCGCCCGCGTTGATCGTGACGCGGGCCCGGATGTCGCGCTCTTCCCCGTCGTCGGTGCGCACGCGCACGCCGGTCACGGCCCCGCCGTCCCGCAGCACGCCGACGGCCTTCGTGTGGATGTGGATTCGGGCACCGGCGTCGGCGGCGGCGACCGCGAGCTCGGCACAGAGCCGCTCGGCGTACTCGACCTGGCCGTCGGTGAACAGGGCCGCGCCACTCAGGCCGGTCGCGTTCATTCCCGGGAAGCGGTTCTTGATGGCTCGCGCAGACAGCACGCGATGCCAGGGCACGGATTTGTCCGCGGAGAGCACGTCGTACGCGAGCATGCCGAGGCGGATCATCCACGAGGGGCGGGTGTTGCGAGAGTAGAAGGGCATGATGAGGCGCACGGGCTTCACGAGATGCGGCGCGACGCGGAACAGGAGCTCGCGCTCGCGCAGCGATTCGCGCACGAGACGGATGTCACCGCGCTCGAGGTAACGCAGCCCCCCGTGCACAAGGCGGCCCGACCAGGCCGAGACTCCGAAGCACAGGTCCTCTTGCTCGACCAGCGCCACCGAGAGACCACGCTCGGCGGCGTCGCGAGCGATGCCGAGCCCGTTGATCCCTGCGCCGATCACGACGACGTCGTACGTGAGCTGTCCAGCCTTGGTCACGGTGCCTCCTCGACGATGGCGTGAATATTCAGTCGTTGACTGAATGGCCTTCCGCTAGTGTAGCGCGAGAACCGCCGAGGGGAATGGGACAAGCTGATCCTGGGACGCCTGGGGCCCTGGCCCAGTCTGACAGAATGACTCAAATCCCAGGCGGAGACAGGAAAGGCAATCGATGCCCCAGGACCGCAACGACCCCGACGCCCAGCGCATGATGACGAAGGTCTCGCACCTCTATCACACGCGCGGGATGGTGCAGACAGAGATCGCGCGCACGTTGGGCCTCTCGCAGGCGAGGGTCTCGCGGCTGCTCTCTTCCGCAGAGGATGCCGGCATCGTGCGCACGATCGTGGTTCCGCCCCCCGGGCTCAACGCGGATCTCGAGCAGCGCCTCGAGCAGGACTTCGGACTGCTCGAGGCCCACGTCGTCGATGCGATCGACGAGTCCGAGCGCGAACGCACCGACCACGTCGGCCGCGCACTCGCCCCGATCTTCCAGGTCGCTCCGATCGACGGCAAGACGATCGGCTTCACATCGTGGAGCCGATCGCTGCGCAGTTTCGTCGCCAATCTGCAGCGGTTCCCTCGCGCGAAGGCGCGGGCGGTCGTCGAGCTGCTCGGCGGCGTCGGACAGCCCGCGATCCAGCACGTGGCCACCGTGGCGACCGAGCGATTCGCGAAGCTCACCGACGCCGAGGCGCTGTTCATGCGCGTGCCGGGCGTCGTGCCGACCCCACAGATGCGCGAAGCGATCCTCGCGAACGACCCGCACGCCCGGCGCGCGCTCGAAACGATGTCGCAGCTGGACATCGCCCTCGTCGGCATCGGCAATTGCACGATCGTGCCGCCGCTGGTGGGCGGTGACAACTTCTTCACGCAGGAACAGTTCGACAGGGCGCGATCACTGGGCGCCGTCGGCGAGATCAATCTGCGATTCATGGATGCCGACGGGCGGCCCGTCGCATCCGAACTCGACGAGCTCGTGCTCGGAGTGAGCCTCGAGCAGATTCGCCGCGCCGAGCGTCGCATCGGAGTCTCGGGCGGCGCCGGGAAACACGACGCCGTGCTCGCCGCCGTACGCGGCGGGTGGATCAATGTGCTCGTGACCGACGAAGAGACAGCGCGCTACCTCCTCGAACAAGGCCCATCCTCCGCCTGAGCAACCGCGCCCCCACGTCGACGCAACCGCGTCGGCGCGCCTTCTCGCGCCCGTCGCAGCCGCTTGACACCCGACGGACCGAGGCCTAGCATCACTCCAACGGCATCTCAATTCGATAGTCGCATAGGTATTCAGATGTCACTCCACACAGGTTTCGAGGGAGAAACGCAATGACCAATCACAGCAAGCGCCGCGGGGCTACGCTCCTCGCCGGACTCGCGATCGCCGCACTCGGCATCGCCGGCTGCAGCACGACCGACTCCGGTGGCGGCGCGGACGGCGGGCCGAGCGATTCGAAGGTGATCGGCGTCTCGGTCGCCGACCAGAAGTCGCTGTTCTACATCGCAGCGGTTGATGGCATGAAGGCCGCGGCTGAGGAAGCGGGCTACGAACTCATCGTCGAGTCCGCCGACAATGACGCCAGCCGCCAGGTCAACCAGGTGCAGAACCTGCTTACGCAGCAGGTCGGCGTGCTCATCTACACCCCGCAGGACGCCACGGCGGCCGCCGCCGGTGTGCGCCTCGCGAACGACGCCGGCGTGCCGGTCGTCGCGGTGGACCAGAAGCCCGAGACCGACGACGCCGAGATCCGCACCTTCATCGCGACGGACAGCGTCAAGGCCGCATACGAGGTCTGCACCTGGATGTTCGAACAGATCGGCAACGAGGGCGACATCGCCGTGCTGCAGGGGCCGCTCGGCTCGACCGCGGAGCTCCAGCGCTCCGAGGGATGCCAGCAGGCGATCGACGAGAACCCGGGCATCAACGACGTGCAGTGGGAGAGCGCCAACTGGGATGAGAGCCAGGCGTTCGACGCCTCGCAGAACATCCTGACGGCGCACCCGAACCTCAAGGCGATCTTCGGCGAGAGCGACGCTATGGCGATGGGCGCGGCCAAGGCCGCCCAGCAGGCGGGCCGCGACGGCATGTTCTTCGTCGGCATCGACGGCTTCCCGACCATGTTCGACGCCATCTCGGACGGCCTCACCCACGCCACCATGGCGCAGCAGCCCTACATGATGGGCCAGCTCGCGGTCGAGAACGCCATCGCGCTCCTCGAGGGTGAAGGCGACGACATCCCGGCCGAGCAGTATCAGGACGCCGTGCTCGTGAACAAGGCGAACGTCGCCGAGAACGACCCGACGAAGTTCTACGGCCCGAACGTCGGCACTCGCTGACCCGACGCCCCTGATGGGTGGTGCGGCCCCGCGCCGCACCACCCTCATCCGGAAGGAGCCATGCCATGGCTGAACGCGCAGCATCCGCCGCGACTGGCCTCGTCTGCACGGGTCTGACGAAGCGCTACGGCGGCGTCACCGTCGTGAAGGACATCGACATCACCCTGACGCCGGGGTCGGTGCTCGGTCTCGTCGGCGAGAACGGCGCGGGCAAGTCGACGACCTCGGGCATGATCGCCGGTCTCGTCCAGCCCGACGGCGGCACGATGACGATCGACGGTGAACGGTATGCACCGGGTTCACCCGGCGATGCGCTCCGCTCCGGCGTCGTGCTCATTCACCAGGAGATTCGGATGGTGCCCGAACTCTCCGTTGCCGAGAACATCTTCATCGGACGCCTGCCGCGCAAGCGCGGAGGGATCGACCGCAACCGCCTCAATGCGGAGGCCCGCGCCGTGTTGGACCGCCTCGGCTCGCGCATGGACCCGCGCCAGCGCGTCGGCGACCTCTCGATCGCCGCCCAGCAGGAGATCGAGATCGCGCGCGCTCTCAGCCGCGAACCCCGCTACATCATCTTCGACGAGCCCTCCGCCTCACTCGGCAAGTCCGAGACCGCCCGCGTCTTCGACCAGATCGACGCGCTGCGGTCGGCGGGCGCCGGCATCGTCTACATCTCGCACCGCATCGAGGAGATCACGCGCCTCTCCGACGCGATCCTCTGCCTGCGCGACGGCCACGAAGCGGCTCGGTGGGATACCGGCGACGTGCCGCGGGATGACATCGTTCGCGCCATGGTCGGCCGCGACTTCACCTACGGCCACGACACACCACCCGCGGCGGCCGAGAAGACGATCATCCAGGTCTCCGGGCTCGGTCGCACCGGCGCCTTCGAGGGGATCGATTTCTCCGTCCGCGCGGGCGAGATCCTCGGGATCGCCGGCCTGGTCGGCGCAGGGCGCAGCGAAGTCGTGCGAGCCATCGCCGGCGCCGACCGCGCTGACACGGGTGAGATCCGCATCGACGGCCGTCCGGTGACGATCCGAAATCCCCGTGACGGCATCCGCGCCGGCATCGCCATGGTGCCCGAGGACCGCAAGTCGCAGGGGCTCCTGCTCAGTCGCGACAGCACCGAGAACATGACCCTCCCGTGGCAGAAGGAACTGTCACGGCGCGGCATCGTCACCCACAAGGAGCTCGCCAAGACCTACCGCACGCAGCGCCGTGAGCTCGACATCCGGGGCCAGGCCGATGCCAGTGTCGGCCACCTCTCGGGCGGCAACCAGCAGAAAGTGCTCCTGGCCAAGTGGCTCATCAAGCAGCCCAAGGTCCTCATCCTCGACGAACCGACGCGCGGCGTCGACGTCGGAGCGAAGATGACGATCTACGACGCCATCCGCCGTCTCGCCGATGACGGCGTCGCCATCATCGTGGTGTCCTCCGAGCTCGAAGAGGTCCTCGGCCTCTCGCACCGCGTGCTCGTGATGTCCGGCGGTCGCCAGCAGGGCATCCTCGACCGCGATGCGGCCACTCCCGAAGCCGTCATGCGTCTCGCGCTGCCCCAGCACGCCGAGACCGCCCACCTCTGATCCCGAACTCTTTCCCTGGAGATGAAACGATGAGCGTTTCCGAACCCTCGACCTCGACGAACCCGTCGACTCCGAGTCCCGCGACGGTCGCGCAGCGCACCGTCCCCACGGACGGTGCGTCCGGCGAGGGCCGTGTCCGTCGCATCCTTTCGAAGATCCCCGGTCCGCTCGTCGGGCTCGTCGTGATCTTCATCCTGCTGTCGTTCCTCTCGCCGTACTTCCTCACGTCGCGGAACCTGCTGAACATCCTCACGCAGATCTCGGCGATCGGCGTCATGTCGGTCGGGGCACTGATGGTCATCATCGTCGCCGGCATCGACCTGTCGGTGGGCGCCGTGCTGGCGCTCAGCTCGATGACGATGGCCTACCTGTACAGCTACTCGGGCCTGCCCTTCGAGCTCGCGCTTGTGCTGGGGCTGGCCACTGGCGCCGGCATCGGGCTGCTCAACGGCATCCTCATCACCTACGGCAGGTTGCAGCCCTTCATCGCGACTCTGGCGACGATGTCGGCCGCGACGGGACTCGCCGTGTTCATCACGGGCGGCAACACCGTCAACGGCTTCCCCGAGTGGTTCACGGCCCTCACGCGCATGAGCGTCCTGGGCGTGCCGATCCAGGGCATCATCCTGGTGGGTGTCTTCCTCATCGCGGCCTTCTGGCTGCGCTTCCGCCCCGGTGGGCGCGCGCTCTACGCGATCGGCGGCAACGAGGAAGTCGCCCGCCTGTCAGGCATTCCCGTCCGCCGCATGAAGCTGCTCGTCTATACGATTGCGGGGCTTCTCGCCGCTGTCGCCGGCCTGCTCGTCACGTCGCGCCTGGACTCGGCCCAGCCGACGGCCGGTGCCGCCGATCTGCTGAACGTCATCGCGGTCGTCGTGATCGGCGGCGCGAGTCTCGCGGGCGGCACGGGCTCGGTGCTCGGCACGTTCGTGGGTCTGCTCATCATCGGCGTACTGAACAACGGGATGTCACTTCTCGGCGTCTCACCGAACCTGCAGCCCGTCGTCCTCGGTGCCGTCATCGTCGCGGCCGTCATGACCGACCGCCAGTCCTCGAAGGCGCAGAACGGCGGCAGGTAGCACTCGACGCAGAAAGAGGAGGTCCTGCCGACGGACGGCGGGACCTCCTCTTTCTGGTGGGCTCTCGTAGCGCCCGAGTCCCTACCCGGGCTCAGCCACCACGCAGGACGTCATCAAGCGTGCGGTGGACGACGTGTGGGCCCGCGAAGCGCGCGCACAGCGCCTCTTCGACGGCGGCATCCGTCATGTCGATCTCGTCGGCGAGCGAGCCGAGGGTATCCGGGTTCCAGTCGAGCTCGAGGAGCGCGTTCACCCGCGTCAGAACTGTGCGCGCGGCGGAGGTGACCCGCAAAGGCACACTCGCGCTGTAGAGGCGCACGCCACGGGCGACACGTTGCGCCGTGCCGACGAGCTTGACCTGACCGCGCGCGTTGACGCTGTAATCACCGGGGCAGTACTCCCCCGGCACGGCGCCGAAACGCGCGTCGACCCCCCACTCCCGCAGCAGCGCGACGAACTCCTCGCCGTGGTCCATGAAGACGTCGCGGTTGTCGAGCCGCTGCGGCTCCAGGGTCACGATATCGAGCACGACCCAGTCCGGGTCGAGCGCGACGGCGCGCCCCCCGGCGGGGCGGATGATCGGCTCGTATCCGGCCTCGCGCGCGGCCTTCTCGGCGGCGGCGAAGCTCGGGTGCAGGCTCTCCCTGCGACTGAAGGCGAGGGTCGGCGCGGGCCGGAAGACACGCACGACCCGGTCGGGAGCACGATGCTCGGCGAGGGCGTACAGCAGGTCGAGCGACGAGAGAACATCGGCGCCGGCGCCCCGCTCACCCGGAACCGGGACGGAGCGGACGACGGCGGTGGCGGAATGCTGCGTGTCGATGCCACGAGCATAGGGTGCAGTCCCCCTCTCGAGGAGACTGCACCCTGATGCGTCGGATGCCGTGTCGCGGCTCAGGAGAGCGGCTCCTCGAGCGCGGTCTTGAACGCCGCGAGAAAGCGCGCGCCCGTGGCTCCGTCGATGGCGCGGTGATCGCACGTGAGCGTGTACTCGGCGATCGGCGCCCAGACGCCCTCTCCGTCGCGCTGCACGAAGCGCTGCACCGTCGCCCCGACGGCGAGGATCGCCGCTTGCGGCACGTTGAGAATCGCGTCGAAGCGCGTGACGCCCATCATCCCGAGGTTCGAGACGGTGAAGGTGCCGCCCGTGATGTCGTCACGGGTCAGGGCTCCGTCACGGGCGCGGGTCACAACGTCGGCGCGGACCCGCGCGATCGACGCGAGATCGTCACGGGAGACGTCGTGCACGACGGGCACGACGAGCCCCTTGGGAGTGTCGACCGCAACACCGATGTTCGCCTTCGAGAAGCGCACGACGGCGTCCTCGGCGACGTGCACGTTGAGGTCGGGCACCTCGGCGAGCGCTCGGGCCACGGCACGCAGGATCGCGTCGGTGACGTTGGCGGTCGGCTCTGCGGCGCGCACGCGCAGTGCGGCGGTCATGTCGACCTCGGCCGTGACGTGGAAGACCGGGGCTGCCCAGGCCTGCACCATTCGGCGCGCAGCCGTGCGGCGAAGCCCCTTGAGCGGCTCGACGACGCCTTCTTCGACGGCCTCGCTCACGCCGGCACCGCTGCGTCCGCCGAGGCCGCGGTCGCGGATGCCCGACCCGCGCATCCGTACTCCTGCATCTTCTGCACGGTTGCCTCGATCATGCGGTCACGGCCGACGGCCATGGCTTCCTCGAACTGACGGTCGCCCTGCGACCATGTCTCTTCGATGCCGGCGCGGAACGCGTGCCGCAGGTCGGTGTCGGCGTTGAACTTGTGCACGCCTGCCTCGGTAGCCGCGCGCAGCTGGTCGACGGGGACCCCCGAGGCACCGTGCAGCACGAGCGGGATGCCGGTGACATGGCGGATCGCGCGGATCCGGTCGATGTCGAGCGGCTGCGGTTCGATTCCGGTCACGCCGTGCATGACGCCGGCTGAGATCGCGAGCAGGTCCACACCTGTTTCGGCGACGAAGCGCTCCGCTTCTTCGACACTCGTGTAGTAGTCCTCCCAGCGGATGTCGTCAGCGGCATCCGGGATGCGGCCGAGCTCGGCCTCTACCGGAATGCCAAAGGCGTGGGCGACGCGGACGACCTCTGCCGTGACGCGGATGTTCTCCTCGAAGTCGAGGTGCGCGCCGTCGAACATGATCGAGTCGAACCCGAGCCGGATCGCCTCGAACACCTCGTCGTAGGTGCCGTGGTCGAGATGGATGGGCGCCTGCAGGCCGGATGCGTCCAGCTCGCGGCGCGTCATCTCATAGGCCGCGCGCAGACCCATGTGCGGCACGATCGCCCGACCGACCTGCAGGAACACCGGCGCCTGGGCAGCCTGAGCCGCGCGGATCAGCGCCTGCGTCGTCTCGGGGTTGTGCATGTTGAACGCGCCGACGGCGTAGCCGCCTTCCTGCGCGGCGGTGATCAGACCTAGAGGATCGACTCGAGCCATGATGCTTTTCTCCTTCTGGGCTTCTTCGCCCATCCACACTCGTGCGGGTCAGTCCGTCTCGATGATCGCGACGATGCTGCGCACCTCGACGGAGTCGCCCTCGTCGACCAGGATCTCGGTCAGCGTGCCGGTCGCGGGCGCCTCGAGGGTCTCTTCGACCTTCTCTGCCTCGACCTCGGCCAAGGGCTCGTCTTCGGTGACCCGGTCCCCGACCTTCTTGTGCCACTCGATGATCGAGCCTTCGCTCATTCCCATGCCCCACTGCGGGAGCAGGACTTCTACTCGTGCCATCGTTCTCTCCTTGGTTCTGCGTCGAATCAGGCGCCCGCTGCGGCGGGAGCCGTCAGGCCGGTCACGCGACGTACAGCGGCGGCGATTCCGTCCTTGTTGGGGTACATCTGCTTCTCCAGCGAAGGGCTGAAGGGGATCTGCATGTCGGGAGCCGTGAGGCGCACGATCGGCGCGGTGAGCGCGTCGAAGACCTCTTCCGAGGCGATCGCGCTGATCTCGGCGGCCGCACCGCACGTGCGGTGCGCGGGCTCGGCGATCACCAGTCGGCCGGTCTTGGCGACCGAGCGAAGGATGGCGTCACGGTCCAGCGGGACGAGCGTGCGAGGGTCGATGACCTCTGCCGACACGCCCTCGGCGGCGAGCTCTTCGGCAGCGGCGAGGGCTTCAGGCACGGAGCTGGAGATCGCGACGATCGTCACGTCGGTTCCCTCACGGGCCGTGCGAGCGACACCGAACGGAATCTGGAACTCCTCGTCGGGCACTTCTTCCTTGCTGCCCCACAGGAGGCACGCTTCGAAGGTGAGGACGGGGTCGTCCATGTCGATCGCGGCGCGCAGGAGGCCCTTCGCGTCGGTCGGGCTGGACGGCACCATGATCTTCAGGCCCGGGACGTTCATGAACATCGGGTAGGGACGGTCGGAGTGGTGGGCGCCGGTGTTCAGGCCGTAGAACATCGCCGAGCGGAACACCGCGGGCATCGAGGCCTGACCGCCGAACATGTAGCGGTTCTTGGCGACCTGATTCACGAGCTGGTCCATCGCCATGTAGAGAAAGCTCGAATACGACAGGTCGACGATCGGGCGCAGGCCCGTCATCGCGGCACCGGCAGCCGCCCCGACGATGCCTTCTTCAGAGATGGGGGTGTTGCGGATGCGGTTCGACCCGTACATCTGCACGAAGTCACCCGTCTCACGACGCGCCTTCCCGCCACCGGTCGTGCCGTACACGTTGGCCTCGACGTCTTCGCCGATGATGATGACGCGCTCGTCGGCATCCATCGCCTCGCGCTGGGCGGCGCCGATCGCGCCGAGGAAGCTCATGACGCTCATGCTGAGTACTCCGTATCCGTGTAGAGGTCTTCGAAGGCGACAGAAGGATCGGGGAAGGGGCTCTCTTCAGAGAAGCGGACCGCCTCGTCGACCTCGGCGAGGACCTCGGCCTCCAGGGCATCCATCGCCTCGGTGGAGTGACCGTTCGCGACGAGGTGCTCGCGGAAGAGCACGAGCGGGTCTTTCTGGAGCCATGCCTCGCGCTCGTCGGCGGGACGATAGTCGGTGCCCAGTCGCAGCCCCTCGGAGTGCTCGTTGTAGCGGTAGGTGACGACCTCGACGAGGGTGGGCCCTCCACCACTGCGCGCGCGCTCGACGGCGCTCGCGACGGCCGCATAGACCGCGAGCACGTCCTGGCCCTCTTCGACCCGGACACCGGGCATCCCGAAGCCGGCGGCGCGGTCGGCGATGACGCCGCTCGTGACGGTGTGCGCCGGGGTCGACAGTGCGTACTGGTTGTTCTCGCACAGGAAGATCACGGGGAGCTTCCACACGCCCGACATGTTCATCGATTCGTAGAGCACACCCTGATTGGCGGCACCGTCACCGAAGAAGGCGAGCGCGACCGAGTCGCGGCCCAGCACCTGCGACGACAGCGCAGCGCCCATCGCGATCGGGATGGAGGAGCCGACGATGCCAGACTCGCCCAGGCTGCCGACCGAGAAGTCGGCGAGGTGCAGCGAACCGCCCTTGCCCTTGCAGACGCCCGTGGCCTTGCCCTGGAGCTCGGCCATGAGCGGTCCGAGCGGAGAGCCCTTGCCGATGGGGTGGCCGTGACTGCGGTGGTTGCCCGTCATGTAGTCGCCGTCGCGCAGCGCCATCGTCGCGCCGACGACCTGGGCTTCCTGACCGATCGACGTGTGCACGGTGCCGGGGATGTGCCCACGCTTGACCATCTTGGATGCGCGCTCGTCGAACGCGCGGATGCGCAGCATCCGGCGCTGCATCTCGAGCAGGAACTCGTCGGACAAACCGTCCATCGGTCGACCCTCTCCGTCGTGGGAATAACTATTCCGCGTGTGTATGAGTATTCTATGTGGCGTGCCCTGGCCGTGCAAGCGCCCCGGCAGGTACAAGGTCATCGATGCGGTCGAGGATGAAGTCCGGCCGCAAGCGGGGCTCGCAGCGCTGGACATCGGCAAGCTGCGAGTCGCCGGTCAGGACGAGAGCCGTGCTGATGCCGGCGTTGATTCCCATCCGCACATCGGTCTCGAGGCGGTCGCCGACCATGACGACGCGCCCGACGTCAGGGCCGAGAAGCCCCAGGACGGACTCGATCATGATGCGGTCGGGTTTGCCCATGTTGGCCGAGCAGCGCACCCCGGTGGTCGCCTCCAGAGCGGCGATGATGCCCGCGGCATCGGGTTCTCCTCGCCCACCCGGAAAAGGACAGTACCGATCCGGGTTGGTCGTGATGAGGATTGCTCGCCCGTGCTGCCACAGCGCATCGAAAGCGATCTGCAGCTTGCTGTAGTCGAATGCGCGGTCGTAGCTCGCGATCACGATGTCGATCTCGGCGGGATCGTCGCTCATCGCGATCCCGGCCGCGGCGAGCGCCCGCACGAGGGGCGCTTCGGCGATGGGGTAGACGACGGCCTTCGGATGCTGCGCCTTCAACCACGCGACGGTGCTGACGATGGTATTGACGATCTCCTCGTGCGACACCGCGATGCCGAGGCGCGTGAGCTTGTCGAGGTACATCTGCGGATCGCGCGTCGGGTTGTTCGAGAGGAACACGCGCCGAGCCCCGCGGTCTCGCAACCCGTCGAGCAGCTCCCGAGCGCCCGGAAGCAGCTCATCGCCGAGATAGACCGTCCCGTCCAGGTCGAAGAGGTAGGCGTCGAACCAGTCGTCGGGGCGCCGGCGCCGCACGTCTGCGTCAGACATCGGCCACCTCCGCAATGGCCGGGAACAGGGGGCGAACGGCGGGATAGACCTCGCGATACACCCCGTAGAGCGCGTCGTATCGCCGGACCGCGGCGGGGTCGGGTTCGTACCGACGCCCACGCCGCGTCATCGTCGCCGCGGCATCCGCCACATTTGCGTGAAGCCCCGCGCCCGCGGCCGCGAGGATGCCCGCACCGAGCGCCGTCGCCTCATCGTGACCGGCGAGCACGAGCGGCCGACCGAGCACGTCCGCGAAGATCTGGCACCACAGCGGACTGCGCGCGCCTCCGCCCATCGCGACGAACTCGCGTACGCGCTCGTCGAAGTGCGGTTCGGCGTGCTCGAGACACCAGCGCAGTTCGAACGCGATGCCCTCGAGCACCGCCCGATAGATGTGCGCGCGCGTGTGGACGCCACCGAACCCGATCATGACGCCCCGCGCCCGGTGGTCCCACAGCGGAGTGAGCTGGCCGTTCCAGTACGGCGCGACGAACAGACCCTCGGCCCCGGGCGCGATGGCGGCGGCCTGAGTCTGCCAGTACTCCTCGCGCGAAACATCGGCCGGCTCCCCGGCGGCGATCTCATTGAGGAACCACGAGACCAGGAAGGTCCCTGCTCCGACGAAGAGTTCGTTGTTGACGCTCCCGGCCATGGCCCCCGCCATCGAACGATGTGACAGACGGGGCCGATAGGTCGGGCTGAAGATGCCTGCGATGAGTCCGGTTCCAAGATTGAGATAGGCATCTCCGGGTGCGGTGACGCCCGCACCGAGGCCCGCGGATTGGCCGTCCCCGGAACCGGCGACCACGAGGACGGATGCAGCGAGCCCGAGCTCGTCGGCAGCGGCGGCGGTCAGCGTGCCGATGGGGGTGCCCGGCGCCACGAGATCGGCGAGGTGGTCCGTGGTGAGACCTACGAGGTCGAGCACCTCGGGCGCATACTCGCCCGCGGCGAAGTCCATGAGCCCGAGCGGATCCGCGCTCGCGGTCGAGGTCACCCACAGCCCTGCGAGGCGATGCACGAGATAGCCATGCACCTCGACGACCTTCGCCGTGCGGGCGAGCGCGTCCGGCTCGTTCTCGGCGAGCCACAGCAGTTTGTAGAGCGCGGGCGTCGGGTTGGGCGGTTTGCCCGTGAGCGCGTGGATGCGTTCGGAGCCGAAGCGATCGACCTGCGCGCCAGCGCGGGCATCGAGCCACAGCATTGCAGGACGCAGCGCCTCGCCGTCCGCGTCGACGCACGCGAAGCTCTCGCGCTGGTGCGTGACCGCGAGGGCTGCGACGCGGCCGGGGTCGATCTGCGCGAGGCACTCGCGGACGGCCGCGGTCGTGGCACCCCACCAATCACGCGGGTCCTGCTCGCCCCATCCGGGCTGCGGGATAGACAGGGGCAGCTCGCTGCGCCCGCTCGCGATCGCACGGCCCTCGAGGTCCCACGCGATGCACTTCGCGCCCGTCGTCGAGCAGTCGATGGCGAGCACGACGTCGATCACGGCGTTGCTCCCGCGGCCTTCGCGGCGGCGTCTTCGGCGCGGGCGATCACGGCGGCGACGTCGCCCGTGGTCCACCAGCCCGCTTCAGCGAGCAGGTCGATCACGGTCACGCGGTTACGCATGTACAGGCCGTTCGCCACGGCCCAGTGCCATACCTCTGGGGTGACCCAGTCACCGAGGTCCGGCACGCGCAGGGGAGCTTCGGCCGCAGCGAGCGCGGAAGCGAGCGCCTGGCCGTCGGGAAGCATGCCCCCCAGTCGCGACACGAGCGCGTCCGCGTCGGCCAGCAGTCGCAGGGGGGCATTGCCGGCGGCGGCCCAGGCCGTGCGCTTGGCGGAGTAGTCCTTCCAGCACTCTTCGCCGAGCGCCCCGCTCGGGTCGCACACGGCGAAGGCTTCGAGCACGCGTGCGCGTGCGTCGCCCTCGGGCGCTGTGATCTCGCGCCCCGCGCGGATCTGTTCGAGCAGGTGCGCCCAGGCACTCGCGGCCACGACCGAAGCGACACCCACCTGAGCGCCGTGCAGACCCACCTCACGACCGGTCGCGACGGCGTACATGTCGAGCATGTGGCTGACGAGGTGCTCGACTCCGGACAGGCAAGCGGTCGAACCTGCGATGCCCGTGCCGATCCCCCGGATCGCGAGGACCCGCGTGAGCTGCTCAACGGCATGGGGAGCGCCCGAGCCGAGCCCGACGCCCCATTGCGCGGGATCGCCGGCGAATTCCTGCAGCAGATCGCGCGGGGTCGTGTGGAAACTCGTGTCGGTGCCCACCTGCGACGCGAGCCACCAATCCGCCGGAGCGGTGAAGAGCGATTGCACCTCGCCGAAGCCTGCGGAGTTGAGCTCGCGCGGCGCGGTGCGGATGACGGCGGTGTCGGCGAGCACGACCTCGGGCCAGCGGGAGTCGATCGTGCGCTTCGCGCCGGCGCGCAGCACGACAGAGACGTTGTCGGTGTAGCCGTCGACCGACGCCGCCGTCTGGATGATGACCAGGGGGAGGTTGCCGGCCGCCGCTGAAGCGAGCTTGGCGATGTCTGAGATCGTGCCTGAGCCGATCGAGACGATGCCGTGGGCCCCCCGAACCGCGTCGGTCGCCGCGCGCAGCGCGTCGTCGTCGACGTGGAGGTGCCCGGGCGTGCCCAGCACGACCTCGGTCACTTCGAAATCACGCGACAGCTGCTCGATGACACGCGGTTTGAGCAGAGTCTCGCCCGACAGGATGGGCGTGGCATCGACGAGAACGGCGATGACGGTCTCGCCGGACCCGTGCTGCTCGCCGCGCAGCAACTCGCGCATCTCGGCCGTTGCGCGCGCCGATGCGTTGTCTTCGATCACGAGCCGCTTGAGGCCCAGCGGCGTGAGCGCATCGGGCCGTTCGCCTGCTGCGATCGCCGCGCGAACCGCGGTCAGATCAGTGGGATCGTCGATATCCGAGAACGCACTCATGGCCCCTGCTTTCACCTTCGAACTGCGAACCACCGTCCCGCATACTTATTCGACATATGAATGGAGGGTGTATCGGCGAGTGTAGGTCGAGGCTCGCGAGAGTGTCAAGGCGCGCCAGACAGCCCTCGTGCACGCACGAGAGTTGCTCGACCGCGCGCCGCCGCCACCGAGGCGGCGCGCGGTCTCTGTCAGCCTCGGGCGGTGAAGATGACGCGGCTGCCCACGCGGCGGGCCGTGCAGCCCGGCAGGTCGAGAGGGCCCTGACCCGTCCATCCGGTCACGAGGCGGGCGACCTCGAGGGTCTGGGCGCGCGTCAGGCTCTCGTGGAACTCACTGGCCACGACGTGCCGGATGATGCGGTGCCGCAGCGCCGCGGGATTGGCGGCGAGCGCCGCGACCGAGACCGCGATGCCGGCCTCAGCGTGTTCGACGATGTCCTCGATCGTCTCGGCGATCATCTCGTCGAACGCTTCGGCATCTTCGCGCAACTGCGCCGCCGTGCGGGCGAGCGCGTCGGCGACGCCAGGTCCGAGCTCTCGCTCGAGCACGGGCAGCACCGTCTCGCGCACCCGCACGCGGGCAAACCGTACGTCGGTGTTGTGCGGGTCACGCCACGGGGTCAGTCCTTCGGCGGCGCACGCCGCCTCGGTCGTCGCACGCGTCACATCGAGCAGGGGGCGCAGCAGCGGGGTTCCCCCGAGGTCGGACGAGGGCGCCATGCCCGACAGGCTCGTGGCGCCCGATCCCCGCGCGAGCCCGAGAAGAACGGTCTCGGCCTGGTCGTCGCGCGTGTGGCCGACGAGGATCGCGGCCGCCCCGAGTTCGAGCGCCGCAGCACCGAGAGCGCCATAGCGCGCGGCGCGCGCCGCCGCCTCGGGACCGCCCGCGTCTCCGACGTCGACGCGCACGATCCGGGTGTCGAGGCCGAGACGCCGGGCCTGACCGGCCGCCGCGGCGGCGACGTCGCCAGATCCGTCCTGCAACCCGTGATCGACGACGACCGCCGTCGCCCGGATGCCCCGAGCCGGGGCGGCGAACGCCGTCGCGGCGGCGAGCGCCAGCGAATCGGCCCCGCCCGACAGCCCCACGACGACGGCAGAATCAGCGGGCACCGCGGCGAGCGCGCCGCGCACGGCACGGCGAACCTCGGCGACGGCGGGGTGCAGGCCCGGTCTGTGCTCGGTCACCTCACCACGGTACCGGGGGGGCCGTGTGCGCGGCTTCGGGCGATCCGGGCCGCGACGGCGCAGCCGCGCCGTCTGCGCGGCCAAGTGCCCGCGACTAGGCTGGTCGCGGACTTTTCCCCGACCCTAGGAGCAGCAGCATGGGCGCGTACGACGCAGTCATCGAGATCCCGCGGGGCAGCCGCGTCAAGTATGAGGTCGACCACGGCACGGGCCGCGTCTTCCTCGACCGCATCCTCTACACGGTGTTCGGATACCCCACGAACTACGGCTTCTTCGAGAACACCCTCGGCGAAGACGGCGACCCGCTCGACGTGCTCGTGCTGCTCGACCGCGACCTGTACCCCGGCATCCTCGCGAGCGTGCGCCCCGTCGCCGTGCTCAAGATGAGCGACGAGGCCGGCGGCGACGACAAGGTCGTCGCCGTGCTCGCCAAGGACCCGCGCTGGGCCCACATCCAAGACGTCGACGACATCGACGAGTGGACCAAGAACGAGATCGCGCACTTCTTCGAGCACTACAAGGACCTCGAGCCCAACAAGTGGGTCAAGGTCGACGACTGGGCAGGCGCCGCCGAGGCCGAGCGTCTCGTGACCGAGGCGTTCCAGCGGTTCGCCGAGCACGAAGGACAGACCAAGACCCAGGGTGGCGGCGTCGCGCCGAACACGCTCTGACGCGCACTCCTGAGTCGACTCGCGCCCTATCCCTGCGCCGCCCCGTGCGCCGCAGGGATAGGGCGCAGTTTCGTTGCGGGTCGTGCGAGGGCGATCAGAGCCAGACGCCGCGGGCCGCCATGAAGTTCTGCGGGTTGACGGTGCCGCCAGGGGTGTAGACCTCGAAGTGCAGGTGGCATCCGAAGGAGCGCCCGGTCATTCCCTCGCGGGCGATGAGCTGTCCTGCGTTGACCCACTGCCCGCGGCCGACCAGCAGTTGCGACGCGTGGGCGTACCCCGTGGCGATGCCGCCACCGTGCTCGATGCGGATGTAGTTGCCGTACCCGCTGTAGACCTGCGACATCGAGACCGTGCCTGCCGCCGCGGCGTAGATCCCCGCTCCGCAGCCTGCTGCCATGTCGGTGCCGAGGTGCCACGTGCTCGCGCAGCCCTGGTGGCCGCACTGGCCGGTGCGAGGTCCGTACCCCGAGGTGAGGCGTCCGCCCGACGGCCGCGCCCACCCGCTTCCGCCGACGGAGCCGCCGCCGCCACCGCCGCCGCCACCACCGCCGCCGCCGCCACCACCACCGCCACCGATCGCGGCGGCTTCTTCGCGGGCCTTGCGGTCAGCTTCTTCACGGGCCTTGCGCTCGGCTTCCTTGCGGATCCGCTCGCCTTCTTCGTACTGGGCGACGGTCTTGGCCGTCGTGTCCTTGAGCGCCGCAAGCTGCGCTTCGAGGGTGCCGAGGTACTGCTGCTGCTCAGCGAGCGCGGCGGCAGCGGCGTCGGCCGCCCGCTGCGCGGCAGCCATCTTGTCTTCTGCGATCACCCGCAGCCGGTCGCGCTCCTGGCGCTGGATCTCGGCTCGGTCGGTGATCCCCTGCGCGGCGTCGCGAGCTGTGACCGCCTGCGCGTAGACATCGTTGTTGCGCTCGAGGAGCTTGTCCATCGTGCCGAGCCGTGCCAGAAGGTCATCGGCCGAGGCGGCTGACCCTGCGAAGAAGAGCTCGAGCGCCGTGTCATCTCCGCCGTTGCGGTAGAGCTGGGCTGCGACGCGGCCGGCCTTGTCGGCGGCATCCTTCGCGACACCCGCCTGGGCGTCGGCTTCGGCTTGCAGCTGGTCCGTGCGATAGGCGGCTTCGAGGTACTCCTGCTGTGCGACGAAGTACTCATCGGCGGCCTGCTCGGCGAGCTGATTCTTTCGGGCGACCTCGGTCGTGAGCGACGAGATGAGGCCCTCGATCTTCGCGACCTGTGCCGCCTTGGCCGCTTCACTGGCTTTGGCACGCTGCACTTCGTCCCACGTGGGGTACGAAGCGGCGAATGCGGGGGCGACGAGGGGTCCGCCGAGGCCACCGACGACGGCGGCACCGAGCACACCGAGGCCGAGCGCGGAGCGCCGGCTGAGCGACGGCCAGAGGCTGCGTCGCTCTTTCTCGGAGGGCGCGCAACCGCACTCGTCGTGGGCCTGCTCGGAGTCCACCGCAACCTCCTGCCGAGAGAAACAACCTCGATCACACTAGCAACACCGTTCACAGACGCAACGAGTCCGCCCGCAACTTTCCGCGGCTCAGAACCAGGCAAGTCTCCCCCGTGACACCCCCGCAGAGGCGGCGGCGCGCGCTCGATTGGCACATTGCCGATTCATCTCGTATGCTTGAGCGTCGGTAGGTGAACGGCGGGTCTGAACGGTCCAGGGTTCATTCGGCCCCATCGTTTAGCGGCCTAGGACGCCGCCCTTTCACGGCGGTAGCACGGGTTCGAATCCCGTTGGGGTCACACATACCGCATACAATTCAATACGCATGGCCCTGTAGCGCAGTTGGTTAGCGTGCCGCCCTGTCACGGCGGAGGTCGCGGGTTCAAGTCCCGTCAGGGTCGCTCTGAGCGACGGGCCCTTTCTTATGAGAGGGCCTTTCGTTTCAGGAGTGACATTCTCGGATGCCACTCGGCTCTGTAGCTCAGTTGGTAGAGCGCACGACTGAAAATCGTGAGGTCACGGGATCGACGCCCGTCGGAGCCACTGAAACCCTCGTGTGGCTTCTACACACGGGGGTTTCTTTATCCCCCCGGTCAGGGTGCCTTTTCGCTCACCGCCCGCGGCGAACGCTACGTCCATCTACGGCGGCAACGGTCAAGCCCCAATGCGTGGTGTAGCCGTTGGTAATCCTTCTGC
>NZ_JBYHFM010000005.1:0-256230 GCF_057669765.1 Microbacterium sp. Y832 | reverse complement strand
ACGAATCCTCACAGATCAGACGTCAACCAAACTCGGGGCAGTCCCGATTCCCGCAAACCTGCGCCTGATCACTGCGACGGTCACCGTCGGATCAGATCAGTACACGAGCCACATTCAGGGCTTCGAGTACGTCCCGACCTCCACGACCTCCGAGGTCACTGACGTGGGCGGCACCGTCCGCAAGTTCGCCGGCGAATCGGGCTGGGATCTCCAGCTCAGCGTCTTCCAGGACTTCACGACCACCGGCCTCGCCCGCAAGATGCTCGATGACGAAGGCGAGCAGGTCGAGATGGTCATCGTGGACGGACCCGTCACCTGGGCCTCGACCGTCACGCTCGTGGCGCCGAACATCGGTGGGGCGACCAAGCAGGTCGGAGTCTCGCAGGTCACGCTGCCCTCGTCGCGCCCCACCCCTACGACGACCGCCTGACCATGGCCGGGGGCATCTCGCTCCTGATCGACAGCCCTCTGCAAGCGCTCGCGCGCTCACTCCGGGCCGTTGGTCCGGACGTACGCAAGCAGATCAGCACGCACACGAAGAGCGCGGCCCAGCCCATCTGGGCCGAGGAGACCCGGGGGCGCGCAATGACGCGGCTCAAGCAGCGCGCCCTTGTCGGGACCGCCCGCGTCGGCGTCACCTCACGCAATGTGCTCCTCCGCTCGGGCGGGCTGACGTTCAAAGGCGGGAAGTCCGCTGACCGCATGACCGGCGCCGCTGAGTTCGGCGGCGGCGCCGGCAAGGTCATCACGTCACGCAGCCGCCTGGGCACCACCTACACCCGACGCCTCGGCGCGACCTTCGGCCCACCGTACCGCGGCGGCTCCGTCGTCTACCCGGCCGCAAGCGACTCGATCTCCCGGTTCGCGAGCCTCTGGGTACAGACCGCACGGCGCACGATTCACGAAGCCATCGAGGGGGTCTGACCGTGGCACGCAAGGGCGATATCGAGATCCCGGTCGCCGTCGATACCGGCGGCGTCGAGAAGAGCATTCAGAAGGGCCTCATCGACCCGATCGAGGACGCCGAGAAGGCGCTCGAAGCCCTCGGCAAGGTCGACGCCGGCCGCGACATCGACCGGGACATGAAGAAGGCGCAGGACGCCACCGAAGACCTCGACCGCGAACTGAACGCCACGCGCAAGGAACTCGACAAGCTCGGATACGCAGCGCGCGACGTGGGCGACGAAGGGCAGCGCGGATTTCGCAAGCTCGGCGACACCGGAACCGAGGTCGGCGGCGAGCTTCGCCAGAACCTCGGCGAGACGTTCTCATCCTTCCGCGGCGACCTCGAAGACCTCCCTCAGATCGCGCAGGACACCCTCGGCGGCCTGGCCGGATCAGGGGCACTCGGCGGCATCCCCGGCCTCGTCGCCACCGCGGCCGGTGCCGCTGGCCTCGGCCTCCTCATCGGCGCACTCGATCAGGCCGGCGAAGCCCAGGAGCGCCTGAAGGAGAAGGCACAGGACTGGGCCGACACGTTCATCGAAGAAGGCTCGCGCGTCCTGTCCACCGCCACCACGATCGCAAAGGGCCAGCAGATCCTCGCGGACTCCTACGACGAGGTGGCCGAGAACGCAAAGATCTGGGGCGTCAGCGAATCCACCGCACTCGCAGCGATGTCCGGGTCGGCGTCCGCGCTCGATGAGGTCACGCAGGCGCTCCGCCGCAAGAAGGACGCCGCCGCCGAGGACGCGAAACTGGCACAGGAGGTCGCTCAGGCGAACGGCGGTGTGCTGGCCTCTCTCACGGTGCTGGAGCAGGAATACGCCAAGGGCAAGCAGCGCCTGGATGAGATCAACGGAGCGATGGAGCAGGGCGCCGCCCAGGCCGACACGTACAGCTACTTCCTCCGCGACCTCGCCGCGAACACCGCCGGCGCGACGACCAAGGTCGATGAGTTCGGCGACACGGTGACCGAGCTGCCTGACGGCACGGTCATCTACATCGACGCGGAGACCGGCCAGGCTACGAGCGACGTCGACGCAATCGAGAAGAAGTTGTACAGCGTGCCGAGCGAGGTCAGGACGAAGGTCAAGGTCGATGTCGACTCGAGCGCGTGGGACAACTACCGCCCTCTGCCCAAGCGCGCCTCTGTCATCGCGCGACCGGGCGCGAACCCGAGAGGCGGGGTGAGCTGGGAATGAGCACCATCATCACTCAAGGCGACGAGACCATCGCGCCGCACGCCGTCGAGGTCTGGCAGGACTCTTCCGAGGGCGGCAACATCGTTCACCCGATCCTCGGCCGCGCCAACCCCGATGTCACGTTGCGGCCGGCTGCGCTCCCCACCGGGACGCTCTCCCTGGTGTTCGATGACGCCGCCGCCGCCCTGGCAGCACGCGACCTACACCGAAGCGGCGGGACATTCACTCTCATCAGCGCCGATCGCCCCGAACTCGATATGACCTACGTCGTTTCCGGTCGCGTCACGCGCACGCAAGACACTGAGACCCTCGCATTCTGGCGCATCACTGCCGACTACCAGGAGATCGAATGACGGTCTCTACACACGTCTACGCGGCGCACCTCCTCGGCTCCCCCGACATCGCGCTATCCGTGGTCGGTGGCCGAATCGCGCTTGACGCGGGCGCGGCACCGCATGTTCAGGCACAGCTCACAATCTCCATGCCCGACCCCGCGGCCCTCACGCGCCTCGATCCCCGCGAGGATGCCCGCATCCGCATCGAGGTAGACGGCATCTATCCGAGCTTCAGCACTCATCGAGAGTTCGATCTGGGGCTGCGGGATCGCGACGTCCAGCACTCGGAGGGCGCGCTGTCCCTGTCGCTGGCAAGTGACGAGGCACTTCTCGCCGACTTCGCCCCGCTCGCTGACGACACCGGGGCATTCGACCTGGCGGCCTCACTTCGAGATGTCGTGGCCTATGTGCTCGGCAAGGCAATCCCCGGCGCTACCCTCGAGCCGTCCCCCGCCATCGACGCGGACATGACGCCCTACTGGCCAGTGACCAACATGCACCCTAACCCGCGTGTGGTCGGCACCACGCTCGGATTCCAGAACGGCGGCGGCGCCAATCCCCCGACCCTGAACGGAGGCCCTCCAACGCACGTGCGCTGGACGACAACGGCCGCAGCATCGAATCTCATCGTGGCGCCCTCCCTCACTGCGTTCCGCGTCACTCCTGGCAGACGGTATGTGTTCGAAGTCGATTGGTCAGCCAGCGCGGTCGGACGAACGGGCCGCGCCATCATCCAGTGGCGCAACAACGGCTCCGCCACTGTCGTAGGAAACTCCTACGGTCCCGAGTTCGTGCGCTCCCCGGACTACCAACGGCTCTACGTCATCGCCACTGCACCGGTCGGTGCCGAATACGCGTACCCAATCCTCTCCACCGCGGGCAACACGACGGTCACCACGCACCTTGCCCGCGTGCCGATGTTCTACGAAGGTTCCTGGCGTGTTCCCTTCTTCTCCGGCTACTCCGCAAACACCGACGTATACGCATACGAGTGGGCGGACCCCACGGCGCCCGACACCTCGAGCAGCATTCGCAAGCCTCTAGTCGACTCGCCTGATCCGGATTCCTTCACGTGGAAAGCAGGGCAGTCGGCCCTCGACTTCCTGCACCCTCTCCTCCAGGTCGCGGGCTTCCGCCTCGTGTGCGACGAGCAGCGCCGTTGGACGCTTCGCGACGAGAATTATGCCGCCGCCGGCTCGCTGAGCATCCGTCACGCGGTCAACCTCATCGACGGTTCCGACACAATCAGCCGCGACAGCGGACTCTGGTACGACGCCGCGGTGACGACCTACACATGGCGGACACCGCAAGGCGAAGAGCAGACACGCGCCGATGCCTACGCGCTGAATACGCCGCACACACGGCTACGCACGTTCGAGAAGACCACCGCTTACCCGGGTCCGGGCTTCAGTGAGTACGCCGTCAGGCGCGCCCAAGGGCGTGGGCGCGAGGTGACGGCTATCGCCGTTGCCGACTGGCGCGCGAATGCCGAGCAGGCGGCCACCGTCGTGCTCGAGAACACCCCCACGCAGACGGGCCGAACCGAGCGCATCGAGTACGACCTCGACACCGACCGTATGACCGCGACCCTGCGCACCACCGACACCCCCGAACTCGCGTGGGTGCTCGGCTCTGGCGCGCTGACCTGGGACGACGCTGGACCCGTCACCTGGGACGACCTCACTGAATGGAGTGACCTCTGATGCCTACCGGAGACGACGCCCTCGCCGCAGGAATGGACATCCTCGACCCGTCCACGGATCTCGTGCGAGACGGCGCAGAGGAGATCAACCGAACCCGCGACTACCTCGCACAGCGCACGGCCAACGTCACGCCGATCGCTAAGGGCGGCACCGGCGCAACCAACGCGGCGGGCGCTCGCGCTGCGCTCGGCGCGTTGGGCAACGACGACGCGGCGGCTCCCGGCACCGTGTCGGGCGGAAAGCTCGTGAGGTTCAAGGGCAATACGCGCATCACGGTGTCGTCCCCGCTCGAAGCCGCCGACGCGGCGAACAAGACCTATGTGGATAGTGCGATCGCGAGCATCACCCCGCCTTCGTTCAACGGCGGCACGGTCGGCGGTCAGATCTATTTGCCCAACTCTTTCGCCGCGGCATCCGGATACGTCGTCGCCTACATCAACGGCGACGGCCGCATCAGCCGTGGTGCATCCTCGGCGCGCTACAAGGAGGGCATCACAGACGCACCCGATCTCGGCGACCTCTTCGTGACGCCACTGCGCGAGTTCGAGATGATCGGCGGCGACGGCAAGCCCGTCATCGGCTACATCGCCGAGGAACTCGCCGAACACCCCGACACGGCCCGGTTCGTGGTCCGGTACGGAGACCCGGAACGCATCGAGTCGATCGACTTCATCCAGCTCTTGCTCGCACAGGTGGCGCAACTCCACGCGCGGGTCGCGACGCTCGAGGCGGCCTGAACTCTCACCTGACCACTCAAGCCGCATACACCCTAAAACCAGCGTAGGCCGGTAAGGCGCTTCACGGCGTGTCGGATCACTCCGATGTCGGCACCCCTCCATAGCATGCTTCCAAGGAATCCCCACATCGCAAACAAGTCCGCCAAATCGAAGGACGCACGATGTTCGGGAATTCCGAAGTCATTGAGTCGCTCATAGCCTGCCCAAACAACGAGGAGCACCGGGCAGTGGTTGGAACCGGATGCCGCTTGTGCGGCATCCTCCTGTGGGAAACAGTAGAGCAGGAGTTTGAAGCCGTAGGCGGCTAGCAGCCGAGCTAGCAACTTTGGTTCCCTTCGATACCTTCGAGCGGGCCGGACAGGGCGTCCGGCCCGCTCTCCCGTTCACCGCACGGGGCACTAGTAGGCTCCGGTTCATGGGACTCGCGGAAGACCTGCAAGTCGTCGTCCTCGGCGCTGTGAACGCATACCGGCGCGCGATCCTGGAAGGCATTGCTCACCTACCCGAAGACGAGCAGGGCGCGGCGGCGCTACTGCTCCTGCGAGAGCCAGTCACGGGTGTTTAACGACAAGTCCTATTGCGAAGATGCGGTCGCGACTCTTCGCCACCTACGGCGTCAACGTCGTCGCGGGCCTAGCGCGCGGGCTCAAGGACTCGTCACCGATCGACTCCGCGATGCTCGCCCTCTCGGGATATCTCGGCACCCGCTATAGCGGGAGCAGCGAACGCGTACAACTCAGACGAAGCACGGCGAGGGAACGGCTAGAGCCGCTCCGATCGGGTTGGCGCCGACCACTTGAGATCGTTGCATTCCACGAAATAAGCCGTAGGCGGCTCTGTCATTGACCCAACAACGGCCGGCACGCTCGCCGCGAGCGCTGACAGGATCGCGCTGTAGAAGCCGAGGCCGCGGGCGTCTTCTGGCTCCCTCATGCCGACCCAATGGAGCGACGCAGACCGTAGGCCTGCACGCTCCGCGGCATTAATAGTCTGCGCGAAGTCCTTCGTCACGATCACGTCAAACCGGCGGGCGGCAAGCTCCTCAAAGAGCGGCAAATCGTACACGCCCGAGAGCTTCTCGTCCCTGTGGGAACGGAAGACGAGGCGACGGTAAGCACGATGAAGCGAGCCCGCGAGCTGGTGAGGCAGGTTCTCATCGATGTAGATCCGAGGGCGCTCGATCGACACTAGGCGACCCTAACCTCATCGTTGAACGCCAGGGCGTCGAGCGCAGCAGATCGCGAGACACGGGGGTAGAAGTCTTTGACGTCCTCTGGAAACACGGTCTTGAAGTCGACGAGCTTAGCGACTGAATCGAACGCAACCCTTGTGCCGGAAATCGTAGGCCAGCCGCCTAACGTCTCGGGATGAACGGAGAGGTGCCGCGCAGGATTGCGGAATGGCACTACAGGCCGCCCGCGAAAGTCTTCGAACTCCTCGAAGAGTTGCTCGAAGGTGTACTGCACGATGGTATGCCCAGGGTGCTTCAGCAGATCAAGTGGGCCGTCTGGCCCCGCGACGAAGATCGCGTTACCGTCCGTTCCGAATGAGTATTGGCCCGGATGGTCGGTTAGGTGAACGACCGGGAGGTTCCCCCAGGCTTTCCTTAGCCGCTGTGAGGACGTGCGCGCGCGGAGGAAGACCATCGAACGCAACGCCAGCAGGTCCTGATACGAGTAGAGCATCGGTCGGTGACGTTTGACGCCTGGTGTTAAAAGGTCTTCGCGAGCCCATCGTCGCAACTGAGAGGGCGTCGCCCCCGTTAGTTTGCTGGTCAACTGAAGCGGAAAAGCCATCGCCCCACCTCCCCCCATGTCATGAGGCGAATCATATCCATCTCGCCCTCCTGCGCGCGGGACTGAAGGGGATCGCGAGATCGGGCACTGGTCATATTGACAAGATGCGGTCGGGAGCATTCACCCACAGCTCCTCGACCGTCGGATCGTCGATGTATGCCTGCAACGGCCCGTACCCCGCGACGGCGGCGAGCACCTCGCGCACACACGCCGCCTCGTCATCGACGGGCACGAGCCCGCGGGCCAGCGCGAAATCGTTGTGACGGCGCACCTCATCGCGCGCGACACGCCCGGCATGCTCGGGATCGCGCGTCGGATCGCTCTGCTCGCGCCGCAGCCGCTCGCGCACGCGCTCGGCCACGACGGTGGCGGCAACGGCCCGGCCACGGGCGAAGACGGAGGCGGCGGCGGAACTCATCGGAGCATCCTCGCAAGCCACCACAGAGGCACCGCGAAGTTGTCCACAGAGCGGGGTTCTGGTGAAGACAGCGTGGGGCAGGCAGGATGGATCCAGCCAGGGAAAGGAACCCCATGTCCGTGAAGAAGAACCTCCCCCTCCCCGCGCGCGGCGCGATCGGGGTGCTCGCCATCCTTCAGGTGACCTTCGCGTTCCTCGCGTTCTGGGACCTCAGCCACCGCGACAAGCGCGAGGTGAGAGGGCAGAAGCCCGCCTGGATCCCCGTGATCCTCGTGAACTGGATCGGCCCGGCGACGTACTTCCTCTTCGGCATCAAGCACTGACATCCGGGGGCCAGCACCCCGTGCGACGTAGGCCCTCCTCAGTAGACTTGTGAGGCTCGCGGGAGTGGTGAAACTGGTAGACACGCAGGATTTAGGTTCCTGTGCTTCAGGGCGTGTGGGTTCGAATCCCACCTTCCGCACGAATTCCCATGCCCTTCAGACCGCGAACGATCGACCCCGACGGGACCCCTCGTGCAGCACCTCTCCCTGATTCCATGGCTCGACCCTGCGATGATCATCGCCGCAGCGGGCCCATGGGCGCTCCTCGTCGTGTGCTTCATCGTGTTCGCCGAGACCGGTCTTCTCGTCGGCTTCCTGCTGCCCGGCGACACCCTGCTGATCATGGCCGGGCTGCTGTCCCACCCGATCCCCGGCGCAGAGAACGGCGTCTTCGGCATCAGCGCCTGGATCGTCGCGCTTTTGATCGGTCTCTCGGCGTTCGTCGGCGGAGAGGTCGGCTACTTCATCGGCCACAAGGGCGGCCCGGCGGTGTTCGAACGCAAAGAGTCGGGCATCTTCAGCCGTCGCAACGTCGAGCGTACAAACGCGTTCTTCGAGAAGTACGGCGGGCTCACGGTCATCCTCGCCCGCTTCGTGCCGATCGTGCGCACCTTCGCCCCCGTCGCGGCCGGCGTCGGCCACATGCCGTGGCGGCGCTACTCGCTCTACAACTTCATCGGCGCCCTCATCTGGGGCTTCGGCCTCACGATGCTCGGCTACGGGATCGGCTACATCCCCGGCGTCGGCGATTTCGTCGCCGAGTACATCGATGTCATCTTGCTCGTCGCGGTCGCCGGCACGGTGATCTTCGTCGTCTGGCACTTCTTCGCGGAGCGCCGGAAGGTCCGCAAAGAAGCCGCCGAGGGCAGCGACACCGTGACGGATGCTGAAGAAGCCGAAGCGCTCGCGCTCGACCCCGAGGTCTTCAACGAGGCAGCCGAGGGCGACTCGCGGGCTTGACCCGCCTCACGACGCCTTCTTCTTGGCGCCCGTCTTCTTCGCGGGCTTCTTCACACTGGTCGCCGTGGTCTTCGCCGCGCCGCGCGCCGCGCGCGACCGCTCGACGCTCGCCCGCAGCGCATCCATGAGGTCGATGACCTCACCGCCGGCGTCGGCCTCTTCGCTCTCACCGAAGGTCTCGGCCGTGTCGAGCGCGTCACCCTTGTCGAGCTTCGCTTCGATGAGCGTGCGCAGTTCGCGCTGATAGTCATCGGTGAAGTCCTCGGGCGCGAAGTCGCTCGCGAAGCTGTCGACGAGGGATGCCGAGAGCTCGAGCTCCTTCGCCGAGATGCGCACGCTCTCATCGAGCGACGGGAACGCGGCCTCGCGCACTTCGTCGGCCCACAGCAGCGTCTGGAGCACGAGCACATCGCCGCGCACGCGCAGCGCCGCGAGGCGGGTCTTCTGCCGCAGCGAGAACTGCACGATCGCCGTGCGCTCGGTCTGCTCGAGCGTGCGACGTAGCAGCACATAGGCCTTCGGCGACGCCGAATCCGGTTCGAGGTAGTAGGCGCGATCGAACAGGATCGGATCGACCTGGTCGCTCGGCACGAACTCGACGACGTCGATCTCACGGCTGCGCTCGGCAGGGAGCGAGGCGATGTCCTCTTTCGTGAGCACGACCGTCTTCTCACCGTCGTCGAAGGCCTTGTCGATGTCCTGGTACGGCACGACCTCACCGTCGATCTCGCAGACGCGCTGGTAGCGGATCCGCCCGCCGTCCTTGTTGTGCACCTGATGCAGCGACACGTCGTGATCCTCGGTCGCGGAATACACCTTGACCGGCACGTTCACGAGACCGAACGTCAGCGCACCCTTCCAGATCGCTCTCATCCCACCAGTAGACACCCGTCACACCTCTCATCGCCAGCCTCACGGTTCCCCTTGACAGGCACGGCAGGATGGGCGCATGGCGAAATCTGCCGGTGAGCTCGTGCGGATCGACGGCCGCCGTCTGCGCGTGACGAACCTCGACAAGGTCATGTACCCCGAGACGGGCACGACCAAGGGCGAAGTGATCGACTACTACACGCGCATCGCACCGCTGCTGATCCCCCACGTCGTGGGGCGCCCCGTGACCCGCAAGCGGTGGGTCGAGGGCGTCGGCACCGACGAGCATCCCGAGCCCGTATTCTTCGCGAAGGACCTCGAGCCCGGTGCTCCGTCGTGGATCGCAAGGCGGCCGATCGAGCACTCGGGCGGCGCCAAGGACTATCCGCTCATCGGCGACGTGCCCACGCTCGTCTACCTCGCCCAGGTCGCGAGCCTCGAACTGCACGTGCCGCAGTGGCGGTTCTCCCCCGACGGCAGCCGGGGCGATGCCGACCGGCTCGTGCTCGACCTCGATCCCGGACCGGGCGTGGGCCTTGCCGAATGCGCCGTCGTCGCGGGCTGGGCGCGGGGCATCCTCACCGATATGGGACTCGAGCCGTACCCCGTCACCAGCGGCAGCAAAGGCATCCACCTGTACGCGGCACTCCCCCCGGGACAGTCCACAGAGGCGGCCTCGGCGCTTGCCCGCGAACTCGCGCGCGCGATCGAAGCCGACCAGCCCGACCTCGTTGTGAGCAGCATGAAGAAGGCCGAGCGCGCGGGCAGGGTGCTCATCGACTGGAGCCAGAACAACGGCGCCAAGACGACGATCGCCCCCTACTCGCTG
The DNA here is from genome assembly GCF_057669765.1 of Microbacterium sp. Y832. Lineage (NCBI taxonomy): Bacteria > Bacillati > Actinomycetota > Actinomycetes > Micrococcales > Microbacteriaceae > Microbacterium > Microbacterium sp. Y832. The sequence continues at coordinate 246,115 of NZ_JBYHFM010000005.1, read as the reverse complement.
CGTGGCCGCGCGCACCCCACCGTGGCGGCGCCGCGCACGTGGGAAGAGATCGACGACCCCGACCTTCGTCACCTGACCTTCGACGATGTGCTCGAGCGGATGGACCGCATCGGCGACCCGATGGATGCCCTGGGGTTCCACGCCGGCGCGCGCGAGGCCGAGCACGGTCCTCTCTCGGCGTACATCTCCAAGCGCACGGCAGGACGAACCCCCGAACCGGTTCCCGCCAATCCGCTGGGTGAGACGCCCGACACCGACACCCCCGCCTTCGTCATCCAAGAGCACCACGCGTCGCGCCTGCACTGGGATTTCCGTCTCGAACGCGACGGCGTGCTCGTGAGCTGGGCCGTGCCCCGCGGCGTGCCGCACTCGTACCGGCGCAACAGCCTCGCGATCATGACCGAGGACCATCCCCTCAGCTACGGGTCGTTCGAGGGCACGATCCCCTCCGGCGAGTACGGCGGAGGCACCGTCACGATCTGGGATGAGGGCCGCTACGAGCTCGAGAAGTGGCGCGACGACGAGATCATCGCCACTCTCGAGGGCCGCCCGGGCGGCCCGCTCGGGCGCGTGCGTCTCGCGCTCATCCGCACCGAGGGCGAGGGTGAGAAGTCGAGCTGGCTGCTGCACCGCATGAAGACGGATGCCTCGGGCCGGCCGCAGCCCGACGGCACCCCCGTCTCACCCTCCCGCCAGGGCGATGAGGACAAGCCGCCGCGGATGCCCGGTGGTCCGGCGGTTGAGAAGGAGCAGGCGGATGACCCGCCTGACACCGACGCGGATTGGCCCCCCGCGGCGCAGGACCTGCACCCCATGCACTCCGCGCCCGCGACCCCCGGCATCGTCCGCGCCGCCGCGGCGCGCTGGGGCGCGTGGGTCGAGATGAAGTGGGACGGCATCCGCGCCGTGGGCGTGTGGGACGACGCCCGACTGCGCCTCGTCGCGCGCAGCGGCAACGACATGACACCCCGATACCCCGAACTCACCGCCGTCGACGCGGGTCTCGGCGGTTCCCGGACGATCGTCGACGGCGAGCTCGTCGCCCTCGAACCGGACGGCCGGCCGAGCTTTCCGCTGCTGCAGAGCCGGATGAACCTCGAGCGACCCGGTGACATCGCCCGCGAAGCCCGCCGCATCGCCGTGCGGTACTACCTCTTCGACGTGCTCGTGCACGAAGGGCGCGATGTGACGGGGCTCCCTCTGACCGAGCGCCGTCGCATCCTCGAAGAGCTCGCCGCGGATGCGATCAGCGCGATCACCGTCCCGCCGGTCTTCGACGACGTCGACGCGGCGCTCGAGACGAGTGAGACTCTGCGCCTGGAGGGCATCGTCGTGAAGGATCCGGCGTCGACCTATCGACGCGGCATCCGCTCGGAATCATGGCTCAAGGTGAAGCTCACCCGCACGCAGGAGGTCGTGATCGCCGGCATCCGCCCCGGCAAGGGCGGCCGCAGCGGCACGTTCGGGTCGCTGCTGCTCGGCATCCCCGGCGATGAGGGTCTGCAGTACGCGGGGCGCGTCGGCACGGGGTTCAGCGACGCCGCGCTCGCGCATCTGCTGCGAACACTCACCCCGATGCGCACCGACGACAACCCGCTCACCGGCGTTCCCGCGGCCGACGCACGCGATGCCCTCTGGGTGCGCCCCGAACTCGTCGGTGAGGTCGAGTACGGAGAGTTCACGCCGGGGGGGATCCTGCGCCATCCGCGGTGGCGAGGGCTGCGGCCCGACAAATCCCCCACGGACGTGCGTCGCGAGGACTGAGGCCCCTCACGCGTGCGCGTCGTGCTCGGTGTGCCCGGCAGGCTCGAGCTGGAACGTCGAGTGCTCGACGTCGAAGTGCTGGGCGAGGCAGTCCTGCAGCGCGCCGAGCAGCGCCCCCGTGCCGTCGCGGAAGGCCGCCTCGTCGACGACGACGTGCGCGCTGAAGACCGGAGCTCCGCGCGTGAGCTGCCACACGTGCACGTCGTGAACGTCGACGACGCCCTCTTTGCTCATCAGGTGCGCGCGGATCTCGGCGACCTGCATGCCGCGGGGCGTCGACTCCGACAGCACCGAGGCCACCTCGCGCAGGAGCGCCACGGCGCGCGGCACGATGAGGGCCGCGATGAAGAGAGACGCGATCGCGTCGGCGGCGGCCCATCCCGTCACGATGATGACGATGGCGGCGATGATGACGGCGGCCGACCCGATCAGGTCGCCGAGCACTTCGAGATATGCGCCGCGCACGTTGATGCTGCGCCTCTGCGCCGAGCTGAGCAGCCACAGGGCGACGGTGTTCGCCACGAGACCGATGACCGCGACGACCAGCATGAGACCGCCGCGGATCTCGACCTCGCCCGGGTCGACGAGACGCCGGATGCCCTCGACCGCGACCCAGACCGACAGCACGATGAGGATCACGCCGTTGATGAGCGCACCGAACACCTCGGCGCGCTGATAGCCGAACGTGCGCCGATCGTCAGCGGGCCGGGCGGCGACGATGCTCGCGACGAGGGCGATCAGCAGTGCGGCAGCATCCGTGAACATGTGCGCGGCGTCGGCGAGGAGCGCGAGGGAGCCGGTGAGCACGGCACCGATGACCTGGGCGACCATGACGACAGACGTGATCGCGAGCGAGATCGCGAGCAGGCGGCGGTTGCCTGCGCCCCGGATGCCGCTCGGCGCGTGATCGTGCATGTGTCCAGGCTAGGCCGGGTTCACCCGGCGGCGGGCATCGGCCCGGTCACAGCCGTTCGAGGAGGGGAACGAGCGCCCGGAAGGCCCGCGCGCGGTGCGACGCGGCGTTCTTCTGCTCGGCCGTCCACTCGGCGACCGAACGATCCGCGGACGCGCCGTCGGGCTGTTCGCCGGCAGCGCGGTCGTCATCGGGCTGCTCATCGGGCACGAAGACGGGGTCGTAGCCGAAGCCGCCCTCGCCGCGCGCCTCGCGCGCGATGCGTCCCGGCCACACGCCTTCGACGACGTCTTCGCTTCCCGTGGCGGGATCCACGAGCGCGATCGTCGAGACGAAGCTCGCCGTGCGGTGCGGATCGGCGATGTCGGCGAGCTGATCCAGGAGCAGCTCGCGGTTCGCGACGGCGTCCTTCGCGTGGCCGGCCCAGTATGCCGAGAAGACCCCCGGCGACCCGCCCAGCACGTCGACGCACACCCCTGAGTCATCGGCGAGCGCCGGCAGCCCCGTGTGAGCCGCCGCGGCGCGCGCCTTGATGAGCGCGTTCTCGGCGAACGTCACGCCGTCCTCGACCGGCTCGGGGCCGTCGTAGCCGACGACCTCGAGGTCGGGGCGCGTCGCCGCGACGATCGCCTGGAACTCCGCGACCTTGTGCGGATTGTGCGTCGCGAGGACGACCCGGCCGCTCATGAGGCAGCGAGCGCCGCGGTCTGGATGTCGCGCAGATCGCCGCACCCGGCGAGTCCGAGCTCGAGCATGGCGTCGAGTTCGCGCTTGTCGAACGGCGCCCCCTCGGCGGTGCCCTGGACCTCGACGAAGAGTCCGCGGCCGGTCACGACGACGTTCATGTCGGTGCCCGCGCGCACGTCTTCGACGTAGGCGAGATCGAGCATCGGCTCGCCGTCGATGATGCCGACCGAGACGGCGGCGACCGAGTCGAACAGCGGCGTGGCCTTCTGCGCGATGAACTTCTTCTCGCGGCCCCACTCGATCGCGTCGGCGAGCGCGACGTACGCGCCTGTGATCGCGGCCGTGCGGGTGCCGCCGTCGGCCTGCAGCACGTCGCAGTCGATGACGATCGTGTTCTCACCGAGCGCCTTCGTGTCCACGACTGAGCGCAGTGCACGTCCGATGAGGCGGGAGATCTCGTGCGTGCGTCCGCCGACGCGGCCCTTGATGCTCTCGCGGTCGTTGCGCGAGTTCGTGGCGCGCGGGAGCATCGCGTACTCCGCGGTGACCCAGCCCTTGCCCTTGCCGGTCAGCCAGCGAGGCACGCCGTTCGTGAACGACGCCGTGCAGAGCACCTTCGTGCCTCCGAACGAGATGAGCGCCGAGCCCTCGGCGTGCGCGCTCCACCCGCGCTCGATCGTGATGGGTCGCAGCTGCTCGGGGGTGCGGCCGTCGGCGCGGACGATCTCGGTCATGCGGGGTTCCTCTCGGGTGTGCGGTCCCGGATGGGGCTGCACGGTCTGGGGTCAGGGGGTCTGTCGGGGAAGGTCGATCGCGCCGGTGTGCACCAGCTGCACCTCACGCACTTCGCGGCCCATCAGGCGGTGCGCGAGGCGGAGGAACTCATCGGCGGACGCACCGGTCGCTTCGTACGTGTGCCGCGGCGTGGCATCCGGACCCGCGAGCAACGAGCGCGACACGAGCTGGCGGTAGACGTCTTTCGCCGTCTCGGTGTCGCTCGAGACGAGGCTCACGCCCTCGCCCATGACGTAGCTGATGGCGCCCTCGAGGAACGGGTAGTGGGTGCAGCCCAGCACGAGCGTGTCGACGCCGGCGTGCCGCAGCGGTGCGAGGTACTCCTCAGCGACGGCGAGCACGTCGGGGGAATCGGTGACACCGGCTTCGACGAAGTCGACGAAGCGGGGGCACGCCTGCGCGAAGACCGTGAGGCGCTCGTTGACCTCGAGCATGTCCTGGTAGGCGCGCGAACCGATCGTGCCGACGGTGCCGATGACGCCGATGCGGCCGTTGCGGCTCGTCGACATGGCGGTGCGCACAGCGGGGCCGATCACTTCGACGACGGGCACGTCGTAGCGCTCGCGCGCGTCGCGCAACATAGCCGCCGATGCGGTGTTGCACGCGATGACGAGCATCTTCACACCCTGCTCGACGAGCGTGTCCAGCACCTCGAGCGAGTACCGCCGCACGTCGGCGATCGGCTTGGGACCATAGGGCGAGCGCGCCGTGTCGCCCACATAGAGGATCGATTCGCGCGGCAGGAGCGCCGACACAGCCCTCGCGACCGTGAGCCCGCCTACTCCGGAGTCGAAGATCCCGATCGGCGCGTCATTCACGATGCCCCAGCCTACGCCAGCACGCGCGGCTCACTAGGCTGACCGGCATGCACGCCTCCAGCGCCCTGTACACCGACCGGTACGAGCTGACGATGCTCGACGCCGCACTGCGCGACGGCACGGCCGAGCGCCGCTGCGTCTTCGAACTGTTCGGACGCCGGTTGTCGGGCGGGCGCCGCTTCGGCGTCGTGGCCGGCACAGGGCGCCTCCTGAGTCTCCTCCGCGACTTCCGCTTCGGCGACGACGAGCTGCGCTTCCTGCGCGACGAACGCGTCGTGGGCCCCGCGACGATCGACTACCTCGCCGAGTACCGGTTCACCGGCTCGATCACGGGCTACCGCGAGGGCGAGCTGTACTTCCCCGGCTCCCCCATCCTCACGTTCGAGGGCACCTTCGCCGAGGCCGTCGTGCTCGAGACCCTCGCCCTCAGCGTCATGAACCACGACTCCGCCGTCGCGACGGCGGCCGCGCGCATGAGCATCGCCGCGGGAGACCGCCCGCTCGCCGAGATGGGCTCGCGCCGCGCGGGCGAGGCCTCGGCGATCGCTGCGGCTCGGGCCGCCTACATCGCAGGCTTCACGGCGACGTCGAATCTCGAGGCGGGCCGAACGTGGGGCATCCCGACGATGGGCACCGCAGCCCATTCGTGGACGCTCCTGCACGACACCGAAGAAGACTCGTTCCGGTCTCAGATCGACGCACTCGGCGTCGAGACGACGTTGCTCGTCGACACGTACGACATCCGCCGCGGTGTCGAGACGGCGATCCGCGTCGCCGGCACGGGCCTCGGCGGCGTGCGGCTGGACTCGGGCGACCTGCCCATCGTCGCCGCCGACGTACGCGCGCAGCTCGATGAGCTCGGCGCGACCGGTACGACGATCACCGTCACGAGCGATCTCGACGAGTTCGCCATCGCGTCGCTGGCCGCCTCACCGGTGGACTCGTACGGTGTCGGTACATCGGTGGTCACCGGATCGGGCGTGCCCACGGCGGGCATGGTCTACAAGCTCGTCGCTCGGCAGGATGCCGCGGGCGGGTGGGTCCCGGTCGCGAAGGCGTCCGCCGACAAGGTGTCGACGGGCGGTCGCAAGGCGGCTTTCCGCCGACTCGACGAAGGCACCGCGACAGACGAGGTCATCGCGGTGTCAGACGGGTTCGAGCCCCTGGATACGTCCGCGGAGCACCCCGACGCGCGGCCGCTGCAGGTGAGCCTGGTCGAAGGCGGCGAGATCGACTCAGGCTTCGAGGGGCCACAGGGCGTTCAGGCCGCCCGCCGCCACCACGCACGCGTGCGCGAAGAACTGCCCGTTCGCGCACTCGCGCTCAGCCGGTCAGACCCCGCGATCCCGACGGTCTACTTGTTGAGCGACGCGTAGATCTCTTTGCAGGTGGGGCAGACGGGAAACTTCTCGGGGTCGCGCCCCGGAGTCCACTTCTTGCCGCACAGCGCGCGCACGGGCTTGCCGGTGATCGCCGACTCGAGGATCTTGTCCTTCTTGACATAGTGCGAGAAACGCTCGTGGTCTCCCGGTTCGATCGACTCCTCGCGGATGAGCTCTTCGAGTTCGCGGTCGAGGGTGGCCAGCCCGCCCTGGTCAGGGCTGTCGAGAGGAGTGCTCATGGTTCGTCATTCTATCCGCGCGTCCACGTCATGGGCGCGCTTCGCGGACGCTGCGACACCGGTCATCCGGTTGATTCGGCGAACTCCATGACGCGGCCGCCCCGGTGTTCGAACAGAACCGCGCCGACGACCGTGCCGATCACGAACACACCGATGCCGATGCCCAGCCCGCTCCAGAGCGCGGGCATGATGCTCGATTCGGCGCCGTTCATCGCCTGCCAGCACCATCTCAGGGCGGGAATCGAGCACGCGATCGCGCCAACCATGACCGCCGTCTGCGAGATGGCGCCGGCGGCACTGGTTCGTTGCGGCTGCTGGAACGGGCTCTCTCCTGGGCGCGACACCGCGTAGGGGGCCAGCACGGATGCGACGCTCGACAGGCCGAGCGCCGAGAAGAAGAGCGACGCGGAGACCCCCGCGAGGGCGGGAAGCAGCGTCGGGTCGCCGTTCAGCGCAACCGCGACCGGGACGGCCACGGCGAGCAGCGGCACGCCGATGAGCAGCACGGGGACGATCCGCCCCAGCCGGTCAGACCACCCGCGCACACCACTCGCGACGTGCATCCATACAGCGGTCGAGTCGTACGCGATGTCGTTATGCGGCAGCCAGCCGAGGAAGAGCGCGGCGAACAGCACCGGCACGAACACGGCGATCTCGAGCGGCACGCCGGCCACCAGCAGCGGCACAACCGTCACGACGGCGGCGAACGGGATCACGATCATGTTCATGAGGTAGCGGCGATCGCGGGACCAGTACAGCAGGCTGCGCGCCGCGATCGCTCCGCCGGGCGTACCGGGGGCCACGGCGAACCAGCCGAGGCCCGTGCGCTCGCGCACCGACAGCGGCCGCTCGGTCGTCGTGAGCAGGCGACCGACGATCCAGCGCCAAGCCGCAGCGAGCGCGATGAGGGTGAGCAGCGCCACCGCGAGGGTGGGCCACACATCGTCGTCGGCTGCGACGCGGCCCGGGATCGCCCACGCAGCACCGAGCGGCATCACGGCGAGGATGTCGACGGCATCGGCGAGCGCGGCGGGCACAGTGCCGTTCCATTCGAGCGAACCGAGGAAGACCGCTGCGGGCACGACCACGACGACCACGAGAAGCACGAAGAGTCCGGTCATCTCGCGTGTCCGTCGCTCGCGGAGGAACAGCGAGGTCAGCCCCATGAAGACCCGTGCCGTCAGGACGCACGTCGTGACTCCGAGGACGGCGGCGGCGATTCCCGCGACGAGAGGCGACCCGTGCTCGCCCCAGACGACGGCAGATGTCACCGCGACAGCGGTCAGCGCGAGAACGGGGACGCTCACGAACCCGGCGAGAGTGAGCACGGCGGCAAGCTTGCCGGGCGCGAGCGACATCAGTGCGAAGCGGCGTGGATCGAGCGGGTCATCGACGCCGCCGATGACGGGTGTGAGCGCGAAGCCGAGGGTGAGCGCTGAGCCCCCGAGCACCGTGACGGCGAACAGGGCATCGGGTGCCGCGTCGGTCATCGAGACGAGCGCGCCGCAGGCGGCGAACGTTGCCGCGGCGAGCAGGATCAGCGCGACGGCGACGCGGGTCGCGTGCCCCGTGCTCCCCCGCAGCGCGCCGAAGAGAAGCGCGAGCCTCAGCCGGAGAACGTGTGCAGCCACTCGAGGCCCTCCACGTCGCTCAGGCCACCGGCCAGTTCGATGAAGCGCTGTTCGAGCGTGAGTTCGCCGCGCACCTCGTCGACGGTGCCTTCAGCCAGGACCTGCCCCGACACGATGACGGCGACGCGCGTACAGACGCGCTCGACGAATTCCATGCCGTGGCTGGACAGGATGACCGTGCCCCCGTGCGCCACGTAGGCCGACAGAATCTCGAGGATGACAGCGCTGGACACAGGGTCGACGGCCTCGAACGGCTCGTCGAGCACGAGCACGCGCGGCGAGTGGATCATGGCGCCCGCCAGCATGACCTTCTTGAGCATGCCCGCGGAGTAGTCGCTCACGACGCGACCGAGTGCGCCGGTGAGATCGAAGGCCCTCGCGAGGTCGGCCGTGCGACTCTCGACGACATCCCGCGGAAGGCCGCGCAGCACGCCGTAGTAGTAAAGCAACTGCCGCCCGGTCAACCGGTCGAACGTGCGCAGCCGGTCGGGCAGCACACCCATGAGCCGCTTCGCGGCAAGAGGATCGGATGCCGCGTCCACGCCGGCGACGCGGACGACACCCCGATCCGGGGTGAGCAGGCCCGCGATCATCGAGAGGGTCGTCGTCTTACCCGCACCGTTCGGCCCGACGAGGCCGTAGAACGTGCCCGCAGGAACCGTGAGGTCGATCTCTTCGACGGCGCGTGTGTCTCCGAAGCTCTTCGAGACGCCGCGCAGGCTGAGTGCCGCGGAGTCGTCGTCTGCCGCGAGCTCGGCGTGGGCTGCGGCGAAGACGGCTGCGAGGGAATCCCCGTCGTCGACGCGTTCGTCCGGCTCGTCGAGATCGGCGAAAAGCGTCTCGGCATCGTCTTGGGCAGATGCGGGCTCGGTGTCGATCGGCGCTGCGGAGGTGTCGGTGTCGGCGAGAGGCTCGGGCGCGGGCTCGACGAAAAGCTCCGGCTCCGACTCGGCCGCGCCGAGCGGCTCGGGCTCGGGCTCGGACGCGACGAGCGGTTGGGGCTCGGGCGCCGGGTCGACCAGAAGCTCAGGCTCAGGCTCGACGACGACCTCCGGCTCGACTTCGGCAAAAGGCTCGGGGTCCACCTCGGGGAGAGGCTCGTGCACCGCTTCGGGTACCGGCTCGGGGTCGAGTTCGGTCACCGACGCGACGAACTCGGCATCGACTTCCGCCGTCTCGGCGTGGTCGTCGTCGAGCGGCGCGTCCTGGACAGCGGAGTCGGTGTCAGACTCCTCGACCTCGTGGATCACGACGGCCGCGGATTGCTTTGACGCGGTCGACGGTGCTTCGAATGCCGCCGCAGCGACATCAGGGGCGACGTCCGGCTTCGGAGGTACGGGAGGCACCGGAGGCGCCGGAGGAGGCGCAGCCGCCGCCAACGCGGCGGGCACCTCGGGTTTCGGCGGCACCGCGACGTCGGCGAACTCGGGCGGCAACGGCGGCGGAGGCCCAGGATCGGCCGTCGCGGCCTTCACGGCAGAGGCGCGCGCAGTGCGCGGAGCTCGTTTCTCAGGCGTGGCCGAAGCCTCGTTATCCGCCCACGGCGTTCGTGCCTTCGAAAACTCGACGATGCGCCCTCCGCTTTCGTGCGTGTCAGTGTCTTCCGGCTCGTCCGGAAGCGCCTCATGTGGCACCGGCAGGAAGGCTGTCACCGTTCAACGGTACCAACCGGATGCGACATGATCGCTATGGATGTCATCAGGTTTCAGACTGTTCACGGATCACGAATCTGCAACGACGGTCACGCTTCCTGCCCGTTCCCAGCCACCGTCGCTAGCATTGTCGCGGCACGAGGGAGTGTCGTGTCGGCGAACTGTCGATGAACCTCGCACTCCAGGAGCAGCACGTGACTCTTCAGACCGTTATCCTCGCCGCCGGCATGGGCTCACGCCTCGGCCGCAGTCTTCCCAAACCGCTGACCGAGCTCAGCGACGGCCGCAGCATCATGCAGCAGCAGCACGACAACATCAGGGCGGCGTTCGGCGATGACGCGCGCATCATGGCCGTCGTCGGCTACCGCGCCGAGACGATCGTCGAAGCCTTCCCCGCGACGGACTACGTCTACAACGACCGGTACGACCAGACGAACACGTCGAAGAGCCTCCTGCGCGCCCTCGCCAAGACGGGCCGCGCCGGCGTGCTGTGGATGAACGGCGACGTCGTCTTCGACCCCCGCATCCTCGGTCGCGCGATCGAGTTCATCGAGCGCGATCAGTCGTTCGTGACGGTCAACACCGCCAAGGTCAGCGACGAAGAGGTCAAGTACACCGTCACCGCCGAGGGGTTCATCGATGAGCTCTCCAAGACCGTCAAGGGCGGCATCGGCGAGGCCGTGGGCATCAACTACATCGCCGCCGCCGACAAGAAGGCGTTCATGCGCCAGCTCACGCGCGTCGACGACCAGGACTACTTCGAGCGCGGCCTCGAGCTCGCGATCGCCGAAGACGGCCTGCTGCTCGAACCGATGGACATCTCGGACCTGTACGCCGTCGAGGTCGACTTCGCCGAAGATCTTGAGCGGGCGAACCTCTTCGTCTGATCTCAGCGGGAACCCAGAGTCGCAGTCCTAGGATCGCGTCATGGCCGAGAAGGTGCACCGCATCCACTCCTTGCCCTCTGACGCACCCTGGGCAGGCGGGCTGCCGCCTGTCGGATCCGAAGAGCACCCGCGTGTCGTGCGCATGCTCGACCGGGTGCTCGCGATCCAGCGCCCGGCGGTGCTGGCGCATCTGCGCAGCGTCCGCCTGCGGTATCCGCACGCGACGACCGACGCGATCATCCGCATCCTCGAGCGCCGCTATCTCAGCGCCGTGACGACCGGCGGCGCCGCCGTGGGGGCGACCGCCGTGATCCCGGGGGTCGGCACGAGCGTGACGCTCGCGTTGAGCGGCGTCGAGACAGTCGGATTCCTCGAGGCGACGACGCTGTTCGCGCAGTCCGTCGCCGAAGTGCACGGGATCCCCGTGTCGGACCCCGACCGCGCGCGGGCGCTCGTGCTCGCTCTCATGCTCGGCAAGGAGGGCACCGACCTCATCGCCCAGCTGGCGGGTCAGGCGACGGGCAAAGGCGTCGCGCGCGACCGGTACTGGGGTGAACTCGTCACCAAGACGCTGCCCCGCGCCGCGGTCGGTCCGCTCGTCGACCGACTCAAGACGGCCTTCGTGCGGCAGTTCGCCGCGCGCGGCGGCGCGTCGTGGCTCGGCAAGGCCCTCCCCTTCGGGGTCGGGGCGGTCGTCGGCGGTGCCGGCAACAACGTCCTCGGCAGGCGCGTGCTGGTCAACTCACGACGAGCGTTCGGGATGCCCCCGGTCACGCTCCCGGCCGAGCTCGAGCCGCGCCCCGGAGCGGCACGCCTCGAGACCGTGGCCGGACGCGCGGCACGCCGCGCCGGTGGCGCGATCGCGGGCGGCGTTTCGAAGGGCGCCTCGGCGGTGGGCGGTGCGGCCCGCACGGTCGGACGCGCCGTCGCGCCCCGCCGCCGGCCCGGCGAGGTCGAAGCCGGCGCACACCCCGACGACCTCGGCGACGACTGAACGGAGACAACCATGGGACTGTTCCAGCAACGACCCGAAGAGCCCAACGACTGGGCGGGGCTGCCCTCGGAGCCCGCGAAGACACAGCCGCCGGCGGCGCACGTCGACACGTCGACGTCACTCGACGTACTGGGCCTCACCCCCGAATCCACCGCCTCGGTGTCGATCCCGCTCCCGACACCCGAACCCTGAACCGAGCGTCGAGGCCGGGAGCGCGGTCAAGGGCTTCAGCGAACGTCAGGCGGTGATCTCGTCGTCGAGCTCGGCCTCGTCGGAGTCGGACGAGTCGTCACCGTCCGTGAGCGCCCGGGCGTGCCAGGCCTCCCACTCGCCCATGAGCCGACGGATCGCACCGTGGAACCTCGCCGTCGCCGCGCCGGGCGCCGTGTCGCCGAAGTAGTGTCTGGCCCAGTGCGAGAGCCGGGCGCTGGCATCGGGGTCGGCGAGCACGCGCGCCGATTCTGCGACGATGTTCGGCGCGGCGGCAGCCGTGAGCCACTCGCACGCTGACAGATAGCCGTGCGTGTCGATGACGGCGGCGGGATCGACGGGCCGCGTGATGAGCAGCGGCTTGTCGGCTGCGAGGCGGTCGTAGACCATCGCCGAGATGTCGACCACGGCGACATCGGCCGCCGCGAGCTGCCAGCCGAGTTCGGGGCCGTCGTCGTAGACGTGGTGCGCGTCCGGGTCGCGGTCGTTCGCTGCGGCGATCGCGCCGATGATCCGACGGTCGGCGGCCCCGTACGCGGCATCTACGACACCCGAACGGGGATGCGGACGGTAGATCACCCGGTGTTCGTCCGAGCTGAGCAGAGCGTCGATGAGCGCTTCACCGTGCGTCAGGATCGACCCGTAGTGTGCCGAGGGCCGGTCGCCCTCCCAGGTCGGCGCGTACAGCACGACCGTTCGTCCATCGGGCGTGTACGGCAGGACTCCGGAGTAGTGATCGGCTTGCGGGCGCCCGATCTCGATCGTGCGGGCGTCGATGTCGTAGTCCCACAGCACGCGTGACAGGCGCTCCCTCGCGGCTTGCCCCGCCACGAGCGCATAGTCGTAGGCCTTGTACTGGTTCGTCGTCATGTACATCTTGTCCGACTCGCCATGGTTGATGAACACGTGCCAGCGGCGCCCGTACCGGAACATCTGGAAGTTGCGGGTGTTCTGGTTGACGTACAGAACGATGCGGATGTCCTGGGTCGCGAGGTAGCTCTCGAGGTGGCGCACGGTCGGCACGAAGGCGATCGGCAGAGCCTCGTCGGCCAGGAGCGCCCGCGCCCCCGTTGCGGCGCGACTGAGCACGACAACGGGCCAGATCTTCGCGAGTTCAGCGAGCGGCCGGTACCACTGCCGCATCTGGTACATGTTCACTTCGCCGTCGGCGAAGTACACCGCGACGCGGAAATGATCCCTCGGCTGCGACGGGCGAGCCGCCAGCCGACGCCGCACATCGATCGCGGCGGAGCGGTTCGTGACCGCCTTGCGCATGAGCGCGACGGCCTTCTTCACATCCGAGACAACTCCCACCCCTCCAGGGTACCTACGGGCGCGTCTGGCATGATCGATGAGTGCACGAGACCACCGGCCGAGGCAAGGATGCCCCCGCGGTGGAGCCCGGATCAGGCGTCACCTTCGTGATGCCGGTGCTCAACGAACGCGACTACCTCGAGCGCGCCGTCGAGACGGTGCTCGCTCAGGATGTCACCGAGCCGATCGAGATCGTCCTGGCGCTGGGGCCCTCCAGCGACGGCACGACCGAGCTGGCGCACAAGCTCGCCGCCCGCGATCCCCGCATCGTGATCATCGAGAACCCCGCCGCTGATATCCCCGTCGGGCTCAACCTCGCCATCCGCGCCGGCTCGTACCCCACGATCGTCCGCGTCGACGCGCACTCGGAACTCGAACCGGGCTACACCCGCAACGCCCTGGCCCTGCTCGACCGAACGCGCGCCGCCAACGTCGGCGGTGTCATGCGCGCCGACGGGCGAGCGCCCTTCCAGCGCGCCGTCGCGCGGGCCTACAACTCGCCGATCGGTCTGGGTGGGGGCGCCTATCATGGCGGCGCCCAGGCCGGCGAGGCCGAATCCGCCTACCTCGGTGTCATGCGCCGAGCCGTGCTCGATGAAGTCGGCCTCTTCGACGAGTCGATCCGCCGCGGCGAGGACTGGGAACTCAACCTGCGCATCCGCCGCGCCGGGTATCGGGTGTGGTTCGACCCGTCCCTGTCGGTGACGTACTGGCCGCGCGCGAGCTGGTCGCGCCTCGTCCGCCAGTTCTATGCGACCGGCAGGTGGCGCGGCGAACTCGTGCGCCGCTTCGGGCGCGGCAACTCCCTGCGCTTCTTCGCTCCCCCGCTGCTCGTGCTCGCCCTCGCGCTCGCCCTCGTCGTCGGGGTGCTGCAGGCGACGACCGTGCTCAGCGGATGGGTCGGTGCCCTGGCATCCGTCGTCTATCTGCCCCTCGTGGCGTATGCGATCCTCGTCATCGCCGTCGCAGCCGGGCCGGGCGGCGGCACGGGCTGGCGGGACAAGGTGTGGACTCTCGCGGTGCTCCCCTCGATGCATCTGTCCTGGGGCACGGGGTTCATCAGCGGAGTCCTGCGCGGTGCGAACGACACCGTCGACACGTCGCGACTGGGCGACCGGAACACGCCGCTTCCGTAGCGCTAGGCGCGCTCGACGAGGCCCTGATCCAGAATGCGCGTGACGACCCGCTCGGCCGCGTGCCCGTCGTCGCGCGCGTTGAAGCGCTCGCGCCAGCTCGCGTACTTCTGGGCGTATGCGGCGGGGTCGTGGTCGCGCATCGCGGCGACGAGGTCGTCCTGCCTGCTCACGACGGGGCCGGGGGCGCGTGCCGCGAGGTCGAAGTAGAAGCCGCGCAGTTCGCCGCGGTAGTGCTCCATGTCGGGCACAAGGAAGAAGATCGGCTTACCCGTCACGGTGTAGTCGAACATGATCGACGAGTAGTCGGTCACGAGCGCGTCGGCACACAGCAGCAGGAGCGACGTGTCCGGAAAGCCCGTCACGTCCACGACACGCGGGCCGACGGCGTCTGAGCCGGGCGCAAGAGTGCGGGAATGCCCTCGCACGAGCACGACAGCGTCAAGGGCGACGGCGAGCGCCGCCGGATCGAGGAAGTCGACCATCTCTTCGCGGTCGTCTCGCCAGGTGGGCGCGTAGAGCACGACCTTCTCATCGGGCCCGATCCCCAGATCGCGGCGCGTATCCGCGCCGTCACCCCCGGTCACGAGGATGTCGTTGCGCGGATAGCCCTCGACCCAGATCGGTCGACGCAGAAACGCATATGCCTTGCCCAGCATGTGGGCGGCATAGGGGTTCTGGGCGAGCAGCACGTTCCAGCGTCGCGATTCCTTGACGACGGCCGCCATTCGCCGCGGATCGAATCCGGGCCGGTGCAGAGCGAGCCGTTTGAGGGGTGTGCCGTGCCAGGTCTGCAGCACGACCTGGCCGCGGCGACGCGCGAAGCGGCGGCGCAGCCAGTCGTTGACGACGAGCAGGCGGGATGCACCGCGGGCGCGCCACCACTCCGGACTGCCGTCGACGACGGGAATCGCTCCATCGGGGACGGGCACCGAGAGGTCGACGACGCTCCAGTACCGGGTCACGTGCGGCGCACGGCGGGCGAGCTCACGATCGATCGCCAGCGGGTTGCAGCTCGCGTTGCGTCCGTAGAAGCTCTCGAAGAAGACGGCGTTCTCGAGACTCGCCGGCCGTGTCGCGTACCGACGCTCGAGGGCGTCCTGCCCTTCGCCGGAGTCGTAGGCGGGATCGATCGGCGGCCCGATGCGGACCGTGGCTGCGTCAAGGCTCGCGCGCAGCGGACCGAGCTGTGTCAGGGGAAGCGCCTCGATGGCGCCCGGATCGATCCCCGACGCTTCGATCCGGTATGTCCCGATCGGCAGCGGCAGTTCGGGACCGCCCCAGCGCGAGGCGACGAGCGGAACGACGGCCTGCCAGGTCCTGCCCCCACCGGTGATCTCGGCGGATGTCCGCGCACGGGGACCGATGAGATCGACCGATGTCGGCTTCTCCCCCTCACCCGAGAGCACCAGGGCAGGTGAACCCGCAGCAGCATCGAACCTCGCGTCGGTCATCGTCGTCCTCTCCCCCGCGGGCGCCGGGCCAGAATCGCACGGTACACCCTCGCGGCGTTCTCCCCGTCGCGGAAGGCATGAAAGCGCGCGCTCAGGGCGCGCGACAGGCCGCGCCGGCGGGCGTCTTCGCTCTCGTCGCCGAGCAGTCGGGCCAACTGCGCCGTGGCGTCGGCCCACGACGCAGCGACGTCGTCTCCGGCCACGTCGCGATACGCGCCGTAGAACCCGCGGCGTCGTGCGTAGTCGGCCAGATCGGGAGCGAGGTAGACCACCGGCAGCGGCACGAGCGCCGCGTCGAAGGCGAGCGAGGAGTAGTCCGTAACGAGCGCGTCGAGCCCCGGCAGCAGCGGCGTGACGTCAGGCGCGAGGTCGCTGCCCACTGCCCTCACCCGATCGGTCGGGAAGGGCGGCGTGTACTCGCCCGCGCCGAGCGGATGCGACCGCACGAGCAGCACGGCGTCTTCGGCGTCGAGCAGGTCGACGAGGCGGCGCCAATCCGCCGTCGACGGGATCGCGGGGTCAGCGGCCCCGTCGCGCCACGTCGGCGCGTACAGCACGACGCGCGATGATCCGACGTCGCCCACGAGATGCGAGAGCTGGGCGCGGGCGGTCGCGCGGCGCTCGTCGGCGGTGCCCTGCGAGAGCACGTCGACGCGCGGCTCACCCGTCACCGGGACGCGATCATCGCTGAGCGCGAAGGCCGATTCGAGGCGCCCGCGCACGATGTGCGATGCGGCCGGCAGCACGCGGATGCGCTGCGCGGCCCCGCGGAACATCGCACCCAGCGCGCGTCGTGCGACCACCTCGACAGGCCGCAGAACGCCCGGCACGCGCAGAGTCTCGGGTGAGTCGAGCCCGATCCGCTTGAGCGGGATACCGTGCCACAGCTGCACGACGAACGCCCCCGACACGGCGTACCGATTGACGTCGCCGAAGCCGTGCGTCACGACCACGACGCCGGCACGGGCCGTGCGCCAGAAGCCGCGCAGGGTGTTCTTGTACACGTACGGGATGCCGTGAGCCGCGGCATCCGTGGCTTCACGCGCCGATCCGACGAGCCACACCATGTCGTGACCGTCCGCGATCGCGGTCTGCCACAGCGCGAGTGCCCCATCACCGATGCCGGCCCCGCAGCCGAAGACCCACGCATCGCGCGTGCGCGGGATGAGCAGCGTGGCCAGCCGGCCGACGGCGTAGAGCGGGAGGGCGGCGAGCTTCTGGGCATTCCCCGCACCGAACGAGAAGGACGCCACCTCGCGAGCCTATCGCGGGGCGGCGTCCTTCGTCGGGTGCGGTCAGGGCAGCTCGCCGAGCGTCACCTCGGCCGTGCGCGTCTCGCCGTCGCGCACGAACGTGACGGTCGCATCGCTTCCTGCTGCGGCCGCGCGCACCTGGGCGGTGAGGTCGACCGAATCGGTGATGGGGAACCCGTTGAAGCCCGTGACGATGTCGCCCACTTGAAGCCCGCCGTCGGCCGCCGCTCCGCCCTCAACGATCTCCTGGATGTAGGCGCCCGTCATGGACGCGCCCTCCACATAGGCGGCGGCGCTGACGCTCGCGCCCAGCAGGCCGTGCGTCGCGACGCCGTCCTCGATGAGTTCACCCGTGATGCGCTCGACCACGTTCGAAGGGATCGCGAAGCCGACGCCGATCGAGCCTGCGCCGCCCGAGGATCCGCCCGCAGAGGCGATCGCGACGTTGATGCCGATGAGCTTGCCCTCGGCGTCGACGAGCGCACCGCCCGAGTTGCCGGGGTTGATGGCGGCGTCGGTCTGGATGACGGAGATCTTGATGCTCTCGGTGGCCTGACCACCGCCCTGGCCCTGACCGAAGTCGAAGAAGAAGGGAGCATCGCCCTGTTCGCCGCCGTCCCCCTCGTCTTCGGAATCCGGCGCGGCCGCCGAGGCGATCTCGATCGAGCGGTTGAGGGCGCTCACGATGCCTGTCGTGACGGTGCTCGACAGGCCCAAGGGCGCACCGACGGCGATCGCGAGGTCGCCGACGTTGAGGTCGGACGAATCTGCGAACTCGATCGGCGTGAGGCCTTCTGCATCGATGAGCTTGATGACCGCGAGATCGTAGGTGGGGTCGGTTCCCACGACCTCGGCGTCGTAGACGCGGCCGTCCGACGTCGTGACGCGCACGGCCGCACCGCCGGTCGCACCGTCGAGGGTCACGACGTGCGTGTTCGTCACGACGTAGCCGTCGCTCGTGAGCACGACGCCCGAACCCGTGCCCGAGCCGTTGTTGCTGGCGGCCTCGATCGTCACAACACTCGGCACGACCTTCGCGGCGATCGCCGTCGTCTGCTCCACCGCGTCGGTGTTGTTGACCGTGACGGTGCCGGGGCCGACCGCCGGGATCCCGATGCCCGCGCCGAAGAGCTGGAGACCGGCGTAGCTTCCGCCGAGGCCCGCGAGTCCGCCGACGAGCGCGGCAGCGACGATGATCCCCGCCACCTTGCCGGCACCCGACTTCTGCTTCGTGGGAGCTTCGGTTCCGCTGCCCGAACCGGCGAGGGGCACGGTCGGCTGCGTGTCGCCGGGGCGTCCGAACCCGCCACCGTACGGCGGCTGGCCCGCACCCCCCTGACCAGGCGTCGGGGCCTGCGGGCGCTGGGGAGCCGCGTAGCCGGCGTAGGGCTGAGCCGTCGCATAGGCGGGCAGGCGGGGCTGGGCACCGGACTGCAGAACGTAACCGGGGGGCACGGGTCCGGGTGCGACGGGACGCGTCGGCACCCCGGCGTTCGAGGCGCCGGCGGGAGTGCCCGCGGCGTTCGGGCGGGCGACCGGCGCGCTCGGGCTCTGCGCAGCCGCACTCGACCCGGCGGGGTCCTGTGCGGCACCGCTCGTCGGCGCGGGGTCCTGCGGTGCAGCTGCTGCGGGCGCGTCGGACACCGCCGGCGCGGGGTTCTGGGAGGCAGCGTCAGACGCCGATGCCGATGCCGACGGCGCCGGCGGGACGGGCGGCGCCGGGGGCGCGGCATCCGTCGCCCCGGTCTCGGGAGACGACGCGGCAGGCGCAGTGCTCGCCTCGGCCGGCGGCGCCGATGGGGCAGAGGTTTCCAGGGTGGCGTCGACGGGACGGTCGTCGTTCGTGTCGCTCATGAGTACTCCTTCTGCTGACATCATCCACCTTGCCGCGCCCACCTGTGCGTTTCTTATGCCACGGATGGGACGGATCTATGCGATCGGTCTGGATCCGACGGGTACCGTGGAGCACCATGCAGCAGATTCACGGCGCATGGCGCCGCACGGCGCAGGGCGCGGGGCTCGTCGATGCCGACGGCACCATCCGGACGACGATCTTCGCGGAGATGTCGGCGTTGGCCGCCCAGACCGGCGCGATCAATCTCGGTCAGGGGTTCCCCGACGAGGATGGCCCCGCCGAGGTGCTCGAGGCGGCACGTGAGGCGATCGCGAACGGTCTCAACCAGTACGCGCCCGGACGGGGCATGCCCGACCTGCTGCACGCGATCGCCGAGCATCAGGAGCGGTTCCACGGCATCTCGCTGGATCCGCACCGCGACGTGCTCGTGACGGCCGGCGCCACCGAGGCGATCGCCGCCGCCCTGCTCGCACTCACGGGCGCACCCGACGACGAGATCGTCGTCTTCGAGCCGTTCTACGACTCATACGCCGCCGTCACGGCGCTGGCAGGGGCACGGATCGTGCCGGTTCCGCTGCGCTGGCCCGAGTTCCAGCCGGACCTCGACGACCTCCGCCGCGCCGTCACCGATCGCACGCGCGTCATCCTCGTCAACGACCCGCACAACCCCACGGGCGCCGTTTTCACCCGGGAGGTGCGCGAAGAGATCGTGCGCCTCGCCGAGCGGCACGACGCCGTCATCGTGACCGACGAGGTCTACGAGCACCTCGTGTTCGACCAGGCGCACGTGCCGATCGCGACGATGCCGGGCGCCTGGCCGCGCACGCTCACGATCTCATCGGCAGGCAAGACGTTCTCGACGACGGGGTGGAAGATCGGCTGGATCAGCGGGCCGGCCGCACTGATCGACGCCGTCGTCGCCGTCAAGCAGTTCCTGACCTACACAAACGGAACACCGTTCCAGCCCGCGATCGCGACGGGGCTACGACTGCCCGACGAGTTCTTCACGGGGCTCGCCTCGACTCTGCGCGGCAAGCGGGACCTGCTCGGCGACGGACTGCGCGCCGCCGGCTTCGAGGTCTCCGTGCCCGCCGGGTCGTACTTCACCGTCGCCGACGCCGCACCGCTCGGGGCGACGGACGCCGACGAGTTCTGCCGCGATCTGCCGCGTCGCGCGGGCGTCGTCGGCATCCCCCTGACCGCCTTCGTGACGCCCGAGCATCGTCCCGAGTTCGCGACGCTCGTCAGGTTCGCCGCGTGCAAGCGCGTCGACGTGCTGCACGAGGCGGCATCCCGGCTCGCAACCCTCGCCGACTGACGCAGCGTCAGTCGCGCGGCACGACGGCGAACCGCCGCAGCGCGAGCGCGGGATTGACGCGGCGCACGCGCGCGACGGCATCGCGGTCGATGTGCGCGACGGCGACGTCGGTGGCCGTGCCCACCGCGGCGATCTCGATGCCCGTCGGATCGACGATCATCGACAGCCCCACGCCGAGGGGCGGCGGGTGGTCGGCTGCCGCGACGAACAGTGTGTTCTCGATCGCCCGCGCGTGCAGCAGCGTGCGCCAGTGGTGCTCTTTCAGGGGGCCGCGCACCCATTGCGCCGGGACGAGCACGACGTCGGCGCCCGCATCGGCGAGCACCCGCCCGACCTCGGGAAAGCGCACGTCGTAGCAGGTCATGAGCGCGAAGGTGAGCCCGTCGATCTCGAACGTCTGCGGTGCACCGAGCTCGCCCGGTTCGACCCAGTCCGACTCGCGCTGACCGAAGGCGTCGTACAGGTGCGCCTTGCGGTACGTCGCGACGACGCCCGTCCCATCGACCGCGACGACGGTGTTTCGCACACGCCGCGGATCGCCGGCCCGCTCGAGCAGGCCCGCGACGATGTGCAGGTCGTGCGCGGCGGCGAGGCGGGTCAGCGCCTGCGTGAACGCCCCCTCGACGTCCTGCGCATGCTCGGCGAGCGTCGCGTCGAAGGGGTCGACGAAGTAGCTGGAGTACTCCGGGAAGAGCACGAGCTTCGCGCCGCGGGCGGATGCCGCCGCGACGAGCCGGCCGATCAGCTCGAGGTTCGCCTTCTCGTCGGCCGTGGGGGCGAACTGGGCGATCGCGATCGGCGTCGTCTCGGACGGGTTCATGTGTTCTCCTTCGCGGCGTGCCGCGTGCGCACGACGAGGGGCGTGACGATCCACAGCGTAACGAGCAGGACCGCCAGAGCGATCGTCGTGAGGGCGGCGGCACCGGTGTCCAGGACGACGTCGAAGACGAACGCGACGACGCCGAGCAGCAGCGTCGCGACGGTCGCGAGGCACGTGATGAGAGCCACGTGCCCGTAGATGACGACTTCCCGCTTGGCGCGCTGCTGGAACAGGAGTCGATGCAGGGCGACGGGAGCGAGCGCGACGATGGCGCTCAGCGCCGCAAGCACGATGAGCACGAGGTAGAGCACGCGCTGTCCCCCGTCGAGGTCGGAGAACCCCGGTTGGAAGGCCAGGGCGAGCAGGAACCCCGTGAGGATCTGGGAACCCGTCTGCATGACGCGCAGCTCTTGCAGCACGTCGATCCACTGCCGGTCGGCCCGCTCTTCGGGTGACTCGTCGCGCCCGTCATCCCTGTCGTCACGGCGATCGGGATCGTGAGGGGCGGCCATGCCCTCATCCTCCCGCCCGTCGCCACACCCCGGCAACCACGCCTTCCCGCACCGGCGGTCAACGTGCCGCGGAACGCGTGGTAGAGTTATGGACGTGCCGCGGGGTGGAGCAGTTCGGTAGCTCGCTGGGCTCATAACCCAGAGGTCGTAGGTTCAAATCCTGCCCCCGCAACCAGAAGAAGAAGGCGTCCCGGACGGGGCGCCTTCTTCGTTTCCCCGCTCGGCCGCGTGATCCCCCGCTCGGCCCGGGCGTTTCCCGCTCGGCCGCGTGATTCCGGCTAGACCGGGTCGATGACGCGTCCGACGTCGCAGAGGAACCGCGTGATGGTCTCGAGCTCCGATTCGGTGTACTTCTCGGCCACCCCGCGCATGGCGCGCAGTCGCTGGCCGAAGTGGCGATAGAAGGCCTCGCGCGACTCCTGTGTGAGCACGACGATCCGCGCACGCCGGTCGGTCGGGTGCGGACGGCGCTCGAGATGCCCCGACGCCGTCAGTCGGTCCAGCAGCTTCGTCGTCGATGCGGTCGAGATGCGAAGGTGACGCGCGACATCGTGCGGGCTCACGGCCTTCTGCTGCTGCTCGCGCATGATCAGCATTCGCAACGCGGCCAGGTCGGTCGCGTTCATGATCATGTCGCCCTTCAGTCCGCCGTACATGCGGTCCATGGCGTCGCTGAAAGCCCGTATCGCGTTCAAGACGTCCATGACAGCATGGTCATGAGTGGTCTGCGGGTTCCAGGGTTGCGACATGTGGACACTTCCTCCCTTCCCGTTGTAACATCGCCACGAAGGAATTGCTAGCTAAACTAGCAAAAAAACATGGAGGATAGACGGATGCTGGACACCGAGTACGTTGTACTGCTCGACGACGACGGTGAGGCGATCGGCACCGCACCCAAGAGCAGCGTCCACGGTACCGAAACCGCACTGCATTTGGCATTCTCGTGTCACGTCCTCAACGATGAGGGCCAGATTCTCGTGACGCGACGCGCACTCGACAAGAAGACGTGGCCCGGTGTGTGGAGCAATTCCTTCTGCGGCCACCCCCGCCCCGCCGAGCCCCTCATCGCTGCCGTGCATCGGCGCGCCGAATACGAGATCGGTCTGACCCTGACCGACATCGAGCTCGCTCTGCCCCTGTTCCGATACCGCGCGACCGATGCCAACGGCATCGTCGAGCACGAAGTGTGCCCCGTCTACACGGCGCGCGCCGTGGGCGAGCCCACACTGAACCCGCTCGAGGTCGTCGATGCGAAGTGGGTTGACCCTGTCGATCTCGCCGCGTCCCTGCGGACCACGCCGTGGGCGTTCAGCCCGTGGCTCGTTCTGCAGGCTCAGCAGCTGCACCTGTTGAACGGCACCGCCCCCCAGCGACGGGCGTCATGATCACCCTGAGCTCGCGGATCGACATCGACGCCCCCATCGAGGCAGCCCTGAGTCGGCTCCGCGACCGAGCCGCGACGCTCGGGCCGAGCTTCGAGGCGCTCGCCGGCGCCGTCGCGCGGTCCACCGACGGCGGCAAGCGGATGCGGCCACGTCTCGTCGCGGCATCCTTCGAGGCGTTCGGGGGCGATATCGCCACCACGCCCGCCGTCGGGCCCGTTGCGGCCGCGTTCGAGCTGCTGCATGCCGCCTTCGTCGTACACGACGACGTCATCGACCACGACACCGAGCGACGGGGCATTCCCAATGTCACGGGCGAGTTCCGTGCGCGGGCGCTCGACAGCGGGGCGGATGCCGCCGGCTCGGCCCTGCTCGGAGACGCCGCGGGCATCCTCGCGGGCGACCTCCTGCTGCACGAGGCGTCACGTCTCATCGCCCTCGCCGGGCTCCCCCACGACACGCTCGCCCGCATCTACGATCTGCTCGACGACGCCGTGCACGTGTCGGCGGCGGGCGAGCTCGCCGACGTCGAGAACAGCATCACCGACGGCCGAGTGCCCTCTTCGGAGTTGCTCGAGACGGCCTACAACAAGACCGCCGTGTACTCCTTCCGCTCCCCGCTCGCCGCCGGCGCCATTCTGGCCGGCGCCCCCGAGGATGCCCGGCAGGTGCTGCAGCGCATCGGCGGACGCTTGGGCCTCGCCTACCAGCTCGTCGACGATCTCATCGGCGCGTTCGGCGATGCGACGCAGGCGGGCCGTGAGAGCGGCGGCGACCTGCGCGAAGCCAAGCAGACACCGCTCGTGGCTCTCGCCCGGGAGACGGCGCAGTGGACGCGCGTGAGCGACGCTCTGGCCGTGGCATACACGGGACCCATCGCCGTTCGCGACGCGCAGCGTGCCCTCGAAGCCAGTGGCGCACGCGATTCGCTCCGCGAGATGGTCACCGCGACCCTCTCGGATGTGCGCTTCTCGACCGCCGACCCCGTCCTTCCGGCCGAGGCGGGAGCGCTTCTGCGAGACCTCGCCGACCGTATCGAGGAGCGCGTGCCGTGACCGACCGAACCGTCCGCCAGGGCGGCCCGACGGGACTTCGCCTGTATGACCGCACGGCAAATGAGGCGGCCGCCGCCGTCATCTCGGCCTACTCGACCTCGTTCGGACTCGCGGGGCGGCTGCTCGGCCCGCGACCACGGCCGCACGTGCGCAATATCTATGCCCTCGTGCGCATCGCCGACGAGGTCGTCGACGGTCCCGGCGAGGAGTCGGGCCTGACCCCCGACGAGGTGCGCGAGGTCCTCGACGCGCTCGAGGCCGAGACGCTGCGTGCGATCGATCGGGGCTTCAGCGCGAACCTCATCGTGCACGCCTTCGCCCAGACGGCGCGGGAGTGCGGCATCCGTGAGGAACTGGTGCGGCCCTTCTTCCAGTCGATGCGCACCGACATCGCCACGACGCAGCACGATGCCGCATCGCACGACGACTACGTCTACGGCTCGGCCGAAGTCGTGGGCCTCATGTGCCTGCAGGTGTTCGTCAACGCGGGTGCGCGTCGCCCCTCCGATCCGCCGGCCGAGCTCGTCGAAGGCGCGCGGCGCCTCGGCGCGGCCTTCCAGGACGTCAACTTCCTGCGCGACCGCGACCATGACGCGGGCGCGCTCGGACGCGATTACCTCGGAATCGACGGTGCAGAGACGACCCGCGCCGACGTGCTCGACCGCATCGACGCCGATCTCGCCGCCGCGGCATCGGTGATCGGGCTGCTCCCCCGCGACTGCCGCGCCGCCGTGACGGCCGCGCACGACCTGTTCGCAGCGCTGTCGACGCGCCTGCGCGCCTCGGACTCCTCTCAGGGGCGCGTACGCGTGCCCGACCCCGTCAAGGCCGCCATCGCCGCACGCGCGCTGCTGGCCGCCGCACCCCGAAGGACACGCGTATGACCGCCACGACGTCGACCCTCGTCATCGGCGGTGGCATCGCGGGTCTCGCGACCGCAGCCCTGCTCGCCGCCGAGGGGCATCGAGTGACACTCCTCGAGGCTCGCGACGAGCTCGGCGGGCGCGCCGGGTCGTGGGAGCACGAGGGCTTCCGCTTCGACACGGGACCCAGCTGGTACCTCATGCCCGAGGTGTTCGATCACTTCTTCCGGCTGCTCGGCACGAGCGCTGCGGAAGAGCTCGACCTCGTGCGGCTCGACCCGGCCTACCGCGTGTACAGCGAGGGAGCTGAGCTGGTCGACGTGCACTCGGGGCGGGAAGAGGCCGCCGCACTGTTCGAGAGCATCGAGCCCGGTGCCGGCGCCCGCCTCGAGAGCTACCTCGACTCGGCCGCTGACGCCTACGACCTCGCGGTGTCGCGCTTCCTCTATGACACGTACGAGACGACGGCGGGTCTGCGGGACCGCGAGATCGTCAAGCGCCTTCCGACCCTTGCGCCGCTGCTGGTGCGCACCCTCGCCTCGCACGTCGACCGCAGGTTCACCGATCAGCGTCTGCGGCAGATCCTCGGCTATCCGGCCGTCTTCCTCGGCGGCTCGCCGTACGGCGTCCCGAGCCTCTACCACCTCATGAGCCATCTCGACCTCGGCGACGGCGTGCTCTACCCGCGCGGCGGCTTCACCGAGGTCATCGCGGCGGTCGAGCGCTGCGCCCGCGCTCAGGGCGTCGAGATCCGCACGGGCAGCGAAGTGGTCGAGATCCTCACGACGGATGCCACCGCGACCGGAGTCCGCCTGGCCGACGGCACGGTGCTCGACGCCGATCTCGTCGTCTCGACGGCTGATCTGCACCACACAGAGACGAAGCTGCTCCCGCCGAAGCTGCGGTCCTACCCCGAACCCTGGTGGCGCTCGCGCACGCCAAGCCCCGGCGCCCTGCTGGTGATGCTCGGCGTACGCGGACGACTGCCCGAGCTCGCCCACCACACGCTGCTGTTCACAAGCGACTGGCGGACCAACTTCGAGGCGATCTTCGGGAAGGACACGCACATCCCCGACCCCGCGTCGCTCTACGTGTGCCGGCCGAGTGCCACCGACGACTCGGTCGCGCCGCCCGAGCACGAGAACCTCTTCGTGCTCGTTCCCGTCCCCGCCGACCCCGACCTCGGCCACGGCGGAATCGACGGCGCAGGCGACGCCCGGATCGAACGCGCCGCCGACGTCGTGATCGACCAGATCGCCCAGTGGTGCGGCATCCCGGATCTCGCCGAGCGCATCGTGGTGCGCCGCACGGTCGCCCCCGCCGACTTCGAAGCCGATCTGCACGCTTGGCGGGGCAATTCGCTCGGCCTCGCGCACACGCTCGGCCAGAGTGCCGTCTTCCGCCCGCGGAACGTCTCCAAGAAGGTCGACCGGCTCATGTACGCCGGCACGTCGGTCCTGCCGGGGATCGGCCTGCCGATGTGCCTCATCTCTGCGGAACTCATCGTCAAGCGTCTGCGCGGTGACCGCACGCCCGGCCCGTTGCCCACGCCGCGACGTGCGAGAGTGTGAGTGTGCCCGGCCTCTACCTCATCGCGATTCTTCTGAGCGCAGCGGGCATAGCCGCGTTGGACGCGCGCTGGAAGCTCGCGGCATGGCGTACACCCGGACGCACGCTGGTGGCCGTCGCCATCGGCACGGCGTTCTTCCTCGCGTGGGATGCCGCCGGGATCGCCCTCGGCGTCTTCGTCAAGGGCGACAGCCCCCTGCTGCTGGGGATCGACCTCGCCCCGCACCTGCCGGTGGAAGAGCCCGTCTTCCTCGCCTTCCTCTGCTACCTGAGCCTCGTCGCCTACGCCGCTGCTGAGCGCTTCGTCGCGCGTCGGCGCGCCGCTGCAGAGACGAGCGGAACCTCATGACCTATCCCCTGCTCCTCGTGCCGTTCGTCGCCGTCACGGCGTTCGTCGTGCTCTCCACGATCCGCCGTCCCGGCTTCGGCCAGAGGATGGCGGCCTCGGGGATCGCCGCCCTCGTGCTGGTCATCCTGACCGCGGTCTTCGACAACCTCATGATCGCAGCGGACCTCTTCACCTATCCCGAAGAGCACGTGAGCGGCATCCGCATCGGGCTCGCCCCGATCGAGGACTTCTCCTACGCCGTGTGCGCCGCCTTCCTCGTGCCGGCCGTGCACACGCTGCTGGCCCGAACCGAACCCCGAGAGGCATGATGCGCGCCCGCACCGTCCTGACGCAGCTGTTCGTCTCGTCTCGGCCCGTCAGCTGGATCAACACGGCCTATCCCTTCGCGGCGGCCTACCTGCTCACGACCCGGTCGATCGATGCCACCCTCATCATCGGCACGCTGTTCTTCCTGGTCCCCTACAACCTCGCCATGTACGGGATCAACGATGTGTTCGATTACGAATCCGACCTGCGCAATCCGCGCAAGGGCGGAGCGCACGGCGCGATCCTCGACCGCCACCTGCACCGGGCCACCCTGTGGGCTGCGGCACTCACGTCGCTGCCGTTCGTCATCTACCTCGTCATCGTGGGCTCGCCCCTGTCGTGGCTCGTGCTCGCGGCGAGCCTCTTCTTCGTCGTGTTCTACAGCGCGCCGCCGCTCCGGCTGAAGGAAGTCCCCTTCGCCGACTCGGTCACCAGCAGCATCCACTTCTTCTCGCCGGCCGTGTACGCGCTCGTCCTCGCGGGCGCGACCTGGACGTGGCAGCTCGTGGCGATCATCGTCGCGTTCGGGCTGTGGGGCGTCGCCTCGCATGCCTTCGGCGCGGTGCAGGACGTCATGGCCGACCGCGAAGCCGGCATCGCCTCGATCGCGACGGTCCGCGGTGCTCGATGGACGGTGTGGTTCGCGCTCGTCGCCTATGCCGCAGCCGGCCTCGTGATGCTCGCGACGGCGTGGCCCGGACCTCTCGCGGCGATCGTCGTCCTGCCCTACCTCGCCACGGTGTGGCCGCATCGCCGCGTGACGGATGCGACGGCGAACACGGCGACCCGGGGCTGGGACCGTTTCCTCTGGCTCAACCAGTTCGCCGGCTTCGTCGTGACGCTGCTGCTCATCTGGTACGCGATCATCACCGCCTGAACGGTCGCGGCGCCCCGGCGCTCAGCCGGGGCGTACGCAGACTCGGCCTCTGCGCTCGCAGGGCAGATTTCGTGGTCCTGCCGTGCGCGTGAGCGACGCCGGCGGCGCCGGGAACGAGCCCCCGGAACGACGAATGCCCCCGCCGGTGAGGCGGGGGCATTCGTCGTTCGATCAGCGCTCGCCGAAGGCGATGAGCTTCTCGACCGCGGCGGTCAGTCGCTCATCCGCCTCGGCGAAGGCGGTGAGGTCACCGGCCTGCAGCGCCGTGTTGCGGTCGAGCATGGCCTGACGGGCCTCTTCGAGGGCCGTCGCGTAGTCACCTGCGGGCGGTGTGGGCGCGGGCGTGTCGGTGCCGGGCTCCGTCGGGCTCGGCGTCGGGGTGGGCGTCGGAACGGGGGTCTCGCCCTCGTCGGGCACGACCTCGCCGTCACCCGTCGTCGCGCCGGAATCGCCTCCGAACAGCGAGTCGAGGGCTTCGCTCAGGGTGTCCTCGAAGGCGATGTCATCACCGAACGCGACGAGCACCTTGCGCAGCTGCGGCAACTGGGTGCCCTCGGCCGCCTGAACGAAGACAGGCTGCACATAGAGCAGTCCACCGCCCACGGGCAGGGTCAACAGGTTTCCGTTGAGCACCTCGGACTGGCCGATCGTGAGCACGTTGATCTGCTGCGACACCGTGGGATCCGAGTCGAAGCGGTTCTGCACCTGCCCGGGGCCGGGCACCGTCGTCTCGGCTGCGATCTCGAGCATCCGCAGCTTGCCGTAGTCCTCGCCCTTGACTCCCGCTTCACTGCCGGCATTCGAATCGGCAGCGAGGTAGCCCATCAGAACGTTACGGCTCTCGGCCCCCGTCGAGGAGGACGGGATGAAGGTCGTGAACATCGAGAACGAGGGGTCCCGCTGTCCAGGCATCTGCATCGTCAGGTAATACGGCGGCTGCAGAGCGTTCTCGTTCTGCGGATCAGCCGGGGTCGCCCAGGCGTTGTCGCGCTCGTAGAACGACTGTGCGTCGTCGACGTGGTACACCTGCAGCATCGCGCGCTGCACCTTGAACAGGTCGGTGGGGTACCGCACGTGCGAGATGAGATCAGCCGGCATGTCCGCGATCGGCTTGATCTCGGTCGGGTACACGTTCTGCCAGGTCTGCAGCACCGGGTCCTCTGGCTCCCACGCGTACAGCGTGACCGAGCCGTCGTAGGCGTCGACAGTCGCCTTGACCGAGTTGCGGATGTAGTTGATGTCATCGAGCGCGAAACGCGGCTGCGTGTTGTTCGAGTCGGCGATCGCCTCAGACAGCGACACGGTCGTCGAGTACGGGTAGTTCGAACTCAGCGTGTAGCCGTCGACGACCCACTTGATCCGTCCGTCCACGACCGTGGGGTAAGGGTCGCGGTCGAGTTCGAGATACGGAGCGACCTTCGAGACGCGCGCGAGCGGGTGGCGGTCGTAGAGGATCTGCGACTCGGCGTTCACGCCGTCGGCGAAGAGGATCTGCTCGGACTGGAACTTCAGCGCGTAGATGAGGCGGTTGAAGACGTTGCCGACCGAGGGGCCGCCGTCGCCGTCGAACGTCGTGCGCGGTCCGGCGTTGCCGTCACTGCCCGACGGGTAGTCGAGCTCGATCGGGTCGGTGCCCTCGGGGGCGCCCACGATCGAGTACGTCGGCGAGGATTCGCCGAAGTACACGCGCGGCTGGAAGTCGGGGATCTCCGAGAGGAAGCCCGAGGCCGGGATGCCGCGCTCGAGGAAGACGGGGTTGCCGTCGGCCGTGCGCTCGTTGCCGGCCGCGGCGATCATGCCGTAGCCGTGCGTGTACACGAGCGTCTCGTTGACCCACGACGATCCCGCGCCGAGCTGGTCGACGTTGAGCTCCCGGACCGCGACGATCGTGTCCTGCATCTCGCCGTCGATCTCGTAGCGGTCGACGTCGAGGGGGTTCTGGAACTGGTAGTACGGGCGGTACTGCTCGAGCTGGCGCACCGTCGGGCCGATGATCGCGGGGTCCATGATGCGGATCTGCGTCGTCGT
Organism: Microbacterium sp. Y832; assembly: GCF_057669765.1. Classification (NCBI taxonomy): domain Bacteria; kingdom Bacillati; phylum Actinomycetota; class Actinomycetes; order Micrococcales; family Microbacteriaceae; genus Microbacterium; species Microbacterium sp. Y832. The sequence continues at coordinate 216,055 of NZ_JBYHFM010000005.1, read as the reverse complement.
GGCGGCGTCGGCGCGCAGCTGGCCTGCATCCGCCGTGGTCTCGGCTGTGAACTCGGTCTTCTCGAGTCCGTCGATCCCGTACGCGGCCTTCGTGCCATCGAGGTTGCGCTGGTAGAACTCACGCTCGTACGCGGCCTGGTTGGGCTGCACCTGGAAGGTCGTGACGACCCACGGGTAGCCGACGCCCAGGACGAGAGCCACGATCACCAGCAGCGCCGTGCCGATGAGGGGGAAGCGCCAGCGGCCGATGACGGCCGTGACGAAGAACAGGATCGCGACGATGACGGCGGCGATCGCGAGGATCATCTGCCCCTGGATGACGGCGTTGACCTCGGTGTATCCGGGACCGGTGATCCGCCCGTCTGCGCCGGGCTGCACGAGCGTCATATATCGGTCGATCCACAGGCTCACACCCTGCACGAGCAGGTAGAGACCGGCCAGAACGGCGAGCTGGATGCGCGCCGACTTCGAGATGCGCAGCTCCTTCTGGCCGATGCGCACCGAGCCGTACAGGTAGGACACGAGGGCCGTGACGAGCAGGCAGATGAGCACAGTGGCCGAGACGAAGCCGACGACGGCGGCGTAGAACGGCAGCGCGAACATGTAGAAGCCCGAGTCCAGACCGAACTGAGGGTCCTTGTCGTTCGTGGCGACGCCGTTGATCCACATCCACGTGGTCTGCCACTGCGCCGACGCCGAGAAGCCGGCGAAGAAGCCGAAGAACACCGGGATGCCCCACATCGCGAGGCGACGCAGCGGCTCGACGACTTCCTGGTAGCGGTCCAGCTGCGAGCTGAGCCGCGCATACACGGGTCGCAGGCGATAGGCGAGCTGGATGGCTCCCCACACGGGGAGCGCCATGCCGAGGAATCCGACGACGAACATGATGACGCGCGCGGTCCACTCCGTCAGGAGGACACCGTTGAATCCGAGTTGCTCGTACCATAGCCACTCGGAATAGAGGCTCGCGAAGATGAAGAACGCCACCACGAGGGCGGCGATGATCGCCAGCGATATCGCGAGGATTCTGCGGGAATGGGGGGGCGTGGCCTGGGTCGGCGCTGAGGTCGTGGTCACACAGCCATCCTACGCGGCAGGATTCCGGGGTTCGGCCGAGTCAGCCGAACGAGACCGCGCTCAGCCGCTCGTGCAGGTCGGCAGAGCGTCGAGATCGCCGTCCTCGCGGACCGTCTCGAGAACATCCAGCGCGTCGTCGAGCGTTTCGACGGCGAAGACCCGCAGCCCATCGGGCACGTAGCCAACCACGTCATCGCAATTGGCCTGCGGCGCGAGGAACCAGTCGGCACCGGCGTCGAGGGCCCCCCACATCTTCTGGCGGATGCCGCCGATCGGACCGACGGCGCCTTCGGCGGAGATCGTGCCGGTTCCGGCGAAGCTCTCGCCGCCGGTCAGCTCGCCCGGGGTCAGGACGTCCATGATTCCCAGCGCGAACATCATGCCCGCGCTCGGGCCGCCGACGTTGTCGATCTGGATCGTCACATCGAAGGGGAAGTCGTACTCGTTGGTGAGGGTGACCCCGATGCGCCACGCGGCACCATCGGCGGTCTCGGTCTCGCGCGGAGTGAGCTGGAGCGTCTGCGGCGTTCCATCGCGTTCGATCTCGAGCGATATCGTCGCGCCGTCGCCCGCCTCGACGAGGGTGCGCAGCGCCGTGGCATCCGCGACCGTCTCGCCGTCGGCGGTGAGGATGACGTCGCCCTCTTCGAGCACGCCGTCGGCGGCGGAATCGGGGGCGACAGCGTGCACGATCAGTGTCCGGCCGACGTCCTCGCCGAGCTCGATGAGGGCCGCCGCGGTCGCCTCCTGCTGCGAGTCGACCATGAGGGCCGTGCTCTCCTCGGTGCGCTCCTCGCTCGTCTGCCCCTCGGGGAAGACCGCGTCGATCGGCAGGACGGCGCGGGTCTGGTCGAACCAGGCGAGCGCCAGCTCGAACCACGACGGAGTCCGTTCGCGGTTGCCGACGACCTGCACCGTGAGCAGGTCCAGGGCGCCCGAGGTCTCGTAGGTCTGCGCACCCTCGACCGAGATGAGCGGCACGTCCTCGCCGTCGGAGGTCTGCGCCGTACCGAGGGTGTTGTAGACGGGGCCCGGTCGCTGCACGACGTACGACGTCGGCAGGAAGGTGAGCACGAGCAGCACGACCATCGCCAGGGCGAGCGCCCACAGACCCGCGACCATGCCGCCGGTCAGCCGACGCCGGCGTGGACGGATCGAGACGTTCTCATCGAAGAGCGCCACGGCGGAACCTTCCTGTGCCTGGTCGTTCGCGACCGGCGTAAGGCGTTTAGCGTGGTGCCGGGGGGTGCGAGGGGATGCTGCGACTAGCGTAGATCCTGACGTCATGAACCGGCTGAAAGGCGCCTGAAGTGTCTGATGACGACCGCAATCCCGAAGACGACCTGCAGGAGCTGATGCGTCAGCTGTTCGGAGGCGGAAGCCCCGATTTCAGCGCGGAGAAGCTGTCCGAGCTGACCGGGATGCAGATCGATCCCGCCATGATGCAGAAGGTCATGGGCCACCTGCAGGGTGTGTTCGGAGGCGGCGGCGAGGACATCTCGTGGGACACCGCCCGCCGCCAGGCGCTGCACATCGCCAATCAGGACGGTCTCGGCGTGACGACCGGCGAACGCACAGACCTCGACCAGGCGTTCGCGCTCGCGACGCTGTGGCTGAGCGAGGCGACGACGATCTCGGATCTGGCCGTTGCACCCCGCGCCATCACGCGCGGCGCATGGGTCGAAGCGACGATGCCGGTCTGGCAGGAGCTCGCCGCGCCCGTCGCGACCAGCATGGCCGACGCGATGACGTCCGCGCTCAGCGAGCAGGCGCCCGATGACATGCAGGGCATGATCGAGGGCGCGGGCAGACTCATGCGCATGGTCGGCGGCTCGCTCTTCGCGGCGCAGCTGGGCCAGGTCGTCGGCAACCTGTCGAAAGAGGTCGTCTCCGGCGGCGACGTCGGCATCCCGCTCATGCCCGACGGAGAAGCCGCGATCCTGCCGCAGAACTTCGCCGACTTCGGTCGAGACCTCGAGATCCCCCACGACCAGCTCGCTCTGTTCGTCGCGACGCGCGAACTCGCCCACGCGCGACTGTTCCGCCACGCGCGCTGGCTGCGCCTGCACGTCATCTCGCAGGTGACCGAATTCGCCCGCGGAGTGCACGTCGACACCGACGCGCTCGAAGACCTCGCGGCGCGCTTCGATCCCTCTCAGCCCGACGAGCTGCGTCAGGCGATCGAGAGTGGAGCGCTGCTCCCCCAGCGCTCCGAAGCCCAGACTGCCGCCCTCACGCGCCTCGAGAACCTGCTCGCCACGGTCGAGGGCTGGGTCGATGTCGTGACCGAGCAGGCGCTCGCGCGCCTGCCGTCGGTCGACCGCATCTCAGAGGTCGTGCGGCGTCGCCGTGCCGTCGGCGGTCCCGCCGAGCGGGCGCTCGGATCGCTCGTCGGGCTCGAACTGCGCCCGCGCCGCATGCGGGAGGCCGCCGCGATGTGGCGCGCCGTGACCGACGCCGTCGGTGTCGCCGAGCGAGACGCGCTGTGGGACTACCCCGACCTCATGCCGACCGCCGAGGACATCGACGATCCCGCCGGCCTGGTCGCCCGGCTCGAGGCACGCGCACGAGGCGAAGAGCCGGTGCGCGACGAGATGGACGACGCGCTCGAGCGGCTGCTCGCGGGCGAAGAGCCCGATGACGACGGCGACGGCACCCCCGAGGACAGCCGACCCGTCTGACACGATCGGCTCCTCCCCAGGCCATTGGCCTGTGGATGGCCGCCGCGGAGACGCGACCGCGGGGCATGATCTCGTCATGTTCCGCCTCGACCCCGCACATCCCGTCGTCTGGCGCACGCCGTCGAGCCTGCAGTTCGGCGCCGACGCGGTCGTCGTCCTGCACGACCCCACGCCCTGGCAGGAGCGACTCGTGCGCGAGCTCGAGATCGGCGTCCCCGATTCAGCGGTCGACCCCGTCGCGCTCTCCCTCGGTGCCCCCAAGGGCGGAGCCGACGCGCTGCTCGCGCGGCTGCGCCCCGTCCTGCTCGACGACACGCCGCTCCTGCACGTGCGCGCCCTGGTCACGGCAGCAGGGGCGGTCAGTGACGACGTCGTGTCGTCCGTGTCGACGGGCCTCGCTGCGGCGGGGGTGCAGCTCATCGACGACCCCGCGGACGGGCTCGCCGACCTCGCCGTCGTGATCGCATATCACGCCATCGAACCGCGTCTGGTCGCGGGCTTCATGTCCGCCGATGTGCCGCACATCCCGATCCTCTTCACGGGGCACACCGCCGAAGTGGGGCCGTTCGTGTCACCGGGGCGCACGCCGTGCACGACGTGCCTGGCCGAGCACCGGCGCGATGCGGATGCCGCGTGGCCGGCCGTCGCGGCGCAGCTCGCTCACCGTCGGTCGGCGGCGATCCCCGCGAGTCTGGCCCTCGAAGCGGGCATCGCGGTGCTGCATCTCATCCGCGAAGACGCCGGTCGTCGGGGGCGTTCGTCTGCGGCCTCGTTGGTGCTGCACCGCGACCACGCGCACCGCGAGGTGCGGATGCATCGGCCGCACGCAGCGTGCCGCTGCCGATCTCTCGCAGGAACCGCGAGGGCTGGCGGTTCCGCTGGCCCCGTGCCCATGACAGAGCGAGCGTACGCGCGGCCCGCGTGATGCCGACGTACGCGAGCCGTCGCTCCTCGTCGACCTGCTCGAAGGTCGATGCATAGCTGATCGGCAGCTGACCCTCCGCGAAACCGACGAGGTGCACGTGGTCCCACTCGAGTCCCTTCGCCGCGTGCAGCGTCGCAAGAGTGATGGTGCGCATCGCCGGCTCATCGTGCGTGCGCGCTCGAGCCATCAGCTCGTCGGTGAACTCGCGCAGCGTCGTCGTCGCGGGCGCTTCCTCCGCCAGCCGCAGCACCGCGGCGCGCGCTTCCCACGCGTCGCGCAGGGCGCCCCCGGCCTGCGGTGGATCGTCAGTGAGCCCGCGCGAACGCAGGATGTCGCGCACCGTGTCGACGAAGCCCGTCGCGATCGGCGCGACCGTCGCGGCACGCAGCTCCATGATCGCCTGACGCACTTCGGGCAGGTCGAAGAAGCGCCGGCCACCGAGCACGGATGCGGCGATCCCGGCATCCACCAGCGCGCGGCTGATCTCGGCCGACTGCGCGTGTGCGCGGTAGAGCACGGCGATCCCACGGGGGTCGATGCCGGCGTCCAGCTGCGCGCGGATGCGCGCGGCGACGCCGCGGGCCTCGGCGACATCGTCGGGGTACTCCGTGACCGTCGGCATCGGCCCCGCGGGTGCTCCGCGCTCCGCGGCGGTGAGGTGCAGGGCGCCGGGGCGGCCGCGCATGAGCGCGTTGGCGACACCGAGGATCGCGGCATCCGATCGGTAGTTCGTCTCGAGCCGCACGACCGTGGCGTCGGCATGCCGGCTCCCGAACTCGAGCAGGTAGCGCGCGTCGGCGCCCGTGAAGGAGTAGATCGTCTGGCTCGCGTCACCGACGACACAGAGGTCCTTGCGCTCACCCAGCCACAGTTCGAGAAGGCGGTGCTGCAGAGGCGAGACGTCCTGGAACTCATCGACCGTGAAGTGCCGGTACTGCTCGTGCACGGCGCGAGCGACATGCGGCTCGGCTTCGAGCATGCCCGCGCACGAGAGCAGGACGTCTTCGAAGTCGATCTGACGGCGCTCGTCCTTGAGCCGCTCGTACGCCCGTTGCAGGTCGAGGACACGGTCGACACTCAGCCGGCCGATGCCCCCCGGACGCGCTGCGGCGTATTCGTGCGCCGAGCGCATCGTGACTTTGCGCCACTCGATCTCGGACGCCACGTCTCGCAGCGTCGCGGTGTCCAGATCGAGCCCGATCCCGTCCGCGGCGTGGGCGAGCAGGCGCACCTTGTTGTCGACGATGCGCGGCATGCTGTCGCCCGCGAGCGACGGCCAGAAGAAATTCAGCTGGGCGAGCGCCGCGGCGTGGAAGGTGCGCGCCGAGACACCCTCGACGCCCAGGGCGCGCAGTCGTCCGCGCATCTCGCCCGCTGCCTTGGCGGTGAAGGTCACGGCCATGACGCGGCCCGGTGAGTACGCTCCCACATCGACGCCGTGCGCGATGCGGTGTGTGATGACGCGGGTCTTGCCCGTCCCGGCGCCGGCGAGCACGGCCACGGGACCCCGCAACGCCGTGACGGCTTCGCGCTGCCGCTCGTCGAGTCCCTCGAGCGCGCGGTCGCTCATGCCGAATCTCCGTGCCAGCCGCTGATCAGCCGGTGGGCGATCGAGGCGCGGCCGGGCAACAGGATCTCGCTGCGCCCCGAGAGCGCGTCGCCGATCTCGGCACGCGTGAACCACCGGACGGCGGCGATCTCGTCGCCGTCGGCGAGAGCGGCGTCGTCATTGACGGCGGTGGCGAAGAAGCCGAGCATGAGCGAGCGCGGATACGGCCACGCTTGCGAGCCGCGATAGCGCACGTCGATGACGTCGACACCGGACTCCTCCCGCACTTCGCGGTGCACGGCGGCTTCGAGGGACTCCCCTGCTTCGGCGAACCCGGCGAAGCACGAGAAGCGGTCGGCGCCCCACAGCGCGTTCGAGCCGAGCAGCAGACGGTCGGGATCGGCCGCGCTCGTGATCGCGACGATGACGGCCGGATCGGTGCGCGGAAAGTGCTCGCGCCGGCAGTCGGGGCAGTGGCGTGACCATCCGGCGTTCTCGATGTCGCACCGCGCACCGCACGCGGGGCAGTGCGGTGCGTCGATGAGCCAACGGCCGAGACTCACCGCAGCGACGAACGCCTCGGCATCGGGCTCGGTGATCGCGCCTCCTGCAGTGCGCAGCCCCGCCCAGCCGTGCGGCGCGTCGAACGGTTCGCTCTCCGCCGCCTCGACCGTCGCGACGAGCAGAGCGGCACCGTCGGCGCCGCGACCGAGGAAGCCCCACACCGTGCCGGCCGGTGCGGCATCCGCGGCGACCCAGTGCAAGCGATCCGGAGCCGCCAGCGGAGCGGAGTCGCCCGCAACGACGAGGACCCGCGTCGCGGGGTCGGCGCGCGCGTCGTCGATCAGGTCGGCAACACCGCGCTCGTGGGCCGAGCGGTCGAAGGATCCGCCGAGGGGATCGCGCGTCGTCATGCAGGCCCTCTCACATCTCATCGCGGTCCGCAGCCGACTCGGACACCGGGGTCACGGTGTGCGGGCGTGGCGCGAAGACCGCCCGGCGCGCCCCGCCTAACCTGGGCACATGGCACGCTCTCCCTTCACTCTAGCCGCGTCCATAACGTCGGCTCTTCCCCGGGTCGGCGTCGTCGGAGCGGGCACGCTGACCGAGGGTGCGAGCGGCCGATACGACACGGCCATCGCGGATCTCGACGACGGCCGTCGCGTCGTCGTGCGTGTTCCGAACGACTCCGCCGCCGCCCTCGAGATCGCCGCCGAAGCCCGGGCGCTGCGCGCACTCACGCCCGGTGTCCGCAGCCTGTTGCCGTTCCGCGCGCCCGAACTGCTCGGCGAGACGACCCTCGGCGGCGAACGCGTCGTCGTCGTCGACCATCTGAGCGGGTATCGCGTCGATCCGGCGCACCTGCCCCCGGGGCCGGGAGCCGCGACCTCGCTCGGCGAGGCACTCGCGGCCCTCCACTCGCTGCCCACCTCGGTCGTTCGCACCGAGGGGCTTCCCGTCCAGACTCCCTCTCAGATCCGCGAAGACGTCTCGCGCCTGGTCGATCGTGCGGTCGCCACAGAAGCGCTGCCCCCCGCGCTCGCGGCCCGGTGGCGTCGGGCACTCACCGCCGGCGATCTGTGGCACTTCGAATCGGCCGTCGTGCTCGGCGGCATCGGTTCGACGGCGTTCCTCTTCGAGGACATCGACGACGCACCCCGCGTGACGGGCCTGCTCGAGTGGCACGGCCTGGCCGTGGGCGACCCCGCGGTCGATCTGCAATGGCTCGCCTCGGCCCCCGCTGCCGCAGACGACGTCTATGCCGCGTATACGGCGCGCAGTGAGCGTGCCCCCGACGGGCGGGCGCGGGAGCGGGCGCGACTGTACGCCGAGCTGGAGTTCGCGAAGTGGCTCATCCATGGTCACGAGTCCGAGCGACCCGACATCGTGGACGACGCCTCCGCCCTCCTCGAGTCGCTCGCCGCGAACGTCGGCGACGAAGACCTCGTGAGCGACGGTCACCTCGGCGTCGACGAAGCGATCGCCCTGCTCGACCGGGTCCCGGCGTCATCGGCGGCGCCGGTCGACACGTCGATGCAGACCGATGCATACGACCCCGAGCAGCTGTCGCAGTGGATCGCCGACGAAGACGAAGCGCGTGCTGCGGCCGACCCCGAGACGGATGCCGCCGAGCCGGCGCCCGCCGCACTGTGGACCCACGACGACGTCTCGACGGGACCGGTCGACGTGTCGTCGGTCGACCTGCCGTCGCCCGAACAGCCGACGCGCTCGGCAGACGACGGCGACGCAGTCGCCGATGCCGAGCGCGCATCCGACGCGGCGCTGCGCCGTTGGCTCAGGGACTGACGGCGCTCACGCGCGCAGGATGACGCCGTCGGACACGTAGTAAAGCACGACGTCGATGTCTTCGAGCGGCACCGCGTGCTTCGCGTGGTAGGCCCGGCGGTACAGCTCGAGCTGCAGCATCCGCTCGCGTCGTTCGGCGGCCGTGCGCGGTGATGCGCCCGTCTTCCAGTCGACGATCTCGATCCGATCATCGCGGCGGTACACGGCGTCGAGCTTGCAGATGATGACGTGCGGGCGCCCGTCGAGGTCGGTCTCGGTGAAGTCGATCTCGGTCTCGACCTCGAGCGGCTGAAGCGTCGCCCACTCCGACCGGAGGAACCGCTCGCGCAGCACCGCGAGGGCCTCAGCGTCTTCGGCCGACGCCTGGGTGTCGGGCACTTCGTCGTCGGTCTCCCACAGTGCGTCGTCGATCGAACCGCTGAGACCGACGTGCCCCGAGCGCTGCTCGACCCACGCATGGAACAGCGTGCCCAGGCGTGTCTGGCGGAACGGACGCTCGGGCATCGGGCGAGCGAGCCGGGCGAGCGTGCCGTCGTAGTCGGCGACGAAGTCCTTGTAGCGGGATGCCGCGATGCGCACGGGCGCGACGGGTGCCGGCGCCCCGCGCCGAGCCTCGCGCTCGGCAAGCAGCAGCGCGACGTCGTCGTCGGGACGCGCCCGCGGCGCGTCGAGGGCGTTGCGAGCCTCTGCGGCGGCGCGCTCGATGACCTGCCGCCGCGACCCGAGCGGGTCGATGGGCCACTGCAGCAGTCGCCGCTCGCCCGCGTAGGGGTTGTCACCGGCCTCGTCACCGGGTGGCTCGACACCGAGCGCCTCGGCGATCTCGAGGTAGAACGGGCTGCACGCGCGCGGCTTCTTCGTGCCTGACCAGCTCGCCCCCGTGAGCAGCAGGCGCTCGCGGGCCCGGGTCACGGCGACGTACGCGAGCCGGCGCTCCTCTTCGACGTGGCGTGCCTTGTTGGCCGCGACGAAGTCGTCGTACGCCTGTTTGAGCTGCTGCTGCGTCTCACAGCTGCTCCAGGGCAGCACGGGAAGCCACGGCGCGTCACCTCGGAACGCGAAGGGAAGCACGCCGAACCGCAGCCAGCCCTTCGCGTCGCGCGACGTACCGGGCAGCTCGTCGGCCACGAGGCGAACGACGGCGACGGCATCCCACTCGAGCCCCTTGGAGCCATGGATCGTGAGCAGCTGCACGACGTCGTCTTCGGGCGGCTCGGTGCGCGGAGCGAACTCGTCGAGCTGCTCGGCGTGGTCAAGCCACGCCAGCAGGCTGGACAGCGATCCGGTCTCGTCGGCGGCGAGGAAGGCGTGCACTTCGTCGACGAAGGCACGCAGCTGCGCGGCGGCGACGCGAGCGGGCCCTCGCGCCTCGTTCGCCGCGAGTTCGACGTCGAGTCGGAGTTCGCGCTCGACCAGGCGGATCAGCTCGGGGATCGGCATCCCGGTCGCCTGCCTCAGCCCCGCGAACACCGCCGCCGCCTCACGCAGACGCTCGCGCCCTTCGGCGGTGAACCCGGCGAGCCAGCCGTGGTCGGGCTTGTGCCGCAGCACGAAGTCGAGCGCGTCGACGAGCGACCCGTCATCGTCGGCCGCGCTGCCGCGGATCGCGGCGATCACCTCGGGGGCGAGCGGCTGCAGGGCGGCGTCGTGACGGGCGATCCGCCGCGCCAGTGCGGCGAGTTCGCGCAGATCGGGCAGCCCGATCCCCCATCGCGGGCCGGCGAGCAGCCGGATGAGCGACGAGCCGGCCCCGGGGTCGCTCAGGACCCGCAGGGCGCTCACGACGTCGACGACCTCGGGCGTCGAGAGCAGCCCGCCGAGCCCCAGGATGCGATGCGGGATGCCCCGTCGCCCGAGCGCGTCACCGAAGCGGACCATGTGCTTCTTGCTACGGAACAGGATCGCCCCCGTCGTCGCGTCGCCGCGCGACGCGCGCTCGGAGCGTATGCGCTCGAACCATGCCGCGACGCGGTCGGCCTCGGCGTCGACGTCGGTCTCGAAGGAGAGCTCGACGAGTCCCGGCGGGGCCGCGGGCCGCGGGCGCAGCTCGTCGACGGGCACGGGCGCCGTCGCGGCGAGCGGAGCGAGCACGGCGTTGGCTGCCGTCAGCACCGAGGTGCTGTTGCGCCAGCTCGTCGCGAGAGAGAAGCGCGCGCAGTCCCCCTGCGCGAATGCCCGGGCGAACCCGCCGAGGTTGCCGGCGCTCGCGCCGCGCCATCCGTAGATCGCCTGGTGGGGATCGCCCACTGCCATGACGGCTGTCTCGCCGAAGATGCCCGACAGCAGATCGGTCTGCACGACAGAGGTGTCTTGATACTCGTCGAGCAGAACGACGCGGAACCGAGCGCGCAGATCCTGTGCCACAACAGGATGCGCACGTACGGCTTCGAGCGCCCCCGCCACCTGATCCGAGAAGTCGATGACGCCCAGGCGTCGCTTCTCGGCGGCGTAGTCGCGCGCGAGCTCGGTCAGCAGGGAGAGCGCGCCGACCTTGTCGACGGCCTGCGCGATGTCGGCATAGACGACCGTGCCTTTGCGTGTCGAGGGCAGCTGCAGGACCGTGGCGAACCGCTCGGGAAAGTCGGCGAGGTCGTCGAAGTCGACGAGGTTGTCAACGCCGTCGCGTGCGATCCGCAGCGCGGCGTCGATGATCGAGCGCACGGCCTCGGTGCGGGTCTCCAGACGCGGATCGTCGGAGGCGAAGACGACGCGGCGCATGAGCAGCCAGGCAGCCGACTCAGACAGCACGGCGGCTTCGGAGTCCCGCCCGATGCGCAGGGCGTTCTCGCGCACGATCTGGTCGGCGAAGCTGTTGTACGTCGCGACGGTCGGCCGGTCCAGCAGCGTGTCGTCAGCGGTCGTCTGCGGCACGGCAGACGTCGTCGACGCGAGGGTGTCCAGCGCCGCCAGGCGCAGCAGCGTCCGACGCTGCCCGTCGGGAGTCTCGCGTTCGAGCTGCGCGAAGACGCCGAGCCGCCCCTCGTCATGCAGCGCGGGAAGCAACGGAAGGAGCCCTCGCCGTTCGAACTCGCCCAGCCGCGCCAGACGGCGCTGGATGCGCTCGGACAGCTCGCCGGCGGCCTTGCGCGTGAAGGTGAGCCCCAGCACCTCGTCACGGCGGACCAGCCCGTTCGCGACGAGCCAGACGACACGACCGGCCATCGTCTCGGTCTTGCCGCTCCCGGCGCCCGCGACGACCAGCGCGGGGGCCAGAGGCGCCTCGATGACAGCGGCCTGCTCGTCGGTCGGCGGGAACTGCCCGAGCGCGGCCGCGATGACCCGTGCCGACAGCACGGGCGCGACAGGGGTCGTCATGACGCGCTCACCGCGCCGATCGTGTGGATGCGGCAGAGCCCATACGTGTGTTCGTCGCGGCAGTGCTCTTCGAAGGGCGCAGCGAACGTCGTGCCGCGCATCGTCGTGACGGCGGACCGGACGCGCTCGAAGAACGCCTCGCGGCGCTCGTCATCGAACGGCGGTTGACGCGGCGTGACGTAGTCGGCCTTCGTCGAGGTGGGTTTGAGCACGAGCAGCTGCGCACCGCCGGCGGGAAGCCCCGAGGCGGCCGGGATCGCTCCCCCTTCGAACGCGAGCTGATATGCCGCCAGCTGCGGATTGTCGACGACCTTTGCGTCGGTCTGCGGCTCGTTCTTGCCCGTCTTGAGGTCGACGATGACGACCGCCCCGTCGGGGGTCTGCTCGACCCGGTCGATGTACCCCGACAGGATGACGCGATGCTCACCCTCGGAGCCGTCGATCGCGATCGGCACCTCGAAGTGGGGTTCGGCGCTGATGAGGGCGCCGCCGGCGTCTTCGAAACGGCGCAGATAGAGGTGCAGCCGACGCACGAGCTCGCGGGCGCGGTCCCGCTCAGCCCGCGCGCGCCACTCCGCTTCGAAGGACAACTCGCCCCATCGCGCCTCGACCTGCTGCCACAGAGCGGCTTCGTCGCTCGACTCGGCGTGCTCGAGCGCAGCGTGGATGATCGTGCCGACACCGGCCGTCGTGCCGCCCGGGTCTCCTCCGAGGTCGGCGATGACCCAGTTCAGCTCGCATTCCTCGAGCGCGTGCAGACGCGACGGCGACACACGGATGTCCTCGCGCGCGAGGTCGCGCAGCGGCCCGTCCGAGGTGACCGGCATCACGCCGTACCACTCCCGCGGATGCGCGCCGGCGACGACTTCGTCGGCGAGCAGCGCCAGCTGGCGTGCCGCATGCGCGGATGCCGGTGAGGCCGGCATCGTCGTGAGGGTGCGGCGGTACCTCGCGACAAGGCCCCGCAGCGACAGCGGGTGCTCGACCGTGTGCTGTTCGGCCGGGGGCAGCAGCTCGAAGAACGGGCTCGGTCCGGTGTCGTCGTCATCGACCGCCGTCACGACGACCCGCGCCGTCGCGCGGGACAGCGCACGGGCGAGGAGACGCAGCTCGTCGTGCATCGCGGCGCGTCGCCGGTCGACCGTGCCGGCTGCCTCGGTCGGTGCCCGCCGAGCGGCATCAGGCAGGCGCCAGGTTTCGAGCAGACTGCCCCGAAGCCGGGTGTTGGGCCACACGTTCTCTTGCACACCGGCCACGACGACCGTGTCGAACTCGAGCCCGAGCGAACCCGCTGGGGTGAGGATGCGGACGCTGTCGTCGATGCTCGGCGCGTCGAGCCGGTCTTGCGCGACGTCGGTGTCGAGGATCCCGCGCACGAAGACGCGCGGATCCGCGTCGAGGGATCGCTCGACGAAGCGCTTCGCGGCCTGGAAGAGCGCCACGACGGCGTCGAGATCGCGATTCGCCTGTTCGGCGAGAGGACCGCTCCCCCGCGCGAGTTCGCTCCAGGCGCGTTCGAGGCCGCTGCGCTCCCATGCCGTCCACAGCAGCTCATGCGCTGTCGCCCCGCGGTCGAATTCGGCGCGCAGTTCGGCCAGGGTGCGGGCCACCACCGCGCCCCGTCGCGCTTCGCGCGTGTCGATCAGGTCGAACTCGATCGGCTGGGACATGGCCGACAGCAGCAGTTCGCGCCCCGGACGCTCACCACCCGTCGCGAGTTCGCTGTGGCGCAGCGTCGCAACGAGGCGGCGCAGCTGAATCGCATCGAGGCGCCCGTAGGCGCCCGTCAGCACCGCCGCGACGTCGTCATAGCTCCATTGACCGTCCATCGCGATCTCGGTCAGGCGCAGCAGGTCACGCACGGCGCGGTGCACGCCCAGCGCGCGGCCGGGGCCGGCCGACCGCGCGGGCACGTCGCGCGCTGCCAACTCGGCCTCGAGCGCCGTCACCTGGCGCGTGTCATGGGCGATCACGGCGCAGCGGCTCCACGCGATGCCGTCGTGGACGTGCCGTTCCCGCAGCAGCCGAGCGATCGCGTCGCATTCTTCGGCCGCTGAGCGCACCGTCAGAGCGCGCACCGAGTCGTCGGGTTCGGCCGGACGGGGTACGCCGCGATGGGCCACGACGCCGACCGCGCCGATGCGCTCCGTCACCCGCCGCACGGTCTCGGCCTGCCACGCCGACCCGCGGTGGCACGTCTCGAGCACGTGCAGGTCGCCCAGGCTCGCCGCGAGCCGGGCGAAGTTCTCGGGGGTCGCGCCGCGGAAGGACCCCGAACCGACGTCGGGGTCTCCGAACGCGAGGACGGCGACATCCCGCGCGCGCAGAGCCTCGACGAGCTCGACACCGCCGAGGGTGAGCTCTTGCGCGTCGTCGACGAGCACGGCACGGACGCCGTCGACCGCTTCGAGACCCGGCGATCCCGCACGCAACAGCGCGACCGCTTCGCGCACGAGGCCGGCCGCGTCACGGTGCGCGCCGCGCATGTCAGCGCGCACGTCGAGGTATTCGCGGAAGAACGATGCGAGCGCCCCCCAGGCCTCGATGCCGTCGCGTTCGGCGAGCGCCTGCAGGCGGGACGCATCGATCCCGAGCGTCGTGCACTCGGCGAGGAAGGTGCGGACCTCGGTGCGAAAGCCCGGCGTGGATCGGATGCCCGCATCGAGCCACGCCGGCCACCGCGCGTGGCCGGCGGCCTCGTCTTCGGCGTCACCCTCGAGCAGGTCATGGATGATCTGGTCCTCGTCGCCTCCCGTGAGCAGCTGCGGCGGCTCGGCGCCCGCGGTGACCGACGCCGCGCGCACGATCTGGAACGCGAACGACGCCACCGATCGGGCCAGGGGCCCCGACGTCGCGCGGCCCACCGCGAGGGCCAGTCGGTCGCGCAGGGCGGTCGCCGTCTGGCGGGACGGGGTGAGCACGACGATCGCGTCCGGATCGACGCCGCGCGCCACGAGCGCACCGACGCGGGCGATGAGCGTCGCCGTCTTTCCGCTGCCCGGTGCGCCGGCGACGATCGCCGACGCGTCGTGCGCGAGGTCGACGACCGTGCGCTGCGACGGGTCGGGCGTCGCGGCATCCTGCCCTGAAACCATGACCACGACGCTAGCGCGCACCTCGGACATCGTTCGTTCGCCGAGAGCGTCGGCACGAGGAAGATCAGAGAACGAGCAGAGTCGGCGTGTTGTCGTAGAGTTGCCATGCCCCCGGGGACCGGCCCCGGCACGCAGGAGGTCATCACGTGGAGATCCGCATCGGCATCGCCAACACGGGACGCGAGCTCACGTTCGAGACGAACGAGCCCGCCGCCGAGGTCAAGAAGTCCGTCTCCGCTGCGCTGGACGCAGCCGCGACCCACGTCTCCTTCGTCGACGTCAAGGGCAACTCGTACATCGTCCCCACGGCGGGGATGGCCTACATCGAGATCGGGACCGAAGAGTCCCGCCGCGTCGGATTCGTCGGCTGACGGCCATGCAGATCCTGCTCGCACTCATCATCGGCGCCGTCGTCGGCACCGCCCTGCACTTCCTCGTCCGCGACCGCCCCACGCGGGGCGTCGTCGTGGCACCGATTCTGGGCGCTGCGGCGGCCGGCCTCGCCTGGACGATCCTCACGTGGTCCGGAATCGGCATCGACTCGCCGTGGCCGTGGCTCTCGGCGATCGTCGCCCCCCTCATCGTCGTGTGGCCCGTGCTCGTGCTCCTCGCTCGCACGCGCATCGCGCACGACGAACGCACGCGCACTCGCCTCAAGATCGGCTGACGCCCACTAGGCGGCGAGTCCCAGCGCGTCCATGCGGCGCGAGTGGGCGCCCATCAGCTCGGTGAACACGGGTTCGACCTTCTGCTCGTCCGCGAGGCGCAACCCGCCCGGTCGCAACGCGGCGCGGGCGATGAGCAGTGTGTCGCCGACGAGCCTGCGCCCCCACATCGCCAAGAGCGACTTCCATTCGGGGTCGCTGGCGATCGTGCCGCCGAGGATGTCCACGATCGCCTGCCGGTCATCATCTGCCCGCAGGATGCGCGCCACGATGCGCCCCGTCTCGGCATAGCTCGAGGCCAGAGCGAGGTAGAAGTCGTCGAGCATCCCGGCCGTGATGTGCACGGACAGCATCGTCTCCTGGGGCCGGACGCCGTGCGTGGCCCGACGGAACGCGTCCAGCGGCTCGCGGAACGGAAGCATGATCGCCGTGGGGTCACCGCCTCTGTCACGGATGACCGCGACGAGCTCCTGATGCTTCGTCAGGGCGGCACCAGCCGCTCGCGACAGGGATTCCTTCTGCGCCAGCTCGGGTGTCAGCGCGATCAGCTCGCTCAGCGTCTCGAAGAAGCCGAGCTGCAGATAGGCCGCCTGGCCGAGGAAGGTGTCGATGTCGGGTGCGAGCTCTTCGAAGTCGACGCGCGTCGCGCCGCCGAAGTCGCCCCGCGCCCGGAGCGAGAGGGCTTTCATCGCGGGTTTCTTGCGCTGCCAGAACCACTTCACCACGCCCTAAGACTACGGCTGCCGTCCTCGCGAGCCCACGGTCGGTATCCTGGAATCGTCCCGGCGACGGATCGGGACCCCGCGCCTGTGGCTGAGTGAAGGGCGTGGACCGTTCATTCCCGGCGGCTTCTCACCGCCAGACAGGCACCTATCGTGACGACTTTCGCCGAACTCGGCGTCGACCCCGACATCGTCGATGTCCTCGCAGCCAAGGGCATCGTCGATGCCTTCCCCATCCAGGAGCAGACGATTCCGCTGGGTCTTCCCGGTCAGGACATCATCGGCCAGGCGAAGACGGGAACCGGCAAGACGTTCGGATTCGGCATCCCCGTCGTCCAGCGTCTCGGCAAAGACCCCGCGCACGGTGTCCAAGCCCTCATCGTCGTGCCGACCCGCGAACTGTGCGTCCAGGTCTACGAAGACATCGACATGCTGACCTCCGGCCGCTCGACGAGCGTCGTCGCCATCTACGGCGGCAAGGCGTACGAGGGTCAGATCGAACAGCTCAAGGCCGGTGCCCAGATCGTCGTCGGCACGCCAGGCCGGCTCATCGACCTCAACAACCAGCGCCTGCTCGACCTGTCGAACGCGACCGAGGTCGTCCTCGACGAGGCCGACAAGATGCTCGACCTCGGCTTCCTGCCCGACATCGAGAAGATCTTCTCCAAGGTCCCCGCCGTCCGCCACACGCAGCTGTTCTCGGCGACGATGCCCGGTCCGATCGTCGCCCTCGCGCGTCGTTTCATGACCAACCCGATCCACATCCGGGCGACCGATCCCGACGAGGGCCTGACGCAGGCGAACATCAAGCACCTCGTCTACCGGGCGCACTCGCTCGACAAGGACGAGATCATCGCGCGCATCCTGCAGTCCGAGGGTCGCGGCAAGAGCGTCGTCTTCACGCGCACCAAGCGCGCGGCGCAGAAGCTCGTCGACGAGCTCAACGACCGCGGCTTCAACGCGGGCGCGGTGCACGGCGACATGAGCCAGGAGGCCCGCGAGCGTTCGATGGCCGCCTTCAAGGCGGGCAAGAAGGACGTGCTCATCGCGACCGACGTCGCCGCCCGTGGCATCGACGTCGACGATGTCACCCACGTCATCAACCACACGATCCCCGACGACGAGAAGACCTATCTGCACCGCGCGGGCCGCACCGGCCGGGCGGGCAAGACGGGCATCGCGGTGACATTCGTCGACTGGGATGACCTGCACAAGTGGGCACTCATCAACCGGGCGCTCGAATTCGGTCAGCCCGAGCCCGTCGAGACGTACTCGTCAAGCCCGCACCTGTTCACCGACCTCGACATCCCCGAGGGCACGAAGGGCCGCATCACGACGGCCCCGAAGACGCAGTCCGTCAAGACGCAGCGCCCTGCCCGCGCCGCCGAGGCCGCAGCAGAAGCGGGAACCGGCGATGTCGGCACGAGCCGGCGCCGCCGGCGTCGCCGCGACTCGTCCGAGAAGATCGGCGCGACCTTCGTCGAGGGCGGCGACGCGACGGCGACACAGAGTGCGTCCGAGGCCGCAGGCGAGCGCCGCGACGCCGACGGCGCCGGAACGCACGACGGCGGCGGCAGTGAGCACCACGACGGCAACGCGGCGCCCCGGCGGCGTCGCCGTCGGCGTGGCCCCCGATCGGGCCCGACGCCCGCAGCGAGCATCTGATCTCGGATCGTTATCCGCGAGGGTTCCGGGAGCGCTATCGTGAGCGCTGACGGCACAGGGTGGTCGTCGTTCGCTTCTAGAAAGGCACGATCGTGCGATTCTTCGAAACAGTCGAGTACCAGGGTTTCTGGGGCTCGTTCTGGGACCTCATCTGGTGGTTCCTGTGGGCCTTCATCTTCGTCGCTTACCTGTTCGCGCTGTTCGCGATCATTGCGGACCTCTTCCGCGACCACAAGCTGAGTGGCTGGTGGAAGGCGGTGTGGATCTTCTTCCTCATCTTCTTCCCGATCATCACGGCGCTGGTCTACCTCATCGCCCGCGGTGGCGGGATGGCGCAGCGCAGCGAGTCGCAGGTGCGTCAGATGCAGGCGGCGCAAGACGAGTACATCAAGCAGGTCGCAGGCACCAGCCCGGCCGATGAGATCGCCAAAGCCCGGTCGCTCCTCGACGCCGGCACGATCTCGCAAGACGAATACGAGCGGCTCAAAGCACGTGCGCTGAGCTGACTCCGACCGGTGCGCGCCCTCGTCCCCCTCACGGGTGGACGGGGGCGCTTCCTGTTGCGCGGTCGATGAGACGCTGCACCATGTCGTCGGATGTCGTGTTCTCGCCGGGCAGGTTGGGCTTGCCGAGCCCGTGGTAGTCGCTCGAACCCGTCACGATGAGGTCCCGGTCCGCGACGAGGCGGCGCAGCATCCGGATGCCGGGCTCGACGTTCTCCCGGTGCCCGAGCTCGAAGCCCGCGAGGCCCGCGTCGAGCATGCGATTCAGCAGCGCGCGCGGCAGGACCCCGGCGCGGCCCGCGGGATGCGCGATGATCGGGACTCCCCCGGCTTCGACGACGAGGCGGACCGCCCTGACCGGGTCGGGCGCATACAGATCGACGTAGTACGCCCCGCGCGGGCTCAGGATGCTCGCGAACGCCTCGGTGCGATCGCGTACGAGCCCCCGCGCGACGAGCGCATCGGCGATGTGCGGCCGCCCCACCGTCGCGCCGGCGCTCGTCTGGGCGACGATGTCATCCCACTGCAGGTCGTAGTCGCGCCCGATGCGCTCGGCCATGACCCGCGCGCGATCGAGCCGCGACGAACGGATGCGATGGGTCATGGCCCGCAGCCCCGGTGCATCCGGGTCGACGAGATAGGCCAGGATGTGCACGCTGCGCCACTCGTGGCGGGCCGACAGCTCCATACCGGGGATGAACGTCATGCCGAGCGAGGTCGCCGCTTCGGCGGCCTCCGCCCACCCGGCCGTCGTGTCGTGGTCGGTCAGCGCCGCCGTACGGAGACCGTGGCGGTGCGCGGCCTGCATGACGAGCGCGGGTGCCTCGGTGCCGTCGGAGTGGGTCGAGTGCATATGCAGGTCACTCGGACCCTCGAACCCCCGCTTCGCCTGCACCTGTCCGAGCGTAGCCGGGGTGAGGGCATCCGTCGGGCCGACTCTCGGCGCGGGTGCGCGGATCTCTCAGCGCCCTGACATAGAGTCACGTCCGTGTTTCGCCTGCTGGGGGTCCTGGTGACCGTGCTCTGCGCGATCGCGGCGGCCGTGCTCACCTGGCCGGGCTTCTTCCGCGTCGATCGCTACTTTCCCGTCGCGCAGGTGATCTCCTTCCGCGGCATCCTGGTCCTCGCCTTCGTCGCAGCTGCCCTCATCGCCCTGCTGCTCGCGATCGTGCGCCCCCTGCGCGCCTTCGCGCTCTCTCTCGCGATCATCTCGGGGCTCGCCGCTGTCGCGGGCGGCGTGACGGTCTTCTCGCGCGGCCTGGGAGTCACGGAGCTCCCCGCCGCGACCGAGACGAGCGTGCGGGTCATGACGTGGAACACCGCCGGGCCGGCGACCCAGCCGGATGCCGTCGCGCAGCTCGCCGTCGCGATGGAGGCCGATGTCGTCACACTCCCCGAGACGACGATCGAGACGGGCGAGCAGGTCGCGGTCGCGATGCGCGAGCTCGGGCGTCCGATGTGGGCGCATCACGCTGCCAACCCCTCTACCGAATGGGATGCCGGATCCACGACGATCCTCATCTCGCCCGAGCTGGGCGACTACTCCGTCATCGAGTCCTCACGCGACGGGTCGAGCAACACCTCGACCGTCCCGAGCGCCGTCGCGATGCCGACAACCGGCGACGGTCCCATCATCGTCGCCGCGCATGCCGTCGCCCCGCGGCGCGCATACATGCAGGCGTGGCGCGACGACCTGCGATGGCTCGCCGACCAGTGCGCCGGGTCGAATGTCATCATGGCGGGCGACTTCAACGCCACGGTCGACCACATGACAGGACTCGGCATGGACGGCGGCACTCTGGGGCGATGCAGCGACGCGGCGCTCCAGACGGGGAACGGGTCAGTGGGCACCTGGACGACGGAGCTGCCGCCGCTCGCGGGGGCACCGATCGATCACATCATGGCCTCCCAGCACTGGCGCGCGACGGGGTCCGTCGTTGTGACGTCACTCGACGGATCGGTCAGCGACCACCGCCCCCTCATCGTGCAGCTCGAGCCGGCCGACTGACACCCCGCGCCACGGCGGACATGCCAGACTTGAGGGCATGAGCACTGCAGGCGACATCCCCTCCGCCGCGTCCGTCGCAACGACTGAGACCAGCGAACCCCCCACCTCGAGCACGAACCGACGTCAGCCGTTCGGTCGTGGCTTCCTCGAAACGATCTCGACGGGGTGGGCCGAGCGGCCCGACATCGTCCCGGAGCAGCGCGAGCAGTCCCGCTACGCAGCGGCCCGGCGCGACGCCGTCTCGGCGGCCTTCCCCGGCGCCCGCCTCGTGATCCCCGCGGGCGAGCTGAAGCAGCGCAGCAACGACACCGACTACCCGTTCCGCGCGCACTCGGCCTTCTCTCACCTGACCGGCTGGGCATCCGACGCCGAGCCCGGCGCCGTGCTCGTGTTCGAGCCGACCGCCGACGGCCACGACGTCACGCTGTACTTCCGTGAGCGCGCCGACCGCACGACGAGCGAGTTCTACTCCGACGCCTCGATCGGCGAGTTCTGGATCGGACCGCGCCCCGCGATCGGCGGCGTCGCCGCTGAGCTCGGCGTCGCGACCGACCACATCGAGCGGCTGGAACGGCGTGAGGGCGACCTCGTGCTCGACGAGGATGCCGACCTCACCCGCTTCGTGTCCGAACTGCGCCTCGTGAAAGACGAGTACGAGCTCGCGCAGCTGCAGCTCGCCGTCGACGTGACGGCGAAGGGCTTCGACGACATCGTCGCGAACCTGCCCGCGATCATCGACCACCCGCGCGGAGAGCGCATCGTCGAGGGTGTTTTCCACCAGCGCGCGCGCAGCGACGGCAACTCCGTCGGCTACGACACAATCGCCGCATCCGGTCCGCACGCGTGCTACCTGCACTGGACCCGCAACGACGGCGCGGTGGTGCCCGGCGACCTCATCCTCGTCGACGCCGGCGCCGAGGTCGACAGCCTTTACACCGCCGACATCACCCGGACGCTTCCCGTCAACGGTCGCTTCACCGAGGTGCAGCGCCGCGTCTATGAGACCGTCCGCGAAGCGGCCGACGCCGCATTCGCTGCCGCACGTCCGGGTGTGCCGTTCCGCGCGCTGCACGAGGCGGCGATGGAGGTCCTCGCGACCCGCCTCGCCGAGTGGGGCCTGCTGCCGGTGACGGCTCAGGAGGCGCTCGACGCCGATGCCGGCGGCCACCACCGCCGCTACATGGTGCACGGCACGAGCCACCACCTGGGCATCGACGTGCACGACTGCGCCCAGGCGCGTCGTGAGATGTACTACGACGGCCTGCTCGAGCCGGGCATGGCCTTCACGATCGAGCCGGGCCTGTACTTCCAGATCGACGACGCGACCGTGCCCGAGGAGTACCGCGGCATCGGTGTGCGCATCGAAGACGACATCGTCCTCACCGAGGACGGCGCCGTGAACCTGTCGGCGGGCATCCCGCGCACCGCCGACGAGGTCGAGGCCTGGATCGCACGTCTGAACCCCTGAGCCGTCGTTCGTTTGCCTCACTCTGCGCTCTGCGCCCACCCGGCGCGGCAGAATGAGGCAAACGAACACTCGTGCCCGGGTGAGGCCGAGCCTCTCGCCGGACTCAGGGGGTCGAGGAGCCCGTCATACGGGCGTTCGTCACCGGTCCCCTGCTGCGCATGAAGTCGGCCACACCCGTGGCGAGGTTGGCCCCGATCTGGTCGGCGGGGCGCTTGCGGCCCGCGACCTCGAAGGAGTGACCGCCGCCCTCGATCCACACGAGCTCGGCATCGCGGCATGAGGCCACGGCGTCGCTGAGCTGGACGTGCGGATCGACGAACGGGTCCTTCGTGCCCGAGACGAACAGCTGCGGCGGCACGACGTCGGGAAGGTGCGCGACGCGCAGCTTGGTCGGGTCGCCGGGCGGGTGCAGCGGATACCCGAGGTAGACGAGCCCGGCCGGATCGATCGCGCCTTCGGCAGCGGCCATCGACGCCATCCGCCCTCCGTACGACTTTCCGCACGCCCACACCGCCACGTCGAGGCGCTCCGTCAGCCAGAGCTGCACCGCAGCCCACGCCGCCACGGCGTGCCCTGCCGGACCGGGCATGCGCCGACCCGCTTGCGCGTACGGCAGGTTGAAGCGCAGCGTCGCGACCCCCGCCGCGGCGAGGGCATCGGTGAACCCGACGAGGAACGGATGCCGGTACGCGGCCCCCGCCCCGTGGGCGACAGCGATCGCGGCCCAGGCGCCATCCGGCACCGACAGGTCGGCCGAGAGCTCGACGGTCCCCGACGTCAGGGCGACCGAGATGACGTCGTCAGCGCTCGTCATCGGCCGGGGCCGGCTGCTCGCCCGGACCCTCGGGCGACGGGTCGACCGGGAGCCTCTCGCCGTACTGCGGCGGTCCCTGCACGGCGGGCTCCGTCACGACGGGCGGTGCCGACGCGAGGGCGGTCGCACCGAGCACTTCGCGCGCGCGCTGCGCGCTGCCGGCGGCCACCGTGACCTCGTAGCGGTCGGCGAGGATCTGCACGACCGAGACGTAGTCACGTCGGCGCCTGACGAACGAGTAGGTGATCATGCTCAGCAGCATCCCGATCGCGATGCCGACGAACAGCACGCCGACGAACGCCTGGATCGGCACCGTCGGCGAGCCGATCACGAGGATCGCCGCGAACAGCAGGCCGAGGAGCATCCCGTTGATGGCACCCGTCCGCGCCGCGACGGCGTAGCCCAGCCGACCCGTGATGCGCTCGACCGAGCGCAGCCCCTGGCCGACGATCGCGACATCCCGCGCCCGCACGTCGGCGGCGATGAGCTCGGAGACGGCTTTCTGAGCACGCTCGTAGGTGGGGTAGCTGGCTACGGTCTGGCCGACATCGCCGAGCCCCTTCGGCACGCGCCCGCCCATCATGCTCATTCCCCCATTCTCCCACGCACCCCGGGCTACGCTGGAACGCGTGAGTACGCAGAGGGTCTTCGTCGCACGCCTGGCCGGGTGCGCCGTCTTCGACCCCGCCGGCGACCGGCTCGGCAAAGTGCGCGACGTCGTCGTGATCTACCGGAAGAGCGATCCGCCACGAGTCATCGGCCTCATCGTCGAGATCCCCGGCCGACGGCACGTCTTCGTCTCGATCGGGCGCGTGACATCGATCGCGCTCGGGCAGGTCATCACGACGGGCCTCATCAACGTGCGTCGCTTCCAGCAGCGCGGCGGTGAAGTGCGTGTCATGGCCGAGCTGCTCGGGCGGCGCGTGAGCCTCATCGACGGGTCGGGCGACGCCGTCATCGAGGACGTCGCGATCGAGCGCAACCGCGCCGGCGAGTGGGATGTCGGGCAGCTGTTCCTGCGTCGGCCGCGCACGAGCGCTTCGCCGTTCGCGAAGGGGCCGACGACGTTCGCCGCGTGGTCCGACGTACGCGAGCGCGGAGCGCAGGGCGCGGCGCACTCCGCCGAGCAACTCGTGGCGACGTACTCCGACCTCAGACCCGCCGACCTCGCCAACACGCTGCTCGACCTGCCCGACGAGCGCCTGCTGAAAGTCGCCGAAGAGCTCTCCGACCACCGGCTCGCCGATGCGCTCGAGGAGATGCCCGAAGACGACCAGGTGCACATCCTCGAAGCGCTCGGCGACGAGCGGGCCGCCAACATCCTCGATGCGATGGAGCCCGACGACGCGGCCGACCTTCTCGGGCAGCTCTCCGAGGAGCGCTCCGAGGAGCTGCTGGATCTCATGGAGCCCGAAGAAGCCGAAGACGTGCGCGCCCTGCTGCAGTACGGCCCCGACACGGCCGGCGGCCTCATGACGAGCGAGCCGATCGTGCTGTCCGCCGATGCGACGGTCGCCGAGGCGCTCGCCCTCATCCGCCGGCACGAACTGCACCCCGCGCTGGCTGCCGCGGTCTTCGTGACCCTCCCCCCGTTCGAGACCCCGACGGGCCGGCTGCTCGGCACCGTGCATTTCCAGCGGATGCTGCGCTATCCGCCGCACGAGCGGCTCGGAGCGATCGTGGACGATTCCCTCGACCCGGTCGCCGCGACCGCGTCGGCCGCCGAGGTGGCGCGCCTGCTTGCGAGCTACGACCTCGTCTCGGTGCCCGTCGTCGACGAGGCACGGCGCCTCGTCGGGGCTGTGAGCGTCGACGACGTGCTGGACTACCTGCTGCCCGATGACTGGCGCTCGCACGACGGCAGCGACGCCGCACCGGTTCAGGAAGGCCGCCGGTGATGGCGCGCGCCCCGCGCCGCACGCCGGCGCTCGATGCGCCGCGCGGCCGCTCGGGCATGCTCACCCCGCGCACTCCGCAGCCCTCGCGCGACCGTTTCGGTCGCGCGACGGAATGGGTCGCGCGCAACATGGGCACCCCGGTCTTCCTGCTCGGGCTCACGCTGTTCTGCGCCGCCTGGCTCGCGTGGAACACCCTCGCCCCCGTCGAGGCGCGCTTCGATTCGGCGGCGAACGGCTTCACGGCCCTGACGCTGATGCTGTCCCTGCAGGCGTCCTATGCCGCTCCGCTCATCCTTCTGGCGCAGAACCGGCAGGATGACCGCGACCGCGTGCAGATCGAGCAGGACCGGCAGCGATCCGAGCGAAACCTGGCCGATACCGAGTACCTCGCGCGCGAGGTCGTCGCCCTGCGGATGGAGATCGCGCACGATCGCTCCGAAGCCGTCACGAGAGACGACCTGCGCGCCGAGCTGCGGGCGCTCCTCGAGCAGCTCGACGAGCGTGACGAGCAGCGCCGAGAGGACCCCTCGTGACGGCAGGAGCCACCGACGCGGTGCGCCGCGCCGTGGGCGCCGTCATCGACCCCGAGCTGCGCCGACCGCTGGCCGACCTGGACATGCTGCGCGACATCTCGGTCACAGAGTCCGTCGCGCACGTGGGGATCGCCCTCACGATCGTGGGATGCCCAGCCGCCGACCGCATCTCGCGCGAGGTCCGTGCCGCCGCGGCATCCGTCCCGGGGGTCTCCTCGGTCACCCTCGAGGTCGGCGTCATGTCTCCCGCAGAGCGTGCCGCGCTCACCGAGAAGCTCCGCGGGGGCCGCGCGCCCCGCGAGATGCCGTTCGGACCCGACTCGCTGACGCGTGTCATCGCCGTCACAAGTGGCAAGGGCGGCGTCGGAAAGTCGACGGTCACCGCCAACCTCGCCGTCGCTCTCGCCGCGCGCGGCCTGTCGGTCGGCCTCATCGACGCCGACGTGCACGGTTTCTCGATTCCCGCCCTCCTCGGGCTCGTCGACGCGGACGGCGGCGCCCCACAGCCGACCCGGATCGACGATCTCATGCTGCCCCCCGTCGCCTACGGTGTGAAGGTCATCTCGATCGGCATGTTCCTGCGGCGCTCGGGCGACGACGGACCGCTCGGCGCCGTCGCCTGGCGCGGCCCCATGCTGCACCGCACCGTGCAGCAGTTCCTCACCGACGTGCACTTCGGTGACCTCGACGTCCTGCTGCTGGACATGCCGCCCGGCACGGGCGACGTGGCGATCTCGGTCGGTCAGCTGCTGCCCAACGCCGACGTGCTCGTCGTCACGACGCCCCAGTCCGCGGCATCCGACGTCGCCGTGCGAAGCGGCCTGGTCGCCCGCCAGACGGGCCAGCGCGTCATCGGCGTCGTCGAGAACATGGCCGCGATGACCCTGCCCGACGGATCGCGTCTGGCGCTGTTCGGTGAAGGAGGCGGCGCCGAGGTCGCCGCCGCTCTCACGACCCCCGAGGCGGCCGTGCCGCTGCTCGCATCGGTTCCGCTCAGCGCGGCTCTGCGTGCGGACGGGGATGCCGGCACGCCGGTCGTCGTCGCCGACCCGGGCGATCCCGCGGCACAGGCCATCAATGCGCTGGCCGACGCTCTTGCGGCCCGGCCCCGGGGGCTGGCGGGACGGTCGCTGCCGGTGAACCCGATCTGACGCGGAACCGGGGTCAGGTCGCCTCGGAGTCGAACGGCGGACGGTCGCCGGGTCGGAACGGGTCAGACGGGCGCTGGGCTGCGACCGGTGGTGTCGTGACAGCCGGGCGCGAGAGCCCGCTCGCCGATGCGACGGGGGCGTCCTCGAGCAGGGCTTCGCGGATGATGCGACGCGGGTCGTACTGACGCGGGTCGAGAGTCTTCCAGTCGACGTCGGCGAACTCCTCGCCCATTTCGTCTTTCACGCGCGTGCGCGCCGTCGTCACCCAGTCACGCGCACGCCGCGTGAGCCCCGCGAGCGCCTCGGCGTAACGAGGCAGTCGCTCGGGGCCGATGACGAACGCGGCGATGAGACCGATCAGCAGCAGCTTCTCGATCGTGAGGCCGAAGAACATGAAAGAAGGTTACCGTCGCGCCTGGCGTGCGGGCGTCCGGGCGACACGTAGGCTGAGCGCGGAGGAAGCCAGAATGCGCGAATACGACGCGAATCAGCGATTCGTCGCCGAGGTGACGATCGAACCCGACCACATCGCCCGCGCGCGTCAGCACGCTCTCGAACTGGGTGCCGAGCCGATCAGTGCGGCCGTCGGCGCGCAGTGCGCCGTGCTCGCCGCGGCTTCGCAAGCACTCAACATCGTCGAGATCGGCACGGGCGCCGGCGTCTCGGGCCTCTGGCTGCTGCACGGCTCGCCCCGCGCGACGCTCACCACGATCGACAACGAACCCGAGCACCTGGGTGTCGCACGACAGGCGTTCGCAGAGGCGCGCGTGCCCGCCGCGCGCGCACGCTTCATCACCGGCCGTGCGGCGGACGTCCTCCCCCGCATGAACGAAGCGTCCTACGACATCGTGCTCGTCGACGCCGACCCCGAGGGCGTCATCGAGTACGTCGAGCATGGCCTGCGCCTCGTGCGCACGGGCGGCCTCGTTCTCGTCCCGCGTGTCCTGAACGGGGGCGCCGTCGCCGACCCCGTGCGCCGCGACCCGGTCACCGCCGCATACCGCTCACTCATCCAGGAGACGCAGTCCTCCCCCGCCGTCATCGGTGCGCTCGCGATTGCGGGCGAAGGGCTGCTGCAGCTGACGACCCTGCCGACCGAGGACACCTCGGGACGCGGCATCCGGAGATGACGGAACGGCCGGCCCGAAGACCGGCCGTCCGTTTCGCCTCTGCGGATCAGGCGGGGTTCACAACTCCGCCGAGGACGCCGTAGAGCTCCTTCGCCTCGGCGTCGTTCACGGACACGACGAGGCGTCCGCCTCCTTCGAGCGGAACCCGAACAATGATGAGTCGGCCTTCCTTGACGGCCTCCATCGGCCCGTCTCCGGTTCTCGGCTTCATGGCTGCCATAGCGGCTCCTTTTCCTCAGGTCTGCCCGGCAAGTTTACCGAAGACACGGCAAGTGCTCCGCGTGGCGGATTCGCGCGTCATGGAATCTGCCAGAACGTGTTCCCGAGCGCGTACATGTTGTAGATCCACCACCACTGGCCGACGAGGCACGCCACGAGCACTCCTCCGCGCCACCAGGGCGAACGAGGAAGCGCCGCGGCGCCCCACAAGGGCGAGAGCGGCACGAGCAGCCGGAAGATGCTCGACTGGGGAAAGAACACCAGGAGCAGGTAGACGAGGTAGCTGGCCGACCAGAACCGCAGATCCGGGCCGAGCCGCTTGATGTGCGGCTCGAACAGCAGCAGCGCCGCGATCCCCGCGATCGCGACCCCGAGGGCGATGTAGCCGGCGATCGCGCCCGCCCCCCACACCTCGAACCAGAAGCCCGCGGCCTGCACGAATCCGTCCAGCGGAACGAAGTGCGCGTCGGCGTCGGCGATCCAGTTGCGCCGCCACGCGAGCTCCGTCGCGAGATACGCCCCCGGGTCACCCGTCACGATGCCGGCGAGCACCTGCCAGGAGAAGCCCACGACGACAGCGAGCAGGCCGGTCGCGATGATATGCACGATGTGCGATACGGGCAGCGCCTCACGGCGGCGGATGAACCAGCGGTGGATGCCGTGCAGTCCGAGCAGCAGCGCGAAGGCGAGGATGCCGGGGCGCGTGTAGCCCATCAGCGGGATGAGCAGGTAGAGCCACGCATACCGGCGCTCCTGCACGCAGCGCAGCGCCAGGAAGAGCCACAGCAGGAAGAGAGACTCGGCGTACCCGACCTGGAACAGCGCCGCGAGCGGTCCGCAGGCGAAGAACACGACGGCCCACATGCTCGCCGATGCACCCAGCCGTCGCCGGAGCAGGCCGTGAAGCGCGAGGCAGGCGAAATACCCCGCGATGAGCGAGATGAGGACGGCGCCCGCGCCCCACGACCCCAGCGGCAGTCCCACGATGCGTGAGAGAAAGGCGTAGACCGGCATGAACGCCCACGCGTTCTCACCGACGTCGCCCGCGTCGGTGACGGGCAGTTCGCTCGGGTAGCCCTGCGTCGCGACGAGCCAGTACCACTGCGCATCCCAGCCCAGCACGAAGGAGCTGAGCGGCGGGTTCGGGCCGTAGCGCGACCCGGGGCCGGACAGGGATGCCGCGAGCACGAAGAAGCCCGTCGTGATGAGCCTCGCGACGACGTAGACGATCCCGATCTGCGCCGCCGTCGGCAGGGTGCGCCAGGCCTCGGCGGCGCGCCGGGTCGTTGTCGGTGTCAGGTCAGCCACGTCCGCAGCCCGCGTTCGACCTCGATGATCTGCGCGAGCGGCACCCGCTCCTCGTCGTGGTGGGCGAGGTGGGGGTCGCCGGGACCGTAGTTGACCGCGGGCACGCCCATCGCCGAGAAGCGGGCGACGTCGGTCCAGCCGTACTTGGGTCGGGGCTCGGCGCCGACTGCCGTCAGGAACTCCTGCGCGAGCGGCGCGTCCAGGCCGGGGCGCGCGCCGGCGGCGAGGTCGACGACCTCGAGGTCGAACCCGCTGAAGACGTCGCGCACGTGCTGCTCGGCCTCGACGACATCGCGGCTCGGAGCGAAGCGGTAGTTGACCTCGACCTCGCACGCATCCGGGATCACGTTGCCCGCGATGCCGCCGCGGATGCGCACGGCGTTGAGACCCTCGCGGTATTCGAGACCCTCGACGGCGACCTCGCGCGGACGGTAGTCGGCGAGGCGCGCGAGGATGGGAGCAGCCTTGTGGATGGCGTTCTCGCCGATCCATGCCCGGGCACTGTGGGCCCGCACGCCATCGGTGCGCACGATGGCGCGCAGGTTGCCGTTGCAGCCGCCCTCGACCTGCCCGTTCGACGGTTCGCCGAGGATCGCGAAGTCGGCCGCGAACAGGTCGGGCCGGGTCGCGGCGAGACGCGTCAGGCCGTTGAGGTCGGCGTCGACCTCTTCGTGGTCGTACCACATCCACGTGATGTCGACCCGCGGATCGGCGAGGTCGTGGGCGAGCTTGAGCTGCACGGCGACGCCGGCCTTCATGTCGACCGTGCCGCGCCCCCACAGGTGGGCCTCACCGTCGATCACGATGTCGCGCGTGGGCAGGTTGTCGTTGAGCGGCACGGTGTCGATGTGCCCCGCGATCACGACGCGCTGCGCGCGCCCTCGATTCGTGCGGGCGACGATCGTGTCGCCGTCGCGGTGTACCTCGACGTGCGGCAGGGCGATGACCGCTTCGTGGATCGCGTCAGCGAGAACGGTCTCGTCGTCCGAGACGCTCGGGATGTCGCAGATCGTGCGGGTGAGGTCGATCGAGGTCGCGGTGAGGTCGAGCGCCGGCATCCCCCGATCCTATGACGGATGCCGCGTGCTCCCCGCTCGGACGGTGCCCTCCGCCCCGATACGGTGGAGGCATGAGTGACGAGCGATGGGTATGGGGTCTGGGCCTCGCGACGACGGCTGAGAACGGCACGGTCCTGGACACGTGGTTCCCTTCGCCCGCGGCGGGACGCCTGCCGCTGGGCTACAACCCCGCGATGCCCCCGCAGGAGCTCGAGCGGCTCGCTGTGCCCGACCCGCGGCGGGCGGTGACCGTCGATGTCGTCGCGCTCGAGATCGACCTCGACACGCCGCCCGTGTCGACCTCCGACGCCTATCTGCGCCTGCACGCCCTGTCGCACCGGCTCGTACGCCCCAACGACGTCAACCTCGACGGCGTCTTCGGGCATCTTCCCAACGTCGCCTGGACCAATGCCGGCCCCGTGCACCCCGATGACCTGACGCGGCTGCGCCCGCTCCTCATGCGCGACGGCGTGCAGGTGCAGTCGCTCGACAAGTTCCCCCGTCTGCTGGACTACGTCACTCCCCCCGGCGTGCGCATCGGCGACGCGAGCCGCGTGCGCCTGGGCGCGCACCTCTCCCCCGGAACGACCGTCATGCACGAAGGCTTCGTGAACTTCAACGCCGGCACCCTCGGTGCATCCATGGTCGAGGGGCGCATCTCGCAGGGGGTCGTCGTCGGCGACGGCAGCGACATCGGCGGCGGCGCATCCATCATGGGAACCCTCTCGGGCGGCGGTTCGCACAAGGTGTCGATCGGCGCGCGGACGCTTCTCGGCGCCAACGCCGGCATCGGCATCTCGCTCGGAGACGACTGCATCGTCGAGGCGGGCCTGTACGTGACGGCGGGATCCAAGGTGATCCTGGCCGACGGTCCGCCCCGCCACGACAACTCCCGCCCCGTTGTGAAGGCGGCCGAGCTGTCGGGCCAGGACGGCCTGCTCTTCCGCCGGAATTCGCTCACGGGCGGGGTCGAGGCCGTGCGTCGGTCCGGCGTCGGCGTCACCCTGAACGAGGCTCTGCACGCGTAGGATGCGGGCATGACGCAGCGCCTGCCGAAGAAGACGTACGAAGACGAGCTGCGACGCCTGCAGGCACAGCTCGTCGACATGCAGGCCTGGGTCCAGGCGACGGGGGCACGCGTCGTGGTGATCTTCGAGGGCCGGGATGCCGCGGGTAAAGGCTCGACCATCAAGCGCATTTCCGAGTACCT
This sequence comes from Microbacterium sp. Y832, assembly GCF_057669765.1. Lineage (NCBI taxonomy): Bacteria > Bacillati > Actinomycetota > Actinomycetes > Micrococcales > Microbacteriaceae > Microbacterium > Microbacterium sp. Y832. Next base: position 184,754 of record NZ_JBYHFM010000005.1, on the reverse strand, counting down.
CAATCCCCGTGTGACGCGCATCGCCGCGCTGCCCGCTCCGACCGAGCGCGAGAAGTCGCAGTGGTACTTCCAGCGTTACGTCCCGCACCTGCCCGCCGCCGGCGAGATCGTCCTGATGGACCGCTCCTGGTACAACCGCGCCGGTGTCGAGCACGTCATGGGGTACTGCACCAACGCGCAGTACCACCGCTTCCTGCACCAGGCACCGATCTTCGAACGCATGCTGGTCGAAGAGGGCATCCTGCTGCTCAAGTACTGGTTCAGCGTCTCGGACGTCGAGCAGGAGAGACGGTTCCGCTCCCGCAACGAAGACCCCATGCGCCGGTGGAAGCTGAGCCCGAACGACGTGCTGTCCATCACCAAGTGGGAGGACTACTCCCGCGCGAAGGACACGATGTTCGTGCACACCGACATTCCCGAAGCGCCCTGGTTCGAGGTCGACAACGAAGACAAGCGGCGCGGACGGATCAACATGATCCACCACCTGCTGTCGCAGATCCCCTACGAGGTCATCGAGCGCGATCCGATCGAGATCCCCGAGCGACCCGCGCCGGGCGGCTATGAGCGACCGCCGCGCGATGAGGACAACCTCGTTCCCGACTACGCCGCGACACTCACGCGGCGCTGATACCTCGACTTCCTCGCGCGCTCGCGCGTTGTCCCACAGCACGGAGCGTTTGACAACCCCATCCGCATTCCTCTCCTCCTCGGCGTACACCAGTACGCACCGGTTCATCGCCGGAAGTCGAGAGGAAGAACCATGTCAGAAAGTTATGGACAGGGCGCCGCGGCAGGATCGGGTGCCGGAGCGGACGCCTCGTCGGGGAGCGTCGAGACGGCGAAGCACGAAGCGGCCGACGTCGCCCGCACAGCCGGCGAGGGCGCGGGACACGTCGTGGATACCGTGAAGTCCGAAGCGGGTCACGTCGCCCACGAAGCCACGTCACACGCGAAGGACCTGTTCGCCCAGACGCAGCACGAACTGAAGGATCAGGTGGCCGCGCAGCAGACGCGACTGTCCGAGGAACTGCACACCGTCGGGGACGAGCTCGGGTCGATGGCGCGGAGCGCGGAGTCGCCGGGTCTCGCATCCGACCTCGTGCAGGCGGCATCCGCTCGGCTCACGAGCGCCGCGTCGTGGATCGGCGACCGCGATCCGGACTCACTGCTGCAGGACGTCAAGGCATTCGCGCGTCGGCGGCCCGGCGTCTTCATCGCGGGCGCCGCGATCGCCGGTGTGCTGGTCGGCCGGCTCACCCGGGCGCTCGCCGAGAATGCCAAGGACGAGCAGAGCGCCGACTCGGGATCGGGGTCACCAGCGCCTTCGATGCCGGTGGCACCCGCCACGCCGCCACCCGCGCCCCGTGCTCAGCCGGTCGCCGAGCGCACACCGGTCTACGACGACACGCTGCCCGGCAGCGGGATGCCGCGGGCCGGAGTCGGCGAGGGAGGAGTGACTGATGACCGACGCAACTCCTTCTGAGGAGAAGGCCGCAACGACGTCGCTCGGGGATCTGATCAGCGAGGTCACCCAAGACATATCCACCCTCATGCGGCAGGAGCTGGAGCTGGCCAAGGCCGAGATCAAAGAGACCGTGACCCACAGCGCGAAGGGTGCGGGGCTCCTGGGCGGTGCCGGATACGCGGCGCTCATGGCGGTCTTCTTCCTGTCGCTCGCCCTGTGGTGGGCGCTCGGGACACTGGTCGGCGGGGGCTGGTCCGGCGTCATCGTGGCCGCCCTGTGGGGCGTCATCGCCCTGATCCTGTTCCTCGTGGGACGAAAGCAGATGAAAGAGGCGAAGGGAGTTCCGCAGACGGTCGACAGCCTGAAGCAGATCCCCGACGCCTTGAAGAGAAATGAGGAGAACCGATGAGTGACACACCTGACCAGATCCGCGCAGGCATCGAGCGCACGCGCACCGAACTGAGCGGAGACGTCGACGCGCTCGCCGACAAGGTGACGCCGTCGAAGATCATGGACCGCCAGACCGACAAGGTGAAGAAGGCCTTCTCGTCGGTGCGGGAGCGTGTCATGGGCGCGGCCGACGATGCCGGCTCGTCCTTGCACGGAGCCGGCTCATCCGCTGCCGATGCCCTCTCGGACAGGGGGCGTCGCGTCGCCGCGAAGGCCGAGGGAAACCCCCTGGCCGTCGGCCTCATCGCCTTCGGCGTCGGCCTGCTGGCGGCATCCCTGCTGCCGACGACCCCGCGCGAGAAAGACGTCGCGACCACGGTGAAGGACCAGGCGCAGCCGCTCGTGGATACCGTCACGGATGCTGCGAAAGAGATGGGCGAGCACCTCAAGGAACCCGCTCAGGAGGCTGCGGCGTCACTGAAGGACACTGTCTCGGAGGCCGTGTCCAACGTGACGTCCGAGGCCGAGACGGCCAAGGACGACGTGGTCGGGCGCACCCAGGAGGCGCGTCAGAACATCTCTGACAGCTGAGCCGTTCGCCGCGTGGCGGCGGGGCACAGCCCCGCCGCCACGCCTCTAGAGGNGGGTAGATGGTGTGTAGGCGTCAACAGGGGGTCCATGAAAACCTTTCTTATCTTCTGCGTTTTTTACCGTGGGTTTGTGCCCCCCCCCCCCCCCCCCACGCCTCTAGAGGAGTTTCCATGGCACGCGAAGCCCGTTCCGAAAAGCGCGACGACCTCACCGCACCCGACCCGGAGCACCCGGCCAAACCGGACTCGGTGACCGACATCACCAAACGATCCTGGACCTACGTCGTGAAGAAGGTGGTGCGCGAGTTCTCCGCCGATCACTGCACCGACCTCGCGGCCGCGCTCACATACTTCGCCGTACTCTCGATCTTCCCGGGCCTGCTCGCCGTCTTCTCGCTCCTGGGCATCCTCGGTCAGAGCCAGGCGGCGACAGACGCGATCCTCGGAATCGTCGACGATGTCGCGCCAGGCGACGCCGCCGCGGTGCTGCGGGGGCCGATCGAGCAGCTCGCCGGGTCGCCGGCGGTGGGCTTCGCTCTCGTCACCGGTATCGTCCTGGCGATCTGGTCTGCGTCGGGTTACGTCGGGGCCTTCAGCCGGGCAATGAACAGGATCTACGAGATCGAAGAGGGTCGGCCCTTCTGGAGGCTCAAGCCCGTCCAGCTCATGGTGACGATCATCGCCGTCGTCCTCATAACCGCGGCGACACTGCTGCTCGTGGTCTCCGGCCCGGTTGCCGAGGCGCTGGGACAGGCCCTCGGCGTCGGCGAAGGGGTCGTGACCGTGTGGCAGATCGCCAAGTGGCCCGTCCTGGCCTTCATCGTGGTGCTGATCCTCGCCGTGCTGTACTACTTCACCCCCAACGCGAAGCAGCCGAAATTCCGATGGATCAGCATCGGGGCGCTCGTTGCGATCGCTGTCCTGGCGATAGCGACGGCAGGGTTCGGGTTCTACGTCTCGAACTTCGGAAACTACGAACGCACGTACGGCTCGTTTGCAGGCATCATCATCTTCCTGCTGTGGCTGTGGATCGCGAATATGGCGCTTCTGCTCGGCGCTGAGTTCGATGCCGAGATCGAGCGGGGCCGTCAGCTCCAGGCGGGTATCGCGGCAGAAGAGGAAATCCAGCTCCCACCCCGGGACACGACCAAGATCGAGAAGGCGGCGAAGGCCGAAGAGAAGGACATCGAGGAGGGACGGCGCATCCGCGAGCAGCATGCCTCCGACGAAGAGCGCCTGCGCTGACGCGTGTCAGCACCGGCGCTCTGGCCGAGCGTCAGGCCTGCTCGTCCTCTTCGGGCTCGAAGGTCGATTCCACCCCGGTGAAGCCGGCGGCGACGCCGTCCGGGTCCGCGGGGATCGTGCTGTCCTTGCCGAGGCCGCCGACTTTCGGCTCGGCTCGGTCGTCTTCCAGCTCAGAAGCGTTCTCGAGGGCGTCGTCGTTCGCGCGGGTCTCACGGTCGTCGTTCATGGGGTCCTCCTCCGTCGTGCGTGAGAAGAGCCTGACACGACGACGCCGCCGCGCGAAGGGGTTGACGAAACGCTGCTCGAGCGTCAGCCGACGCCGGGGTAGTTGCGCTCGCCGGCGCCGATGTACAGCTGCTGCGGGCGACCGATCTTGCTCTGCGGGTCGTTGATCGACTCACGCCACTGCGCGAGCCATCCCGGCAGCCGCCCGATCGCGAACAGCACGGTGAACATTCGCGTGGGGAACCCCATCGCCTTGTAGATGACACCCGTGTAGAAGTCGACGTTGGGGTAGAGCCGGCGGTCCTGGAAGTAGCTGTCGTTGAGAGCGATCTCCTCGAGCTCTTTCGCGAGATCCAGCAGCGGGTCGTGCACGCCGAGCTCACGCAGCACCTCGTCTGCCGATTCCTTAACGAGCTTCGCGCGCGGGTCGTAGTTCTTGTAGACACGGTGTCCGAAGCCCATGAGCTTGACGCCGTCTTCCTTGTTCTTGACCCGCTCGACGAAACGCTGCACGCTCTCACCCGAATCGCGGATGCGGGCGAGCATGTCGAGCACCGCCTCGTTCGCGCCGCCGTGCAGTGGGCCGTAGAGGGCGTTGATGCCCGCCGAGATCGACGAGAACTGGTTCGCCCCGGTCGAGCCCACCAGACGCACGGTCGAGGTGGAGGCATTCTGCTCGTGGTCTTCGTGCAGGATCAGCAGACGCTCGAGCGCGCGCGACATGACCGGGTTGACCTCGTACTCCTCGCTCAGCACACCGAAGTTCAGCTTGAGGAAGTTGTCGACGAAGCTCAGCGAGTTGTCGGGGTACAGGAACGCCTGTCCGATGCTCTTCTTGTGCGCATACGCCGCGATGACGGGCAGCTTGGCCAGCATACGCACGGTGTTGAGCTCGACGTGCTCGGGGTTGTGCGGGTCGGACTCGTGCTCGTAGTAGGTCGACAGAGCCGAGACGGCTGAAGACAGCACCGACATGGGGTGCGCCGTGTGCGGCAGCGCCGAGAAGAAGCGCTTGAGGTCTTCGTGCAGCAGGGTGTGCCGACGGATGCGGCCGTCGAAGTCGGAGAGCTCGCTCGCGGTAGGCAGCTCGCCGTACGTGAGCAGCCAGGCCACCTCGAGGTACGTGCTGTTCTTCGCGAGCTGCTCGATGGGATACCCGCGGTAACGCAGGATGCCCTGATCGCCGTCGATGAAGGTGATGGCCGACTTGGTGGCCGCCGTGTTGACGAAGCCGTAGTCCAGCGCCGTGTGGCCGGTCTGGCGGGTGAGCGTCGAGACGTCGATGACAGGAGCGCCATCCGTCCCGTGCAGCACGGGCAATTCCGCCGTGCGATCCCCAACCGTGAGGGTGGCCTTGTCCTGCTGGGTGCTCGCGTCGCTCACGCCGCCTCCTCGCGATGTTCTTGGGTGTGCGGTGATGCTGTCCGCACGGGCGCCGGCCGGTCAAGGCCGCCGCCGTCGGACTGCTGCAAGGGCGAGGGATGCCACGCCTCTGCGCCGTTACAGCCTAATGGGCGTGGCGCACAGCTTCGGACACCGCCAAAGGTATGCCGAATCCGGTGGAGGATTCCTCCTGCTGCCCGATCCTTCAGAACCGTGGCGGGCGGCCTGTCAGGATGCGGAGGCGCGGCGCAGTCGCTCGGCGGCGGCGGCGATGCGCTCGTCGGTCGCCGTGAGCGAGAGCCGGACGTGCTGCGGATGGTGCTCCCCGTAGAAGTGCCCGGGGCCGGCGAGGATCCCGAGGACGGCAAGGCGGTCCATGCTCTGCCACGCGTCACGGCCTTCGGTCGCCCACAGGTACAGGCCCGCCTCGCTGCGATCGACCCGGAAACCCGCAGCCTCCACGGCGGGGCGCAGCACGTCGCGCCGAGCGCGGTAGCGCTCCTTCTGCACTGCGACGTGCTCATCGTCGTCCAGCGCCGCCGTCATGGCGCGCTGAACGGGAGCGGGAAGCATCAGACCCAGGTGCTTGCGCCCCGTGAGCAGTCGCGCGATGAGAGCGGGGTCACCCGCGAGGAACGCGGCCCGGTACCCCGCGAGGTTCGATTGCTTGCTGAGCGAGTATGCCGCGACGATGCCGCTCAGATCGCCGCCCGTGACGCGCGGATCCAGCGCCGAAGGAATGCGCTCGTGATCCCACGGCGCGTCCCACCCGAGCTCGGCATAGCACTCGTCCGACGCGAGGACCGCGCCGAGCTCACGCGCACGGTGCACGGCAGCGCGCAGCGCGTCGACGTCGAGCACGCGTCCGTCAGGGTTGCCCGGTGAGTTGATCCACACGAGCCGCGTCTTCTCGGGCCACTGCGACGGGTCGTCCGAGGCGAAGTGTGTCGCACCCGCGAGGCGCGCGCCCACCTCGTAGGTCGGATACGCCGCCGTCGGGTGCACGACGATGTCGCCGGCTCCGAGATCGAGGAGCAGCGGCAGCAGAGCGACGAGCTCTTTCGAGCCGACCGTCGGGAGCACGTTCCCGGGCGTCAGGCCCGATACGCCGCGGCGCCGCTCGTACCACTGCGCGATCGCGGCCCGGAGCTTCGGGGTGCCCATCGTCTGCGGATAGCTGTGCGCGTCCGTCGCGGATGCGAGGGCTTCGGCGACGACGGCGGGAGTCGCATCGACGGGCGAACCGATCGACAGGTCGACGATCCCGTCCGGATGGGCGCGCGCCCGCTCTGCGTAAGGCAGGACGGCGTCCCACGGATAGTCGGCGAGGTCGGCGACCCCCATGCTCAATGCTCCTGCGGAGGAAGAGCAGCCACGACGGGGTGGTCCTTGGGGATCACGCCGGTCTTGGCGGCGCCTCCCGGGGAACCCACGTCGTCGAAGAACTCGACGTTGGCCTTGTAGTAGTCCTGCCACTCAGCGGGCAGGTCATCTTCGTAGTAGATCGCCTCGACGGGGCAGACCGGCTCGCATGCGCCGCAGTCGACGCATTCGTCGGGGTGGATGTAGAGCATCCGATCGCCCTCATAGATGCAGTCGACCGGGCATTCGTCGATGCAGGCACGGTCCTTGAGGTCCACGCAGGGAAGGGCGATCACATACGTCACGCCCTCCAGTCTAGTTCGCCTCGGGAGCGCCTCGGTCCCTCACGGGGGCTGTCGTCGCGACGGGCGACGGCCACGCGATCACGAGCGCCACGATGACCGGCAGGGCGAGCGTCCACACCGTGCCCAGCGTCGATTCGGGCACGATGACCGAACCGCCGGGACCGCGTCCCGAGAAGACGAGACTCGCGATCGTCATGCCCAGGCCGGTCGCGAGAGCCGTCCACCGGTCCCCCGTCAGCAGACGCACGGCGACCACGAGCGCCGTGCAGCCGACCAGCGCGAGGACGAGGCCGAGGGGCAGACCGACGAGCGTGTACGCGTGCGCGATCGTGCCCGCCAGACCGTATACGGCGCCGACGACCAGCGCGACGATCCACGTGCTGACGCGCGTCCACGAGTAACCCACCGCGTCAGCCTACGCCGCCCAGCCCCACAGCCGCATGAGCGCGGCGACGACCGCCGCAGCCACGACGACGACGAGGAACGGCGCGCGCAGCATGAGCAAGCCTGCCGCGACGAGCACGGCGGGAACGCGGGCATCGAGGATGATGCCCTGCCCCACGCCGAACGTCTGCACCGCGACGAGTGCCGCCAGCAGCGCGACGGTGAGCAGGTCGGCCGTGCGCGCGGGGCGCGGCGCCTCGAGCCAGCGCGGGGGCACGAGATACCCGAGCGTCTTCAGCGCGACGCACACGATGGCCGCGACCAGGACGGCAGTCCACATCGTCATGGCAGACCCTCCCGCTCCGGCACGTCCTCACCCGTCGACGGGCCCGCCGACGGACTGTCGAGCCAGTTGAACCAGCCGACGACGATCGCGACGAGCGCCGCGACGATCACCGGCAGGCCCGGCATGAGCACGGGCGTGAGGATCGTCGCGACGACGGCCGCTGCGATACCGACGGCGATCGGCTGCCGACGCGTGAGCCGCGGCCACAGCAGCGCGAGGAAGGCGGCTGCCGCCGCGGCATCCAGTCCGTAGGCCTTGGGATCGCCCAGCACGTCGCCCAGCAGCGCTCCCGCGAGGGTCGACAGGTTCCAGCCGATGTAGATGCCGATTCCGGTGACCCAGAAGCCCACCCTGCGGGCGTGCCGTGTGCGCTGGGCGAGCGAGACCGCCGTCGACTCGTCGATCGTGAAGTGCGCCGCGGCAGCGCGCGTGAAGAACCCGGCGCCGATCACATGCGACATCCGGATGCCGTAGGCGACGTTGCGGACGCCGAGGAGCGATGCCGAGGCGATCGCCGCCGGCGCCGCCGCCAGTCCCCCGGCGCCGACGACGCCCACGAACGCGAACTGGGACCCACCCGTGAACATGAGCAGACTCAGGACGCAGGTCTGCCAGACGTCCAGCCCCGAGGCGACGGCGAGCGCGCCGAACGAGATTCCGTACGCGCTCGTCGCGAGCGCGACGCCGATCCCCTCGCGGGCGGCACGACGCGCCTCACCGGGCTCGTGCGCGTCATCGAAGGCGGGATCGAGCGTCACTCGATGAGCCTACCCAGGCTCAGCCGCGGGACTGCGTCACACGTTGGCGTCTTGGCGCTTGAGACGCGACGTCGCGCGACCACGCTCGGTCTGGCTCAGGATCACCTTGCGGATGCGCACCTTCTCGGGCGTCACCTCGACGCATTCGTCGTCGCGTGCGAACTCGAGGCTCTCTTCGAGCGAGAGCTGACGCGGCGGCGTCATCGACTCGAACGTGTCCGAAGTCGAAGCGCGCATGTTGGTGAGCTTCTTCTCCTTCGTGATGTTGACGTCCATGTCATCGGCGCGGGAGTTCTCTCCCACGACCATGCCTTCGTAGACCTCTTCGGTGGGCTGCACGAAGAAGCTCATGCGCTCCTGCAGAGCGATCATGGCGAACGGCGTCGCCACGCCCGCGCGGTCAGCGACGATCGAGCCGTTCTGACGCGCCTGGATATGGCCTGCCCAGTCGTCGTAGCCGTGCGAGATCGCGTTCGCGATTCCCGTGCCACGCGTCGTGGACATGAACTCGGTGCGGAAGCCGATGAGGCCGCGCGAGGGCACGACGAACTCCATGCGCACCCAGCCGGTGCCGTGGTTCGTCATGGTCTCCATGCGTCCCTTGCGGGCCGCCAGCAGCTGCGTGATCGAACCGAGGTACTCCTCGGGGGCATCGATCGTCAGGTGCTCGAACGGCTCCTTCACCTTGCCGTCCTCGCCGCGGCGCGTGACGACCTGGGGCTTGCCGACAGTGAGCTCGAATCCTTCGCGGCGCATGTTCTCGACGAGGATCGCGAGAGCCAGCTCACCGCGGCCCTGCACCTCCCACGCGTCGGGGCGACCGATGTCGACCACCTTGAGCGAGACGTTTCCGATGAGTTCGCGGTCGAGGCGGTCCTTCACCATGCGCGCCGTGAGCTTGTGGCCCTTGACCTTGCCGACCAGCGGCGAGGTGTTCGTGCCGATCGTCATCGAGATCGCGGGATCATCCACCGTGATCGCCGGCAGCGGCCGGACGTCTTCGGGGTCGGCGATCGTCTCGCCGATCGTGATCTCTTCGATGCCGGCGATCGCGACGATGTCGCCGGGGCCGGCGGACTCAGCGGGGTAGCGATCGAGAGCGCGGGTCTTCAGCAGCTCCGTGATGCGGGCGTTCGACTGTGTTCCGTCGTGACGGACCCACGCGACCGTCTGGCCCTTCTTCAGCGTGCCGTTGAAGACGCGCAGCAGCGCGAGACGGCCGAGGAAGGGATTGGAGTCGAGGTTCGTGACCCACGCCTGCAGGGGCGCCTCGTCGTCGTACGACGGGGCCGGCACGTGCTCGAGGATCGCACCGAAGAGCGGCTCGAGGTCTGCGTTGTCAGGCAGCTCGCCGTTCTCGGGACGGTTGAGCGAGGCAGCGCCTGCGCGACCGGAGGCGTAGACGACGGGCACGTCCAGCAGCGCGTCGACGTCGAGGTCGGGCACGTCGTCGACGAGGTCCGACGCGAGACCGAGCAGCAGATCGTGCGCTTCTTCTTCCACCTCGGCGATGCGCGCATCGGGGCGGTCGGTCTTGTTGACGAGCAGGATGACGGGAAGCTTCGACTCGAGGGCCTTGCGCAGCACGAAGCGCGTCTGCGGCAGCGGCCCTTCACTCGAATCGACGAGCAGCACGACGCCGTCGACCATCGACAGGCCGCGCTCGACCTCGCCGCCGAAGTCGGCGTGGCCGGGCGTGTCGATCACGTTGATCGTGACGGGGACGTCGCTGTGGACACCCGTGTAGGTGATTGCCGTGTTCTTGGCGAGGATCGTGATGCCCTTTTCGCGCTCGAGGTCGTTCGAGTCCATCGCGCGCTCTTCGAGGTGCTCGTGTGAGCCGAACGAGCCGGTCTGACGCAGCATCGCGTCGACGAGCGTGGTCTTGCCGTGGTCGACGTGGGCGACAATCGCCACGTTACGGAGGTCCGGACGGAGGGCACGCGCCATGAGGGGGATCCTTGCAAAGTTTGGGAAGCGGAGAGGCCGAAACTCGAGGGTCCGACGTTCCAGTTTATCGCAGACGCCTGGACAGATCCCGTATGTGCCCGTCCCGGAGTGTCAGCCGGCGTCGCGCTCGGCCTGCAGCAGCTGGTGTCGCAACGTGCGTCGCGCGGCCTGCACATCGGGGTCGGGCACGGGGATCGCGGCGATGAGCCGCTGCGTGTACGGCTCCTTGGGGGCCCGCAGAATCTGGTCACGTGTCCCCTGCTCGGCGATCTTGCCGTGATGCAGCACGATGATCCGGTCGGCCATCGCATCGACGACGGCGAGGTCGTGACTGATGAACAGACATGCGAACTGGTGCTCGGCCTGAAGCTGAAGCAGCAGCTCGAGCACGCGCGCCTGCACCGACACGTCGAGGGCGCTCGTGGGCTCGTCGGCGACGAGCAGTCGCGGCTGCAGGGCGAGGGCCCGAGCGATGCCGACGCGCTGCTTCTGCCCCCCGGACAACTCGTGCGGGTACCGATTACGGTAGCTGCGCGGCAGGTTGACTTCGTCCAGCAGGGTCTCGACGCGCTTGTCGAGCGCTGCGCCCTTCGCCTCGCGAGCGAGCAGAATCGGCTCGCCGATGCTCTCACCGATGGGCAACCGCGGATTGAGGGATGACGACGGGTCCTGGAAGACGATGCCGACCTTGCGGCGCAGCGACGAGATCGTCTTGCGCGCACCCGAGCTGATGTCGATGCCGTCGACCACGAGCTTGCCCTCGGCGATCGGCTGCAGCCCGATCGAGGCGCGCCCGATCGTGGACTTACCGGAGCCCGACTCGCCGACGAGGCCGACGATCTCGCCCTGGCCGATCGCGAGCGACACGTCGTCGACGGCACGGAACGCCGCGACACGCCCGCGCTTGCCGTACTCGATCGACACTCCCGACAGCTCGAGCACCGGCGCCGTGACGGGGGCGACGCTCGGGGCGCGCTCGGTCACGTCGATGCCGGCATCCACCTCCTGGACGACGTGGGCGAGGCTCTCCACGACATCGACGACGTCATCATCGCCCGCACCCTCGCCGAGGCGGGGCACAGCGGCCAGCAGAGCCTGGGTGTACGCGTCGCGCGGGTGCTCCAGCACCTGCCGCACGTCGCCCTGCTCGACGATCTCGCCGTCCTTCATCACGACGATCCAGTCGGCGAGGTCTGCGACGACACCCATGTCGTGCGTGATGAGCAGGATCGCGGAGTCGAGGCGATCGCGCAGGTCGCGCAACAGGTCGAGGATCTCGGCCTGGACGGTGACATCCAGTGCCGTCGTGGGTTCGTCCGCGATGAGCAGAGCGGGGTCGAGGCTGATCGCCTGCGCGATCATGGCGCGTTGACGCTGCCCGCCCGAGAGCTGGTGCGGGTACGACGCGAACGCCTTCTCGGGGTCGGGCAGCCCCACGAGCCCGAGCAGCTCGATCGCGCGGGCCCGCGCCTCGGACGGGCTCTTCGCCGTGTGCGCGCGGATCGCCTCGACGACCTGGAACCCGACCGTGAGCACGGGGTTGAGTGCCGTCATCGGCTCCTGGAAGATCGCGGCGACCTGCGGGCCGCGAAGCTGCCGCAGCTGGCGCGAAGTCATGCCGACGATCTCACGGCCGTTCACCTTGATGCTGCCGCGCACACGGCTGTTGCGCGGCAGCAGGTCGAGAACCGCCATCGAGCTCGCGCTCTTGCCCGAACCCGACTCTCCGACGACCGCGACGACCTGGCCTCGTTCGATCGAGTACGTGAGGTTCTTCGCCGCGGGAACCCAGACGTCGTCCACCGCGAAGTCGACGCTCACGTCGGACATCTCGAGGGCGGGGCCGTTCGGCTGATCGGTCGTGCTCATGAAGTGATCCTCCCTGGCTCGCGACGGGGGCCGCCCCGACGCGAGGATGACAGAATGACCGGATGCCGCGGCTCGTCTTCCGTCCGATGTTCAATCGAGTACTGAGCGTCACGATCTGGGTGGCGCTGGCCGCCCTCGCGGTGTCCGCGCTCGTGGTGCCCGCCGCGGGCGGGGCGGCATCGGGACTGCTCCTGGGTGCGGCATCCGCAGCCGCGCTCGTCTGGGCGCTGCTGTGGGCGCCGTTCGTCGCCGTCGATGACGACGCCGTGACGATCGCGAACGTCGTCGTGCGATACCGCGTGCCGTGGGCCGCGGTCATCCACGTCGAGACGCGGTACTCGCTCGTCGTGCACACGCCCGGACGCCGCATCAGCGCGACGGCTGCACCGGCCCCGGGCGCCATGGCGGGTGTGCGCGCCGCGCGCGCGCACCGGCGATCCGAAGAGACCTCGGCTCCCGGCATCCGCCCGTCGGATCTGCCGACGACCGACTCGGGCCGCGCCGCCGATCTCGTGCGCGGTCGGTGGCAGGAGGGTCTGCGTGCAGGCCGCATCGAGGCCGGTGTCGCGGACGCGACGCCCGTCGCCGTGAGCCCGCGCACGCTGTCGGTCGCGGCGATCGTCGCCGGCGCCGCGGGACTCGTGTGTGCAGCGCTGCTGATCTGAGGCGCTCGTCATGAGCGATCCCGCCGACTCTCGACGGGCTCCTTCGTGCGCCGCAGCGAGAAGCGCTTCTGGCGCGGGTCGAAGGCGTCGCGCAGGCCGTCGCCGACGAAGTTGATGAGCAGCGCGAGAAGCACGATGAAGGTCGCGGGCCACCAGAACAGCCACGGTCGCGTCTGGAACGCGGACTGGTTGTCCGAGATGATGAAGCCGAGCGACACATCCGGCGGGCGCACACCGAGGCCGAGATAGCTCAGGGCCGTCTCGAGCAGGATGGCCGCCGCCGCCAGCAGTGTCGCCGCGACGATCACGACGCCGATCGCGTTGGGCAGGATGTGCTTGAAGATGATGCGGGCATCGCTGGCGCCCGCGACCCGTGCCGCCTCGACGAATTCGCGTTCGCGCAGCGTGAGGAACTCGCCCCGCACGAGACGCGCGATTGTCATCCAGGACACCATCGCGAGAAAGAACGCGAGCGGCCAGACACCGAGGCCCCCCGTCGCGCGGCCGACGACGGCGCCGATGACGAGCACGGGGATGACGATGAAGACGTCGGTGATCCGCATGAGGATCGAGTCGACGATGCCGCGGTAGTAGCCCGCGATCGCACCGATGACCGTGCCGACGATCGTGCCGACGATCGAGATGACGAACATCACCACGATCGAGTTCTGGATGCCGCGCATCGTCATCGCGAAGTAGTCGATGCCGATGCGGTCCTGCCCGAAAGGGTGCTCGCCGAGCGAGATGCCGGCGCCGCCGAGCCAGTGCGGGATGAGCGAGATCGTCGGGGCGCCGCCGTTCTGCTGCGCGTTGAGCGTCGTGTAGTTGTGGTGCCACCAGCCCGGGATGGGGCCCATGCCGATCGCAGAGATCGAGAACACCACGATGAACAGGAACAGGATGCCGGAGACCACCGATACCCGGTTTGCGAAGAAGCGACGCAGGATGAGCCGTCCCTGGCTCACTCCCACCGTGTCCTCATCGTGCGGTGGGGCGTGCGGGGTCGGCGGTTCGGGCAGAATCTGCTGGCTCATCGGATGACCTCCCAGGAGGAGCGGTTCTCGGCGATCATGCGGCCACCCGCACTCGAGGATCGAGCGCCGCGTAGGCGAGGTCGGCGAGGAAGTTGAAGACGATCGCGGTGATCGCGATGACGAGGAAGTAGCCCATGACCGGGTTGACGTCCACGCGTTGGATGCCCAGCACGAACAGCGAGCCCATGCCGCTGATCGCGAAGACCCGTTCAGTGATGACGGCGCCGCCCAACAGCGCGCCGACGTCGGTCGCGATGAGGGTGACGATGGGGATCAGCATGTTGCGCAGGGCGTGCCGCATGACGACGGTGCGCTCGGGCAGACCCTTGGCACGAGCCGTGCGGATGTAGTCCTGGTTCATCACTTCGAGCAGGCCCGCGCGGGCGTACCGCGTGTAGCCCGCGAAAGAGATCAGCAGCAGGGCGACGGTCGGCAGCAGCAGATGGGTGAAGCTGTCGATGCCCGTCAACCAGACGTCGCCGGAGAAGCCGGGCGTGCTCGCGCCGACGGTCGCGATGGGGCGGCCGTTGATGCGCGGGTTGGCCATGTACTCAGGCCACGACTGCATGTAGCGGTCGAGCACGACGAAGGCGCTCGAGATGAAGGCGACGATGCCGCCGATGCGGGCCGCCATGCCCCGGTCGGGCCCACCCAGAAGCAGCCCCGATCCGATGCCGACGCCGAGCGCGAGCAGTCCGAGGATGATGAGGGTGCCGAGCGTCGACACGTCGAACAGGCCCTGCAGAGTGAAGTAGCAGACGTAGGCGATCGCGCCGTTGAGCGCGGCGATCATGAGGGCGCGGCGGTTCTCGAGGCCCGCCAGCAGCGCCGTGGTCAGGACGACCGTTCCGCCGATGAGCAGAAAGAGGCCCACGGGGCCGAGTCCGGGCTGGCGGAACCAATCCGAGATGTCGAAGTAGATGAGGAGAGCGGCCGTGACACCACCGGAGGCGACGGCGATGACGACGCGGCGACGCACCGGGCCCCCGATCATCGCCTGCCAGACGACGGCGCTGACGATGGAGACGAGCACGATGACCAAGGGTGGGATGGTCGTCGCCGATTGCAGGAAGTTGTTGAATCCGATCGCGAGGAATTCCTTGAGCAGCACCGCGATGAGGAACGAGGGCAGCGAGTACAGGAAGAAGCTCAGCAGGGTGACACTGAAGTCGAAGCCGCTGTACTGGCGCAAGGCGGTGACGATGCCGACGGCGACCCCGAGCACGATGGCGATGAGGAAGGCGGCGGTCACGAGCTGCAGCGTCGACGCCATGGCCGGCGGCAGGATGTCGGTGACGGCGGCGTTCGAGATCGTCATCCCGAGGTCACACGTGCCGACGAACGGGATGAGGCACTGGGCCGCGCCGCCGAGCCACAGGAAGTAGCGCAGCACAGGAGGCACATCCAGATCGAGCGCGTTGACCCGCGCCGCGATGAGCTGATCCCGGTTGGGCGCGTTGCTTCCCTCGAGATCCTGCAGCGGGTTGCCGGAGTTCGCCGCGAGCACGTACATCAAGAAGGATGCCGCGAGCAGTACGAGGATCGAGACGGCGATGCGCCTGAGGACGAATCCCACCATGGGGTGCCCAGTCTCCTTCGATCAGGTCGAGGCGGCCAGGCCGCTCCGACGGGCTGTGTCATGCGACGGCTGAGGCGCCGGAGCCGTAGAAGACTCCGGCGCCTCGCTGTTGTCACACGGGTGTCATGCCCGGGGCATCAGCCCGCGAGCGTCCACTCCTGCGCGTTCCAGACGATACCCGTCTGGCCGCCGAAGTGCTCGATACCGGTGACCGAGCCGTTGTCGGCGAACAGACCCGGCAGCTGGAACAGAGGCAGACCGTAGAAGTCGGCCGCGGTGGCGGCGTCGATCTCGATCTTGATCTCCGTCAGGCGATCGTCGTCCAGCGTGACCTGGCTCTCGTCCGCCAGAGCGTTGACCTCGGCGTTGTTGTAGTTGTTGTAGTTACCGCCCCCGCCGTTCTTGAAGATCTGCGGAAGTGCGGCGTTGCCGGCACCGGGCGAGATCCAACCGAAGATGGACGCGTCGTAGCTGCCGCTGCCCAGGAGCGAGCTCCAGTCGGGCGAGCCGGCGTCCTCGATCACGAAGCCCGCCTCCTGAGCCGACTGCTGGATGGCGCGGAAGCTGTCGACACGGTTGGGGTTGTTGGTGTTGTAGAGGATGCGCACTGTCGGCGTCGCGCCTGCGAGGAGCTCCTTGGCGCCCTCGATGTCCGGCTCGTCGTACGCGTCGTAGCCACTGGCTGCGACGGCGTCGGCGTAGGCGGCATCCGTGGGCAGGAAGATCTGCGAGTTGAGCACACCGGCGTCGGGGTTGACGGGGGTGATGATCGATTCGAGGATCTGCTGACGCGGGATCGTCTTCATGAACGCCTCGCGCACGTTCGCGTCAGCGAACACGCCCGTGAAGTTCAGGTCGAGGTGGTCGTACGACAGCTGGTCGCCCGCGTGGATCGTGGCGCCGGCGTTGTCGAGTGCCGTCAGCGTGTCAGCCGAGGCCTGCGGGTAGATCGCGTTGACCTCACCGTTCTGAAGGGCCGTGACCTGCGCGTTCGAGTCGCCGATGAAGCGCATGATGAGCTGGTCGTACGAGGGCGCCAGGTCACCGGTGTACTCCGGGTTCTTCTCGAGCGTGATGCTCGACTCCGGAACGAAGTCGGTCACGATGAACGGTCCGCTCGCGACGAGGAGGCTCTCGTCGGTCGGCATGGCCGTCACGTCGTAGCCCGTGTTCCAGAAGTCGGCGGCCGCCTTCAGGACGGGGTTCGGGTCGACGGGAGCGTCGACGTCACCCTGAGGCATCTCTTCGATGGTCGAGATGAACTCCTCGAGCGACACACCGGCCTTCTCGGCGAGCACGTGAGCGGGCTTGCCGATCGGGTTGATCAGCTCCCAGTCGACGTAGGGGGTGTCGTAGGTGATCGTCATCGACAGGTTGTCGTCGCCGATCTCGGGGTACGAGGTCGTGTCCAGGCCCGCCGTGCTGCCGGCGAGCGAGAAGTACTGCGTGCCGCCGTTGGTGACATCGCCCGTCGCGGGGTCGATGATGGCGTCGTTGAAGTACCCCGAGTTGACGACCCAGCTCACGAGCATGTCGTCAGCGGTGATCGGCTCGCCGTCGGACCACTTCAGGCCCTCCTTGAGGGTGTACTGCACGGTCAGCGGGTCTTCCGAGATCCGCTCGTACGTGCCGAAGCCTTCGTTCTTGAGCAGGCTGTAGTCCTGGTCCAGACGGACGAATCCGCCGAGGCCGAGACCGCCGCTGACACCGGTCAGATAACCGACCATGCCGTTGGTGTCGAGGTTCGCCTCGGGGGTGTCGCCATTGAACGAGGTAAACGCGTTGGTGGTCGCGATCGTGATCGTGCCGCCCTGGGTTTCGGGGGTCTCGTCGTTGTTGCCACCGCCGTCGGTGGTGCAGCCGGCGAGCACGAGAGCCGCGATCGCGACCGCACCCCCGACCGCCACGGCGCGAGAGCGCCGGATCTGAATAGTCACATTTCCTCCTGTGCAAGGTTGAGTGCCCGGTATGTGAAACCCGGACACGGACACGGACACAGTAAGCACGCCTCGGGACCCCCGCAAACGGGCTGTGGAAACCGTTACAGATCCTTGACTCCGCGTAACCGCGGTGTGACATTCTTGACAAGGTGCACACCGATCGCCCCGTCAAGATGCTCGGTGGGGGTCCGCGGCGAACGCGGACGAAGTGGGAGATCGGGCTCGTCCTGGCCATCACTGTCGGGCAGTCCGCCGTGTATTCGGTGCTCTCCCTCGTGCGGGCCCTCCTGCGCCCGACTCCGATCGGGGATCAGCAGACGCAGCTGAACCCGGCGCGTGACGAGGTGGCGATCTGGGACGCCGTCTATCAGCTGCTGTCCGTGTTCTTCGGCCTCTGTCTCGTGGCGTTGGTCGTGTTCCTGCTGTGGGAACCCGGCACGAACGCGCTGCGGCGGATCGGGCTCGATTTCCGGCGCTTCGGCGGCGACCTGGGCCGTGGCCTCCTGCTCGCGGCCCTCATCGGTGTGCCGGGCCTGGCGCTCTATGCGATCGGCCGCGCACTGGGCATCACGATGCAGGTGCAGGCGTCGCCGCTGGATGCCGCGTGGTGGACGGTTCCGCTCCTCGTGCTGGCCGCGGTGCGAGCGGGACTGACCGAAGAGGTCATCTTCGTGGCCTACCTGTTCGATCGCCTGCGGCGCCTGGGGTGGGGCTGGTGGACGATCATCCTCGCGACCGCCGCCCTGCGTGCGGGGTATCACGCCTACCAGGGTTTCGGCGCGATCATCGGCAACTTCGTCATGGGCATCGTGTTCGGCTGGTGCTACCGCCGCTGGGGTCGCGTCATGCCGCTCGTCATCGCCCACACCGTCATCGACATCGTGGCCTTCGTCGGCTATCCGCTCGCGGTCGTCCTCTGGCCCGCCCTCTTCGCCTGACCGCGGCCCCGGCGCACCTCGCCGGTGAAACGGCGAACGGCGCGCCGAGACCGCGGGTGACCCCACGGTCTCGGGGCGCCGTTGGCGTATCGGCCGGGTGGCGTCAGGCGAAGGCCTCGATCGGCGGGCAGGCGCACACGAGGTTGCGGTCGCCGTACGCCTGGTCGATGCGGTGCACGGGAGGCCAGTACTTCGTGCGCACGAGAGATCGCACGGGGTAGACCGCCTCGGCACGCGTGTACGGGTGCGTCCACTCCCCCTCGATCACCGACGCCGCCGTGTGCGGCGCATTCACGAGCGGGTTGTCCTCTGCGGGCCAACGACCCGCCGCGACCGCGTCGGCCTCGGCCTTGATCGCGATCATGGCCTCGATGAACCGCTCGATCTCGGCGAGGTCTTCGGACTCCGTCGGCTCGACCATGAGGGTCCCCGCGACGGGGAACGACATCGTCGGCGCGTGGAAGCCGTAGTCGATCAGCCGCTTCGCGACGTCGTCGACCGTGATGCCGGTCGCTTCGCGCAGAGGCCGCAGGTCGAGGATGCACTCGTGCGCGACGAGTCCGCCCTCGCCCGTGTAGAGCACGGGGAAGTGCTCGCGCAGGCGCGCGGCGATGTAGTTCGCCGACAGGACGGCAGCCGCCGTCGCCTCGCGCAGCCCTGCTGCGCCCATCATGCGCACGTAGGCCCACGAGATCGGGAGGATGCCGGCCGAGCCCTGCGGCGCAGCCGAGATCGGACCGCCGTCGAAGACGAACCCACCGGCGTGGTCCTTGCGCTGCGAGAACGGATGCGACGGCAGATACGGCGCGAGATGCGCCTTGGCTGCGACCGGCCCGACACCGGGACCTCCCCCGCCGTGCGGGATCGCGAACGTCTTGTGCAGGTTGAGGTGCGACACGTCGCCGCCGAGGTCGCCGAACCGGGCGAACCCGAGCAGCGCGTTGAGGTTGGCCCCGTCGACGTAGACCTGTCCGCCCGCGTCGTGCACGGCCTGCGTGATCTCGAGCACATCGTGCTCGTACACCCCGTGCGTCGAGGGGTACGTGATCATGAGCGCCGACAGCTCGTCGGCGTGCGCGGCGATCTTGGCGCGCAGATCCGCGAGGTCGACGTTGCCCGCCTCGTCGCACGCGACGACGACGACCTTCATGCCGGCGAGGACCGCGGAGGCCGCGTTGGTGCCGTGCGCCGACGACGGGATGAGGCACACCGTGCGCTCGGTGTCGCCGTGCGCGCGGTGATAGGCGCGGATCGCCATGAGCCCGGCAAGCTCGCCCTGCGACCCCGCGTTGGGCTGCAGTGAGACGGCGTCGTACCCCGTCACCTCGGCCAGCCACGTCTCGAGCTGCTCGATGAGCGCGAGATAGCCGCGCACGTCGGCTTCGGGAGCGAACGGATGCACGCGCGCGAACTCCGGCCACGAGATCGCAGCCATCTCCGTCGCGGCGTTGAGCTTCATGGTGCACGATCCGAGCGGGATCATGCCGCGATCCAGCGCGTAGTCGCGGTCGGCGAGCTGCTTGAGGTACCGCATCATCGCCGTCTCGGAGCGGTGCGATGAGAAGACGGGATGCGTCAGGTACTCGTCATCGCGCAGGAGCGAGGCCGGCACTGCGGACAGGGGCGCCGCATCCGCGAACGGCACGGCGCGCTCGCCCTGCTCGCCCGCTCCCAGGAACTCCCCCTCGGGCAGGCCGAACGCCCACGCGACGGCCGCGAGGTCTTCGTCGGTCGTCGTCTCGTCGACCGAGATGCCGATCGTCGCGTCGTCGGCCCAGAACAGCTGGTACCCCCGCTCGCGTGCGCGATCGATGACGCGGCGCGACGGTCCCGGCGTGACGACGCGGATCGTGTCGAAGAACGAGTCGGACCGCACCGAGAGACCGTACGAACGCAGCCGCTCCGCGAGGGCCTCGGCCTTCTTCGCGACGTCCGTCGCGATCGCCTTGAGCCCGTCGGGTCCGTGGTAGACGGCGTACATCGCGGCCATGACGGCCAACAGCACCTGTGCCGTGCAGATGTTCGACGTCGCCTTCTCGCGCCGGATGTGCTGTTCCCGGGTCTGCAGCGACAGGCGGTACGCGGGCTGACCCGCGGCATCCACCGACACGCCTACGAGGCGCCCGGGCAGCTGACGCTCGAGACCCGACCGCACGGCCATGTAGCCCGCATGCGGGCCCCCGAAGCCGAGCGGCACGCCGAAGCGCTGCGTCGTGCCGACGGCGACATCGGCTCCGAGCGAACCGGGCGAGCGCAGCAGCGTGAGCGCGAGCAGGTCGGCGGCGACGACGACCAGTCCGCCGGCGACGTGCGCCGCGTCGATGACTCCCGACGGGTCCCACACGCGACCGGATGCACCGGGGTACTGCACGAACGCACCGAAGAGGTCGTCAGGCAGCGCCGCGCCGTCGGCGAGCGCGAGCTCGACGAGTTCGACGCCGACAGCGCCGGCACGCGCGCGCAGGAGCGCCTTCGTCTGCGGCAGGGCGTCCGCGTCGACGACGAAGACGTGGGAGCGCGACTTCGATGCGCGCCGGGCGAGCAGCATCCCCTCGACGACGGCGGTCGACTCGTCGAGCATCGACGCGTTGGCCGTCGCGAGGCCCGTGAGGTCGGTCACCATCGTCTGGAAGTTGATGAGCGCCTCGAGGCGACCCTGCGAGATCTCGGGCTGGTAGGGCGTGTAGGCCGTGTACCACGACGGGTTCTCGAGCACGTTGCGCGTGATGACCGACGGCGTGAAGGTGTCGTAATAGCCGAGCCCGATCATGGGCCGGGCGGCGCGGTTCTGCGACGCGAGCCCTCGCAGCTCGGCGAGGGCCTGGGCCTCGGTCGCCGCCGCGGGGATGTCGCTCGTCTCGCGCGGTGAGACGTGGATGGATGCCGGGACGGCGGTCTGCACGAGAGCCTCGAGCGAGTCGTACCCGAGCTCGTCGAGCATGGCTCGCTGCGCCGCGGCATCCGTTCCGACATGCCTCGCCGCGAACGCGCCCGTCATTCGGCGCCGCCTGTGAGAGCGACGTAGGCCTCACGGTCGAGCAGGCCGTCGGTCGTCGGCGCGGCGACGCGGATCTTCAGCAGCCAGCCCGCGCCGTAGGGGTCGGAGTTGACCAGCGACGGGTCATCGACGACGGCCTGATTGGCCTCGACGATCTCGCCGGTGAGCGGAGCGTAGAGCTCGCCAACCGACTTCGTCGACTCGATCTCGCCGACGATCGTGCCGCCTTGGACGGCGGAGCCCTGGTCGGGCAGTTCGACGAAGACGACGTCGCCGAGCTTCTCGGCGGCGTAGTCGGTGATGCCGACCGTCGCAAGATCCCCGTCCAGGGCGATCCACTCGTGCTCGGCGGTGTACTGGAGGCTGTTGATGTCGGTCACGAGTTTCTCCGATAGAAGGGCAGGGCGGTGACGGTCGCGGGGATGCGGGTTCCGCGCACGTCGATGGACAGTTCGGTTCCGGGCTCGCTCACGCCGGGCGCGACGTACGCCATGGCGATCGGATACCCGAGGGTGGGGCTGAGTGCGCCCGAGGTGATCTCGCCGACGGGCGCGTCGCCGTGCAACACGGCATAGCCGGCGCGGCCCGCGCGACGCCCCTCTGAGACGAGCCCGACGAGCACGGGGGCAGCCGAGGCGACGACGCTCTCGAGCGCCGAGCGGCCCACGAAATCAGCGGCCTTGGTCTTCAGGGGCACGACGCGCCCCAGGCCGGCCTGTGCCGGCACGACGTCCAGCGTCAGCTCGTGGCCGTAGAGCGGCATCCCCGCTTCGAGGCGCAGGGTGTCGCGCGCCGCCAGACCGGCGGGAACGAGGCCGAGGGGCTCGCCGGCGGCAACGAGCGCATCCCACAGGGCGCCCGCGTCGGACGCGGCGACGCTCAGCTCGAAGCCGTCCTCGCCCGTGTAGCCCGTGCGGCTGACGAGAACCGTGCCGGAACCGAATCGCATGGCCATCGCGGTGTAATACGGCAGCGATTCGAGCGTGTGGCCGAGCGCGACGGCGTCATCGTGGACGAGGCCTGCCGTCGTGCGCAGGATCTGCTGTGCGTGCGGGCCCTGGACGGCGATGAGCGCGTCGTCGGTCTCGAGGATCTCGACGTCGAACCCCTCGCGGCGGTCCTGCAGCGCGGCGCGCACGGCGTCGCGGTTGCCCGCGTTGGCCACGAGCAGCAACTCTTCGGGCGCGGTGCGCGTCACGATGAGGTCGTCGACGATGCCGCCCGTCGGGGCGAGCACCATCGTGTACTTCGCCTTCGACAGCGCGAGCTTGGTCGGGTCGAACGCGAGCGCGTACGCGAGGAAGTCCTCGCGGCCGGGCCCCGTCACACGGAACTGCGCCATGTGCGAGATGTCGAAGATCCCGGCCGCCGAGCGCACGGCATGGTGCTCGGCGAGATCGGACGTGTAGCGGACGGGCATCGACCATCCGCCGAAATCCGTGAAGGTCGCTCCGAGCGCCTCGTGGCGCCCTCGGAGCGGAGTCGAGCGTAGGTCTGACATGAGTTCTCCCGTCGAACTGTCGGGCGGACGCCGTCCACCGACGTCCAGGGAACTCCCCCTCTGTCATGGGCCTGAGAGCTTCGCCGGCGGGGCCGGTTTTCTCCTTCGGCGGATGCGTGCCAGGCAGCACGCGCGCATCACTCTCCAGAGCGGCCGGACGTGAGCGGTACGCGGACCTGAGAGATTGGCGGGGAGGCTTGCTCCTTCGGTGCCCGCTCCGTCGCCGGATCGGGGCTCTCCCGCACACGTCATGCGGCCTGTCTTCAATTACCTCGACAGCATAGCGGCCTCACCCGACACACCTGCCCGATGAGACGGCCGTGGCGTAGTCGGGTGCGGCCTCGGCGACCGGGGCGAGCTCGGCCATCGTCATGGCGTAGCCGCGCGTGTCATCGCCCTCGGCGCGCGCGAACACGACCCCCGCGACCTCGCCGCCGGCGGTGAGGAGCGGTCCGCCGGAGTTTCCCGGCCGCACGCTGGCCTGCAGCGCGTACACCTCGCGGGGCGTGAGCCCTTCGTCGTGGATGTCGGCGACCGGCACGGTGCCGACCGACAGCACGCTCGCGGGGTTCGACGTGAAGGGCCCGCCGTGCGGGTATCCCTGCACGGCGGCGGCCGCGCCCGGGGCGAGAGTCGGCGAGCGCGGCAGCGCCTCCGCACCGAGGTCGTCGACGGCGATGACGGCCAGGTCGTCGACCGGGTCGAAGTAGACGATCCGGCCCTCTCGCGCCGCCTGGCCGGGAAGTTCCACGATGGGCACGTCGACGCCCGCGACGACGTGCGCGTTCGTCACGACGCGATCGGGCGCGACGACGAAGCCGCTGCCGGTCGCACTGATCCCGCACGAGTAGGCCGTGCCCGAGACGCGGGCCACGGATGCCGCTGCCCGCTGCAGCGCCGGATCGTCGAGAGCGACCGGTGGAGCCGGCTGCGCGACTCCGGGACCGAGCAGGTCGCCCAGACGCGGCAGGCCGTCATCGAGCACGGTGGATCGCAGCTCGGCCAGCGCCGCGTCGACGGGCGCGGGGGTCAGTGCGTCGAGTGCCTGCAGCACGCGCGAGGACGCGACCGCGGTGGAGATGCCCGGAATGCCGACGGCCGACACCGCGGGGGTCACGAGCACGAGCGCGAGGCCGGCCACCACGACGCTCGCCACGCCACCGAGGAAGCGTTCGATGCCGCGCAGCTTGAGCCGGTCGGTGCCCGAGCGCAGCGCCGAGCCGATCGCCGACCCGACGACGGCGCCGACGATGAGCAGGCCGACGACCGAGCCCAGCACGGCGACACCGCGCCACGCCGAGGACGGCACCCAGGCGCTCACGAGCGGGGTGAGCCAGAACGCGGCGATGCCGCCCGCGACGAGCCCCGCGAGGGTTCCGACGCTCGCGAAGAAACCGCGCCGCACGCCGCCGACCAGCGCCGCGACGAGCAGCACGACGAGCACGATGTCGACGATGATCACAGGCGTCCCCTCTCTGCGCACCAGCGTAAACACCTCGTCTGACAGAGCGCCGGTTTGCGTTCGTGTCACCGTGACTCTAAGATCGCACCGGAAGTTAGGGTCATGATGACACGAACACGAGAGACCACAGGTCCCGCGACCTCGGGCGTCACCGACGACGCGACGCGCGTCGCCGTCTCGACCGTCATCTTCACGCTTCGCCGACCGCCCGGTGACGGCCACCCGTCGCTGGCGCTGCCGCTCGTGCGCCGCACGCGGGACCCCTATGCCGGCCTGTGGGCTCTTCCCGGGGGCTGGCTCGACGTCACGGAGAGCCTGGATGCCGCCGCATCACGCACTCTCGCAGAGACCACGGGACTGGCGCCGAGCTATCTCGAGCAGCTGTACGCGTTCGGCGCCGTCGACCGCTCCCCGAGCCGCGTCGTCTCGATCGTCTACTGGGCGCTGCTGCGCGCCGACGACGCCGCGACAGGACTCGTCGACCCCGCCGTGCACGACCCCGAGAACGTCGGCTGGTTCGACGCTGCTTCCCTCCCCCCGCTGGCATTCGACCACAGCGAGATCATCGACTATGCCCTGTGGCGGCTGCGCAACAAGGTCGGCTACAGCCGCATCGCGCACGGCCTGCTCGCCGACGAATTCACCCTCGCCGAGCTGCGCGAGGTCTACGAGTCGATCCTCGACCGGCGTCTGGATCCCGCGAACTTCCGACGCCAGGTCGAGAACTCCGGCACGCTGCTGCCGACCGACCGCTTTCGCACCGGCAGCCACCGCCCCGCCCGGCTGTACCGCTACAACCGAGACGTCGAGCTGACCGATCGCGGTCCGCTCGGTGCTCGCGACTGACCCGACCCGAACGGACACCCGACATGCCCGCCGTCAACATCACCCTGCAGCCGCGTCGCGAGCTCGACGCATCTGTCGATCACCTCATCCAGGACATCGTCTCGGGCACCTCGAGCGGTGACACGTGCAGCACGGACCTCGCCGCCGGCCCGTGGTCGTTCGATGACCGACCGGGTTACGGCCCCGGCTCGTCGATGGGCGATGTCATCCCGACGGGCGCGCCGCGCCAGGGCGAGCTGCCCGCGCAGTACCGCGAGGCGTCCGACGACGAGCTGCACTCCCGCATCCGCGCCGCGAAGCAGGCGCTCGGCGACCGCGTCGTCGTGCTGGGTCACTTCTACCAGCGCGAAGAGGTCGTCCGTCACGCCGACTACGTGGGCGACTCGTTCCAGCTCGCAGGCGCCGCCCTGGAGCATCCCGAAGCAGAGGCGATCGTCTTCTGCGGCGTGCACTTCATGGCCGAGACCGCCGACCTGCTGTCGCGCCCCGAGCAGGCCGTCATCCTGCCGAACCTCGCCGCGGGATGCTCGATGGCGGACATGGCCGACATCGACCAGGTCGAGGAGTGCTGGGAGCAGCTCTCAGACGTCTACGGCGACCTCGAGGCGGTCGACGACGAAGGCCGGGTGCCGGTCATCCCCGTCACGTATATGAACTCGTCGGCGGCGATCAAGGGATTCGTCGGGCGCCACGGCGGCATCGTATGCACGTCATCGAACGCGCGGACGGTGCTGGAGTGGGCGTTCGCGCGCGGGCGCCGCGTGCTGTTCTTCCCCGATCAGCACCTCGGCCGCAACACCGCCAAGGCGATGGGCGTTCCTCTGGAGCAGATGCCGATGTGGAATCCGCGCAAGCCTCTCGGCGGCTCATCCGTCGACGAGCTCGAGGAGGCCCGGGTGATCCTGTGGCACGGCTTCTGCTCGGTGCACCGCCGGTTCACCGTCGACCAGATCGACCAGGCGCGCGCCGAGCACCCGGGGGTCCGCGTGATCGTGCACCCCGAGTGCCCCATGGAGGTCGTCGACGCGGCCGACGAAGCCGGCTCGACCGACTACATCCGGCGCGCGATCGAAGCAGCGACGACGCCGACGACCTTCGCGATCGGCACCGAGGTCAACCTCGTGCAGCGCCTCGCCGCCGCCAACCCGCAGCATGAGATCTTCTGCCTCGACCCGGTCATCTGCCCGTGCTCGACGATGTACCGCATCCACCCCGGGTACCTCGCATGGGTGCTCGAGGGACTCGTCGCCGGTGAGGTCGTCAACCGGATCACCGTCCCCGCCGACGTCGCCGATCCCGCTCGCATCTCCCTCGAGCGGATGCTGGCGGCCAAACCCCCGGCCCGATGACCCACGACCATCCCGCCGCCCGCGCGACTCGGACGGCCGAAGGGTCGCCGCACGTCATCGTGGTCGGCAGCGGCATCGCCGGGCTCACGGCCGCGGAGCGCGCCGCCGCCCACGGCTGCCGTGTCACCCTCGTGACGAAAGACGAGCTCGAGCACGCCAACACGCGCTTCGCACAGGGGGGCATCGCGGGGGTCATGTTCGACGACGACCGCGTCGAGGACCACATCGCCGACACACTCACCGCGGGAGCCGGACTGTGCGACCCCGTCGCCGTGCGGGTGCTCGTCGAAGAGGGCCCGGCGCGCATCCGAGAACTGATCGCGGCCGGCGTCGTGTTCGACCGCGGCGACGACGGCGTCTTCGTCAAGGGCCTCGAGGCGGCGCACTCGTATCCGCGCATCCTGCATGCGGGCGGGGATGCCACGGGCACAGCGATCGAGTCGGCCCTCGTCGCGCGGCTGCGCGGCACCGACGTCCGCGTGGTCGAGCACGCCTTCCTGGTCGACCTCGTCGTCGAGTCCGGGCGTGTGCGCGGGGTCGAGCTGCTCGTCGGCAGCGCGTCGCCGCCCCCCCGACGCGATGTCCTCGCAGCGGACGCCGTCGTGCTCGCGACCGGCGGGGCGGGCTGCCTGTATGCGCACACGACCAACCCTCCGGTCGCAACCGGCGACGGGATCGCGGCGGCGCTGCGCGCGGGCGCCCTCGTGGACGACCTGGAGTTCTTCCAGTTCCACCCCACCGTGATCGGCGGTGCCGACGCGTTCCTGATCTCCGAGGCGGTGCGCGGCGAGGGCGCCACCCTCATCGATGAAGACGGCAGGCGCTTCGCCTTCGACGCGCACCCTCGAGGCGAGCTCGCACCGCGGGATGTCGTCGCGCGGGCGATCGCGCGACGGATGGACGGGCAGGGCGGCCGACCGGTCTTCCTCGATGCGACGCACCTGCACTCGGTGGATCCAGAGGCGCGGGCGGCATTCCTCGCGCGACGGTTCCCGACGATCGACGCCGCGCTGCGTGCGCGCGGCATCGACTGGGCGCGGACGCCCGTTCCCGTGACCCCGGCCGCGCACTACCTGATGGGCGGAGTCACGACCGACCTCTTCGGGCGCACCTCGATCCCCGCGCTCTACGCCGTCGGCGAGGTCGCCCGCACCGGAGTCCACGGCGCCAACCGCCTCGCCTCGAACTCGCTCCTCGAGGGTGCCGTCTTCGGCGCGCGTGTCGCCGACGCCGTCCACAGCGACGCGGCATCGGGCGCGTGGCCGCGTGCGTCGCAGGCGCGCTCCGCGAGGACCCGCTCCGCGCCCGCGCACCCCGAGACCGGAGAACCCCGCGCCGCGCAGCCGTTCTCGCGCACGGCTCTTCAGCGACTCATGTGGGAGTGCGCGGGACTCGCGCGCACGGCGGACGGTCTCGGACGCGCCTCCGCCGTCCTCGCGACGTGGAGCGGCGAGCGCCGCACACCCGACACCGTCGCCGACTTCGAAGACGAGAATCTGCTCGTCGTGGGTTCGGCGCTCGTCGAGGCGGCCATGGACCGCAGCGAGTCGGTCGGAGCGCACTTCCGCGCCGACGCCGACCCCCCGAGCACCCCAGCGATCAGCACGTCCGCGCTGATCGACGTACCCCACCTGCAGGAGGCCGTTCCGTGTTGAGCCCCGTCACGATCAACCGCGTCGTCGCCGCCGCGCTGGAGGAGGACGCGCCGTGGGGAGACCTCACGAGCCAGACCCTCATCACCGAAGCCGCGACGGCCCGCGCCGACCTCGTCGCCCGCGAGGCCGGTCTCTTCAGCGGCGGCGACGTCTTCGCCGCCGCCTTCACCCTCACCGACCCCCGCATCCAGGTGCAGCTCGTCGTCGAAGATGGCGAGTGGTTCGAGCCGGGCGCCGTGCTCGCCGTCGTGACGGGCCCCGCCCGCGGCGTGCTGCAGGCCGAGCGCATCGGACTCAACTTCGTGCAGCGCATGTCCGGCATCGCGACCCTGACCGGCCGCTACGTCGCCGAAGTCGCGCACACGGGGGCCCGCATCGCCGATACGCGGAAGACGACGCCCGGGCTGCGCGCTTTCGAGCGCAAGGCCGTGCGCGACGGCGGCGGTCGCAACCACCGGGCCTCGCTCTCGGACGCCGTCATGGCAAAGGACAACCACCTCGCGATGCTCGGCGGCTCGGTCACCGACGCCCTCCGCGCCGCCAAGGACCTACTCCCCCACACGACGCACATCGAGGTCGAGGTCGACCGCCTCGACCAGATCGAACCCGTGCTCGCGGCGGACATCGGCACGATCATGCTCGACAACTTCTCGCTCGACGACCTGCGTACGGGTGTCGCACGCGTCGCGGGCCGCGCGACGGTCGAGGCCTCGGGCGGCGTCGACCTCGGTACGGTGCGCGCCATCGCCGAGACCGGAGTCGACGTCATCTCGGTCGGCGCCCTCACCCACTCGGCGCGCGCGCTCGATCTAGGGCTGGACGTGCGCATGGACGCGCCCTGACCGTGCACTACCTCGACAACGCCGCGACGACGCCGGTGCGCCGGGAGGTCCTCGAGGCGATGGTGCCGCACCTCACGCACGGATACGGCAACCCGTCGAGTCACCACACGGTCGGCGAGGCCGCCGCCGACGCCCTCGCCGACGCCCGTCGCCGGGTTGCGCGGGTGCTCGGGATGCGGGCCTCGGACGTCGTCTTCACCTCGGGCGGCACCGAGGCCAACAACCTCGCGATCAAGGGCATCACGCTCGCCGCCGCCGGGCGACACATCGTCACGACGCCCATTGAGCACGAATCGGTGCTCGAATCGGTCCGGTATCTCGAGCGCCTGCACGGCGTCGAGACGACCCTGGTACCGGTCGATGACACGGCACGTCTCTCGCCCGAGTCGCTGGCCGCGGCCCTGCGCGACGACACGGCGCTCGTGACCGTGGGCTACGCCAACAACGAGGTAGGCACGGTGCAGGATGTCGCGTCCCTCGCCGCCGTCGCGCGCTCGCGGGGCGTCCCGATCCATCTCGATGCCGTCCAGGCCGCCGGATGGCTGCCCTTGGATGACACGGGCGCCGACGCCCTCTCGATCGCGGGGCACAAACTCGGCGCGCCGAAGGGCATCGGCGCTCTCGCGGTGCGCGGGCGCATCCCCCTCGAGCCGCTTCTTCACGGCGGCGGTCAGGAGGGCGGGCGCCGCAGCGGCACTCAGGATGTCGCGGGCGCCGTCGGATTGGCCACGGCGCTCGAGCTCGCTGAGGCTGAGCGACTCGAATCGGCCGCACGGGTGCAGGCCCTGCGCGACGCGTTCATCGCCGCCGTCCTCGCGAGCATCCCCTCGGCACGTCTCACGGGGCATCCCGTGCACCGCCTCGCGGGCACGGCGAGCTTCACCTTCGCGGGCACGAGCGGCGAAACCGTCCTGCTCGAACTCGAACGGCGCGGCATCGTGAGCTCGAGCGGCTCGGCGTGCGCGGCCGGCAGCGACGAGCCCTCGCACGTGCTCGTCGCGCTCGGCATCGCCCCACCGCTCGCGCAGACGGCCGTGCGCAT
Source organism: Microbacterium sp. Y832 (assembly GCF_057669765.1). NCBI lineage: Bacteria > Bacillati > Actinomycetota > Actinomycetes > Micrococcales > Microbacteriaceae > Microbacterium > Microbacterium sp. Y832. The sequence goes on along the minus strand of NZ_JBYHFM010000005.1, from coordinate 154,631 downwards.
CACATTCCCGCGCGACGCGCGGCTCGATCCGCGGCAGCTCGCGGCCGACGTGGCGGCATCCGTCGCGGCAGTAGCATCGACCGGGTGAACTCCGCCGCCGTCACGGTCATCGTCCCGGGCTTCGACGTCGCACCGTATGCGCGCGCGGCGATCGACTCGCTCTCGGCACAGTCCCGCGGCGACTGGACCGCCGTGCTCGTCGACGACGGATCGGCGGATGCGACAGGCGCGATCTTCGACGCGGCCGCGGCGACCGATCCGCGCTTCCAGGTCGTTCACCACCCTCGGCGCGCCGGCCTCGGCGCAGCCCGGAACACAGGCCTGGACCTCGTTCGCACGCCGTTCGTCGGCTTCCTCGACGCCGACGATGTGATGATGCCCGACGCGCTCGACCGGCTCGTCGGCACGCTCGAGCGGACGGGCAGCGACCTCGCGGCGGGCGCGTACGTGCGGCTGCGCCCCGACGGCGCGGGCGGGTACGCACCCGATCCCGTGCAGCCTTGGGTGGCCGCGGCGACCGACCCCGCCCGCGAAGGAACGAGCCTCGCCGCGCATCCCGCGGCATCGGGCAACATCGTCGCCTGGTCGAAGGTGACGCGCGCCGAGATGTGGAACGACCTGCGCTTCCCCGAGGCCCAGGCGTACGAGGACCAGATCGTCGCGCAGCTGCTGTACACCCGGGCGCGGGCGTTCGATGTCGTGCCCGACGTCGTCGTGCAGTGGCGCGAGCGCGCCGACGGCACCTCGATCACGCAGCGAAAGGGTGCGCTCCCGGTGCTGCGCGACTACCTCGCGGCACTCGCGGGCGGAATCGACGTGCTGAATGCCGCGGGCCGGCCGGCGGCTGCCGCTGCGCGCATCGTCCTCATCCTCGCTATGGATCTGCCGCCGCTCGTGCGCATCGCGGCCGGCCACCCCGACGCCGAGTATCGGCGCGAGCTCGGGGCGTTCGTCCGTCAGGTCGCGATGCGCACGACGACCGTCCCCGCCGACGTCGCACCCGCTCTGGCCTGGGCGGCCTAGAGATCGGGAGCCCGGTCGGCGCGGCGTTCGGGAAGCGCTGCGGGCGGGTCGGACTCCTCGGCCTCGAGAATGCGGGATGCCGCCATCTGCTCGGCGGCGAGCTCGCTGTAGAGTCCCCCGGCCGCGAGCAGCTGGGTGTGCGTGCCCGACTCGACGATGCGCCCCGCCTCGACGACGTGGATGACGTCGGCGGCGATGACGGTCGACAGTCGATGCGCGACCGTCAGGGTCGTGCGTCCGCGGGCCGCGGCATCCAACGCCTCTTGCACGACCCTCTCGGACACGGTGTCCAGAGCCGACGTGGCTTCGTCCAGCAGCAGCACGGGCGGGTCCTTGAGTAGCACACGAGCGATCGCGATGCGCTGCTTCTCGCCGCCCGAGAGCCGGTAGCCGCGCTCGCCGACGACCGTGTCGTACCCGGCCTCGAACCCCTCGATGATGTGGTGGATGTTCGCCGCCCGGCACGCCGCCTCGAGTTCGGCGTGGGTCGCGTCGGGCTTGGCGTAGCGCAGGTTCTCGGCGATCGTCGCGTGGAAGAGGTAGGTCTCCTGCGACACGATGCCGACGTCGTCGATGATCGACTCCTGCCGCAGCCGACGCACGTCGGCGCCCGCGAAGAGCACCTCTCCGCCGGATGCCTCGTACATGCGCGGCGTCAGGTAGAGGATCGTGGTTTTTCCCGCTCCCGACGGCCCCACGAAGGCGACGTGCTGTCCTGGTTCGGCTGTGAAGGAGACACCGCCGAGTGTCGGACGGGCATCGGCGGCGGCATCCGGATAGCGGAACACGACATCACGGAACTCGATCCGGCCCGGCGGCCCCGGCGCGTCGGCGACAGAGATGGCATCGGGTGCGTCGCGGATGGCCGGCACGAGGTCGAGGTACTCGAAGATGCGGGCGAACAGGGCGCGCGAGGTCTGCAGGTCGAGCGCGACCCGCATGAGCCCCATGAGCGGCTGCAGCAGCCTCGCCTGCACCGTCGTGAAGGCGACGACGGTGCCCGCCGTGATGAGGTCTGTGCCGCCGGTGATGATGTAGCCCGACGCGAGGTAGATGACAGCAGGAACACTCGCCATGAGCACCTGCACGACGGCGAAGAACCCCTGGCCGCTCATGGCGCGCCGCACCTGCAGCACGACCTGGTTGCGGTTCTCATCGGCGTAGCGGGCGGACTCCGTGCGCTGCCGGTTGAACGACTTCGACAACAGGATGCCCGAGACGCTCAGGGTCTCCTGCGTGATGGCCGACAGCTCGGACAGCGACTCCTGCGTCTCGCCCGCGATGCGCGCGCGCACCTGACCGACGCGGCGCTGCACGACGATGAGGAACGGCATGAGCACGACCGCGATGATCGTGAGGCGCCAGTCGATCAGGATCATCGCGACGAGCGAGGCGATGACCGTGACGACATTGCCCAGGATGCTCGTGACGGTGTTGGTGAGCACCCCCGCGACCCCGCCGACGTCGTTCTGCAGCCGCGACTGGATGACGCCGGTCTTGGTGCGTGTGAAGAAGCCGAGCTCCATCGACTGCAGATGCTCGAACAGGCGCACCCGCAGATCGCCCGTCACGGCATTGCCCACGGTCGAGGTGAGCCAGGTCTGCACGACGCCCAGGCCCGCGGAGAGCAGGAAGAGCCCCACCATGATGAGCACGAGGCGCCACAGCAGCCCCAGCTCGGGGGCGCCGCCGTCGAGCGGGAAGAGCGCGTCGTCGAAGATGCGCTGCACGATGAGCGGCGGGACGACGGCGACCGCGGCACCGACGACGACGAGGATCGCGGTGACGATGATGCGGCCCCGGTACGGCCGGAAGAGCGCCACGATGCGGCGCCGGAGGTTCTCGACGCGCGGCGCCTGCGCGTTGATCTTCTTCTGCGCCGCGAAATCGAGGGGGCGGCCACCGCCACCCCTGCCGCCCATACTCATGAGCGCCAGCCTAACCAGGGGATGCCACGGCCCCGGCTAGGCTTGCGGCATGACTTCGACCCCCGAGAACCCCCACACCGACGGCGAAGACCTCGCGGAGCTGCGCGAAGAGATCGACCAGCTCAAGGCGATCCCCGAGGAGGAGCTCATCAGCCCCACTCCGTCGATCCCCGAAGAGATCGAGCCGGTGCCGCACCCGACGAACGCGATCGGCAGCGAGCAGTGGGACAAGCCCGTCGAAGACGAGTCCCTCGAGCAGGACTGACCCTCGGCGATCCTGATCGGCGCCGCGTGGGCGCCGATCAGGACGACGCCGCGCGGGGCTGCTCGCGCCTCAGTGGTGGATGAAGGCCTTCAGCGCGACCAGCACGAGGCCGAACGCCGCCGTGATGAGCGCGCTCACGGCCCGGGACCACACGTGCCTCGTCCAGCGCGAGACGGCGAACCAGCCCAGCAGGCCGAGAAGCACGGTGTCGACGATCAGTGCCGTCCAGATGGCGGTGTCGTCTTCGAATACATGCCAGACGCCCAGCAGCAGGATGACCAGCGGCGGCACAGCGGCCACCAGCATCCCGAGCGAATGCAACGCTGAAGCGCGCAGGCTCGGGAAGAATCCGGCGACCCCGTCGGTCGCGGCGAGGCGAGCGAGGGTGCCGGCGTAGATGTGCGCCGCGTAGAAGACGATCACGGTCACGACGACAGTGATGAGTGCGTTGAGCGAAGTGCCGACGAGGCTGTTGCTGACGACGATCATCCCCGAGACGAGGATGAGCCCGTAGACGGCCTCTTCGGACTGCATGACCCGCGCTACGGCGGGACGAAGCAGTCGACGGTCGGTCACGACCGGACGTGCGACGGCGCTGTCGTCAGTTGCTGCCACAGCTGCTGCCGCCGCAGCAGCTGCCGCCGTCGGTCTCCGACACCGTCAGCAGGTTCTTGTCTTCCGGCACAGCGGTCGTGGGCGTGGTGAGGGGCGAAGTCGTCATGGCGTCCATGCTACCCACGGGCGCCCGGTCCCGGATCGCACTCGCGCGTTGCCACGTGTCGTGCGGGGGCGCAACCCCCTCCGGCCCTCACGGTCGCGTGCCTACCGTGGACGCACACCCACCGACACGAAGGAGACATCATGCCCCGCATCGCAGGCAAGAAGATCGCGTTCCTGCTGACGGACGGTTACGAGGACAGCGAGCTCACCTCTCCCTGGGAAGCAGTGACGACCGAAGGCGGCCAGGCGACGCTCGTCTCGCCCGCCGACGGCCCGGTCTCAGGCAAGAACGGCCACGAACAGCCGGTCGATCTCTCGGCCGCCGACGCCGACGCCTCGGACTTCGACGCTCTCGTGCTCCCCGGCGGAGTCGTGAACGCCGACCACCTGCGCATGGACGAGGACTCCGTCTCGCTGACGCGCGCATTCTTCGAGCAGCACAAGCCCGTCGCCGTCATCTGCCACGGCGCCTGGATCCTGATCGAGGCGGGCGTGGTCGACGGCCGCACGATCACGAGCTATCCGAGCCTGAAGACCGACCTGCGAAACGCCGGCGCCCAGTGGGTCGACGAAGAGGTCGCGGTCGACAACGGCCTCGTCTCGAGCCGCACACCCGATGACCTTCCCGCTTTCAACGCGAAGCTCGTCGAAGAGATCGCGGAGGGCACGCACGAGGGCCAGACGGCCTGACCCCTCACGCGAGCTGTTTGCGCAGGTACACCTCGGCGATGCCCCCACCCTGGTCGACGCGCTCGGACTCGACGTAGCCGAGGCGTTCGTAGAGGCGCAGGTTGGCTTCGCTCAGCGAGCCGGTGAAGAGCTCGGCCGCGCGGCATCCGACCTCGCGGCCGCGCTCTTCGACGGCCTCGAGCACGGCAGAGCCGACTCCCCCACCCTGCACGTCGGGGGCGATCGCGATCCGCCCGACCAGCAGAAGGTCTCCGTCGGCACGCGCCCGGGCCGCGCCGATGAGGCGCGTGCCGGCGACGGCGACGCAGCCGAGGTTGTCGTCGAGCTCGGCGGTCAGCTCCTCCAGCGTCTGCGTCAACGCGGGCATGTTCGGGTCGCCGTAGACGAGTGCCTCCTGAACGAACGCTGCGCGCTGCAACGTCAGCACCTCGCCGGCGTCGGAGGTCTCCATCGGGCGGATGCGGAAGGTCGTCATGCCCCGATCGTAGGTGCCGCGTGGTGCGGCGGATGCGACCGCTCCAGCGCAGAACCCTCGACATCGACGTTCGGGAGGATCCGGTCGAGCCAGCTCGGCAGCCACCACGCCGACCGGCCGAGCAGGTGCATGACAGCCGGGATCAGCACGAGCCGCACGACGAACGCGTCCAGCAGCACGCCGATTGCAAGGCCGAAGCCCATCGATTTGATGATGGTCGACTCCGACGTGATGAAGCCCGAGAAGACGGCGATCATGATGAGTCCCGCCGCGATCACGACGCTCCGACCGGCCCGGAAGCCCTGCGCCACGGCGAGCCGGGCGGGCGAGCCGTGCACATACGCCTCTCGCATCCCCGTGGCCAGGAACAGCTGGTAGTCCATCGCGAGACCGAAGAGGATCCCGACGAGGATGACGGGCAGGAAGCTCAGCACGGGACCCGTGCTGTGGATGCCGAACAGCTCTGCGCCCCACCCCCATTGGAACACCGCCGTGATGGCGCCGAACGTCGCGAACAGCGACAGGATGAACCCGCCCGTCGCGATGAGGGGCACCAGGAGCGAGCGGAACACCATGATCATGATGAGGAACGACAGTCCCACCACGACCGTGAGGTAGAGCGGCAGCACGTCCTGCAGCGACTCCGAGATGTCGATGTTGATGGCGGCCTGGCCCGCGACGCCGAGGGGCTCACCGTCGACGTCGAGTGCGCGCAGGTCCCGCACGAGGGCGTCGGTCGACAAGCTGGTCGGCCCCTCTTGCGGCACCACCTGGAACGCCGCGAGTCGACCGTCGTCTGAGACGGCGATCGGCGCGACGGCGACGACGTCGTCCTGATCGGCGAGAAGAGTGCCGATCTCGAGCTGGCGCTCGAGGACCTCGTCGTCGCTGAGGTCTGCAGGAAGCACGGCTGTCACCAGGAGCGGACCGTTGGCCCCCTCGCCGAACGCGGCCTCGGTCGCGGTGTACGCGCGGTAGGCGCTCGAGCCCGCGGGCTCGGACCCGCCGTCGGGCAGCCCGAGCCGCATGGACAGCGCAGGCACCGCCACGATGAGAAGCGCGACGACCGCGACGAGCGAGGTGAGGACGGCGCGCATGGGCGACATCGTCCGGATGGGCGCGACGGCGGCGTCTGCCGTACCGACGCGGGCACGCGCGCGCCGCGATAGCAGGCGCTCGCCGGCGAGGCCGAGCAGCGCCGGGGTGAGGCTGATCGCGATGAGCACGGCGATCGCGACGCTCACACCGCCGACGGTTCCCATGAGGCCCAGGAACGGGATGCCCGTGACATTGAGCGCGAACAGCGCGATGACGACCGTGGCGCCGGCGAAGACGACCGCGTTGCCGGCTGTGCCGTTCGCGAGCGCGATCGAATCCGTGGTCTCGACCCCCTGCAGCAGCTGCTTGCGATGGCGATGGATGATGAAGAGCGAATAGTCGATGCCGACCGCGAGGCCCAGCATGACGCCGAGCACGGGCGTCACCGAAGCCATCTGCACGGCGCCAGAGAACGCCAGTGTCGACAGCGCCCCGATCCCGACGCCGACGATCGCCGTGACGATCGGGAACGACGCGGCCAAGAGAGATCCCAGCATGACGATGAGCACGATCGCCGCGATCGCGACGCCGACGATCTCGCCCACGCCGAGGATCTCCGGCACGCCCTGTGAGATGTCGGTCGAGAACGACACGTCGACGCCCTCGATCGGTTCGGACTCGAAGTGCTCGATGACGCCCTGCTTCGATTCCTCCTGCAGTTCGAGCCGCGGCTCTGAGAACGAGACGTTGACGAGTGCCGTCGAGCCGTCCTCCGACACGACGCGGATCCCGTCGGCGAGCGCGAGCAGCGCGGCTCCGCGCTCGAGCTGCGTCTCGGCGGTATCGAGGTCGGCACGGCCGCTGTCGATCTTCTCCTGCTCTGCGTTCAGCGCCGCACGCTGCTCGTCGAGAAGCTGCTGCTGCGCATCCAGCTGCGTCGTGGGCAGGCCCGCGGCCTCGATCTGAGCACGGCCCGCGTCGAGCTGAGCCTGCGCGTCATCCAGCTGGACCGCAGCGGCGTCGAGCTGAGCCTGACCCGCATCGAGCTGCATACGTCCGTCGGCGATCTCGTGCCGGCCTTCGGCGATCTGGGCGACGCGGTCGGCGCGCTCCTGCTCGGTGGCGAACGGGTCGATGACGTCCGTGACATCGGTGAGGCTACGAGCCGAGGCGACGAGGTCGCTGATCTGGGCGCGCTGATCGTCGGTGAGTTCAGAGCCGTCCTGGGTCGCGAACACGACCGTTCCCGTCGCCCCGCCGTAATCCGGCAGTCGGTCTTCGAGCTCTTCCAGCACGGCACCCGATGCCGTGCCCGGGACATCGAAGCTCGAGCTCAAGCCCTTGAACCCGACGAGGAAACCACCGGCCGCGAGGGCGATGATGACCAGCCACGCGGTGATGACGGTCCACGCGCGGCGGGACGCGAACGCCCCCAATCGATACAGCAGTTCAGCCACGCGGCATCCTCTCACCCAGTCCCCCGATGATACGGACCGTATGCCTCTTCGAGTCAGACGGTCTCACTCGGGGTCGGGCGGGCAGACCGCGCTGATGCGCGCCCACTCCTCGGGCGACAGACCAGTGACGAAGCCATACGCCGTCCACGCATCGGGTGTGTCGTAGAGCGCCGCGAACTCGCGCCGCGACGGCGGTTCGGGGACCGCGATGCCCTGAGCGCGCAGGCAGCTCGCGATGCTCACCTCGACCGGATACCACCGCAGACCGCGCAGTTCGCGGATGCGGTCGTCGTACTCGGCGCGCACCGTCGCGGCGCACGCTCTCACCGCGGCGGCATGGCCCTCGCGTTCATCGGTGAAGGCCAGAGTGCCGGTCGATTCATCCCACTCGACCTGCCAGGCGTCGGCCTCGAGGCAGTCGATGACGGCGCTCGTGCTGTCGGTGAGCCACCCCTCCCCCTGCACGATCGTCTGGAAACGCACGGGGGCTGCCGGCTCGGCCGTCGCGATGAACGTGGTCACCGCGACCGAGACAGCGGCCGTCACGCCCACGACAGCGGCGAGGATGACGGCGAACCGCCGGGGCCTCCGGGACACGGGATCACCTGTCGGGGGCTCCGCATCGGGCGACGGAGAGGATGCCGGGTCGGGCTCGCCCTGCGCGCGGTCCTCGAGCTGCTGCAGCCGCGCGAGCGCGGACGGATCGGCCTGCACGTCTGCGTCAGGCGCGTAGGCGCGGGCTCGCAACCGGGCGAGCTCGCGGAGTTCCTGCGCATCGAGCACACGCCCATCATGCGCGGACGATCCTCGTGGTGCCAGCATCCGTTCGAATCCGTGCTATGCTCGATCCATCCTGCCTGGCACATGCGAACCGTTCCAACTTCTCACAGTGGAGAAGGTTCGCTGTATTGCGCTCTTTGAGCCCCGCTGGCCCTTCATCTCATCATCACCTGCGCTTCGGGTTCTCGCCCTTTCGCAAGCTTGGATCGCTTTTTGTTCGACAGCATTTCGATTGCTGCCCTCGCGCCTCACACCACGCCGCAGTGGCGTAAGGCCGACGACGGCGTGCACGTCGCCACCTTCGCCGGAGAATACGCCGGCTTCACCCACACGTCGCCCGGCGGTGTGCACGCGCACAGCGCCCGCGGCGAAAGCCTCGGGGTGCACAGCACGCCGAGCAGCGCTCGTGCCGCCGTTGCGGCATCCCTCACGACTTCGGAGCCCGCGCACACGCGACTCGCTCCGCATCCCCGTCCGCGTCGCATACTTGGCGTGGCACAACCGGTCGCCCCGGCGACCCGAATGGTAAAAGGAAAGACACGATGGCCACTGGCACCGTGAAATGGTTCAACTCCGAAAAGGGATACGGCTTCATCGCTCCCGATGACGGCTCCGCCGACCTTTTCGCTCACTTCAGCGCGATCGCGGCCGATGGCTTCAAGGAGCTCCGCGAAGACCAGAAGGTCGAATTCGACGCAGAGCGTGGCCCCAAGGGCATGCAGGCGGCGAACATCCGCCCCCTCTGATCCACGCGTTTAACGAGGCCCGTCCCCTATCTGGGGACGGGCCTCGTGCCGTTTATCGCACGTCGCCGTCGAGGTAGAACCAGCGTCCGTCCTCGCGTACGAAGCGCGATCGCTCATGCAGGACACCGACACCCCCCTCGTCGGCGAGATAAGTCGCACGGAACTCGACGACCCCGGTGGCATCCTGCGGTCGGCCGGCGACCGTCTCGACGATCTGCAGGCCGCGCCAGCGCGGATTGTCGCTCAGGTCCAGCGACCCCGGTCTCGTCGAGGGATGCCACGAGTCCAGCAGCCACGCGGCATCCCCTCGCCGGAAGGCATCGAAACGCGACCGCATGAGCTCTTCGGCGGTCTCGGGTTCGCGCGGCATAAGACCCTCCTGGTCGATCGTGGGCGGGTGGTCAGCTCGCGGCGCTCGAAGGGCCGCTCTCGGCGAGATGCGGGAAGGTCCAGCTGCCGTCGCGCACCTCGTCGCGCGGCCGGTACAGCCGCACGAGATAGTTCCACCCTTGGCTGATCGGAATCGCATTGGGAACGTCGGCCGGATAGTCACCGAAGCGCACGGTCGTCGAGCCGTCGGGGTTCTTGACCGCCGTGATGTCGTTGACGGTGTACGCCCCGCGGTCGTTCGCCTCGAAGAATCCCGCGGCGTTGTAGACCGAGATCGACCAGAACCCGTCGACGGGAACCTCGCCGACGGTCAGTTCGTACTGCCCGACCGGCAGGCGCGGGTCAACGCCGATGTAGGTCGCTTCGCTCGCGGGCAGACCGCCCCAGCCTGCCGCGGTGCCGATCAGGTGCCGGACCGGCTGCACGTCGCCGGGGCCGCCGAACATGTGATCGAAGTCGGTGAGATTGCGCGCGAGGACGAGCAGCGCGTTGCGCGTCTCATCGAAGGACTCGGTGTCATACGCCGGCAGTTCGAAGGTCTCAGCCGATGCGCTTTCCAGGCGGATCTGGTCTTGCAGCGAGCCGACAGTGCCGACATCGGCGGGCTCGGCGGGGTCGACCAGGATGCGCACGGCGATGCAGACATAGCGGCTGCCCAGCGCCTCCGCCGTGAGCCGGTGTTCGCCCGCGTCGTGGAGGATCGCCGCGACGTGATGGTCCTCGTTGACGACCATGGCCGACAGGTACCGGCCACCTGCGTCGGGAAGGGTCAGCGTCGCGCCCGCGGCGACATCGACGACGGCGAAGCTGTAGAGCGTGTCGCGATTGAGGCGGATCACTGCCTGGTTCTCGATCGCGGCCGGCTCGCGATTGTGGGCGAAGCGGTTCACACCCCCGGCGTTGTGCTGCAGGTCACGCAACATCCGGTGCGTCTCGGCCCGGACGAAGTTGTCGACGTTCACGCGTATCTCCACGGTGCCGATACTCCCATAACGAGCGTCGCCTCCCCCTGCTCCTCGTCCACGCGGGATCGCGTCTCGCACGTCAACCCCCTCGCGAGGAGAGCCTCGACACCGCAGGCTGAGGACATGCGAAGGGAGAACCATGACCGAGAACACGCGCACCGTCCTCACCCACTCCAACCGCGGCCAGTGGGAGAACGTCGTCGAGGGGCATCCCGACCTGTCCCACAGCTATACGAGCCGCGATGAGGCCGTCGAGGAGGGTCGGGCCGTGGCCCACCGCCTCGGCTGGGCGCACCGCGTCGAAGACGCCGATCCCACGGGGGCGATCACCGACCCCCAGCAGGATGGCGAGCAGGCGTAAGCACGTGGGTGATCGTGAACACGACATCGTCCTGCTCGGGGCGACGGGCTTCGTCGGCAGATTCACAGCGCGACATCTCGCGGAATCCGCTCCTGCCGACGTGCGGATCGCCGTCGCGGGCCGATCGCGCGAGCGACTGGGTGCCCTGACCCGCGAGCTCGGCGTGACGTGGCCGATCCTCGAGGTCGACACAGCCGACGAAGCGGCAGTCGACCGCCTTGCGGCTTCGACGTCCGTCGTCGCAACGACGGTGGGGCCCTACCTGCGATACGGCATGAAGGTGGCCGCCGCGTGCGCTCGCGCCGGCACGTCGTACGCCGATCTGTCGGGCGAAAGCATCTTCGTGGCGCGCAGCATCGAGCACAATCATGCCGCCGCCGAGGCGAGCGGTGCCCGGATCGTGCACTCGTGCGGTTTCGATTCGATTCCATCCGATCTCGGACTGGGCGTCGCCCATGCAGCAGCCGGCGGACTGCCGATCGTCGAGGCCACGTTGCGGGTGCGCTCCCTGCGCGGCGGAGTAAGCGGAGGCACGATCGACTCTCTGCGGCAGCAGATGAAGGAAGCGCAGTCGGATCCCGCGGCCCGCCGCCTCGTCACAGACCCCTACGCCCTCACGCCCGGGCCCTCGGTGCGTCTGCCGCGTCGGACCTCGAGCGGCGTCACCCGACGCGGAGCGCTCTGGCAGGCGCCGTTCGTCATGGGGGCGTACAACCAGCAGATCGTGCAGCGCTCGAACTACCTCACGGGGTGGGGCTACGGCCAGCTCATGCGCTATCGCGAACTCGTCGAGACCGGCCGTGGTGCGGCGGGGGCGATGCGGGCCGCAGGCGTCAGCGTCGGCACAGCCGGGCTCGTCGGAGCCTTGGCATTTCCGCCGACGCGGGCGCTGCTGGATCGGGTGCTCCCCGCACCGGGGACCGGCCCGGACAAGCAGACGATCGAGCGCGGCCGGTTCGTCATCGACGTCGATGCGTACCCCGTCGAGGGTGCGCCCGTGCGCGCGCGGGTGGCGGCGCCGTTCGATCCGGGATACCGCGGAACAGGGGTCATGCTCGGCGAATCGGCGCTGAGCCTGGCGTGCGACGACCTTCCCGATCGTGCCGGCGTGCTCACCCCGATGGTCGCGATGGGCGACCATCTCGCCGAGCGTCTGCGCGCGCATCGCTTCACGGTGACGACGGAGCCGCTTCACTGACCGTCCCGCCGCGCACGCGCCCCTGTCAACCCCGCCCGGTCGAGCCGCGCTGACACCATAGTGTTCTCCTGGACGTTTCCGACGACAGGAGCAGAATGACGCGTGTCGACGACAGCCGGGTGCGCGTGAGCGTGATCGTTCCCGTCTTCGAGCCGAAGCAATCCTTCGACGAGTTGATCCGATCGCTCGACGCACAGACGATGGATGCCGCACAGTACGAGGTCATCCTCTGCGACGACGGATCAGGCGAAGAGACCCGGCGCCGACTCGAGGACGTCAGCCGGTCGCGCGCGCACGTCCGCGTGCTCACGCTCGAGCACACGGGGTGGCCGGGCACGCCGCGGAACCACGGAATCGACGCGGCCCGCGGGCGGTACGTCTTCTTCGCCGACCAGGATGACCGACTGTTCGAGAACGCCCTGCAGAGCATGTCCGACGAGGCCGACGCCCACGCATCCGATGTGCTCGTCGGCAAGGTCGTGGGCGTGGGTCGGCGCATCCCCGAGGCGATCTTCCGCCGTGACGTCGCCCGCGCAGAACTCGGGCGCGATCCCCTGCTGCAGCTGCTGACACCGCACAAGCTGTTCCGCACGGCCTTCCTGCGTGAGAACGGCATCCGCTTCCCCGACGGACGCGTGCGCCTCGAGGATCACCTGTTCGTCATGCAGGCCTATTTCGCGGCCGGGACGATCTCGATCCTCGCGTCGAAGCCGTGCTACGCGTGGGTGGCGAACGAGGGCAGCGCGAGCTCGTCGCGCATCGCCCCGCAGACATACTTTCCGTCGCTGAGCCCCGTGCTCGACGTCGTCGAGACGAACACCGCGCCGGGTAAGCTGCGCGACACCCTGCTGCGGCACTGGTATCGCGGCAAGATCCTGAAGCGGATCGAGGGGCGCCGCATGGTGCGCTACCCCGACGAGTACCGCACGCGGCTGCTCGATGCGGTGATCCCGCTCGCTCGCGAGCGGTTCGGACCGGGGGTCGATGCGGGGCTCCCCTTCGCACACCGAGTCCGGTCGGCGTTGCTGCGCGCGGAGCGGCGCGACGAGCTTGTGGCCCTCGCCCGGTTCGAGTCCGAGCTGGAGTGTCAGGCCGACCTCGTGTCGGCGCGGTCGCGCGTCGGTCTGCTGACGCTCGGCATCGAGGTGCGGATCCTCCACGAGGGCGTGGATGCACTCATCTTCGACGGCGACGGGGTGTGGCAGGCGCCACCTGAGATCGGGGCACTCCCCCGCGAAGCGCTGACAGCGGGGCAAGACGTCGACACGAGCCGCGTGGAACTGCTGCTGGGCGAGGACGCGCGCGTCATCGGGCGAGCCCGCCTGCGCGAGGGCGAAGCGCGCATCGCGATTGACCCGGTCATCGCGTTCGACGAGGTGACGGATGCCCGGCTGTCGGTGCGCGTGCGCTCGGCGGGCTGGACCTTCGAGGTGCCGCTGCGCGGCTCTGCGGCGATGAGCGGCCGGCGTTCGCTCGAGGGAACGACCTGCCGGATCGAGGTGGGCGACGACGGTGCGGTGCGCGTGCTGCCCGCTCGCACGAACCGCCGGTGGAGCGCAGTGACGGCCCGAGGGCTGCGCAGCGCTCGCCGCATCGCGGGCAGGATCCTTCCGGCACGGGTGAAGCGGCTTCTCGCCGACAGGCTGCTGTAGCGAGTCAGTCGGTGCTCTCGTGCTTCAGCAGAGAGCGCGCGAGGAGCGTCGACCCGGCGACCGCGGCCGGCATCGTCGCGACAGCGCCGCCGGGGATGAGGAAGCACAGCTGGGTCGCGACGCCGAACCCGAGCGCCCGCGTGCGATTGCGGCGCAGCAGGTCCTTCCGCGCGGAGGGAAGGATGCCCCGCGCCGTGAGGGCGCGGGAGGACAGCTCGGTGGCGAGGAGCCACCCCGTGAGAAGCACCCCGAGGATCGTCGCGAGGATCCCGCCGACGAGCGGGATGAGGCCGGTCAGCGCAGCGAGCAGCGCGACGCCCACGCCGCGCACGATCAGCCCGACGGTGTCGCCCACAGAGCGCCAGAATCCATAGTCCGCGCCGAGCCCGGGATCACCGAGGTCCGTCTCGACAGCCTTCCAGATGCGCTCGTAGAAGGGCTCGCCGACGAGGAGGGTGAGCGCCGTGAACGTGACGGCGACCACCACGAGCGCCGCGCCGATCAGGGCGGTGCCGATCGCGATGCGGATGATCGTGGCCCACAGCGCCGGCCATGACCCCGCGAAGGGCGTCAGGGCTTCGGTGAGCCCCGGAAGCGATGCGGCGAGCGCGATGATTCCCGCCAGGAAGAGGATGCCGACGATCGCCGCGGGAACGAGACCGAGGGCCATGAGCGCGGGGCGCTTCGACCAGTAGCCGAACCCGCTGCCCAGCAGCGCGACCCCCCGCCCGAACTCTCGCATCGGCTCAGCATATGCGCCGCCGTTGGGGCTCAGCGGGAGGCTGTGGAATCCAGGGAGATCATGTCAAGCCCATCCGGCTCACGCTGTGTGGCGCTTAACCTGGTCGTCGATCGACGGGACGGGGACGCAATGGCTGATCACGAAGACGACGAGCTGCGGATACGGGCAGCCGCGGGCGAGACCGAGGCGCGGCCCCCCGCTCCCCCGTCGACCGCCGAGACAGTGCGCAAAGACATGACCTACAGCCCGGCGAGCGAGACCGAGACCGAGCGCAAGCAGGAGGACCCAATGCCTGACTCGCTCGACGACGACATCGACCCGCGAGATGTACGCGCGGTGCCGGGCACGGGCGGGCCCGACGACGCGGGCGACGTCGAGGTGGACGCCGAGGACTTGAATCTGCCCTGGGAGGAACCCTCTGAGTGATCCGCAGGTCAGATGCTCAGAAGTCGGCGATCGTCAAGGGGGTGCGCCGCGCATGCGCGTGAGTCCAAGGTGACGGCATGACCAGCCACGCGAACCACCGTCATGCTCTCGACCCCGACCAAGCCGAAGCGATCGAGAGCGTCGTCGAGCAGGTGGCCGACGAGATCCGCCACGGCCACGTGTCCGACGACGTGAACCACCTGCTCGGCCAGCGACTGGATGCCGCCGGCATCGCTTTGCCGCCCGAAGCCGTCGACGATCTCGCCGAAGACATCGAGACCGAGGTCTCGCTCTGACTCCTGCCACGCCCGTGCGCGGCGCGGGGTCATGTCCTCGGCGAAGGACACTCGCTTCGTAGGGCACCATGGAGGGGACCCCCGGCGGACGAACGGAAGCTCCCGAGTGAAGATCATCGACCTGCAGCGGTTTCAGGCGCTCGTCGCCGACGACCTCTACGTCCCGCGCGCCGCCGCGACTCTCGGCATCCCGCTCGCAGCACTTCACTCCTCGATCGAGCGACTCGAGACCGAGGTCGGGCATCCGATCATCAACCGCACGAAGTCGGGGTGGGTACTCACCGATGCGGGCATGCTCCTTCTCGACGAGGCGAAGCGCCGCGCAGCCGAGACCCCGACCTCGGAACCGAAGCGGAACGCGCCCGCCGGCGGAAAGGCGAAAGCCTCGAAGGGCAAGGGCCGCGCACCGGTCGTGAAGGGCCAGCCCAAGCCGTACAAAAAGCGTCAAGGTCGGTAGCGGCTGGGAGCTAGAGCTCGGTCACCTGACCGGCCTCGACCCGCCACTGTCGATCGGTGCGCACCGTCGACAGCATCCGGCGGTCGTGGGTCACGAGCAGCAACGTGCCGTCGTATGACTCGAGCGCCTGCTCGAGCTGCTCGATCGCGGGCAGGTCGAGGTGGTTGGTCGGTTCGTCGAGCACGAGCACGTTGACGCCGCGTGATTGCAGCAGCGCGAGCGCGGCGCGGGAGCGCTCGCCCGGCGACAGCTCCGCGACGGGGCGAAGCACGTGATCGGCCTTGAGCCCGAACTTCGCGAGCAGCGTGCGCACCTCGCCCGACGCCAGGGAGGGAACGAGGGACTCGAACGCATCGGCGAGCGGCTGCGCGTCTGCGAACGCCGAACGGGCTTGATCGATCTCGCCGATCTGCACGTTCGCGCCCACCGACGCCGTGCCCGCATCGGGCTGCTGCGTGCCGAGCAGCGCGCGCAGCAGTGTCGACTTTCCGGCGCCATTGGGCCCCGTGATCCCGATGCGCTCCCCCGCGTTCACCTGCAGCGACACAGGGCCGAGGGTGAACGAGCCCTGCCGGAACACGGCGCCGCTGAGCGTTGACACGACGGTGCTCGAGCGCGGAGCCGACCCGATCGTGAACTCGAGCTGCCACTCCTTGCGCGGTTCCTCGACCTCGTCGAGGCGCGCGATGCGGCTCTCCATCTGGCGCACCTTCTGCGCCTGCTTCTCGCTGGATTCCGTCGCGGCCTTGCGCCGGATCTTGTCGTTGTCGGGCGCCTTCTTCATCGCGTTGCGCACGCCCTGGCTCGACCACTCGCGCTGCACCCGCGCCCGCGTGACCAGGTCGGCCTTCTTGTCGGCGAACTCGTCGTACTTCTCGCGGGCGTGGCGACGAGCCGTCGCGCGCTCCTCGAGATACGAGTCGTACCCGCCGCCGAACACGCGATTCGAGTTCTGGGCCAGATCGAGTTCGAGCACGCGTGTCACACACCGTGCGAGGAACTCGCGGTCATGACTGACCAGCACGACGCCGCCGCGCAGTCCCTGCACGAACGTCTCGAGCCGTGCGAGTCCGTCGAGATCGAGGTCGTTCGTGGGTTCGTCCAGCAACACGATGTCGAAGCGCGAGAGCAGCAGCGCGGCGAGTCCGACGCGCGCCGCCTGGCCGCCCGAAAGCGCCGTCATGAGCGCGTCCCCGTCGACCTCGAGCCCGAGATCGGCAAGCAGCGGCGGCATTCGCTCATCGAGATCGGCCGCCCCGCTCGCGAGCCAGCGTTCCAGCGCCGCCGAGTAGAGATCGGATGCCGCGGCATCGGAGCCGTCGCTGAGAGCGGCGGCGGCGGCATCCATGTCTCTCGTCGCCTCAGCGCACCCCGTGCGACGCGCGATGTACTCGGCGACCGTCTCACCGGCGATCCGTTCGTGCTCCTGCGGCAGCCACCCGACGAAGGCGTCGGTCGGTGCGAGTGAGATACTGCCGGCCTGCGGTTCGTCGATGCCCGCGAGGATTCGCAGCAGGGTCGATTTGCCGGCACCGTTCGCGCCGACGACACCGATGACATCTCCGGGCGCCACGGTCAGATCGAGTGAATCGAAGAGCGTGCGATGGCCGTGGCCGCCCGCGATTCCACGTGCGACAAGGGTTGCGGTCATTGCCCAATCCTCTCAGCTCGGGCGACCTCTCAAACGTCTCGGCCCGGGCACCCGCCCGCCCGGCGATGTCGGAGCCCCTTCGTAACATTAGAACATGCATTCGAACAAAGTGATCGGCCTCACCGACGCAGCCAGCGCACAGTTGGCCGAGATCGTCGCCGAGGTCGAGAAGACGCAGGTCTTGATCGCCGCAGCTCAAGCCGCGCAGACCCGCGCACTCGCCCGTGCGGGCCACCTCGCCCGCACGCAGGCTGCGCGCAGTCGCGCCAGCGTGCGAGAGCACGACATGGTGCTCCGGTCGATCGCTGCCGAGGTCGCCGGGGTGCTGCGCGTCACCGACCGATCCGTGCAGCGCCAGATCGGCGATGCGACCGAAGTGGTCGAGGACTACCCCGCGACCCTGCAGATGTGGGAGGCAGGCGCGATCACCCGCGCGCACGTCCGGGTCATCACCGAGACCGGCGCACACCTGCCACCCGAGCAGCGAGGGGCGTTCGAACACGAAGCGCTGCGCCGGTGCGCGGTCGAAACGCCCGGGCGGGTGTGCCGCGAACTCGAGCTCCTCGCCGAGCATCTCCACCCCCGCACCCTCGCCGAACGGCACGCCGACGCCGCCGAACGACGCACCGTCCGGATCGTGCCGGTCGGCGACGGCATGTCCGACCTCTGCGCGACCCTGCCCTCGCTCCTTGCCGATGCGATCTACGACCGCCTCACCCAGCAAGCCCGCAGCATCGCCGACGCGCGCAAACGGGTCGGCGGCACGGCAGGAGAGACGCCGATCGATGAGGACACCCTCCGGCTTCGAGTCATCGCCTCCGACACCCGCTCGATCAACCAGCTACGCAGCGACCTGCTCGCCGACATGCTCCTCACCTCCGCGCCCGGCGCAGACCCCACCCGCATCGACGACGGGCCCGGAACGCTCGGCGCCATCCGCGCGAAGGTTCAGATCGTCGTTCCCGTGCTCACGCTTCTCGGTTCCGACACCGCAGCGGCCGACCTCGTCGGCCATTCCCCCATCGACCCTGTCACCGCCCGCGAACTCGCCGCCACCACACGCACCCCGTGGGAACGCATCCTCACTCACCCGATCACCGGCAGCGTCCTTCACGTCGACACCTACCCGCGCACGACAGCCATCGACCGCTACCTCCGCGCACGCGACCAACACTGCCGTTTCCCCGGCTGTCGCCTTGCCGCCATTCGCTGCGAAGTCGACCACACAGTCGACGCCGCGCTGGGCGGGCCCACCGACGTCTGCAACCTCGCTCACTTATGCCAACGGCACCACAGCATGAAGCAATTCACCCCGTGGAAAGTCGAACAGCTCGCCGACGGGTACTGAGATGGACCTCACCCCTGGGACGCGATTACCTCGACCATCCCCCATCCCTCGGTGTGCATTTCCGACCGGACGACGGACCACCCGCGCCGTTCTGATCGGCAGCTGCTGCTCTTCAGTCCCAGTCGAGATATTCCTCGATGATGACCGCGGTCTCGATGGGGTGCGTCAGCGGAAAGAGGTGCCCGGCGCCCTCGACGGTCTTGACGCTGGCACGCTCGGGAGCAGTGGCCTGCAGGCGCTCGCCGTTGGCCGGAACCGTGACTTCGTCGCCGTCGCCCTGCACGATCAGGACCGGGATCACCGGAGCGAGCGGGATGGCCGCCTCCTCGACCCCGAGAAGAAGCAACCCGTTCGCCCGGTCGCCGTGCGCCGCGACGACCGCCCGCGCGACCGTGCCACCGAAACCGTGCCCGCCGATCCAGGCGTCGTCCACGCCGAGGTGATCGAGCACCGCGACGACATCACGCACCCGCTCGTCGAGCGTGTCGGCATCCGCCCGAACGCCGATCCGGATGACATGGAATCCCGCTTCCTCGGCGAGGTAGTGCGCAACGACAGCGAGGACGTCCTGTTCCGACTCGGGCAGCAGCACGAGCTTGACGGGGCCCTCCCCCTCTTCGACGAACGGGATGCTGCGGCCCTCGGGCTCGAAGATCTGGGTGTCTGTCATGAGTGGGAGTCCTCTCGCGTGGCGTGGCCTTCCTCAAGGGTATTAGGCCGGCGCCTTCACCGATTCTCGGGAAGCGTCTGCCCGCGGCCTACACTCCCGGACGGATCGCCACGTCGACGACCTGCGCGTCGCGTGGCAGGTCGAGCGCCGCCAGGATGCTCGTTGCCACCGACGCGGGGTCGATGAGGCCTGTCGTGTCGTACTCGCGCCCCTCTTGCTCGTAGACCCGCTGCTGCATCGGGGTCGCCGTGCGCCCGGGATAGACCGAGGTCACGCGAACACCGTGCGTCGCCTCCTCGTGGCGCAGGCCGTCGGCGAGCGCCTTGAGCCCGTGCTTCGAAGCCGCGTAGGCCGCCCACTCCGGCGACGTACGCAGTCCGGCCCCCGAATTGACGAAGAGCACCTGCCCCTTCGCCGCGCGCACCGCCGGCAGCAGCAGCCGCGTGAGTTCGGCGGGAGCGATGAGGTTGACGGTGAGCTGGCGCTCCCAGAGCGCCGTCGGCATGTCGGCGACGGCACCGAGATCGACGACCCCGGCGATGTGCAACAGCGTGTCGATCCGTGCGGGCAACTCCTGGTTCGACAGCGCGTCGGCCAGGCCGGCGGGGTGCGAGAGGTCGCCGACGGCGGTGTGCGACCCGGGGAACTGAGCCTCGAGCTCGAGCGCCCGCTGCCCATCCCGGGCGAGCAGCACGAGGTCGTCTCCGCGCGCGAGCAGGCGCGCGGCGAGCGCCGCGCCGATCCCGGAGCCGGCGCCGGTCAAGAAGTGCGTTGACATTCATCCATCGTCACACACGCGTATCCGTGCGGCCCCCGGGTCGATCGCGGACACATCCTGTCCTCCTCGCCTGGCAGAGTGACTCCCATGGGAACTCCCGAGACTGAGCCTGTTCCGCTGGTCGTCGCGGACGCCGACGCCTGGCGCGAGTGGTTGATCGCTCATGAGCACGACTCCGACGGTGTCTGGCTGATGCTCGCGAAGAAGGGCGTGGCATCACCGACCTCGGTCACGTATCCGGCGGCGCTCGAAGAAGCGCTGTGCAGCGGGTGGATCGACGGACAGAGCAAATCCATCGACGAGCGCGTCTACCGCCAGCGGTTCACTCCGCGCCGTGCGCGCTCGATCTGGTCACAGCGCAATGTCGGCATCGTCGCGCGGCTCGAAGCCGAAGGTCGTCTGCGCCCGCGCGGGGTGGCAGAGATCGAGCGCGCGAAGGCCGACGGCCGCTGGGACCGCGCGTACGCCGGTTCGGCGGACGCCGAGCCGCCCGCGGCCCTGGTCGCCGCTTTGGACAGAGAGCCAGAGGCACGGGCCGCGTTCTCTGCGCTGAGCCGGTCCGAGCGCTACAGCGCGCTGCATCCGCTCCTCATCGCGGCGACCCCCGCGACACTCGAGCGGCGCATCGAGAAACTCGTCGCGAAGCTCGTCGCTGTCCGCGTCCACACCGCGCAGCGCGGTGCTGACGGCGGCGAAGATGCGTCCGTGACACCCTCACACGGCGAGCGTCGCGAGAGAACATAATCTAGACCTGTGTTCGTTCGACGCCTCCTAGCCCGCGCCTTCTGGTCCCTCAGCGGGTGGCGCCTCGTCACCGAGCCGGCACCCGACCGCCCCACCGTGCTGATCGGCGCACCCCACACCTCGAACTGGGACTTCGTGTTCATGCTCGCGATCGCCTGGCGCCTCGACATGCACTTCCGCTGGCTCGGCAAGAAGAGTCTCTTCCACGGATGGCGCGGCGCCATCATGAGACGACTCGGCGGCATCCCCGTCGACCGGGATGCACCCGCCGAGGTCGTCTCAGAAGTGCTCGACCGCATCCGCTCGGGCGATGTCTTCGGCCTCGTCGTCACGCCCGATGGCACACGCTCGGGCCACACTCACTGGAAGTCCGGTTTCTACCGCATCGCCCGTGAAGCCGGGATGCCCGTCACCCTCGGATTCGTCGACCGCACGACGAAGACCTCCGGCCTCGGACCGACGATCGAGCTGACGGGTGACGTGCCGTCCGACATGGACCGCATCCGCGCGTTCTACGCCGACAAGGCGGGTGTGCGGCCGGAGCACCGCGTCGAGCCGCGGCTGCGCGAAGAGACCGGCACGTAGGCCGAGAATCCCTCGGTTACGGCAAGACCTTCTTCACGACGCTCGACTTGAGCTGCATGCGCCCGAAGCCAGGAACGGTCGCGTCGATGTCGTGGTCGCCCACGCCATCCTCAATGAGACGGATGCTGCGGACCTTCGTGCCGACCTTCACGACACCACCACCCGCACCCTTGACTTTCAGGTCTTTCGCGATGGTCACGGTGTCACCATCGGCGAGCACGTTGCCGACGGAGTCTTTGACGACGGGCGAAGCATCCACATCGGCTGTGGCCTCCGCCGCCCACTCGTGACCGCACATGGGGCACATCAGAAGCGCGCCCTGCTCATACGTGTACGCCTCGGAGCACTCCGGGCAGGGCGGCAGCGCGTCAGACATTGAAGCGGAACTCCACCACGTCGCCATCCTGCATGACGTAGTCCTTGCCCTCGAGGCGCGCCTTGCCCTTTGCGCGGGCTTCGACGACGGAGCCGGTCTCGACGAGGTCGTCGAACGAGATGACCTCGGCCTTGATGAAGCCCTTCTCGAAATCGGTGTGGATGACACCAGCGGCCTGCGGCGCCTTCCAGCCCTTGCCGATCGTCCAGGCGCGCGCTTCTTTCGGGCCCGCCGTCAGGTACGTCTGAAGCCCGAGCGTGTCGAAGCCGATGCGCGCGAGCTGGTCGAGCCCCGATTCTTCCTGACCGGTGGATGCCAAGAGCTCGGCGGCATCCTCAGGGTCGAGGTCGATCAGTTCCGACTCGATCTTCGCGTCGAGGAAGACAGCCTTCGCCGGTGCGACCAGAGCGTCGAGCTCGGCTTTGCGCGCGGGATCGGTCAGCACCGTCTCATCGACGTTGAAGACGAAGATGAACGGCTTCGCCGTGAGCAGGCCGAGTTCCTTGATGGGCTCGAGGTCGAGGCCCGACGCGGACAGCAGCACACCGCGCTCGAGCGCATCCTTCGCGGCGCGCGCAGCCTCGAGCACCGAGGGGTCGAGCTTGCGACCCTTGACCTCTTTCTCGTAGCGCGTGATGGCCCTCTCGAGGGTCTCGAGGTCGGCGAGCTGCAGTTCGGCGTTGATCGTCTCGAGATCGTTGCGGGGGTTCACGCCGCCCTCGACGTGGACGACATCGTCGTCGGTGAAGCCGCGCACGACCTGCGCGATCGCGTCGGCTTCGCGGATGTTCGCGAGGAACTTGTTGCCGAGCCCTTCGCCCTCACTCGCGCCGCGCACGATGCCGGCGATGTCGACGAACGACACGGCGGCGGGCAGGATGCGCTCGGAGCCGAAGATCTCGGCGAGCTTCTGCAGTCGCGGATCCGGCAGGTTCACGACCCCGATGTTCGGCTCGATCGTCGCGAACGGGTAGTTCGCTGCGAGAACCTGATTCTTGGTGAGGGCGTTGAAGAGAGTGGACTTGCCGACGTTGGGCAGGCCGACGATGCCGATAGTGAGAGCCACGGGCATCGAGTCTACGTCGCCGGGTGCGACGAAATCCTCCGCCCGTCGTTTCAGACGGGCGTCGGCGCGCCTCACGATCGGGTCAGAGGCGTCGGGTGAGGGTGGTTCGGTGCCCCTGGATTTCACCGCAATCGACTTCGAGACGGCGAATTCCAGCAGCGCCTCTGCCTGCGCCGTGGGACTCGTACGAGTGCGCGACGGCGAGGTCGTGGCCAAGACCGGCTGGCTCATCCGCCCGCCCGCGGGGCACGACTCGTTCTTCGACATCAACACCCGCATCCATGGGATCTGCGCCGACGACGTCGCGGATGCCCCGACATGGAGCGAGCAGCTGAGTGACCTCGCAGCCTTCGCGGGAGCCGACATCCTCGTCGCCCACAACGCCGGCTTCGACATGGCCGTGCTGCGCCGGGCATGCGAAGCGACGGGCGACGAATGCCCGCCGTACCGCTACGCGTGCAGCCTGCAGGTCGCGCGCCGTGTGTATCAGCTCGAGTCGTACCGCCTTCCGTTCGTCGCCGCCGAAGCGGGCTTCGCCGACTTCGCCCACCACAACGCGACGGCCGATGCCCTCGCGTGCGCGCACGTCATGATCGACGCCGCCCGGCGGGTGGGTGCGTCGGACATCGAGGCGCTCGCCGTGGATGCGGGCGTCCGGGTGTCACAGATCGCCGTCGCGGCGGATCCGGCGGGAGCCGTCGCGATCGTCGCCTGACGGCTCGTTCCCGGCGGGAGCCCGAAACCGCCCCGTCAGCGCGGCGATGTCCGAGGCCCACGGCACGATGGGTGCATGGACGCATTCAGCATCACGCTCGTCGTCATCGGCTGCCTCGCGCTCGGGGCACTCGCGGGCTGGTTCGGGGGCAGCATGCGCCGCGCCGCCACGGCGATGCGCGACCAGTCAGCACTTCGCGCCCAGCTCGCCGCCGCCGATGCGGCGCGACAAGGCGTGCAGGCGCAGCTCGACCACCAGCACACGCTGTACCGCGAGCTCGCGACGCAGACACGCAGCGACCAGGCCGCCCGCGAAGAGCGCGAGCGACGCGAACAGGCGGTGCTGCGCGCACTGGCTCCCGTGCAGGAGTCCCTGCAGAGCATGCAGTCCAAGGTCGACGACCTCGAACGCGACCGGCACTCGCAGTTCGGCGCCCTGGCCGAGCAGCTGCGTCGCGCCCACGAGTCCGACGAAGTGCTGCGCGCGACGACCGAGTCGCTTGCGAGCGCCCTGCGCTCGGGGGCGACCCGTGGCGTGTGGGGCGAGACGCAGCTGCGTCGTGTCGTCGAAGCCGCGGGTCTTATGCGCTACGTCGATTTCGACCTGCAGACCACGATCGAATCGGATGCCGGCACGGGCCGCCCCGACATGGTGATCCGGCTCCCCGGCGACAAGGCGATCGCCGTCGACGCCAAGGTGCCGCTCGATGCCTACCTCGAGGCGAGCGCGATCCCCCTGACGGCGCAGGGGCCCGAAGCCGCACGACGACGCGCGCTGCTCGAGAAGCATGTCAAGGCCGTCCGCGGGCACGTCGACGCGCTCGCGAAGAAGGCGTACTGGGCGGGTCTCACCTCGAGCCCCGAGTTCGTCGTCTGCTTCGTGCCGAGCGAATCGCTGCTGGCGGCCGCGCTCGAAGAAGACCCCGCGCTGCTCGACCACGCTTTCGCCAAGCGCGTCGCACTCGCGTCTCCGGTCAACCTGTGGGCTGTCCTGAAGACGGTGGCCTACGCGTGGACTCAGCAAGACGTCACACACGAAGCCCGCGCCCTGTTCGATCTGGGCAACCAGCTCTATGAACGACTGGGGCTGCTCGCCGGCCACGCCGACGACCTGCGCCGGGCGATCGAGCGCACGGTCGACAGCTACAACAAGTTCGCAGGCTCCCTCGAGTCACGCGTGCTCGTCACGGCACGGCGGTTCCCGGGGATCGACGAGACCAAGCTCGACGCCACATCGCCTCCCGCCGTGATCGACAAGTCGACGCGACGGCTGACCGCGCCCGAACTCCTCGACGGACTCGGCACAGCCGACGGGGTCGAAACGACGCGCGACGCGGCGGCGGCCGGGGCGGACGTCGGTGAGCTGCGCGAGCGATTGACCCTGCCCGAGTGAGCCTCAGGCCCCGCCGGGCACGAAGCTCAACAGCGCGATGACGGCCGTCGAGACGAACACGAAGGCCCCGATCATCCACCAGGGACTCATCTCATGACCCTCGTCGCGACGTACGCGCAGAAGGACATCCGGCCGACGGGCGGGATCGAGAGCGTCGGCTACGACGGCGTGGGCTCCGGTCGGCGGACCGGTGGTGCCTGATTGCGGTGACATCGAGAGCCTCCTGAAATCGGGGAACAGCGACGTGTCGTCGCTGACACCACTGCCGATTGTGCCAGACGCGCCCGAGAAAAACCGTAAAGCGACACAACAGAAACCACGTTAGTCACACCAGCAACACCGGGCGTCCGGTGTCCGTCGCGAGGAACCCCAGATCAGAGGTTGATCAGAGCCACTTCGACACGAGATGCTCCGATGACACGCGCCGCAGTGTGCCCGAAGCGCCGCGCAGCACGACGCTCTCGGTGTACACGTACTTGTCGTCGCGGCTCACGCCGGCGACGAGCTGACCATCGGTGACACCGGTCGCGACGAAGATCGTGTTGTTGCCGCGCACGAGGTCATCGGCCTCATAGACGTGGTCACCGAGCTTCAGTCCCGCGTCGATGCCGCGCTGCTTCTCATCATCGTCACGCGCCCACAGGCGTCCTTGGATGTGCCCACCGAGCGCCTTGATGGCGCACGCCGTCACAATGCCTTCGGGGCTTCCGCCCACGCCGACGCACATGTCGGTGCGCGAGTTGTGCCGCGCCGCGTTGATGCCACCGGCGACGTCGCCATCGGACATCAGTCGCGTGCCGGCGCCGGCCTCGCGGATCTCTTCGATGAGCTGCTCATGACGAGGGCGGTGCAGCACCGAGACGACCATCTCGTCGATCGGCTTTCCGAGCGCCTTCGAGAGCAGTCGGATGTTCTCACCGATCGGCAGACGGATGTCGACGACTCCGACACCGGCCGGGCCGGTGACGAGCTTGTCCATGTAGAACACGGTCGAGGCGTCGAGCATCGTGCCGCTGTCCGAGACCGCGATGACCGACAGGGCGTTGTTCCGACCCGCAGCCGTCAGCGACGTGCCGTCGATCGGGTCGACGGCGACGTCGCACTTCGGCCCACGGCCGTTTCCAACCCGCTCGCCGTTGAACAGCATGGGGGCTTCGTCCTTCTCGCCCTCGCCGATCACGATCGTGCCGTCGAAGTTCACCGTTGTGAAGAAGGCGCGCATCGCATCGACGGCCGCGCCGTCGGCATCCTCCTTACGGCCTCGCCCGATGAAGGGCACGGCGCGGATAGCGGCGGCCTCCGTCGCACGGACGAGCTCGAGAGCGAGATTTCGGTCGGGATGCAGCGGACTCATGTCGGCGGTCAGACTCACCATGGCGCCAGCCTATTCCAGGCGGAACGAGAACCCTCGCCGTTTCCGGGACCGACCAGCGAAGGAATCCACGAACTTTCACGTACGACAGGTCAGGCCGAAGCAGAGCGTCACCCCCCTCCCCCCGTCGGGTCCCTTCGCTAAAGTCAGAGGTAAGCAGGAGCCGACCGACCGCAAGGAGCACTCATGCCCGTCGCCACCCCCGACCAATACGCCGAGATGCTGGACCGAGCCAAGGCCGGCGGCTTCGCCTACCCCGCCATCAACGTCTCGAGCTCGCAGACGATCAACGCCGTCCTCCAGGGGCTCACCGAAGCCGGGTCCGACGGCATCATCCAGGTCACGACCGGCGGCGCCGACTATTTCGCGGGCCACACGGTCAAGGCCCGCGCCGCCGGCGCGCTCGCCTTCGCCCGCTTCGCCACCGAGGTCGCCAAGAACTACCCGATCACGGTCGCGCTGCACACCGACCACTGCCCCAAAGAAGCACTGCCGACCTTCGTGCTGCCTCTCATCGAGGCATCCGAAGAAGAAGTGCGCGCCGGGCGCAACCCGATCTTCCAGTCGCACATGTGGGACGGCTCGGCCGTGCCTCTGGACGAGAACATCGAGATCGCTAAAGACCTGCTCCCCCGGCTGAAGAACATCAACGCGATCCTCGAGGTCGAGATCGGCGTCGTCGGCGGCGAAGAGGACGGCGTGACGCACGAGGGCTCGAACGACGCCCTCTACACGACCGTCGCCGATGTCACGAAGGCCGTCGAGGCTCTCGGGCTCGGCGAGAACGGTCGCTACATCTCGGCCCTGACCTTCGGCAACGTGCACGGCGTCTACAAGCCCGGCAACGTCAAGCTGCGGCCCGAGCTGCTCGGTGAGATCCAGGAGGGCATCGCCGAGAGGTTCGGCACGGGCCCCAAGCCGCTCGACCTCGTCTTCCACGGCGGCAGCGGCTCGACCGACGAAGAGATCGCGCTCGCCGTGGCCAACGGCGTCATCAAGATGAACATCGACACCGACACGCAGTACGCGTTCACCCGCTCGATCGCGGGCTACATGTTCTCGAACTACGAGGGCGTGCTCAAGATCGACGGCGAAGTGGGCAACAAGAAGCAGTACGACCCGCGCGCGTGGGGCAAGGTCGCCGAATCGGCGATGGCCGCCCGCGTCGTCGCGGCGACCCGCCAGCTCGGCTCGTACGGCAAGAGTCTCGGCGCGTGACGGCTCCGGGCGGTCACTGAGCCTGCCGACATGAGGATGCCGCGGCCCGCTCGGGTCGCGGCATCCTCATGTTCATGGACAAGCGATGCTCAGTGCCCGCGGAAGACCTCGAGCACCGTGGGGGCGTCTTCGGGTCGGTGCGTTACGACGATCTCGTCGCCTGCCTGCACGCGGCCGGTCGTCAGCACGCGCAGGTAGGGGCCGAGACGCCCGGCGGCGGAGAATCGCTTGACCCAGCCTCGCTCGTCATCACCGCCGACCCATCGCGCGAAGGTCTGGCACGGCGTGCGCGGCATCGTGACTTCGACCTCGACGCGCTCGCCGATACGCCAGCGCTCCCCGACACGCGCGGCGTTGACGTCGATCCCCTCGGTGCGCAGGTTCTCACCGAACCAACCGGGCGCGAGCTGCCTGCCGAGTTCGCTCTCCCAGAACCGGGCGTCTTCCTCGGCGTACGCGTAGAGGGCCTTGTCGAGCCCGCCGTGGTGCTTGCGATCGGCCTGCACGTCGGCGTACACGCCGTAGGCGCCGACCTTGACGGGACCCGTCACGGCACGCTTGTCGATTCCCGTGACACCGACCGACCCTGCATCGCGGCGCAACTGGTGCACAGCGCAGACGGCGACGAGTCGAGGCGTGGTCATCGGATCGAGGTGACGTACTCCTGGAAGGCGGGGTCGCCCGTGAGCGGCACCATGAGGCACAGGCTCACGATGAAGAACGTCACGACGCCCCCGACGATCGGGATCCACCACGACACACGACCGGCCGTGAGGCGCTTCCACGAGAAGATGAGCGTGGCGATGTACCCCGACACGAGGACGACCGCCGCGATGAGGCCCCACTGCCGCGCGGCCGCGAGGTTGGTGAAAGCGCCGTCGATGCCCAGCAGCGCGTACGAGCCTTCGAGCGCGGAAGCCAGGTCGAGGTAGCTGAACAGCGAGACCAGCACATTCGCCGCGCCCGCGGCGAGCAGCATGATCGTCGCGAGCCGGTTCACCGACGAGCCTCGGCGAACGGGAGCGGGAGCAGGCGCGGGTCCTGGCGCGGCGACGATCGGCTCGGGATCGGATGCCGAGGGCGCGATGCCCGCCGACAGCGCTTCGGTCGCGTCGGGCTGCTGGATGCGGGCGCGCTGCTCATCCGCCGACGCGTACTCGCCGTACCGCGGCCGCTGACGGCCGTCGGGACCGACGTGGGGCGCGTAGTCGCTCACGCGCGGACCCGTCCGCCGATGGCGCGGTCATCACGCGAGCCGTCGGCGTTCTGACGCAGTTCCTTGGGAAGCGAGAAGAGCAGGTCCTCTTCAGCCGTGCGCACCTCTTCGACATCGACGTAGCCCGCGTTCGCCAGGTCTTCGAGCACCTGCTGCACGAGCACCTCGGGCACCGAGGCGCCGCTGGTGACGCCGACGGTCTCGACGCCGTCGAACCATGCCTGCTCGATCTCGTCGGCGTAGTCGACGCGATACGCCGCCTTCGCGCCGTACTCGAGCGCGACTTCGACCAGACGCACACTGTTCGAGGAGTTCGCGGATCCGACGACGATGACGAGGTCGGCATCCTTCGCGACCTTCTTGATCGCCACCTGACGGTTCTGGGTCGCGTAGCAGATGTCATCCGACGGGGGATCCTGCAGGTGCGGGAACCGAAGACGCAGGCGCCGCACGGTCTCCATCGTCTCGTCGACGGACAGCGTCGTCTGCGACAGCCAGACGACCTTGGACGAGTCCTTGACCTCGATCGTGTCGGCCTCCTCCGGAGAGTTCACGACCGTGACGTGGTCGGGGGCCTCGCCGGCGGTTCCTTCGACCTCTTCGTGCCCTTCGTGACCGATCAGCAGGATTTCGTAGTCATCGCGGGCGAAGCGCACCGCCTCGCGGTGCACCTTCGTCACGAGTGGGCACGTCGCGTCGATCGCGCGCAGGCCTCGGTCGGATGCCGCATCCACGACGGCGGGAGAGACACCGTGCGCGCTGAAGACGACGTGCGCCCCCTCAGGCACCTCGTCGACCTCTTCGACGAAGATCGCACCGCGCTGTTCGAGCTCGGTCACGACGTGGATGTTGTGCACGATCTGCTTGCGCACGTAGACGGGCGCGCCGTACCGCTCGAGGGCCTTCTCAACCGCGACCACGGCGCGGTCGACACCGGCGCAGTATCCGCGCGGGGCAGCGAGCAGCACCTTCTTGTGTCCGGGGACGGGGATATCCTGAAGGCGCTCGCGCCGCCGCGGAACGCGGGGCACCGCCATCCGTACGATCGGGTTCGCAGACACAGCAGTCACATGCATGAGTCTATGGGCGGACACCTGTGCGAAGGCCGGACCACGTCGCGGCGCGCGCACACGAGAGGACTGCATGACCACTTTCCAGGCCGCCCCCGTGCCGGGCGCGGCTCCCCCGCCCGATTCGGTGCATCCGCGGGATTCCTCCCTCGAGGCCCCGACGTCGGTTTCCCGACTCAACGAGACCATCCGCGGTTTCGTGACGAAGTGGGGCTCAGTGTGGGTCGAAGGCGAGATCACCTCGTGGAACCTGCGCGGCGGCAACGTGTTCGGGCGCCTCAAAGACGTCACGTCGGATGCCGCCATCTCGTTCCGCCTGTGGTCGTCGACCCGCGAGCGCCTGCCGGCCGACCTCAAGGTCGGCGACCACGTCATCGCGTGCGTCAAAGCCGACTATTTCGGGCGCACGGGCGACTTCAGCTTCGCCGTGTCGGCGATGCGCCACGTGGGTTTGGGCGACCAGCTCGAGAAGCTCGAGCGCCTGCGGGCCCAGCTGCGCTCGGAGGGCATGTTCGATCCCGCGCACAAGAGGCCGCTGCCCTTCCTCCCCCACCTCATCGGCCTCATCACCGGCGAGAACTCCGACGCCGAGAAAGATGTGCACCGCAACGCCGAGCTGCGCTGGCCGCACGTTCGGTTCCGTACGATCCACGCCGCCGTGCAGGGCGACCGGTGCGTGCCCGAGACTCTCGCGGCGCTTCGCACCCTCGACGCCGATCCCGAGGTCGACGTCATCGTCATCGCACGCGGCGGCGGCGACCCGCAGACGCTTCTGGGCTTCAGCGATGAGCGTCTCGTGCGGGCTGTCGCCGCGGCATCCACACCCGTGGTGAGCGCGATCGGCCACGAGAACGACCACCCGATCCTCGACGACGTCGCCGACCTGCGCGCATCGACCCCCACCGACGCCGCAAAGCGGATCGTGCCCGACGTGGCCGAACAGCGCGCCTACGTCGCGCACCTGCTCTCCCGTCTGACGTCGCTGCTGACGACCCGCGTCGGCCACGACATCGCCCAGCTCGAACAGCTGCGCTCCCGGCCGGTGCTGCGCGCACCCGAGTCTCTCCTGACGACGCGCGCCCACGAGCTGCACCTGCTGGGCGCGCGGGGGCGCGATGTCGTCGACCGTGCCCTCGAGCGGCAGGGGCGACGCACGGCCGAACTGCGCGCGACGCTGCGCGCGCTGTCACCCGCGGCGACGCTTGCCCGCGGCTATGCGATCGCCCACCTCGGCGACGGCGCCATCGTCCGCGATGCCGAGCAGGCACCGGCGGGGGCGCACGTCGCCGTCACGGTCGCACGAGGCTCCTTCGGGGCCCGCTCGGAGGGCCCACTCGACGAAGGCGACGCGACCGGGCGTCCGGCGGCTGCGAACTAGGATGGAGCCCATGACCGACTCGACCGCCGCGGCAGTCTCGGACCTCTCGTTCGAGCAGGCACGCGACGAACTCGTCCGTGTCGTCGCCGAACTCGAACAGGGCGCTCCGACCCTCGAGCACTCGCTCGCGCTGTGGGAACGAGGCGAAGCCCTCGCCGCCCGCTGCGAAGAGTGGCTGCTCGGCGCGAAGCGCCGCCTCGAAGCCGCGCGCGGCACCACCCAGCCGGACGCGGAGGCGTGATGGCGTCGCGCCAGCCGCGGATCGTGGCCGAACTCGGCCGCCCCGAGACCCCCGCCGAGACCGCGACCCGCAAGGCCGAAGCCTCGCGCACCTACCGGTCGAGCCAGACCACCCGCAACCTCATCGCGGCACTGCTCGTCACGATCGCGATCGTCGCCGTCATCGTCCTGGGCGTGCCCCGCGGCACGCCGCCACCGCAGGAGCCGATCGATGTCGCGGCAACGGCCGAGAGCATCGGCGTCGCTGAGGGGCACACCGCGATCGCCCCCGCCGTGTCCACCGACGACTGGGTCGTCAACCGGGCTTCGGTCGATGGTGACGGCTCCGTCCGCGCCTGGACGATCGTCTACGCCCCCGCCGATGAGAAGATCCCCGGATACCTCATCGTCGCGCAGGCCTTCGACGCTGACGCCGGCTGGATCACACGCGAGCTGTCGGGGTCCGCGCCGAGCGGCACGCAGAAGATCGGCGGCGTGACGTGGGACCGCTACGACCTCGAGGCGAGCCGCACCGGCAACATCACCGTCGCCCTCGGCACGACCGCCGGCGACGACTCGATCCTGATCTACGGCACCGCCGCTGACGCCCTCCTCGAAGACATGGCGACCGCGGTGGCCGACGAAGTGCTGACGCTGCGAGAGGACGCTGAATGAACGGGATGCCGACACCGCAGGAGGCGTGGGACGAGATGCGGCGCGGCAACGAGCGATTCGTCGCCGGCGCGCCGCGGCACCCCCATCAGGATGCCCAGCGTCGCCACGAACTCGCGAGGGGGCAGCGCCCGCACGCGGCGCTCTTCGGCTGCTCGGACTCCCGACTCGCGGCCGAGATCATCTTCGACAAGGGCCTGGGCGACCTGTTCGTCATCCGTAACGCCGGTCAGGTCATCTCGGACTCGGTCGTGGGCAGCATCGAGTACGCCGTCGCGGTGCTCGACGTGCCCCTCATCGTCGTGCTCGGCCATGACGAGTGCGGCGCCGTCGCGGCCGCGATCGAGAGCACGCAGCTCGACGCTCCCCCGCTCGCGCCCCACATCTGGCGCCAGATCGCGCCCATCGTGCCCGCTGCACGCCGCGTCATCCGCGAGCAGACCGTCGACGGCGTCCGTCCCGGGACCGTTGACGCCGAGCTCGTCGGCCGTGAGCACCTGCGCGACACCGTTGCGTGGCTGCTGCATTCGTCCGAGCTCGTCAGCCAGGCGATCGCCGAGCAGCGGGTGGGCATCGTGGCTGCGAACTACCGCCTGGCCGAAGGGCTCGCCGCCCCGGCCATCAGCCTCGGCGTCACGACAGACGCCTGACCCCCGAGATCCAGAGACGAGAGGAACGACGACGTGACCGATATCGAGTACCGCACCGAGCACGACACCATGGGAGAAGTCCGGGTGCCCAAGGACGCCCTCTACGGCGCACAGACGCAGCGTGCCGTCGAGAACTTCCCCATCTCCGGAGACCGTCTCGAGCCGGCCCAGATCGCCGCCCTCGCGCTCATCAAGAAGTCCGCCGCGCTCGCCAACGCTGAGCTCGGCACGCTCGACGCCGACATCGCCGACGCCATCGCGCGCGCGGCCGACCGCGTCATCGCGGGCGAGTTCGCCGACCAGTTCCCCATCGACGTGTACCAGACCGGTAGCGGCACCTCGTCGAACATGAACATGAACGAGGTGCTCGCCAAGCTCGCCTCGCTCGACCTCGGGCAGCCCGTACACCCCAACGATCACGTCAACGCGTCGCAGTCGTCGAACGATGTCTTCCCGACGTCCGTGCACATCGCCGTGACGCAGGAGATCATCGACGACCTCATCCCGGGCCTGGACCACCTCGCGGTCGCGCTCGAAGCAAAGGCCGAAGCCTGGGCGAGCGTCGTGAAGTCGGGCCGCACGCACCTCATGGACGCCACCCCCGTCACGCTCGGCCAGGAGTTCGGCGGCTACGCGCGCCAGATCCGCCTCGGCATCGAGCGCGTGCAGGCCGTCCTCCCCCACGTCGCCGAGGTCCCCCTCGGGGGCACCGCCGTGGGCACCGGCATCAACACGCCGCTCGGGTTCCCGCAGAAGGTGCTCGAACTCATCGTGAACGACACCGAGCTGCCGATCACCGAGGCGAAGGACCACTTCGAGGCCCAGGCGAACCGCGACGCTCTCGTCGAGGCATCCGGTGCCCTGCGCACCGTCGCCGTCTCGCTCACGAAGATCAACAACGATATCCGCTGGATGGGCTCCGGCCCCAACACGGGTCTCGGAGAACTGCACATCCCCGACCTTCAGCCGGGCTCCTCGATCATGCCGGGCAAGGTCAACCCCGTCATCCCCGAGGCCGTGCTCATGGTGTGCGCCCGCGTCATCGGCAACGACGCGACGATCGCGTGGGCCGGCGCGTCCGGATCGTTCGAACTCAACGTCGCGATCCCCGTCATGGGCTCGGCGCTGCTCGAGTCGATCAGCCTGCTCGCGAATGCCTCACGCCTGCTCGCCGACAAGACGATCGACGGGCTCACGGCCAACGTCGACCGCGCGGCTGCCTTCGCCGGCATGTCGCCGTCGATCGTGACCCCCCTCAACAAGCTCATCGGGTACGAAGCGGCGGCGAAGATCGCGAAGCACTCGGTCGCCAACGGCATCACGGTGCGCGAGGCCGTCCTCGACCTCGGCTACGTCGAGCGCGGCGAGCTGACCATCGAGCAGCTCGACGAGAAGCTCGACCTGCTGTCGATGACGCACCCGGGCTGATCGAAGCCGAAGCACCACGCGGGGCCACGGGGGTCCATAATCAGGGAGTGGCCCGAACACCACGCCCGATCTCGGCGCGCGTCCGCATTCTCGGCGCGGTGCTTGCCGTGGCCTGCGTCGGACTCACGATCGTCGGTGGTGTGACCTTCCTGATGCAGCGCGACTGGGTGGTCACCGAGATCAACGAGCGCCTGGAAGCTCAGGTGGCGCGTCTGCAGACGGTCGCCGACGCCCCTCTGTCCTCGCCCCCCGGCGACGGGCAGACCCAGACGGCGGTCGAGGACGTCCCCGTCACCGACTTTCCGTCCGTCGACGCGTACCTCGAGGCGGTCGTCGCGCGGCTCGTCCCCGCGCGCAACGAGGCCTCGATCGCGATCGTCGACGGCGTTCCGCGATTCGTTCCCTCGACGCTGTCGGGCTTCGACATCTCGGACGACCAGGACTTCGTCGATCGCGTCGTCTCGGAAACGGCGTCCGGGCAGACAGTGCGCGGTACCGCAGTGACCTCGCACGGGCCGTTGAGCTACATCGCGATCCCGATCCGTATGGACGGCGATCCGCAGGAAGGCGTGTACGTGCGCGCCGTCGACCTGGAGGCGGAGCTCGAGCCGGTGACCGCCGCGATGGCGACGTACGGCGTCGCGACGCTCATCGTGCTCATCGCGATGGGGGTCGTCGGCTGGTTCGTGACGGGGCGCCTGCTCTCGCCGATCCGGCACCTGCGCGAAACGGCCGACACCATCACCCTGGACGACCTGTCGCCGCGCCTTCCCGCCGTCGGCAACGACGAGATCGCCGACATGTCCCGCACCGTCAACTCGATGCTGGACCGCCTCGAAGGTTCAGTCGATGTGCAGCGCCGACTCCTGGATGACGTGCGGCACGAGCTGAAGACGCCGATCACGATCGTGCGGGGACACCTCGAACTCATGAACCCCCGGGATGCCGCCGATGTGACCAGCGCCCGAGATCTCGGCATCGCCGAGCTTGACCGCATGACCCGACTCGTCGAGGACATCGATCTGCTCGCGAGCGTCGAGGGGGGCTCGTTCACCCTCACCCGTATCGATCTCGCTGCACTCACCGAGCGCGTCGGCGAGCTCGTCTCGGTCATCCCGGGTCACACGTGGCGTGTCGAGCATGTCGCGCGCGGCCGCCTGCTGGGCGACGACGACCGTCTGTTGCAGGCGTGGCTGCAGTTGGCCGACAACGCCGCCAAGTACACCACCGAAGGGTCGGTCATCGAGATCGGCAGCGCGAAGGACTCCTCCGGCATCCGACTGTGGGTGCGCGACCACGGTGCCGGGATCCCGCCGGCGGCGCGGCATCGCATCTTCCGCCGCTTCGACCGCGCACACGGCAAGCGCAGCGTCGGCGGGTCGGGTCTGGGCCTGGCGATCGTCGACGCCATCGCCAAGGCGCACAACGGTCACTGCGCCGTGACCGATACCCCCGGCGGGGGTGCGACCTTCACGATCCATCTCCCCCTTCCCGTCGCAACGACGGAGTTCCCCGCACCCGTCCGCGCCGGTGACGTCGTGCTTCAGCGAGAGGCATCGGGATGACGACGATTCTGATCATCGAAGATGAACCCCACATCGCGGCGTTCATCGCACGCGGGCTCGAGACCGCCGGCTACGACACGATCCAGATCGAAGACGGCGCCGAGGGGCTCCAGGCAGCGCTCAGCGGTGCCGCCGACCTCGTCCTGCTCGACATCGGGCTCCCCACGATGGACGGCTTCGAAGTGCTGCGCGAGCTGCGGGCCGGCAACACGGCGCTTCCGGTCATCATGCTGACGGCCCGATCGAGTACGCGGGACACGGTCGAGGGACTGGACGCCGGTGCCAACGACTACGTCGCCAAGCCCTTCACATTCGACGAACTTCTCGCACGTGTGCGCTCACGGCTACGTGAATCCACGCAGGCCGGCGGTGTGCTGATCAGCCGCGGCGACATCGTGCTCGATGTGCTGGCACGCCGAGTGACCGTCGCGGGCGTTCCCGTCGAGCTGTCGGCGCGCGAATTCACCCTTGCCGAGCAGTTCCTTCGCCACGCGGGCAGCGTCCTCAGCCGCGAACAGCTGCTGAGCACCGTGTGGGGCCTCGATTTCGACCCCGGTTCGAACGTCGTCGATGTCTATGTGCGCTACCTGCGCGGCAAGCTGGGGGCGCATCACATCGTCACGGTGCGCGGCGAAGGCTATCGCTGGGAATAGTCCCACGCGAGAGAAGCCCCCGACGTTGGGGGACGTCGGGGGCTGGAAGACCGGTCTGGGGGAGGCCGGTCGCACATCAATCGCGTGAGTCTGGGGAACCTTGCGATCGATCTCTCTTCGAGCCGTCCCCGTGCAGGGGTGTCCCGGGGACGGACGATCTCACCGCCGGAGCGGAAGTCTCAAGGGGCGCCGGCGCCTCGCCGCGCAGGCCGAAGCGGGGGTGGTCGTGGGTGTCGACGCTCTCACGGTTGTCGCGATCGGGGCGCTCGGCGCGGCTCGACGGACCCGGCCCGACGACCGTGACGTCCGGTACGACCACGATGGGCGCGGGAGCAGGCACGACGACGGCGACCGGCGGTTCGGCGACGACCGGCGGCGTATGGACCACGGGCGGGGCGACCGGCGTCGCCGGCGGAGCCACGGCAGCGGGCGGCTCAGCGGCGGCGGGAGGCGCCACGGGCGAGGGGACGTCTTCGCTGA
This sequence comes from Microbacterium sp. Y832, assembly GCF_057669765.1. Taxonomy (NCBI): domain Bacteria; kingdom Bacillati; phylum Actinomycetota; class Actinomycetes; order Micrococcales; family Microbacteriaceae; genus Microbacterium; species Microbacterium sp. Y832. The sequence continues at coordinate 117,776 of NZ_JBYHFM010000005.1, read as the reverse complement.
CGATCTCGGTGACGGGCGACACGTCGGCCGGTCCGGCGGCGGGCGCCGGCGTGACGGTCGCCTGCGGTGCTCGACTGATCTGGACCGTCGCGGTGTTGACGGGAGCCCCCGGCAACTCCGCGAAGATCGCGGCATTGCTCACGACCACGGTGGCGACGACGGCGGCACTCACCGCAAACGCGGTCGTACCTCCGATCGCGATCCGTGCGCGCGTGTCCACGAGAGCCGTCCCTTCGAGTCCGTGGAATTCACGGACCCTTCAATGGTGTCAGAGCCCACCCCCTGACCGTCCCTCTCGCGGGTGAGACTTTTCTCATACCGGCCGCCGATTCAGGCCAGTTCACCCGCCTCCAGCAGGTCGGTGACGAGCGCGGCGATCGCCGACCGCTCGGATCGCGTGAGCGTCACGTGCGCGAACAGGCCGTGTCCCTTGAGCGTTTCGATGACCGATGCCACCCCGTCGTGCCGTCCGACGCGCAGATTGTCGCGCTGTCCGACGTCGTGGGTGAGCACCACTCGGGAGTTCAGCCCGATGCGGCTCAGCACGGTCAGCAGCACGTTGCGCTCAAGGGACTGAGCCTCGTCGACGATGACGAACGCGTCGTGGAGCGAGCGGCCACGGATGTGCGTGAGCGGCAGCACCTCGAGCAGACCGCGCTCGATCACTTCGTCGAGGACATTGCTCGAGACGACCGATCCGAGGGTGTCGTAGACCGCCTGACCCCACGGGTTCATCTTCTCCTGCTGGTCTCCCGGCAGATACCCCAGCTCTTGCCCGCCCACGGCGAAGAGCGGTCGGAAGACGATGATCCGCTTCTGCTGCTGGCGCTCGAGAACGGCCTCGAGGCCCGCGCACAGCGCGAGCGCCGACTTGCCGGTCCCCGCGCGGCCACCGAGCGAGACGATGCCCACGTCAGGGTCCAACAGCAGGTCGATCGCAATGCGCTGCTCGGCCGAGCGGCCGTGCAGTCCGAACACCTCGCGGTCTCCCCGCACGAGCGAGAACGAGCCGTCGCCATGTGCCCGCCCGAGCGCCGACCCCCGCTCGGAGTGCACGATGAGACCGGTGTTGACGGGAAGACCCCGCACGTCGTCGCTCTCGGCGACCTCGCTCTCGTACAGGTCGCTCATCTCGTCGCCCGAGACATGGATGTCGGCGATGCCCGTCCATCCCGAGTCGACGGCCTGCTCGGCGAGGTACTCCTCGGCGCTCACGCCGAGCGAGGCGGCCTTGACGCGCATCGGCAGGTCCTTCGAGACGACCGTGACCTCGTGGCCGTCCTGCGCGAGGTGCATCGCGACCGCGAGGATGCGGGAGTCGTTGTCGCCCAGGCGCATGCCCTGCGGCAGCACCGAGGCATCGGTGTTCGACAGCTCGACACGCAGCGAACCGCCCTCGCCGACGGGTACGGGAAAGTCGAGTCGACCGTGCTCGACACGCAGCTCGTCGAGGTGGCGCAGGGCCTGGCGGGCGAGGTAGCCGATCTCGGGATCGTGGCGCTTGCCCTCGAGCTCGGTGATGATGACGACCGGGATCACGACGCTGTGCTCGGCGAATCGGAAGAACGCCCGCGGATCACTCAGCAGCACCGAGGTGTCCAAGACATAGGTGCGCAGCGTCTGATCGGCCTGGTCGAGGCCGGGCAGCTCCTGGTCGATCTGCTCGTGTGGTGCTCGTGTGGTGGTCACAACCCACTCCCCGCCCCGGGTGGAGAACCCGGCAGTCACGAGTCGACCAGGTGTCACGAGTCGCGATCCAAGAGGCCGACCCGACCGGGCACGATGCCCGATGCGATGAACGTACGTCCGCCACATGACATCCGCTGCGTTCGACACGCCGAGGCGAGGCTAAGCGGCGGTGAACGTGCGTTCCGACACGCGCGCCGTCGCGAAGGCGGGGGCCGTCAGCTGCCGAATCGCCGATCGCGGTCTGCGTAGTCGCGGATCGCGCGCAGGAAGTCGACTTCGCGCAGATCCGGGCCCAGCGCCTCGACGAAGTAGAACTCGGAGTGCGCTGACTGCCACAGCAGGAAGTCGCTCAGTCGCTGCTCGCCCGAGGTGCGGATGACGAGGTCCGGGTCGGGCTGACCGCCCGTGTAAAGGTGTTCGCCGATCTGCTCGGGAGTCAGGCTCTCGGCGAGCTCGTCGAGTGATCCCCCCGACGTCGAGTGATCCGCGATGATGCTACGCACGGCATCGACGATCTCGCCTCGCCCGCCGTATCCGACGGCGAGGTTGACGTGCAGACCCGTGTTGCCCTTCGTGCGCTCCTGCGCTTCCTCGAGCACGCAGGCGAGATCGGGCGGCAGCAGCTCGGACCGCCCGACATGCTGCACTCGCCAGTCGCGTTCGCGTGAGAGTCCGTCGGCGAGTTCGGCGATGATGTCGATGAGGTCGGACAGCTCACGCGAGTCGCGCTTGGCCAGGTTGTCGTTGGAGAGCAGGTACAGCGAGACGACCTCGACCCCGATGTCGTCGCACCAGCCGAGAAAGTCGCGCATCTTGGCCGCGCCGGCGCGATGTCCGTGAGCGGCCGAATCGTAGCCGAGCTGGCGGGCCCAGCGCCGGTTGCCGTCGATCATCATGGCGACATGCCGCGGTACCGCCGCGTCATGGAGGCGGCGGCGGAGCCGGTTGATGTACAGCCGATAGAGGGGCCCTCTACCCTCGTTCGACGAAGCGCGCGCCACACCCCTACGCTACCGCGCGACGCCGCGCGGCATGTTTCCCGCGGCATACTCGGACGCGTAATCTGTGCGTGTGACCGACCGCCGCCGTGTTTCCGAAGAACCCGACGTTCCTGAGCTGCCCCTCATGGAGGCAGCGGACGTCGACGCCGCGACCCCCGAGATCCGCCCGACCTGGCGCGGCTGGATCCATGCCGCGACCTTTCCGATCGCGATCGTGGCGGGCATCGTGCTCATCGCTCTGGCGCAGGGCGGCCCGGCGAAATGGGCCTCGGCCGTCTTCATGCTCACGTCGATGCTGCTCTTCGGCAATTCCGCCCTGTACCACCGCATCGACTGGGGTCCGCGCACCAAGGCCATCCTGAAGCGGATCGACCACGCCAACATCCTGCTGCTCATCGCCGGCACGTACACCCCGATCGCGGTGCTTGCGCTCCCGACCGCCCAGGCCGTGACGCTGCTCTCGCTCGCCTGGGGCGGCGCGCTGCTGGGCATCCTGTTCCGGGTGTTCTGGATCGACGCGCCACGCTGGCTCTATGTCGCCCTCTACCTCGTGCTGGGCTGGGCGGCCGTCATGTACCTCGTGCCGCTGTTCGAGGCGAACCCGGCGATGATGATCCTCGTCGTCATCGGCGGTCTGCTCTACACGCTCGGCGCGGTCATCTACGCGCTCAAGCGGCCGAACCCGTGGCCCGGGCACTTCGGCTTCCACGAGATCTTCCACGTGTGCACCGTGCTGGCGTTCCTCTGCCACTGGACGGCGTGCCTGCTCATCGCTATGCAGCCGGCCTACCACGGCCCCTGATCCTCAGGCGCGCGGCGGTGCCTGCGAGTCGTCTGAACGTGAGCCGTCCGCCTGCCCGGCCGCATCGCGCGCCTCGGCCTCTTCGCGCAGTTCGTCGGCGATGTCAGCGCGCACGCGGCCTCGACGGATCCGGCGCAGCATGTCGAAGATGAGCAGGAAGACCGCGACGACGATGAGCACGATGACGGCGAAACCCAGTGGACCGGGAGTCACCAGCGACGGGTCGACCGTCATGCTCGGCGTCGGCTGGGGGGCTGCGGTCGCGAACGCGGCGATCACGGCGTGCATGGTGTCCTCGATCCGCGCAGAAAGCGCATAGCCTGGATGTCCCAGCCTAATCTTCTCGACAGGATCGCGATGACGACCCAGGACATGCTCGACCGGCGCTATGGTCGGCGCAGTCGTTCGGGTTCGCGTGCGCTCGTCATCATCGGGATCACACTTGCCGTCATCGCCGTGGGACTCTTCTCGTGGATGACGGTGGCTTCGTCCCTCGATGCGGTCGACGCCGACACGACGGGCTTCGATGTGGTCGATGAGCGCACCATCGTCATCGACTTCCAGTTCACCTCTCCCCCGGAGCGCAGCGTCGCGTGCGTCCTCGAGGCTCAGGACGAAGATCACGGCGTCGTGGGCTGGAAGGTCGTCGAGTACGAGGCGAGCGACCTGCACGGCCGCGCGTTCAGCGAGGTCGTTCCCACGACGGCGGGCGCGGTATCGGGGTTTGTCAACGACTGCTGGGTGACGTAGTCTGTTCCCGTTCACGCCCTGGCAACCGCCGGGGCGTTCGCCGTACCGCCCCCACAGCAAGGAGATCGACGTGTCCAGCGATGCCCAGGTGACCTTTCTCACCCAGGATGCCTACGACCGTCTCGCCGACGAGCTCGAGCGTCTTTCGACGACCGGCCGCGAGGAGATCGCCAAGCGGATCGAAGCCGCCCGCGAAGAGGGCGACCTCAAAGAGAACGGCGGCTACCACGCCGCCAAGGACGAACAGGGCAAGCAGGAGGCCCGCATCCGCACGCTGCAGCAGCTGCTGAAGGATGCGACCGTCGGCGAAGCACCCGAGAGCACGGGCGTCGTCGAGTCCGGCACGGTGGTCACCGCCATCGTCGCGGGCGGCGAAGAGGTCTTCCTGCTGGGCAACCGCGAGATCGCGGTCGGCTCCGAGCTCGACGTCTACAGCGAAGCCTCGCCTCTCGGCTCGGCCATCCTCGGCCTCGCCGAGGGCGAGAAGACCTCGTACACCGCACCGAACGGCCGCGAGATCGCGGTCGAGGTCGTCAAGGTGGAGACCTACGCGGGGCAGTGACCCTCGCGCGGGCCCGGCGACAGCTCAGCCGCGGACGATGACGGGCTCGAAGCCCGCCTCTTCGAGCACGGCGATGACGTCGGCGCGGTGCTCTTCGCCGCGCGTCTCGATGCTCAGCTGCAGAATCACCTCGCTGATCTGCAGACCCTGACCGTGCCGCGTGTGCAGCACCTCGATCACGTTCGCCCCAGCGCGCGAGACCAGCTCAGACACACGCGCGAGCTGCCCCGGGCGATCCGGCAGCGGGATCCGCAGTGACGTGTACCGGTCGGATGCCGCAAGTCCGTGCGCGACGACGCGCTGCAGCAGCAGCGGGTCGATGTTGCCGCCAGAGAGCACACTGACGGTCGTGCCCGTCGGTTGCAGCTTGCCCGCGAGCATCGCGGCCACACCGACGGCGCCGGCGGGTTCGACGACCTGCTTCGCACGCTCGAGCAGGACGAGCAGCGCCCGGGCGATGTCGTCTTCGGAGACGGTGACGACTTCGTCGACGACTTCGCGGATGATCTCGAATGTCAGATCGCCGGGGCGGGCCACGGCGATGCCGTCGGCGATCGTGGGGCGCGTGGCGACCGCGACCGGGTGACCGGCGGCGAGCGAGGCGGGGAAGGCTGCGGAGTTCTCGGCCTGCACGCCGACGATGCGGATCGAGCGCCCCACGGCCGCGGCACGCGCTTTGAGGGCGGCTCCGACCCCCGCGATCAGTCCGCCTCCGCCGATGCCGAGCACGACCGTGTCGATGTCGGGCAGCTGGTTCCACAGCTCGATGCCGAGCGTCCCCTGCCCCGCGATGATGTCGGGGTGGTCGAAGGGATGGATGAGCACGGCGCCCGTGCGCTCGGCGAACTCGGCGGCGAGGCGCAGAGGCGTCTCGACGGTCTCACCTTCGAGCACGACGTCGGCTCCGTACCCGCGCGTCGCGAGGAGTTTGGGCACGGGCACACCGAGGGGCATGAAGATCGTCGCGGGGATCCCGAGCTCCTGCGCCGCGAGGGCGACCCCCTGGGCGTGGTTTCCCGCCGAGGCGGCGACGACACCACGCGCGCGCTCGTCGGCGGTGAGGCGCGAGAGTCGGTAGGTCGCCCCACGGATCTTGAACGAGCCCGTGCGCTGCAGGTTCTCGAGCTTGAGGTGCACGGGCACACCGAGCAGCTCGGACAGGTACTGCGAGGCATCCACCGGGGTCGGTGAGATCACGCCGGCCAGCGACGCCGCGGCATCCTCGAAGGCGGCCAGCGGCGGCACGGCCGACCGGATCTGAGATGTGCTCACGCGCTTGTCCTCCTGGGACGTGGGACGGTCGTCCAGATGAAGTCGCCGGTGGGTGGCGCGCCGGTCTCCCACGCCCGCCTGCTGAGATACACCGTCACGACGTTGGCGAATGCGGCCAGCGGTACGGCAAAGAGCGCACCCGGGATGCCGGCGATCATGGCGCCACCCGCGACGACGATGACGATCGCGAGCGGATGCACCTTGACGGCGTGGCCCATCAGCAGCGGCTGCAGGACGTGACCCTCGAGCTGCTGGACGCCGAGGACGACAACGAGCATCCACAGCGCGATCCACGGGCCGTTGTATACGAGGGCGAGGAACACCGCGACGGCGCCCGTCAGCACGGCACCGACGATCGGAACGAACGCACCGAGGAACACGAGGACGGCGATGGGGATGGCCAGCGGCACGCCCAGCAGGAACGCGCCCAGCCCGATTCCGACGGCGTCGATCGTCGCGACGAGCATCTGCGTGCGGGCGTAATTGACCACCGTGACCCAACCGGCCTTCGCAGCTCCGTCTACGGCAGGGCGCGCCCGCCGCGGGAAGAGCCGTGTCGCCCACTTCCAGATCCCCGCGCCGTCGGCGAGAAGGCACAGCAGGATGAAGACGGACAGCAGCGCCCCGGCCGCGACGTGACCGAGCGTTGTTCCGATCGCGAGTGCACCCGACCACAGCAGCTGACCCTGCTCCTGCATGAGCTGGCTGCCCTGCGCGAGCAGGTCGTCGATCTGCTGCTCCGTGAGGTGCAGCGGGCCGTCGACGAGGTACTGGCGGAACTCGACGACCGCGTCGACGGTGCGTGCCTGCACCGATGCCAGCTCCTTGCTGATCTGCCACCCGACGAGCCAGAGCAGGCCCGACACGACCGCGAGCGTGCCCACGACCGAGATGACGATCGCGATCCATTTCGGAACGCCTCGGCGCAGCATCCATGAGAAGGCCGGCCACAGCAGGGCCGTCACGAGGATCGCGATGAGAAGAGGGATGACCAGCAGCTTGAGCTGGATGATGAGCCAGATCGCGACCCCGACGGCCGCGGCGATGACGAGCAGCCGCCACGAGTACGCGGTCGCGATGCTGAGGCCGGGCGGCACGGTGCGGCTCGCCTCTGTCGTGACGACGCGCCTGCGATCCCGCAGGGCGTCGAACAGCGAGCCGCGCGGCGGGGGTTCGTCCCGCCCTGACTCGGTGCTGCTCATCCATCAAGTCTACGACCGGCGCATTCCGCAGTCATGATGCTCGCACGCGGTGTCGGGAGCGGTCATTAGGCTGACGCCCGTGAAGTCCTCGCTCAGTCGTGCCGAGGCCCGCCGCATCGCCGTCGCCGCGCAGGGCTTCGCCCGCCCGTATCCCGATGACGTGGGCACGCGGCAGCTCAATCTCGCCCTCGGTCGCATGGCGACGCTGCAAATCGACTCGGTCAACGTGTTCGCGCGGTCCCATTACATGCCGCTGTTCTCGCGTCTCGGGCCGTACGACCCCGCACTTCTGGATCGACTCCTCTTCGCTCAGCGCCCGCCCTACCTCGAGTACTGGGCGCACGTCGCGGCGTTCATCCCGGCGACCGACTGGCCGCTGTTCCGGTTCCGCATGGATGCGCTGCGCGCGAAGTACGGCACAGGTCCCGATACGTGGTTTCAGGCACATCGCCCGGTCGTGGACTGGGTGCGCGCCGAGCTCGCTGAACGCGGCCCGCTCCGACGGGCGCAGATCGAGTACGACACGCAGCGCGGCGCGCGCGGTGAGTGGTGGGACTGGGATGCCGTCAAGCGCGCGCTCGAGCAGCTGTGGCTCTTCGGCGAGGTCGCGATCGCCGGCCGCCGCGGCTTCGAGCGCCGCTACGCTCTCGCCGCGGATGTCGTGCCTGCTGCGTCCCTCGGTGCGCGCGTGCCGCGGGAAGACGCCATCCGCGAGCTCGTGCGGCGCGCGGCGCGCGCCTACGGCGTCGCCACGGCGGCCGATCTCGCCGACTACTGGCGGATCACCGACCGCGCCGCGCTGCGGGCTGCCCTCCATGATCTCGTCGAATCGCGTGAGCTGCAGCCCGTCACGGTCGAGGGGTGGACGACGGGCGGCAGACCCACGCCGGCCTGGGTGCACACGGATGCCCGCCTCCCCCGGAGCATCGAGGCGAACACGATCCTGACCCCGTTCGATCCCCTCGTGTGGTTCCGCGACCGCACCCAGCGCCTGTTCGACGTCGAGTACCGGATCGAGATCTACACGCCGGCCGCCCGCCGCCGGTTCGGCTACTACTCCCTGCCGGTCCTGCAGGGTGACGACGTGGTGGGCCGCGTCGACCTCAAAGCCGACCGGGCGGCATCCCGTCTGCTCGTGCAGTCCGCGTGGTGGGAAGCAGGTCATCCCCCGGATGCCGCGGGGCATCTGGCTGACCGGTTGCAGGCCGCCTCCGCGTGGCAGGGGCTCGACACCCTGTCGATATCGGGGTGGGGCGATGCGGTCGACGATCTCGCGGCAGCGCTCCCCCGCGCCGGGCGTCACGATGCAGGTCCGCTCACCGCGGGTTAGCGTGGCACTGTGCAACGCCGTGTCATCGCAGGGGTGGTCGCCGGCGTCGCGGCGGTCGCGGTCGGCGCCGGCATCGCGGCGTGGGCGCTGACGCGTCCGCCGTCGGCCGATGACGCCGCCGAGCAGTACCTGCGCGCACTGTCCGACGGAGATTTCGCCGCGATCTCTCCCCTGCTGCCCGAGACGGCCGACGCGACGCGCCTCGAAACGGCGTTCGCGGGGGCGACAGGACACCTCAGCGACTACACCGTGAGGGTGACCGACGAGGGCGACACGGTCCACGCGCGGGCCGACGTGCAGCTCGGCGGTGCCGACGGCGTCGTCGTCTTCGAGCTTTCGCGCAGCAAGACGGGCTGGGTGCTCACGGCAGAGTCATTCGCGAGCCTCGAGGCCACGACGACCCTCGGCGACTCCGTCGTCATCGGCGACGCGCTCGAGCCCTCGGGTACACCGATCCCGCTACTCCCTGCTGTCTACCCCGTGTCGGCGGCGCCGACAGGGCTCCTCGACGCGCGTGTCGAGGCGGTCGTCACGGGCGAGCGCCCCGTCACGGTCGCGCTCGATCCGATCCTCACGCCGACAGCGACAGAGGTCGCCCAGCAGCAGCTCGACGCATACGCCGAGGCGTGCACCGCACCGGCGGCCACGGTTCCCGAGCGGTGCGGCCTGCGCGTGCCGTGGGCTGCGGATCTGCGTGTGCTCGAGCGCGTCGCCTTCCGCGTAGAAAAGCTCCCGACTCTTCAGATCGGCCCCGACGGCCGATCGTTCGAAGCGACCGGCGGCGCCATCGTCGCCACCGCGACCGGCACGACCAGAGCCGGCTCGGCGGCCTCGTTCACCTACCGTTCCGGTGCGTGGGCGCTACGTGGGACCGTCGACTTCGAGGGCGAACAGATGGTGCTGCGGGTCCACTGACCGCCTACCGAGACCGGCGCTGACACGACAAATGCCGCATATCTGCATCGACGAACGCGACATTGTGGCCGCGCATATCAGAGTGGACGCAGTTCAACAAGACTTATATCCGCACGCGCGCGACGCTATGCAAGGAGTATGACAACATCCCTACCCCTACCCGGAACAGCTCGGAGGCGTCGCGGCACAGTTGCCGCCACCGTCACCGTCGCAGCCCTCGCGGCTGCTCTGCTCAGCCCGACGGCGGCATCAGCGACAGCCGCTGACCCCGTCATCACGATCGAAGACGGCGTCACCCAGCCGGTCTTCGACTACGGCACGGCCGTGCGTGAGCGCGTCTTCATCCCCGTCGAAGGCGTCGACCAGGACAACGACGGCATCACCGATGTCACGTCCGTCGACATCATCCGCCCGGCCGCGGCCTCGCCGGAGATGAAGGTCCCCGCGATCATCGACCCGAGCCCGTACTACACGACACTCGGACGCGGCAACGAGTCCCAGCTGCTGACGGACGTCGACGGCGACGGCGTCGCCGATCTGTTCCCCCTGTTCTACGACAACTACTTCGTACCGCGCGGCTACGCCGTCATCCACGCGCAGATGAACGGCACCGGCTGGTCGACCGGGTGCCCCCACCACGGTGGTGCCGGTGACATCGAGAGCATGAAGGTCGTCGTCGACTGGCTCAACGGCCGTGTCCCCGCCTTCAACGCCGCCGGTGACGCCGTCGCTGCGACGTGGCACAACGGCAAGTCGAGCATGATCGGCAAGTCCTACGACGGCACGCTGGCCAACGGCGTCGCCGCAACCGGCGTCGACGGACTGTCCACGATCGTCCCGATCGACGCGATCAGCGACTGGTACCGCTACTCGCGCACAAACGGCATCCGCCACAACTCGAACTACCCGGCGAGCCTGTCGAACACCGTCACCAACCCCGACCGTCGCGCCCTGTGCGCCCCGTCGCGTGCCGTGTTCAACGACATCGACGGTGACGAGACGGGCGACATGAACCCGTTCTGGGACGAGCGGAACTACCTCAACGGCATCGACAACGTCAAGGCGTCGGTCTTCGCGATCCACGGCCTCAACGACGACAACGTGCGCATGAGCCAGTTCGGCGACTACTGGGAGGCCCTCAGCGAGCGCAACGTGCCGCGCAAGGTCTGGCTCCCCCGCCTCGGCCACATCGACCCGTTCGAGTTCAATCGTGAGGTGTGGGTCGACACGCTGCACCGCTGGTTCGACTACTGGCTGCACGGCATCGACAACGGCATCATGAACGAGCCGCAGTCCACCGTCGAGTTCGGTCCGTCCGAGTACGTCCACGAGGCATCGTGGCCGGCTCCCGGCACCGAGACCGTCGAGCTCAACCTCTCCGGTGCGACGCAGGGCGCTGCCGGTGCGCTGCGCATGGCCCCGGTCGCCGATGCATCGACCCTCTCGTTCCGCGGCGGCTCCAACGCGCCCGCTGAGAACACGTTCATCCAGAACCCGACCGCCGCCCAGGCCAACCGCGTCGTGCTGCTCTCCGAGCCGCTCACGCAGGACCTGCGTGTCTCGGGTACGCCCGTCGTCAAGCTCGACGCGTCGCTGAGCCAGGAGCAGTCGAACCTCGCTGCGCTGCTGGTCGACTACAGCACCGACGTGCGCACCCCGCGTTCGCCCGGTGATGGCATGCTGACCACAGACGTCCGCACCTGCTGGGGCGTTTCGAGCGCCACCGACAGCGCGTGCTACCTCGAGGCTGAGCGTCGCTCGGCATCGTCGGACTTCTGGCGCGTGTCGCGCGGCGTCCTGGACTCGTCGAACCGTGAGGGCATCGCCGAGGGCCAGGCATCGCCGGTCGTCCCCGGTCAGAAGTACGACTTCGACTGGAAGATGGAGCCGTACGACCACGTGTTCAAGGCAGGCTCGCGCATCGGCGTCATCCTGACGACGAACCTGTCGGGCTACCAGGCCGGCTCGCCGAACGCCACCGTAACCTTCGACGCTGCCACGTCGACGATCGCCCTGCCCATCGTGGGCGGCGCGAACGCGGCGGCCTCGGCCGGTCTGAACACCGTCGCCCTCGATGCAGCCGTCACGGCGCGCTGCCTCGCCGGCAAGGTGTACAACACGGTATCGGTCACGAACAACGACTCCGTCGCTGCGAACATCTCGGTCACGAGCCAGCACGGCAACAAGTCGTTCGTCTCCGTCCAGCCGGGCAAGACCGTCTCGGTCTCGCTCAACACCCGCACGGCAACGCTGACCGCGGGAGAGATCGGCATCGGCGGTAACGCTGACGGCCGCACCGACCGCACCAGCACGGTCACCTACGCCGCACACACCTGCGGCTGATCCATCACTGACGCCGGCCGCGGCATCCTGGTTTCGCCAGGGTGCCGCGGCCGTCGCCGTCGGTACCGGCGATTCCCCGTCGCACTCGGCACAGCCGGGCGGCGGGGTCTTGCCCGCATCGCGCCGGCCGGGTCGGAGTGCATTCGCGCTGACGGCACCGTCGCGGTGACACCGCGGCACTCGCCGGAGGCGCCGGGCCGGTGGCAGCACCCAGCACCCAGCACGCAACAGGCACACCGATAGCGCCCCTACCGGCACGTCCTCATCGCTGAGGGCCGGGTCACAGCAACGCGTCTGCCCCCGGCAGGGAGCAGACGCGCACGGTGGATCAGAACTGCACGCGGGGCGGCTCCGAGATCGCGGCGCCGTCGACGACCTCGAAGAACTCGCGCTCGTGGAATCCGAGGTTGCGTGCGAAGAGGTTGTTCGGGAACACCTTGATCTTGGTGTTCAGCTCGCGCACGCCGCCGTTGTAGAACCGGCGCGACGCCTGGATTTTGTCTTCCGTGTCGACGATCGACTGCTGCTGGTGCAGGAAGTTCTGGCTCGCCTGTAGCTGGGGGTAAGCCTCGGCGACGGCGAACAGCGACTTGAGCGCCTGCTGCATGTGCCCTTCGGCCACGCCCGTCTCAGCCGGCCCCGTCGCCGTGAGCGTCTCGGCGCGCGCCCTCGTGACGTTCTCGAACACGGCCTTCTCGTGCGCCGCATAGCCCTTCACCGCCTCGATGAGGTTGGGCAGGAGATCGGCACGCCGTTTCAGCTGCACGGTGATGTCGGCCCACGCCTCGTCGACGCGGACGTTCAACTGCACAAGCGAGTTGTACGTCGCCCAGAGGTAGACACCGGCGATGACGACGAGCGCCACGACGATGAGAACCGGAATGAGCCATTCCCACATAGCCACAAACTCCGTTCGAAAGATCACCTCATCCTAACGGCGGCACCGACGCCGCGACCGGCACCAGAGGAGACTCCCAGCTACTCGCCGAGCACACGTCCGAGGTAGGAGTTGTGGAACATGCGCGTCGGATCGAGTCGATCCCGCACGGCGATGAAGTCGTCGAACCGCGGGTACCGGTCGCGCAGGTCCGAGGCATCCCGCGTGTGCATCTTGCCCCAGTGCGGTCGTCCGCCGAAGCGCAGCATCACCTCCTCCGCGGCTTCGAAGTACGCCGTCGGGTCTTCGCGGACGTACCGGTGCACCGCGATGTACGCGGTCTCGCGTCCTGACGCGGTCGACAGCCACAGATCATCGGATGCCGCGAACCTGACTTCGATGGGAAAGGAGATGCGCCACCCCTCGTCGGCGATGAGGGTGCGCAGGGCCGCGAAGGCGGGTACGGCGTGCTCGGCAGGCAGGGCGTACTCCATCTCACGGAAGCGCACGCTGCGCCGGTGGGCGAAGACGCGCGCCGAGTAGTCGGTCTGCTCGCTCGTGCCCGTGAGCTTCGTCGCGGCACGCGACACCGCGGGCACGACGCCGGGAACCGCCGACCCGAGCGCGCACGTCGCGCGGTACACGCCGTTGGCCAGGAGGATCTCGTCGACCCAGCGCCGGACGACCGGAACCGGTTGGCGCACGTCGCTCTCGGGCAGGCGTGTCAGCGACGTGGTGAGCGCCACCTCGGTGTGCGGGAACCAGAAGAACTCCGTGTGGTCAGCCGCGCGCACACGCGCGGCGAGCCCGTCCAGGACGTCATCGAGCGGCTCGCGGCGCTCGACGGCGTGCAGCAGGAACGCCGGCACGCATTGGATCGTGATCTCGACGAGGATGCCCAGGGCACCGAGGCCGAGAGCGACCGCCGGCAGCAGATCGGTGTTCTCGTTCTCGTCGACGGTCATCCGCTCACCGTCGGCCTGCACGAGGGTGACGCCCGTGACCTGGGTCGCGAGTCCGCCGAACCGCGCACCCGTGCCGTGCGTACCGGTCGAGATCGCGCCGGCGAGCGACTGCCGGTCGATGTCGCCGAGGTTCTGCATCGCGAGCCCGTACCGCGCCAGCAGACGCGGGATCTGGTGCAGGCGGGTGCCGGCCAGCAGCGTCACGCGGGACAGCTCGCGGTCCACGCGCACGACACCGCTGAGATCGGTCAGATCCAGCAGCACCCCCGGCGCAACGGCGATGGCCGTGAAGCTGTGCCCCGCGCCGACGGCTTTGACGCGCATCCCCCGTGCGGCCGCCGCTCGGACGGAACGCTGCACGGCCGACACCGACCGCGGAAACTCGATGCGCTGCGGCCGCACCGAGACCGAACGCGCCCAGTTGTGCCATGTCCCGCCCGGACGCGTCACAGGAAGGCCTTCCCCTCGCCGCGATAGGTCGGCAGCTCGTCGACGACGGCTCCGTCATCGACGACGTGATATCGGTCGAGCCGCTCGGCGAGCTCGCCGCTCTTCGCGTGGCGGAACCACACCCGGTCTCCGACCGACAGCATGCGCGCCGCTTCGCCCTGCAGCGGGGTCTGCACCTCGCCGGCGCCTTCGCGAGGCAGCATCCGCAGTCCCTCCGGCCACACGGGTCGCGGCTGTCGACTCGCCGCCGGCGGGCCCGATGCCACCCATCCCCCGCCGAGCACCGTGGCGATGTCGGGGCGGGGTTTGCGGACGACCTCGAGCGCGAAGGCTGCGGCCGGCGCCGGGTCGAAGGCGCGGTAGCCGTCGAAGAGGTGTCCCGCGAGCAGTCCGCTGCCTGCCGTGAGCTCGGTGACCGACTGATCGGATGCCGTGAGCTCGAGCGAGCCCGTCCCCCCGGCGTTGACGAACTCGAGCGGCGCGACATCGCGCAATGCCGCGACGATCGCCGCTCGCCGGTCGAGCAGCTCGTGCGCCGAGCGGCGCTGCATCCAGCGGATCGCCGCATCGCCCGCCCCCGTGGCATCGCCCTGCCCCGCGATCTGGGCTTCGTACATCATCAGACCGACGAGACGGAAGCCGTCGCGAGCCGCGATCGAACGGGCGAGAGATGCCACCTCCCCCGGCTCGTGCAGAGGCGAGCGGTGCACCCCGATGTGCCCGAGGCCGGGTGCCCGCCAGGACGCGTCGGCGTCGATCGCGACCCGCAGCTCGGGCCGCGCTCCGGGTGCGGCGACGGTGTCGACGAGGTCGAGCTGCGCGGCGTCATCGATCATGAGCGTGATGCGGGAGGCCGCTCGCTCATCGGCGGCGAGCGCAGCGATCGAGGTGCGGTCGGCCGTGGGATAGCCGAGCACGACGTCCTCGTGCGTCTCGGCGAGCCAGAGCGCCTCGGGCAAGGTGAAGGCGAGCACGCCGCGGTAGCCCGCGAGGGCGAGAGTCGCATCGAGCACTCCGCGCACACGCACCGACTTGCTCGCGATACGGATCGGCACGCCGCCCGCGCGCACCACCATGTCGAGGGCGTTGTGGCGCAGCGCCGCGACGTCGATCACCCCGACAGGCCCCGAGATGTCGGCGACAGCGCGGGTCAGCGTCGTCCAGTGCCGAGCGGGTTCGGGCCAGGTGGGAGCCGAGGTGGCCGTCGCGAGCAGGTCCATGCGCCCCAGCCTACGAGGCCGTTGCGCACGGCACCCGCGTGCGGTTCGATGTGGGCATGACCACTGCCATCCACTACCTCGCGCCCGGCACGAGTCGTCCCGCGTGCGGCGACACGAGCCCGGACGCTCTGTCGTCGGGGTCCCTCGCTTTGGTGACGTGCACGGCGTGCGCACGCGTCGTCACGACGCCGCGCCGGCCGACGCCACACGGGCGAACCAACTGACGCGCGCGAAAGAGCACCGTCGTGCCCCCGGTGGGACTCGAACCCACACTTCAGCGATTTTAAGTCGCCCGCCTCTGCCATTGGGCTACGGGGGCATCGTCGTCGACGACACCCACGCTATCGGTCAGCTCGAGACAGCGGCCTTCTCGGCGTCGGCGTTCTTCGCATCGGCCGACTTGCCCTGGTCACGGGCTTCGGCCGGCGGCGTGACGGCCGGCTGCGTCGGACGAGGGCGGGCGGCGAACTCTTCGAAGACGTAGCGCGGGCTCTGCACGGTCTCGAGGTTGACGAGGTCGCGACCCAGCCAGAAGTTGTTCCACCAGCCGCCGATCACGCGCCACTTGCGCTCCCACGACGGCATCGCGAGGCCATGGTAGCCACGGTGCGCGACCCAGGCGACGAAGCCCTTGAGTGCGATCTTGCCGGACTGGAAGACGCCGTTGTAGAGACCGAGGCCAGCGACGGCGCCCAGGTTGTGGTGGACGTACTCGCGCGGCAGCTCGCCGCGCAGGACACCGACGATGTTCTTGGCGAGCAGCTTCGCCTGACGCACGGCGTGCTGCGCGTTGGGCACGCAGTAGCCGCCCACGCCGCCGCCCGAGAGGTCGGGCACGGCCGAGATGTCGCCGGCCGCCCAGGCGCCCTCGACGATCTCGTCAGCGGTGCCGACGCGCAGGTCGGGGCGGGTCTGGATGCGACCGCGCTCTTCGACGGGCAGGTCGCTGCCGCGCACGACGGTCGGGTTCGCCATGACGCCGGCGGTCCAGATGATGAGGTCGGTCGGGATCGTCTCGCCGGTCGACAGCTGGACGTTGCCGTCGACGGCACCGGTCACCTGGGTGTCCAGGTGCACCGAACCGCCGCGCTCGGCGAGGCTCTTGAGCACCCACTCGCTCGTCTTGAGCGAGACCTCGGGCATGATGCGCCCCATCGCCTCGACGAGGTGGAAGTGCGTGTCATCGAACGTGATCTGCGGGTAGCTCTTCACGAGCGAGGATGCCAGCGAGCGCAGCTCGGCGAACACCTCGATGCCGGCGAACCCGCCGCCGACGACGACGACGGTGAGCAGACGGTCACGCTCGGGTCCGGGCGGCAGCACGGACGCCTTGTCGAAGTTCGACATCAGGCGGTCGCGGATCGCGACGGCCTCTTCGATGGTCTTGAGACCGATCGCGTTGTCGGCGATGCCCGGGATCGGGAACGTGCGCGACACGGCACCGGCGGTCACGACGATCTGGTCGTACTCCTGCTGGTACGGCTCGCCTGCGACGGGGGTGATCGTCGCGACCTTGCGGGCGTGATCGATTCCCGTGACCTTCGCCGCGATGACGGCGGTGCGCTTGAGGTGACGACGCAGCGCCACGACGGAGTGACGCGCCTCGATCGAGCCGGCAGCTACCTCGGGAAGGAACGGCTGGTACGTCATGTACGGCAGCGGATCGACGATCATGACTTCGGCTTCGCCCTTGCGGAGAAGCTTCTCCATCTTCCAGGCGGTGTAGAAGCCCGCGTATCCGCCTCCGACGATGAGGATTCTGGGCACAGTGTTGCTCACGGCGGGGAAAACTCCTCGTGGATCAGCGGCTCGGCGCGCGGGACGCCATTCGGATGCGTCGGACAGTTGCAGTGACGCCGAGCCCCATCAGTATAGCGGTGGACGTCAGCACCAGGAGCGGGAGCGTGCCATACAGCAGAGACTCATACGACGGCAGCAAGGGGGAAGCTTCCACCGGCCCGTCAGCGACCGGCGGCAGAGGGTCGATGTCGACGGGGCCGCCCGTCGGCGCGGGCGCGGGTGCGGCATCCGCTCGGCGGTAGAGGCGGACCCACTCTTCCAGGCTGCCCATCGGATTGGACGAGACGGCGGGAACATCCGCCGAGATCGCGGCAGCGGCATCCACGAGACCGTATCCGTACAGCGGGTCGGGGTGCGCCGTCGCCAGCGGAGACGGTCGCGCCGTCTGGATGATGCGGTTGATGACGTTGTTCGCGTCGAGGTCGGGGTGCGCGGAGCGCACGAGCGCTGCGATGCCGGCGACGATGGGGGCCGCCCCGCTCGTGCCCTTCCACAGCACGACCTGGCCATCGGCTGCGATGCCGAGCAGGTTCTCGCTCGGCGCCGAGACGCCGATCGTGATCCCCTGCGTCGAGGCTTCGACGCTCGCGCGTCCCTCGGGGTCGACGCCGCCGACGGTGAGGACGCCCGGGATGGTCGCGGGGGCGCCGACGCGCGACGTTCCGCTCGCGCGGTTGCCCGCCGCGACGACGACGACGACGTCGTTCTCGTAGGCGTAGAGGAAGGCTTCGTCCCAACTGCGGTCCCAGTCGGGCACGTTGGTCGTGAGCGAGAGGTTGATGACGTCGGCGCCGTTGTCGACCGACCAGCGCATCGCCTCGGCGATCTGGTCGACGAAGGGCACGGAGGCGGCAGCTCCGAAACCGACCGACACCGACAGCAGCTCCGCTTCGGGCGCGACGCCGATCATGCCTGTCCCGGGCCCCGTGCCGCGCGCCGCGGCGAGCGAGGCCACGAGCCCCCCGTGACTGCGATCGACCGTGCCGACGGGCTTGCGGCCTTCGGGACCGCCGGTTCCCGAGACATCGATGCCGCCCACGACGGCACCATCGAACTCGACGGGGCCCCGTGCGATGCCGGTGTCGATGATCGCGATGCGAACACCCTCGCCCCGGGTCGTCTGCCAGGCCTCTTCGATGCCGTACTCGTCCAGCCAGTACTGCATTCCGCGGATGGGGTCGATCTCGGGCACGTCCGCAACGGCCGGGGCGGCGGCCAGCGGAGCGACGAGCGACAGCAGGAGCGCGCCGGCCGCGAGCGCGCCGCGCCTCACCCCGCGGCTCCCGGCTGGGCGCATACGCAGCGCTCGGGCGTCCACGACGACAACGCGAGCGCCCGGTCACCGAAGGGGTTGACGCCGGGTCCTGCCGCGAGCGTGTGCGCGAGCACGGCGTGCAGGCACTTGATGCGGGTCGGCATGCCGCCCGCGGAGATGCCTTCGATCTCGGCGACCTCGCCGTAGGGCGCACGGTCGGCGAGGTAGGCCTCGTGTGCGCGCTGATACGCCGCGCGCACGTCGTCGTCGTTCGCGAGGTCGTCGGTGAACTCCCGCATCACCTGACCCGCTTCCAACGTCGACATCGCCGCCGTCGCGGCGGGATGCGTCAGGTAGTAGAACGTCGGGAACGGCGTGCCGTCGTCCAGGCGCGGCGCCGTCGCGGCGACCGTCGGGTTGCCGCACACGCACCGCGCGGCGATGCCGACGACCCCCCGGGCTGGACGCCCGAGTTGGTCGCGCAGGACCGCGAGATCGGCGTCGCTGACAGGCGGATAGGGAGGCGTAGGCACGCTCTCCAGGTTACCCGGCACCTCCGGGAGACAGCTGAATCTCCTCACCCCTCGGGCGAGTCCGCCGGCTCCGGGTCGGGCACGCCGATCGTCGGCGGTGCGACCGTCTGCGCGAGGCCCGCTTCGGTGAGCGAGCGCACGAACTGCGACATCCAATCGGTGCGCGTCTGCTCGACGTCTTCGCTCACGGAATCGAGCTCCTGCGGACGCTGGTATGCGGGCAAATCGTTGTCGACGAGGTAGATGACCTCGCCCGGCTTGACGTAGTAGAGACGCTCGCGCGCCTGCGTCGTGATGTACGCGGGGTCGCGCCAGCGTTCGCGCTGCTCTTCGAGCGCGGTGACCTCTTCACGGCTCATCTGCACCGAGCGCTCGAGCGCCGACAGCTGCTGCTGCTGCTCGATGTACATGCCGATCGTGGGGACGAGCACGAACGCCGCGAGCACGACGAGCCCCAGCATGATCACCATGAAGCCCGACAGGCGGATGCCGCCGAGCCACTGCCTGACATCGACCTGACGCGCTTCGCGCGACCGCCGGGCACGAGAAGGGGAAGCCGTCGTCTTCGCCACGGCTTCCCCCTTTGCGTGAGCAGCCCGCGCCCGGGCGTATCTGGATCTAGGCCTTGAAGCGCGGGAAGGCCGAGCGACCCGCGAAGACCGCGGCGTCGCCGAGGTCTTCCTCGATGCGCAGAAGCTGATTGTATTTCGCAACGCGCTCGCTGCGGGCGGGCGCGCCGGTCTTGATCTGACCGCAGTTCACCGCGACGGCGAGGTCGGCGATCGTGGTGTCCTCGGTCTCGCCGGAACGATGCGAGAGCATCGAGCGGTAGCCGTTCTGCGTCGCGAGAGCGACGGCGTCCAGCGTCTCGGACAGCGTTCCGATCTGGTTCACCTTGACCAGAAGCGCGTTGGCCACTCCGAGGTCGATCCCCCGCTGAAGTCGCTCGGGGTTCGTCACGAACAGGTCGTCGCCGACGAGCTGCACCTTCGAGCCGAGCCTGTCGGTGAGAACCTTCCAGGCGTCCCAGTCGTCTTCGTCGAGGGCATCCTCGATCGTGACGATCGGGTAGTTCGCGACGAGGTCCGCGAAGTAGTCCGTCAGCTTCTCGGCCGACCAGGACTGCCCCTCGACGGTGTAGACGCCGTCGTCGAAGAACTCCGTGGCGGCGACGTCGAGCCCGACGGCGATATCGGTGCCGGGCGTGTAGCCGGCCTTCTCGATCGCGCGCATGAGGAAGTCAAGGCCGTCGCGGTTGCTCGGCAGGTCGGGGGCGAAGCCGCCCTCGTCGCCGAGTCCCGTCGCGAACCCCGCAGCCTTCAGCTCGCCCTTGAGGACGTGGTAGACCTCGGTGCCCCACCGCAGCGATTCGGCGTAGGTCTCGGCACCGATCGGCGCGAGGAAGAACTCCTGGAAGTCGATGCCGTTGTCGGCGTGCTCGCCGCCGTTGATGACGTTGAACAGCGGCACCGGGAGAACATGTGCGTTGGGACCGCCGAGGTAGCGGAACAGGGGCAGGTCGGCAGCATCGGCGGCCGCCTTCGCGACGGCGAGCGAGACGCCCAGGATCGCGTTGGCGCCGGTGCGCGACTTGTTCTCAGTGCCGTCGGTCTCGATGAGGACCTCGTCGACGATGCGCTGCTCGCTCGCCTCGACTCCCTCAAGGGCCGGTCCGAGCTCGTCGATGACGGCGGCGACGGCCTTCTGAACGCCCTTGCCGCCGTAGCGGCTCTTGTCGCCGTCGCGCAGTTCGTACGCCTCGAACGCTCCGGTCGATGCGCCGGAGGGGACGGCCGCACGCTGGACGGTGCCGTCATCGAGCAGCACCTCCACTTCGACGGTCGGGTTGCCGCGCGAATCCAGGATCTCGCGCGCGCCTACAGCCTCGATGAGTGCCACGGGGGACTCCTTAGGTCGTGGAAGTGGGGATCGGCGGAGCGTCGTCGGTCCGTCGGTGCGAGTCTAGTGATCGGACGCCCTTTCGGAACGGCCCCGGCCACTCCCCGGCCGCCCCCGGAGCCCGCCGGGGATGTGTCACCCGCCGTTATACGACCAGCGCGATGGCGATGCCGTCCCAGCCCTTCGCGTCGAGCGTCTGGATCGCCGTCGCATCGAAGCGGGGGTCACGGCCCAGCATCTCGAGGCCGCGCTGCACGCCGATGATCTGCGGGTCCTCGGTCGCCGGATCGGCCACCTCGCCCGAGCGGACCGTGTTGTCGACGACGACGATGGTTCCCGCCCGCCCCAATCGCGCGGCCCAATCGAGGTAGATCGTGTTCGACTCCTTGTCGGCGTCGATGAAGACGAGGTCGAACGGCTCGCCGCCCTGAAGTGTCGGCAGCACATCGGCGCCGCGACCGAGCGCGATCTCGACCCGGTCTCCCACGCCGGCGCGGTCGAGGTTTCTGCGCGCGACCTCGGCGATGTGCGGCTCGGCCTCGATCGTCACGACGCGGCCACCCTCGGGAAGCGCGCGGGCGAGCCAGATCGTCGAGTACGCGCCCAACGTTCCGATCTCGAGCACGCGACGTGCGTGGGACATGCGGGCGAGCAGGTGCAGGAGCTTGCCGTTGACGGGAGCGACCTCGATCGACGGCAGGCCTGCTGCCCGCTGATCGGCGACGGCCTCCTCGAGGTCGGCGTCATGGCCGACGAGCGTGTCGGTCAGGTAGGCGTCGACCCGACGCCAGGAGTGCGGGTCGGGAAGAGGTTGGTTCACCCGTCCAGACTCGCCGGACCCTCTGCGTCCGTCAACCCGGCGGCGATCGGCGGGTCTGCGCTTTCGCGCGCGCCGCCATCGTGGCCAAGAGCGCGGCCCCGGTCTCGGCATCGTCGACCGTGACGACGAAGGTGCGCCCGTTCGACCTCGAGACCTCGATGCACGATCCCGTCCGCAACACGGCACCGTATCGACCGTCGGGCGACCAGCGCATGCCCCACCCGCCGAAGTCGGCCATGGGGTTCACGTGCGATGCCGTCACCGCCGCGACGTCGCTCGCGGCGATTCGGAACCTCGGGATCCCGAGCGCCGAGCGCACCGTGAGCCCGGACGCATCGACCACGACGTGGAAGACCGTGTTGGAGGCGATGAGGAGCGCCATCAGCGCGCCGAGGCCGAGGCCGATCCACCCAGCGCCCGACTCCCCCGCGAGGATCATCCCCACTCCGATCGCGACGAGAAGCGCCACGGCGCCGGCGAGCAGGATCATGCCCCCGCGCGACATGACGGCCGAGCGGATCCAGACCGCCTGCACGCCCTCGGCGAGCGGCAGCGGTGCGATCTGCGCGAGGGCGGCACGCGGCGGCGCCGCCGGCAACGACGCCCACGCGATCGCGACCCCGACAGCGCCGGCCACGACGCCGACGAGCATGCTCGGCCAGATCGTCGGGGCATCCGTCGCCTCATCGGCTCCCACCTGTGCGAGCACGGCGGTCGTCATCAGCACGACGATGAAGGCCGTCGTGCCGAGCGACACCGCGCCGATGAAGCGGTAGGAGCCGCCGCCGTGGTCCGCCCGCGGGTCGACGCGGCGCGGCCACAGGGCGGGTCCGACGACGATAAGCGGCAGCAGCACCCCGATGGCCGTCAGTGCGAGGGCGACCCAGGCGGGAGCGTGCCCGTCGGGCTGCCCGCTCACCCCCCAGTGGATCACGATCTGCGCGGGAAGGCGCGGCAGGCAGATCGCCTGGATGATCATGCCGGCGAGGGCGAGCGCGACGGGGACGACCAGACCGACGACGCGCAGCCGGGAGGCGACCTCCCGGCTCATCGCGCCGTTGCCCGTCGACCGGGAGAGCGGAGGCTCACGTGTCGTGTTCGATGATCCCCACGTCCTGCCGGTGGTCGTCAGGGTCGCCGGGTGGGAAGACCGCGACCTCGGGCCTCTTGCGCAGCGAGAGGGCGCTGGCGACCGCCCCACCCCACACGACGACGATCGACAGGACGAGGAACGTGATGGCGAGGGGGGTCATCGGGACGCCTTTCGCTGAGCCGACAGGGTTTTCGGCGCCGGGGGAAATGGCGGCCAGGCCTCGAAGTCATCCGGCGAGCGCTTCCACCGAAGCGCGGTCAGCACGGCGGCGCCGACCACGATGACCCCGATCGTGCCCCAGCCGAAGGTGAGGAGGTACCAGTCGGGCAGGCCGCCGTAGCCTTCCGTGACGAGCACGATGATGCGCTGCACGAGCATGTAGCCGAGGACAACCGGACCGAGGACACCGACCAGGAAGATCCACCAGCCGCCGACACGGAAGGTCGAGAGGGTATTGAGGTGGTAGCGCAGCTCGGGCCCCTTGCGCGCGACCCACACGACCAGGATCGTCAGGAACACCGCGGATGCGACGATGCCGATGTTGTTCGCCCACTGGTCGACCGTGTCCAGCGCGAGCAGACCCGTCGTCGTCGAGAAGATGAGGATCGACAGCACGGCCGACACGACGCCGACACCGATCGATGCCGTGCGGCGCGTCCACCCGAACTTCTCCTGCACGGCCGCCGAGACGACTTGCAGGATCGACACGAGCGACGTGAAGCCGGCAAGGGTCAGCGAGCCGAAGAACAGGCATCCGAAGATCGGGCCGCCCGGCATCTGCGACACGATCGCGGGGAACGTGATGAACGACAGTCCGACGCCCGTCAGCCCTTCGAGCTCGTCGACCGCGATCCCCTGCTGGAAGGCGAAGAATCCGAGCGTCGCGAAGACGCCGATGCCGGCGAGGATCTCGAACGACGAGTTCGAGAACGCCACGACGAGACCCGGCGTCGTGAGGTTGGACTTGCGGCGGCGATACGACGCGTAGGTCACCATGATGCCGAAAGCGATCGACAGCGAGAAGAAGATCTGGCTGTACGCCGCGATCCACACGTTCGGGTTCCCCAGTGCCTCCCAGTCCGGCGTGAACAGGGCGTTGAGGCCCTCGGCCGCGCCGTCGAGGAAGAGCGCACGCACGACCAGCACGGTGAAGGCGACGACGAGCACCGGCAGCGCGATCATGTTCGTGCGCTGCACGCCCTTGGCGACACCCGCCGCCATCACGATGATCGCAACGACCCAGACGATCGCGAGCGGAATGAGTACGCCCGGCACGAACTCGAGGCTGAAGCCCGGATCGCCGACCTTCAGGTAGTCGTTCATGAGGAACGCGCCCGGGTCATCGCCCCAGCGCAGATCGAACGAGAAGACGAAGAAGCTCAGCGCCCATGCGATGACGGCGGTGTAGTACAGCGCGATGACGAAGGCGATCATCGCCTGGAACCAACCGAGGGCCTCGAACAGGCCCTTGCCCCGGCGTGCGAGCCGGCGGAACGCCGTCGGCGAGGCGCCGCGGAAGCGATGGCCGATCGCGTAGTCGAGGAAGAGGATGGGGATGCCGGCGGTCAGCAACGCGATCAGGTACGGGATGAGGAAGGCGCCGCCGCCGTTCTCGTACGCAACACCCGGGAACCGCCAGATGTTGCCGAGACCCACCGCCGAGCCGATCGCGGCAATGATGAAGCCGACCTGGCCGGTCCATTGCTCGCGGGGCTTCTCGGTGCTCACTCCGGTGCGCGACTGTGCTGTGGCCACAGGTAACTCCCTCGTCAGTGTGACGACCGCGCGCAATCTGGGGGGGGTGCGGCGGTCACCGGAACGCTACCAGCCTCGTGCGCGTGCGCGCGAACCGCGCGGATCGCCGCTGCTCAGCCGAGCGGCTTGATCTCGAGGTCCGCGCGCGTCGCGCCGGCTGCCACGGTGGCGAACGCCGTGTACCCGTCGGATGCCGCGCGCTCGAGAAGCGCCTTGAGGTTCTTCGTGCGCCGCTCCAGGCGCACGCGCGAGCCCTCGGCGACGAGGGCTGCCTTGATCGCGATGAGCTCGTCCTGTGCCGTGTCGCGGTCGTGCACCAGGACGACGGCCGACGCTGCGGCATCCGCTCCCTCATGGACCAGGTCGACGATGCGCTCGAAGCCGATCGAGAAGCCCACGGCGGGCGCGTCCTGTCCGAGGAAGCGACCGATCATGCCGTCATAGCGGCCTCCGCCGCCGAGCGAGTAGCCGACGGACGGGTGTGCGAGCTCGAAGATCGTTCCCGTGTAGTACCCCATGCCGCGCACGAGGAAGGGGTCGAAGACGAGGGGGATGTCGGCGGCTTCAGCCGCCGCGTCAGCCGACGGGCGTGCCGCGGCCACGGCCGCGCCGATGCCAACGAGGTGCGCGACGATGTCGTCGGGCGCCCCCTCGGGAAGCATCCTGCGGATCTGGCGCTCGCTGTACGGGATGTACTCGAGCGTCATGGGGCGGGTGAGGAATGCCTCGAGGGCGTCGACGGCGGCGGGCGTCACGGCCCGGTCCCGCAGCTCGGACACGACGCCGGCGGGCCCGACCTTGTCGAGCTTGTCGATCGTGATGAGCACGCCGGGGCGCTCACCGGGGGCGAAGCCGAAGCTGTCCAGCATCCAATCGAGGATTCGGCGGTCGTTGATGCGCACCGTGCCGCCATCGAGCCCCAGGGTGTCGAGCGTGTCGAGCGTCGCCACGACGAGCTCGGCCTCGGCGCGCGCCGTGGCGTCTCCGATGATGTCGATGTCGCACTGCACGAACTGGCGGTAGCGGCCCTTCTGCGGGCGCTCGGCACGCCACACGGGGGCGATCTGGATCGCGCGGAAGACACTCGGCAGCTCACCGCGGTGGCTGGCGTAGAACCGCGCGAGAGGCACGGTCAGGTCGTAGCGCAGCCCCAGGTCGGTGAGGGCCGACGGGTCGTCGGCGGCGGCGCGGATCGCATCACTGTCGAGACCGCGCTTGAGCACGTTGTACGCGAGCTTCTCGTTGTCGCCGCCGATGCCGGCGTGCAGGCGCGCGTACTCCTCCATGACGGGGGTCTCGATCTCGTCGAACCCGTGCGCGCGGTAGCGCTCGCGGATGACGGCGAGCACACGCTCGCGGCGGGCCTTATCGGCGGGGAGGAAGTCGCGCATGCCGCGCGGCGGATTGACGGATGCCACGGCTCTATCTTTCCAGGTCTCGCAGCTGCTCTTCGGCCGCACGGATCTCGGCCTCGAGGTCGCGCAGCCGCACCCGCAGTGCGCGCTCTGCATCCCACCCGTTGGCGCGGGCGACCGCGACGAGCCCGAGCAGCGCGTCGCCGAGTTCGGCCTCGGTCGTCGGCTCGTCGACGACCTCAGGGGCCGGGTCAGAAGGTGAGCCCGCTTCGGGGCGCTGAGCTCGTGGAAGCGTCGCCGCCTTGCCCAAGAGCTTCTGCGCGAGCGCGAGCGAAGGCATCCGGTCGCTGACGCCGTCGAGAACGCTGGTGCGCTCGTGCTTCTCTGCGGCCTTTGCGGCGTTCCAGTGCACGAGCACCTCATCGGGGGTGCGCGCGACGGCGTCGGCGAAGACATGCGGATGCCGCCTCATCATCTTGTCGGTGAGCCCCCGGGCGACGTCGTCGATGTCGAACGGCTCGACGGCGTCGCGCGAGGCGATCTCGGCGTGGAACAGCACTTGCCAGAGCAGGTCGCCGAGCTCTTCACGCAGCTCGGCGGGCGTGCCGTCCTCGACGGCGTCGATGACTTCGGCGCTCTCCTCGACGAGGTACGGCACGAGGTCGCGATGATCGATCTGCTGGGTCCACACACAGCGATCCCGCACGGCGCGCATCGTCTCAGCCGCGGCACGGAGGGCATCGGGCTGCGAGCGCGGGTCGGGTGCGGCATCCGTCATGCGATCTGGCCCTTCGTCTCCTCCTGCGGCGGCAGCTTCTCGTCACGGGTCTCCGGCGACATGCGGCGATAGTGCAGCGCGCGCTGCGCGACGAGCGCAGCCGCCAGCACGATCGAGATCACCGAGCCGGCGAGCACGCCGAGCGTCGCCTCGTCGCGCATGAGCGGGCTGTCCGCGAACGCGAGCTCGGACAGCAGCAGCGACACCGTGAAGCCGATCCCGCCGAGCGCGCCGGCCGCGACGAGGTCGAGGAACGCCAGATGCGGCGCCGTCCCGCGTTTGCCGATGCGCAGCGATATCCATCCCGCGATCGTGATGCCGATGATCTTTCCCACGGGCAGCGCCACGAGGATGCCCCAGAACGCCGGCGAGAGCTCGGTGGGCGACACCATCGGGATCACCACGAGCGCCGCAGAGAAGGCGAACAGCGGCAGGACGAGCCCGTTCACGAACGGTTCGAGCGTGTGACGCGTGCGCATCGCGGGCTGCTGCGCCATCACGAGGCCGAGCGCGACACCGGCGATCGTCGCGTGCACGCCCGAGAGGTACACGAGCACCCACGTCGCCGACCCGAGCACGACGAGCCCTCCGATGACGGCGCCGTCCGCACGCGAGCCGAGCATGCGGCTCAGAACGGCGAAGATCGCCACGGCGACGACGGCGAGCGCGAGCAGGCCGACGTTGACGTCGTTCGTGAAGAGCACCGCGATGAAGACGATGCCCACGATGTCGTCGAGGATCGCCAGCGCGAGGAGGAAGATCCGGATGCCGCTGGGCAGGCCCTTGCCAAAGACGGCGAGCACGCCCAGGGCGAAAGCGATGTCGGTCGCCGTGGGGATGGGCCATCCCCCGGCGGCGTCGGACCCGCCGGCGAAGAGCAGGAACACCCCGATCGGCACGAGGACTCCCCCCGCGGCAGCGATCGCCGGCTGCAGGGCCTTGCGTGCGGAGTTGAGCTCCCCCACCGTCAGCTCGTACTGCAGCTCGATCGCGACCACGAAGAAGAAGATCGCGAGCAGACCGTCCTGCACCCAGTGTCCGACGGACATCTCTAAGACGCCCGGGATGCCGAGGTACGTCGCCTTTATCTCGGCGATGGCAGGGCCTATCGGCGAATTGGCCAGGACCAGACCGAGGATGGCTGCGGCCAGCAGCAGGACGGCGGGAAAGCGCGCGGAGCGGAGCAGGGACATGGGCCTCTTTCGAGTGAGTCGGCAGGGTACGGCAGCACCGTGCCGACCAGACTTCCCGGCTCACCGCGGCCCAGTGTACCCAGACGTGGTCAGTCCACGCGCGTGTCCTTCGCGTGGCGGGCGAGACTCTGCCCGTAGCGCTCCGTGAGCTGCACCATGAGGTCGGGGGTCTCGGCGTCGAGGCCGAAGACGTAGCCGGGGAAATCGAGTTCGCGCTGCGCCGCCCAGATCTCCTCGTGGCGCTCCGGCGGCAGGATCCGGGCGGGCTCGCCGACAGCGACCCATCCGATCGGGACGACCGACTCGGGCGGCAGAGTCGTGCGCAGGTGCACGACGGCGTTGATGCGGATGTCGCTTCGCGCACCGATCCGGGCGCCGTTGAAGACGCGGGTCCCGGTCGCCAGGAACACTTCGTCCTCGATCGTCGCGCCCGAAACGCTGGCCATCGGCCCGACGAGCACGTGGTCTCCGATGTGCACGGGATTCGTCGCCGTCGCGCGAACGAGCGCATTCTCCATGACGATCACGTCGTGCCCGAGCGTGACCCGACCTCCCTCGGAGGTGAGGACGGCTCCGTGCAGCACTTGACACTCGGGGCCGATCTGAACGTCTCCGCTGATGACAGCAGTCGGTGCGATGACCGCCGTGGGGTGGATGCGGGGCTCGACCCCGAGATGCGTGAACCTCATCGTTCCTCCTCGGTCGGCGCTCAGCGTAGCGCGCCCTGACGCGCGTGGCATCCGCTCAGGAGTCGCGCGCGTTAGGCTGATGTCTCTCATCCGTGCCGATGCGCGTCACCCGCGCACCCCCCGGACAGCCACGCACAATCCGCGTCGCACCCGGCAGCCCACGAACCCGTGGGTGGGGATCGCCGGTTCCGGGTGCTATCGCTCCGGCCAGAAAGTGCTCTCCGTGACCGAACCGCTCGCCGCTCTTCCGCCCGCCGTCACCGAGGTGTTCGACACCGTTCAGGCACGCAACCCCCACGAACCCGAGTTCCTCCAGGCCGTGCACGAGGTGCTCGAGTCGATCGGTCCCGTGCTCGAGCAGAATCCCGAGTTCGTCGACGGCGGCATCGTGGAGCGGCTCGTCGAGCCCGAACGACAGATCCTGTTCCGCGTGCCGTGGGTTGACGACAGCGGGCGTCTGCGCGTAAACCGCGGATTCCGCGTGCAGTTCTCGTCGGTGCTCGGGCCGTACAAGGGCGGACTGCGCTTCCACCCGTCCGTGAACCTCTCGATCGTGAAGTTCCTCGGCTTCGAGCAGGTGTTCAAGAACGCGCTCACGGGCCAGGGCATCGGCGGAGCGAAGGGCGGCAGCGATTTCGACCCGCACGGCCGCTCCGGCGGTGAGGTCATGCGCTTCTGCCAGGCGTTCATGGACGAGCTGTACCGCCACCTCGGCGAGCACACCGACGTCCCCGCGGGCGACATCGGTGTCGGCGCGCGTGAGATCGGCTACCTCTTCGGCCAGTACCGCAAGATCACGAACCGTCACGAATCAGGCATGTTCACCGGCAAGGGCGTGCAGTGGGGCGGCGCCGAAGTGCGCACCGAGGCGACCGGCTACGGCGCGGTGTTCTTCGCGCAGGAGATGCTGGGCGTGCGCGGTCAGTCGCTCGCGGGCCTGCGCGTCGGTGTGTCCGGCTCGGGCAACGTCGCCATCTACGCCATCAAGAAGGCCTGGCAGCTGGGCGCGACCCCCGTGACGGCTTCGGACTCGTCGGGTTACGTCGTCGACGACGCCGGCATCGACGTCGAACTGCTGCGCCAGATCAAAGAGACCGAGCGCGCTCGGATCTCGGAGTACGCCGCACGCCGGCCGTCGGCACGATTCGTCGAGGGTGCTCGCCCGTGGGAAGTGCCCGTCGACATCGCGATTCCGGCGGCGACCCAGAACGAGCTCGACGAGCGGGACGCCCGCGCGCTCATCGCCAACGGAGTGCGTGCGGTCGCCGAAGGGGCGAACATGCCGTCGACGCCCGGCGCTGTCGCGGCCTTCCAGGCCTCCGGCGTGCTGTTCGGGCCGGGCAAGGCCGCCAACGCGGGCGGTGTCGCGACCTCGGCGCTCGAGATGAGCCAGAACGCGTCACGCCAGCGCTGGACGTTCGATGACAGCGAGGCGCGCCTGCGCGCGATCATGAAGGACGTCCACGATGCGGCCTTCGATGCCGCGGCACGCTACGGTCGCCCCGGCGACTACGTCGTCGGGGCCAACTCGGCTGCCTTCGAGCGTGTCGCGCAAGCGATGCTCGCGCAGGGCGTCATCTGACGCCTTTCGACGACGCGTGCGGTCAGCCGGCCTCGGCCGGCGCCGCATCCTTCTGCGGCCAGAGCTGATCGAGCAGCTGCGCGACCCACGCGATGAGCTCGCCGTCGCGCAACACTTCGCCGCCCGCGGTCGGCAGCGGGACGACGAGGGCGTCACCGCTCGAGACGAGCTTCGCCTTGGGGTACAGCCGCTGCAGCCGCACCCGCATCGAATCGGGCAGGTTCGCCGGGGCGATGCGCAGATTCGGTCCCATCGCGACGACGTCGGCCAGCCCCGCGCGCGCGGCGCGACGCCGCAGCCGCGCGACCGCGATGAGACCGTCGACGTCGCTCGGCAGGTCGCCGTAGCGGTCGGTGAACTCGTCGACGACGAGATCGATCGCGTCGTCCTTCGCCGTGAGCGACGCCGCAGCCGAGAGCTTCTGGTAGGCCTCGAGCCGCAGCCGTTCACTGTCGATGTACGACTCGGGGATCCGCGCCTGCACGGGCAGCTCGAGCCGCAGCTCGGTCGGACCCTCGACATCGTCGCCGCGGAAGGTCGCGACGGCCTCTCCGATCATGCGCAGGTACAGGTCGAACCCGACCCCCGCGATGTGACCCGCCTGCTCGGCACCGAGCAGGTTGCCGGCACCGCGGATCTCGAGGTCCTTGAGCGCGACCTGCATGCCCGACCCGAGGTCGTTGTTGACGGCGATCGTCTCGAGGCGGTCCGCGGCGGTCTCGGACAGCGGCTTCGTCTCGTCGTAGAGGAAGTACGCGTACGCCCGCTCGCGCGCGCGCCCCACGCGTCCGCGCAGCTGATGCAGCTGCGACAGTCCGTATTTGTCGGCCCGGTCGATGATGATCGTGTTGGCGTTGGAGATGTCCAGGCCCGTCTCGACGATCGTCGTGCAGACGAGCACGTCGAACCGGCGCTCCCAGAACGCATCGACGACCTCTTCGAGGGCGTGCTCGCCCATCTGGCCGTGGGCGACGGCGATGCGCGCCTCGGGCACGAGCTCCGCGAGGTCGGCCGCGACCCGCTGGATCGACTGCACGCGGTTGTGCACGAAGAAGATCTGCCCCTCGCGCAGCAGTTCTCGCCGGATGGCCGCAGCGATCTGCTTGTCGTTGCGCGGACCGACGAACGAGAGGATCGGATGCCGGTCCTCGGGCGGCGTCTGCAGCGTCGACATCTCCCTGATGCCGGTGACCGCCATCTCGAGCGTGCGGGGAATCGGCGTGGCACTCATCGCGAGGATGTCCACGTTCATCTTCAGCTTCTTCAGCGCGTCTTTGTGCTCGACGCCGAAGCGCTGCTCCTCGTCGACGATCAGGAGCCCGAGGTCTTTGAAGATGACCTTCTCGGTGAGGATCCGGTGCGTCCCGATGACCATGTCCACCGTGCCGTCGGTGATCCCCGCGAGCACGTCGCGCGCCTGCTTGTCGGTCTGGAACCGCGACAGCGCTTTGACCTTGACGGGGAATCCGGCGAACCGCTCCGTGAACGTCTCGAAATGCTGCTTCACGAGCAGTGTCGTGGGCACCAGCATCGCGACCTGCTTGCCATCCTGGATTGCCTTGAAGGCCGCCCGCACGGCGACCTCGGTCTTGCCGAAGCCGACGTCGCCCGACAGCAGCCGGTCCATCGGGATCGGCTTCTCCATGTCGGCCTTGATCTCGTCGATCGTCTGCAGCTGATCGGGAGTCTCGGCGAACGGGAAGGCCTCTTCGAGTTCGCGCTGCCACGGTGTGTCCGGACCGAACGCGTGACCCTTGGCCGCCATGCGCGCCGAATACAACTTCACGAGCTCGACCGCGATGTCGCGCACGGCCCGGCGCGCCTTGCCCTTCGCCGCGGCCCAGTCGCTGCCGCCCATCTTGGACAGTGTCGGCGCTTCGCCTCCGACGTAGCGCGACAGCAGGTCGAGCTGATCGGTCGGCACGAACAGCTTGTCGCCCGGATACCCGCGTTTGGACGGCGCATACTCGAGCACGAGATACTCGCGCACGCTCTTGACCGGATTCCGCCCGCCGCTGGAGACCTCGCGCTGCGTCAGCTCGATGAAGCGCCCGATGCCGTGCGTGGCGTGCACGACGGGATCTCCAGGCTTGAGCTGGAGCGGGTCGACGACGTTCTTGCGGCGCGACGCGAGCTTCTTGACGACGCGCTGGTCGCCACCGATCGTGCGGCCGTAGAACTCGGTCTCGGTGAGCACGGCGAACTTCGCGTCGGCCACCTCGAAGCCGCGTTCGAGCGGTGTCGCGACGACGTACGCCACGCCGCCATCCGGAATACCAGAGAGGGTCTCGACCTTGCGCGCCGCGATGCCGCGTTCGGCGAGCACGTCCCGCGCGCGATCCACGAGGCCGCCGCCGGACGCGGCGACGACGACGCGCCATCCGTCGGCGAGCAACTGGCCGACATGCGCCGTCGCCCCGTCGACGTTGCCCTGGAACGAAGGCACGGATGCACCGGGCACGCGGATCGCCGAAGCCTGCTCGAGGGCGACGTCGATGTCGATGTCCTTGCCGGCCTCCTGAGCCGCGCGCAGCTCGGCGATCGCGTCGGCCGCACCGGAGTCGAAGGCGCTCAGCGTCCACCACACGGCGCCACGCTCGTGGGCAGCCTCACGCAGACGCGGCAGTGTGATGAAGTCCCCCGCGCCGAGGTCGATCGGTGCCTCCGCACCGGCCGTCGCGGCGCTCCACGCGGCCTCGAGGAACTCGCGGTTGGTCTCGCCGAGGGTGATGGCGCGCGCGACGGCACGCTCGGGGTCGACGAGGGCGATCGCGGCGCCCTCGGGCAGGTAGTCGACGAACGTGACGATCCGATCGGCGACGGCCGGCAGAAGCGACTCCATGCCCTCGGTCGGGATACCCTCGGCCATCTTCTCGAGCATGCCGCGCAGGCCCGGGAAATCATCCGCCAGGGCGCGGGCACGCTCGCGGACATCGCTCGTGAGCAGCAGCTCGCGGCTCGCGATGAGCTGCACGGCGTGCACGTCTCCGGGCAGCGAACGCTGGTCGGCGACCGAGAAGGCGCGGATCTGGTCGACCTCGTCGCCGAAGAACTCGATGCGGTAGGGGTGCGGGGCTGTGGGCGGGAAGACATCGAGGATGCCGCCGCGCACCGCGAACTCGCCGCGGCGCGACACCATGTCGACGCGCTGATACGCCAACTCGACGAGGCTCAGCGCGATCGTCGACAGGTCGTGGCCGCGTCCGCCGACCGAGAGCTCGACGGGGGGCACGTCGGTCAGGCCCGCGGCGAGGGGCTGGATCGCACCGCGCACCGAGGTCGTCACGACGAGGGGGGACGTGCCGTCCCACCGCGCGATGCGGCCGAGCACGTCGAGCCGGTTGCCGACGATCTCGGCCGACGGGCTGAGTCTTTCGTGCGGCAGGGTCTCCCACGCCGGGAAGTGCATGACCTCGGCGCCGGGAAGCACCGACCCGAGCGACGGCCCGAGCGCATCGGCGCGGCGACCCGTCGGCGTGATGACCAGTAGCACGGGCGGATGACCCGCCGCGCGGCGCCTGTCGAGGAGCGCCGCGAGCAGCGGAGCGTCGAGGCCCTCGACGAGCGAGAAGTCGGCATCGACGGAGGCTGCGCTCGCGGCATCCCGGAAGGACTCAGCCTGTTCGAGGGCACGCACGATCCCGGGAACTGTCACCGCAGAAGTCTACGCGTGACGACGGACATGGTTGCCGCGGGCGCTCGTAGGATGAACGGGTGAGCGATCGACAGCCCTTCGGGAGCACCCCCGCGAATGCCCCGTACGCTCCGCCGTACGTGTTTCCGCGCGCGATGGTGATGCCGTCTCCTCCCCCGCCGCGGCCTTCGGCGACGATCGGGATCGTCGCGCTCGTCGCCGCACTGGTCGCCGCCGTTGCGGCGCCCCTCGTCGTCGCGTTCGCGGCGTACAGCATCGGAGCGTCGGGCATCGACTTCGCCCGGCTCGTGAGCGGGCCCGACCTCGACCTGGCAGTGCTCAGCCCCGTGCGCGACACGGTGCTCGTCAGCGAGATCGCGGGGTGGGCGGGCACGGCGGCGGGCATGTGGGCCCTCGTGCAGGGCATCATCGCGATCGCGACGGGCGCAGGGCGCGGTCAGGGGATCGCGGCCGTCGTGCTCGCCGTCTGCGGTCCGCTGCTCTTCGCGATCGGCGTCCTGGCCGGTCTCGCGCTCGGCCACGCGGCAACGCCGATCTGATCCGACCGCGCCGTACGCCTCAGACGCGTGGGGCGTGATGCTTCTGCTGCGCCGCGAGCAGTCCCTCGCCGACGAGCTGCTCGACGGCATCGGCGGCGTCGGAGAGCAGGATCGGCAGCGTCTTGCGCTCCGTCGCCCCGAAGGGATCGAGCACCCAGTCCGCGGCATCCTGACGCCCGGGGGGCCGGCCGATGCCGACCCGCACGCGCGGGAAATCCGGAGTGCCGAGAGCCTTCGCGACGTCGCGCACACCGTTGTGACCACCGTGGCCGCCGCCTGTTTTCAGCTTCAGGGTGTCGAACGGGATGTCCAGCTCGTCGTGCACGACGATGACATGGTCGGCATCGATGCCGTAGAACTTCGCGAGCCCCGCGACGGGCCCTCCTGAGACGTTCATGAACGAGTTCGGCTTCGCGAGGATGAGCTTCGCACCCCCCGGCCGCAGCCACGTCTCGACGACCCGGGCATTCGCCTTGTGCGCCTTGAACCCCTCACCGCGCCGTGCCGCGAGCTCATCCACGACGAGCTGCCCGACGTTGTGCCGGGTCGTTTCGTAGCGCGGCCCGGGGTTGCCGAGGCCGACGACAAGCCATGCATCTGCCATGTCCACCATCCTGCCCGAACGCCACACGACTCAGCGCCGCCCGTCCCAACACCGAAGGGGTGCGTCGCCCGATCGGACGACGCACCCCTTCATGAGCTTTCGGAGTCTTACTCTGCGCTCTCGGCCGACTGCTCGGCGGCGAGGGCGGCGTCGTCCTGGGCGATCTCTTCTTCAGCGGCGATCGCGGCGGCGGGCACCGAGATGGCGACGATGAGCGTCTCGGGGTCGGCGATGAGCGACGAGCCCTTGGGCAGCGTGAGGTCGGCGGCGGTGATGTGCGTGCCGTCCTCGAGGCCGTCGATGTTGACCTCGATGCCCTCGGGGATGTGGGTCGCCTCGGCCTCGAGCAGGATCGTCGCGGCGTCGAGGTTGGCGATCGTGCCCGGGGCGGACTCGCCCACCATCGCGACGGGAACGTCGACGTGGACCTTCTCGCCCTTGTTCACGACGAGCAGGTCCATGTGCTCGATGATCTGGCGTACCGGGTCACGCTGCACGTCCTTGACGAGCGTCAGCTGCGACGAGCCCTCGATGTCGAGGTCGAGCAGCGCGTTGGCGCGGCGCACGAGCAGCGAGACCTGGTGGCCCGGCAGCGCGACGTGCACGGGGTCGGTTCCGTGACCGTAGATGACGGCGGGGATCTTGCCCTCGGCGCGGAGGCGACGGGCGAAGCCCTTGCCGAAGTTGTGGCGGGTCTCGGTGGCGACCTTGTTGTCGAGTTCGTTCGACATGATGTTTCTCCTTAGGGCACGCGGCCCGTCTGCTCTCGGGCACCGCGCGAGTCGCGGGCCCACGTAGATGGGGGTCTCGACTCGAACGCGAGTGCGTGAGGAAACCCGAAAGGCCTGCACACCCCCGTCGATAACGGATTCCGTCACGTACCGCCGGGGCGGCAAGCGACGATCCCTCGCCGAAGTCCTCCACGAGTCTACCAGCGCTCCCGCTACGATGAGGAACGGACCATCCTGCCCCGACCCCGGAGGACCCCGTGACCATCGATACCCAGCTCGCCACGACCCTCATGTTGGGGCTCATCAGCCTCCTGAGCGCCCTCGGACTGATCGCCCTCGCCGGCGCCCTGTGGTCGCTCGGCCGCTCGGGGTACCGCAACAGCTGAGCGCCCCGGCGCGGTGGGCGCGCCGCCATCCCCGCGCGATCGCGTCACGCGTTGCGCACCGAATCGTCCCTTCATCGATCCCAGGAGCACGCGTGCCGCAGACCGACCCCTCCCACAGCAACGACATCTCGACCGATCGCGACGACCAGCCGGGCTCGGCTCCCGCCCACGAGGGCGCTCCGCGGCCCGAAGAGGTCGACCGTCCCGTTCCTTCGCCCGAAGGGCCGGATGCCGCGGTCTCCGCGACGGCGAACATCGGTGTCGTCGGCCTGGCGGTGATGGGCTCGAACCTGGCGCGCAACCTCGCCTCGCGCGAGGGGAACACCGTCGCGGTGTTCAACCGCACCTACGCCAAGACCGACGAGCTCGTCACCGAGCACCCCGAAGCCGGTTTCGTCGCCACGTCGTCGTACGAGGAGTTCGCCGCGTCGCTCGTGCGTCCGCGCACGGCCGTCATCATGGTGAAAGCCGGCCCCGCCACCGACGCCGTGATCGACGCGCTCGTGTCGGTGTTCGAGCCGGGCGACATCATCGTCGACGGCGGCAATGCGCTGTTCACCGACACGATCCGCCGCGAGAAGGCCGTGCGGGACACGGGCGTCAACTTCGTCGGCATGGGCGTCTCCGGCGGCGAGGAAGGCGCGCTGCTCGGTCCCTCGCTCATGCCCGGCGGATCCGACGAGTCCTGGACCACGCTCGGCCCGATCCTGCGTTCGATCGCGGCGGTCGCCGAGGGCGAGCCGTGCGTGACGCACGTCGGCCACGACGGCGCCGGACACTTCGTGAAGATGGTGCACAACGGCATCGAGTACGCCGACATGCAGCTGATCGCCGAAGCGTACGACCTGATCCGGCGGGCCACCGGCAAGAGCCCCGCCCAGATCGCGGACATCTTCACGCAGTGGAACACCGGCGAGCTCGAGTCGTATCTGATCGAGATCACCGCCGAAGTCCTCCGCCAGACCGACGCCTCCACCGGCGAACCGCTCGTGGACGTCATCGCCGACCAGGCGGGCGCGAAGGGCACCGGGGCATGGACGGTGCAGACCGCCCTCGACCTCGGCGTGCCGGTGTCCGGGATCGCGGAAGCCACGTTCGCCCGGTCTCTCTCGGCACAGGGCGCCCAGCGTCCGTATGGCGCGAACCTGCCCGGCCCCGACGGCGACCTCGACGTCACCGACGTCGAGGCGTTCATCGAAGACGTGCGGTTGGCGCTGTACGCGTCGAAGATCGTCGCGTACTCGCAGGGATTCGACCTCATCCGCGCCGGCGCCGCCGAGTACGGCTGGGCGATCGACCTCGGCGCCATCTCGAAGATCTGGCGCGCGGGCTGCATCATCCGCGCCCAGTTCCTCAACCGGATCGCCGACGCCTACACGCAAGACCCCGGTCTGCCCCTGCTCATGGCCGCTCCGTACTTCGACGAAGCGCTCGGCCGGGCACAGGGGGCATGGCGCCGCATCGTCGCCGATGCCGCCGTCAGCGGCATCCCCTCCCCCGCATTCAGCTCGTCGCTGGCCTACTACGACGGCATCCGCGCCAAACGACTGCCGGCGGCGCTCATCCAGGGCCAGCGCGACTTCTTCGGTGCGCACACCTATCGGCGGATCGACCGCGAGGGCACCTTCCACACCCTCTGGTCGGGGGACCGCACCGAGATCGAGGCCGAAGACACGCACTGACGCGCGCCCGTGACCCCGAGACACCGGCCGCCGAGAGCGGTCTCGGTCATCGGGCTCATAGGAAGTGCATAGACAGTGCCGAGCGCGGGGCGTAGGCCAGACCCGGGGAACAGCCCACAATGGGAAGCGTGAACGCAACCCCCACTCTGCGCCGGCCCGACGGCACGGCCCTGCGCGTGCTCGTCGTCGACGACGAGCAGATGCTCACCGACCTGCTCGCCATGGCGCTGCGCATGGAGGGCTGGGAGGTGCGTGCCGCGTCTTCGGGCACCGAGGCGCTGCAGGCCGCGCGCGAGTTCGAGCCCGACGCCATGGTCCTCGACGTCATGATGCCCGACCTCGACGGGATGGCCGTGCTGCAGCGCCTGCGCCACTCGGGTGACAACGTGCCCGTGCTCTTCCTCACGGCGAAGGACGCCGTCGCCGACCGCGTCGCGGGTCTCACCGCGGGCGGCGACGACTACGTCACGAAGCCCTTCAGCCTCGAAGAGGTCGTGGCGCGTCTACGCGGCCTCATGCGCCGCGCAGGAACGGCGCATACGAGCGGCAGTGAGCCCATCCTGCGCGTCGGCGATCTCACGCTCAACGAGGACAGCCACGAAGTCGAGCGCTCGGGAACAGAGATCGAACTCACGGCGACCGAATTCGAGCTGCTGCGCTTCCTGATGCGCAACCAGCGCCGCGTCGTGTCGAAATCCCAGATCCTCGACCGGGTGTGGAACTACGACTTCGGCGGGCGCTCATCGGTCGTCGAGCTGTACATCTCGTACCTGCGGAAGAAGATCGATGCGGGCCGCGAACCCCTCATCCATACCGTGCGCGGCGTCGGGTACATGATCAAGGCCCCGCAGTGACGTCGGATGCCGCTCCCCCGGCGTCACCGAAAGGCCGACGGCCCTGGACCCTGCAGAACCGCCTCATCATCACGATCGTCTCGATCGTCTCGCTCATCCTCGTGCTCGTCGCCGTCGCGATGAGCGCGATCCTCGGCACCGTGCTCGAGCAGCGCCTCAACGCGCAGCTGACCGCGACGGCGAACCGCACGGCGCTGTGGATCGGGCCCCTGCTGAACGCGGGCCTGTCCGCCGCTGACGTGCTGC
Source organism: Microbacterium sp. Y832 (assembly GCF_057669765.1). Lineage (NCBI taxonomy): Bacteria > Bacillati > Actinomycetota > Actinomycetes > Micrococcales > Microbacteriaceae > Microbacterium > Microbacterium sp. Y832. Next base: position 78,949 of record NZ_JBYHFM010000005.1, on the reverse strand, counting down.
GCGAGAATCCACAGCCGGTCGGATCGCTGCTGGCGATCTCGTCGCCGTTCGGAGACGCGACGGCCGCCGTCGTCACCGAGGACGGCAGCGTCACGGCGCTCGATGACGATCAGATCTCTCAGATCGAACAGGGACTGCGCGTCGAGGGACCCATCGTCGCGTCGATCGACGGTGTCGGGACGTACCGGCTCGAGGGACTGCGTGCGGGGGCCACCGTCGTGCTCGTCGGCCTGTCGCGCGCCGATGTCGCCGCCACGATCGGACAGATGCTCACGACGATCACTCTGCTCACCCTCGGCGGACTGATGCTGCTCAGCGTCGCGACGGCGTGGACGATCCGCGTGGGACTCGCGCCGCTTCGGGCCGTCGCCGACACCGCAGCGCGGGTGTCGGCGCTGCCCCTGGCCGAGGGCACCGTGTCGCTCACCGAACGCGTGCCGGCCACGCAGGCCGACCCGCGCACCGAAGTCGGACGCGTCGGCGCGGCGCTCAACACGCTGCTCGATCACGTCGCGGCTTCGCTCGATGCGCGTCAGCGCAACGAAGAGCGGATGCGGGCTTTCGTCGCCGATGCGAGCCACGAGCTGCGCACGCCCCTCGCCTCGATCCGGGGGTACTCCGAGCTGTCGCTGCGATCCCTGCGGCAGGCGCAGGGATCGGGCGGGGCGGCCGCGGACACCATTGCGCGCGAGACGACGGAGGCCTCGCTCGAGCGCATTCAGGCGCAGTCGCTGCGCATGACGGCGCTCGTGGAGGACTTGCTGCTGCTCGCCCGGCTCGATGAGGGACAAGAGCTCGTCTACGGCTCTGTCGACCTCTCGCGGCTCGTGATCGATGCGACGGGCGACGCGCGGGCGGCGGCATCCGATCATGACTGGTCGCTCGATCTCGACGAGCAGCCCGTCGTCGTGGCGGGAGACACCGGGCGGCTCACGCAGGTCGTGGCCAACCTGCTCGCCAACGCGCGCGTGCACACGCCCGCGGGCACGCACGTCGCGGTCTCGGTGCGCCACGACGGCCGAGACGCCGTCGTGCGCGTGCACGATGACGGCCCGGGGATCGACCCCGCCGTCGCCGACGAGCTGTTCCAGCGCTTCGCGCGCGGCGACCGCTCGCGTGCGCGGCAGACCGGCGGCACGGGCCTCGGGCTGTCGATCGCGCAGGCGATCGCCCGCGCACACGGCGGGTCGCTGTCGGTGCGGTCGGCACCGGGCGACACGACGTTCGAGCTGAGGCTTCCTGCGGCGCGACCGGCTGACCCGGGCGCGCACCCCGCTCAGTAGCCGCTGAAGGCGTCGGTCGTGATCGAGCGCGCGCGCTCGAGGGCGGGCGCGAGGTCGGCGATCAGCCCGGCCGGCCCGGAGATGTAGGCGTGCCGTGAGGTGATGTCGGGTACGACGCGCACGAGGCCCTCGGCGTCGAGCCGGACACCCCGCGCCCACATCCAGTGGGACGGCAGATCCTCGGGCCGATCCCGCGTGAAGACGACCACGGGCACGCCCGTCGACTCGAGGTCGGAGCGGTAGGCGAGCTCGGACGCCTCGGAGGCCACGTACACGAGAATGACGTCGCGTGCCTCGTCGGCGAGCTTCGCGGCACGCAGCTGCGACACGAACGGCGTCACGCCGATGCCGGCGGCGACCAGCAGCAGGGGCGCGCTCGTGCGCCGGGGCAGCACGAAGTCGCCCCACACGCCCGTGACGGGCAGCGCGGTTCCGGGTTCGACGGCCGCCAGCGCGCGCTTGTACGAGCTCGGCGGCTTCGCCCCGGAGCTCGGCGCCTCGCGGAAGGCGACGCGCACGAAGGGCATGTCCTGCGGCGCCGAGGCGATGCTGAACTCGCGCCGTGTTCCGCGGGCATCAGGGTGGTGGTGGGGCACTTCGAGCTCGAGGTACTGCCCCGGCACGAACCGCAGAGGACGACGGGCGCGGAAGGTGATCTCGCGGACGGTCGGGGTGAGCTGTGCGCGTGATTCGAGCACGAGGCTCACCGACGAGCGCACCGCGAACGCGAAGGCGACGAGGTTGCCGATGAGCAGCGCCCGCTCCTGCCCGAGAGTGATCGCTCCGAGATCGATCGGCCAGCCCGCGAGAAGGCCCACGACGCCGGCGACGATGAACTGCTGGCGACGACGCGGCGGCAGGGTGAGGGGCTCGGAGAGCATGAACGCGCCGAGGAAGAGGAAGGGGGAAGACGACAGGATCGGCCAGAAGATGTCGCCGACCTCGGTCGACACCCCCGCCGCCTGATACTGCGCCGCCGTGCGCACGACGGCGACGCCGACCGCGACGACGAGGAAGACACCGATCACCCGCAGCTTCTCTGTGCGCCACAGGACCACGATGCCGAGCAGCGCGACGGGTACGGCCATCGCGGGTGTGCCGACCCACCACGACGGCATCCCGAGCGATGGCACGGCCAGTGCGACCAACGTCAGCACCGTCGCGCCGACGGCGGCGGGGTTGAGGATGTGCCGGCCCTGCCACGCCAGGATGTACTTCGAGAGGGATGCCACGGCGGCTGCCAGCGCGATCCCGGCCAGTCCCGCGAGGTCGAGCGTCGGGCGCAGCACGAAGAGCAGGATGTGCGCCGTGATGAGCGAGGACTCCAGACGCCACGGCAGCGAGAGGATCCGCTGAGCCGCGGCATCCACCCCCACGCACACGACCGAGAGCACCGCGAGCGTCGCGATCAGCTCGAGCGGACCGGGGGCGACCAGACCGAAGAACGACAGCACGAAGGCGACGGCAGCCAGCGCGGCGAGCGCGAGCATCACGAGCCGGTACATCGATACACGTCCGAGAACCGCGAAGACCCGGCTCCAGAGGACGGTCAGCGAGCCCAGCACGTCACACCACCTCACGAGAGAGGTCGGCAGACGAACGGAGGCGCGGCGAAGACGTGTCGGTCACCGTTCCACGGTACTGCCCGCACCGAACAGCTCTGCACCGCAGCCGGGCGACCACTGCACCCGACCGTCGGTGCTCATCCGCACCCACTCGACGCCCCAGGCGTGGGCGAGCCGAGGACCGCCGTCGAAGAACAGCGCCGTCGCGATCGCGTCGGCCCGCAGCGCCGTCTCGCCCACAGCCCACGTCGCCGCGATCGCGCGCACGGGCTCCCCCGTCCGGGCATCGAGCACGTGGTGCAGGCGCTCGCCCCACGCGCGCCGGTTCGTCGCCGAGGCGCACAGCGCGGCATCCTCGATCTGCCACACCCCGATCGCGCGGCGAGCGTCGAACGGGTGCTCGAGCCCGATCCGCTCGCGCGTACCCCGCACCGCGATGTCGCCGCCGGCGTCGACGACGGCATCTCGGCATCCCGCGCCGGTGAGGACGTCCGCGACGAGGTCGACGAGACGACCCTTGCCGACCGCGCCGACATCGATGAGGGCGGGATGCCGCAGGCCGAGATGGTGCTCGCTCCAGGTGAGCAGGTCGCGCCAGTCGGCGGCCGCGGGCTGCGCGCCGCGATCGACGAGAGAGAAGTCCGCGTCGTATCCGCGATGCGCGAGCGCGTCGCCGACGAGGGGCTGCACGGCGCCGGCCGTCGCCTCGGCCAGAGCGACGTAGACGTCGAGCATGGCGCGGGTGTCCGCGGGCGCAGGCACCTCTCCCCCGTCACGCGCGAGCAGGCTGATGAGCGAATCGGGGCGGAAGCGCGACCAGGCGGCATCGAACGACGAGATGACGGATGCCACGCGGTCACGCACGGCGCTGGGCACCGGATCGGCGGTCTCGATGTGCCACACCGTGCCGATGGCGGTGAAGCCCCACTGCGAGCGCGGCGACACGTGCGTCAGCCCGCGGCGTCGGCCTTGATCGCCCCGAGCGCCTCGGCGAAGCCGCCGCTGGTGAGCGAGGACCCGGCGACGCGGCTGACCGAGATCTCATCGAGCGGCTTTCCCACGACCTCGTCAGAGATGCCGCCGATGAACTGCGACTGGAACTGCCCCGACTCGGCGCGTTGCGGGTCTCCGACGACGCTCACGTCGGTCACGACCTCATCGGCGAGCGTGAGGGTCACCGTGATCGTCTCGACCGTCTCGGGCGTCGCGTACGAACCCTGCGCCGTGTAGGTGCCGTCGGCGTACTGCCCTGTGGAGCGCTCACCGTCGGGTTCGGCGGAACCGCACCCCGCGAGACCGAACGCACCAGCCACACCGAGCGCGGTCGCCATGACCACGCGAGTACGAGCGATCACGCCGCCCCGTCGAACATGCTCGTGACCGAACCGTCCTCGAAGATCTCGTGGATCGCGCGGGCGAGCAGCGGAGCGATCGGCAGGACGGTGAGGCTCGGGAAGCGCTTCTCGGGCGGCAGCGGGACCGTGTCGGTGACGACGACCTCGTCGATCGCTTCGCTCTGCAGACGCTCAGTGGCGGGAGCGCTGAAGATGGCGTGCGTCGCGGCGACGATGACGCGCTCGGCGCCGCTCTTCTTGAGAGCCTCGGCCGCCTTCACGATCGTGCCACCCGTGTCGATCATGTCGTCGACCAGCAAGCAGACCCGACCCTCGACGTGCCCGACGATCTCGTTGACGGACACCTGGTTGGCGATGTTCGGGTCGCGGCGCTTGTGGATGATCGCCAGCGGCGCGCCGAGACTGTCCGACCACAGGTCGGCGACGCGCACGCGGCCGGTGTCGGGAGAGACGATGGTGAGCTTGGCGCGGTCTTCCTCTGAGAGCGTGTTCTCGAAGTACTCCAACAGCACAGGCTTGGCGAACAGGTGGTCGACGGGGCCGTCGAAGAAGCCCTGGATCTGCGCGGCGTGCAGGTCGACGCTCATGATCCGATCCGCGCCCGCGGTGCGCAGCAGGTCGGACACGAGTCGGGCGCTGATCGGCTCGCGACCGCGACCCTTCTTGTCCTGACGCGAGTAGGGGTAGTACGGCATGACCACCGTGACGCGCTTCGCGGAAGCGCGCTTGGCGGCATCCAGCATGATGAGCGTCTCCATGAGCCACTCGTTGACCGGCGGCCCGAAGCTCTGGATGAGGAAGAAGTCGCATCCGCGGATCGACACCTCGAAGCGGGTCAGGATCTCTCCCGACGCGAACGTGCGGTACTCGGTCGGAACGAGCTTCGTACCCAGACCCTCGGCGACGTCGGCCGCCAGTTCGGGGTGCGAACGGCCCGACGCGACGACGAGCCGCTTCTTGGTCTTCGCTACCAGGCCCGGGGCCATGTCCCGCGCGTTGTCGCGGTCAGCCGTCTTGCTCTTGCGCCCCATCGTCCGCTTTCTGTGCGGACCGAGCCTTGGCCGCGACGTCCGCGGCTCCGGTTCCCGGTCTGTTCATCTCGACCCACCCCTCGACGTTGCGTTGAGGTGAGACGCTCAGTGCCAGGGCACCCGCGGGAACGTCCTTGCGAACGACGGCTCCCGCCCCGGTCTTCGCGCCATCTCCGATTCTAACCGGCGCGACGAAGACGTTATGCGACCCCGTGTGTACCTCGTCGCCGACCTCGGTGCGGTGCTTGGCGAGATCGTCGTAGTTGGCGGTGATGGCGCCGGCACCGAGGTTCACACGGCGGCCGATCGTCGCGTCGCCGATGTAGGACAGATGAGGAACCTTGCTGCCCTCGCCGATCGTGGTGTTCTTCGTTTCGACGAACGTTCCGATCTTGCCGTTCTCGCCGAGGATCGTGCCGGGCCGCAAGTACGAGAACGGTCCGACCGTCGCACCTGCGCCGATGACGGCCAGTGTCGCGTCGGTGCGCTTGACGGTCGCACCCTCCCCCACTTCGCAGTCGGACAGCGTCGTGTCGGGTCCGATGACCGCGCCCGAGGCGATCGTCGTCGTCCGCAGCAGATACGTGTTCGGCAGGACCGTGACATCGGGCGCGAGCGTCGCGTCGACGTCGATCCATGTCGTCGCGGGGTCGAGGATCGACGCGCCTTCGAGCTGCCAGCGTCGCACCGTGCGGGCATTGAGCAGACGCGCCGCCTCGGCCAGCTGCACGCGGTCGTTGACCCCGAGCGCGACGGCGGCGTCGGGGGCCGGTGCCGCGGCGACCGGCTCGTCGGCACCGCGCAGCAGGCCCACGACATCGGTGAGGTACATCTCGCCCTGCGCGTTGGCGGTGCCCACGCGCGCGAGCTGCGTGCGCAGCGACGCCGCGCGGAAGACATAGACCCCCGCGTTGATCTCGGTGACGGCGCGCTCCTCGGGCGTGGCATCCTTCTGCTCGACGATGCGCTCGACAGCGCCCGACGCGTCGCGGATGATGCGGCCGTAACCGGTCGGCTCATCGAGGATGGCGCTCAGCACGGTCGCGGCGGCGGCACGCTCACGGTGCGTCCGAAGCAGCATCTCGAGGGTGTCCGCGTCCAGCAGCGGCACATCGCCGCTCAGCACGAGCACATCCCCGTCGAAGGCGGGGATCGCCTCGAGCGCGATCTCGACGGCGCGGCCGGTGCCGGGGACGTCGTCCTGATCGACGACGACGGCCTCGGGGTCGGTGTCGACCACGGCCTGCGCGACACGGTCGCGCTCGTGCCGCACGACGACGAGCACGGCGGCGGGTGAGAGCGCGCGAGCCGTGCGCACGACGTGCCCGACCAGCGGAAGCCCGCCGATCGGATGCAGCACCTTGGGCAGCGCCGACTTCATACGGGTGCCCTGCCCCGCGGCGAGGACGACGACGGCCAGCGGTGTGTGCGTGTTCGACATGCTCCGCCGCCAGGATTCGAACCTGGGCCTAACAGCTCCAAAGGCTGTCGTGCTGCCGTTACACCACGGCGGACCGGCCGCCACCGCGGCACCCGACAAGTCTGCCACGTGGAAGGCGGATGGGATGATGGGCGGGTGGCGGATAAGTCGGACGAAGTCGATCGCATCGTCGAGGCGTGGGTCGCGCAGCGCCCCGACCTCGACTTCTCGCCGCTGGAAGTGCTCTCGCGCGTCGACCGGCTCTCTCGCCACCTCGATCGCGCGCGTCGCGATGCGTTCCGCCGCAGCGACCTGGAGCCGTGGGAGTGGGACGTGCTGTCGGCTCTGCGGCGCGCGGGTGAGCCGTTTCAGCTGAGCCCCAAGCAACTGCTGCAGCAGACGCTCGTCTCCAGCGGCACGATGACGAACCGCATCGATCGGCTCGTGGCGCGGCGGCTCGTGCGACGCGAAGCCGACCCCGACGACGGGCGCAGCATCCTCGTCACGATCACCGATGACGGACGCCTGCGCGTCGATGCGGCCATCACGCGCCTCGTCGACGCCGAGGCGACGCTGCTCGCGACTCTCTCCCGCGCCGACCGCGATCGCCTCGCCGGGCTGTTGCGAAAGCTGAGCCTCGGCTTCGACCGCTGAGCGCATCCGGGCCGGCGTCACCACCGGGCCCGGATGCCACAGGTCAGCGTCCGACGGACTCCGCGAGGTCAGCGCCGGCCGACTCGTCGAGGTAGCGCTCGAGGCTGTCATCGAGTTCGTCGATCCACGGCGTGTGGTGCTGCACGGCGATCGTTCCGGTCATGACCGAGCGGTAAGTGCGGTCACGGTAGCCCATGATGTCCTCGGCCTTGTCGTGCTTCCACGCCAGGAAGATCTCGACGACCTCATCGATGTCGAACATCGGGTGGTCCGTCGCATCGATCAGGTCACGGATGTAGTCGCCCTGGAAGCGGATCTCATCGGCGGCGCTGGCGATCGCGTGGAACCGCGCGAGCCACTGATCGATGTCGATCTGCCGCGTCGCGGCATCCGGAAGCCGGATGCCGCCGAGGATGACATCGCGCACGAACCAGGCCTGGGCGTCGAACATGTTGAAGGTGAACCACTGGTCCTGCGCGCCGAGATAGAACACGTGCGGGTTGTCCTGCCACACGACACCCTTGTACAGCCCCGCGGGGTAGACGCAGTTGCGCGATTCCAGGGCGAGCTCGTCGGGAAGGAACGGGTACTTGTGCAAGTAGCCCGTGCACAGGATGACCGCGTCGATCTCGGCGACGCTGCCGTCCGAGAAATGCGCCGTCGATCCCTCGAAGCGATCGATGAGCGGACGCTCTTCGAACCCCTCGGGCCAGTCGTATCCCATGGGCTGCGTGCGATAGCTCGCGATGACGCGGCCGGCGCCCATCTTGTAGGCCTGGCTGCCGATGTCCTCGGCCGAGTAGCTCGAGCCGACCACCAGGACGGTGCGGTCCTTGAGCGCCTCCGCGCCACGGAAGTCATGCGCGTGCATGATGATGCCGGGGAACGTCTCGACACCGGCGATCTCAGGCTGGGACGGGAACGAGAAGTGACCGGACGCCACGATGATGCGATCGAACTGCTCGCTGGTCGTCGTGCCCTTGACGAGGTCTTCACTCGCGAGTGTGAACGTCTCGGTCTCGGGGTCGTAGTCCACCCAGCGAACGACCGTGTTGAAGCGCACCGCTGTGCGCAGGCCGGCCTTCTCGACGCGGCCGTTGATGTAGTCCCACAGCACCTCACGCGGCGGATAGGACGAGATCGGCTTTCCGAAGTGCTCATCGAAGCTGTAGTCCGCGAACTCCAGGGCTTCCTTGGGGCCGTTGGACCACAGGTTGCGGTACATGCTGGAGTGGACCGGCTCGCCGAATTCATCGAGACCCGTGCGCCACGTGTAATTCCACTGGCCGCCCCAGTCCTCCTGCTTCTCGAAGCAGACGATCTCGGGAACTTCTGCGCCCGCTTGCTCTGCCGCGTGGAAGGCTCGCAGCTGCGCCATCCCACTGGGACCGGCGCCGATAATCGCTATTCTCATGTATTCGTATCCTCTAGTTACGTGTCATTTGCATCTGCGTCATCGCATACGTCGGCACCGCTGCGGCACGGGGAAGAAGCACCACGCGCACCGTTCGGGTATCGGTGCTGACCGTTTTCCAGGGTATCAAGCACGCGATCAGAGGCCCTTTCCAGAGGTCACGGTCACCACGAAACACTGCGCGGGCCCGCCCCCGAAGGGACAGACCCGCGCAGTGTTCTGGAGAGGATCGGCTACGAGCCCTGATATGGGGTGAAGACCGTGAAGGTCTCGCCCGTCTCGAGGTTCGTCACCGTCACGGTCGCTTCACCGTCGGCGACCGACGCCGACCGTGAGTTGAGCGAGACGGCGACGGTCTTGCCCGGTGCGACCGACGAGAACGACTTCTTGCCGAAGGCCGTCGCGACGTTGATGTTCACCGGGGCATCCCCGTCGTTCGTGACCGAGACGGTCACGTACGCCGTGCTGCCGAGCGAGCGCGTCGCGGTGCCGGCCGTGACGGTGAGCGAGTCTGCGAGCTCTCCGCAGTCACCGACCGTCGCGCCACCCAGGGCGTTCGTCGCGCCGAAGTCACTCAGCGCGGCGCTGTTCGCGTCACAGGTGAGCGTGCCGTACACGGTGTTGCCTGCGAACACGGGACCGTACGCACCGGCGAGCCTGCTGAAGCGCTCGTTGGCGGTGACCTGCGTGTTGCCGGACAGCTCGACGCCACGACGGAACGTCGTGCCCGCCGCGGTGACGTCGCGCTCGACGCCGCTGATGGTCGCGGCGCCCTCGACGGTCGATCCGAAGATCTGGAACGTCTCGGCGTCGTTCACGGCGAGTGCGCCCGAGATGACCGTGTCGGTCACCAGGGCAGAGGCACCGTCGGCGACGGTGAGGGCCCCGGCGATGTCGGCATCCGTGATGCACGTGGCACCCTCGGTCAGCGTCACGGACTCGAGCGAGCCGGTCAGCGTCTGAGTGCACTCGAGAGCCTCGCCGGGCAGTGCCGTCGCGGTGTACGAGTCGGCATCGCCGATGTTGCCGGCGGCGTCGATTGCGCGGTGCTCGACGAGGTGCGTACCGAACCCGGGGATGAAGCCGCCCAGCGGGTGGTCATCCGGAAGGGTCTGCTCGAACGCGGCCTTGCTCAGTCCACCCGAGCCGAGGTTCCCGTAGGTGAGAGCCTTCAGGTCGGTGCCGGAGTGACGGAAGCGGAACGGCGAGTCGGGCATCGGCTGCTCGGGGAAGCCCGAGTAGTCGAGCCATCCGTCGCCGTTGAGGCGCAACTGGCCGACGACGTAGCGCTCGCTGTCGTACCCGACGGTGGAATCCGTCGGGTCGAGCTTCATGTCCCATCCCCCGAAGTAGATCGGGTGCGCGTCGGTCGTCGAGGTCGCAAGCGACTCGGACAGCGTCCGCGGCGCGGTGGGCATGACGGCGTCGATCTTCCACGCCTGGGTCGCCGGAGCGACGTCAGGGTGTGCCGGGTCGGTGACCGAAACCGTCAGGTCGTAGGTTCCCGAACCGAGATCGAGAGCGCCCAGATCGAGCGTCGTGCGCGTGCCGGACTGCACCTCGACGCCGTCGATCTTCCACGTCACCGTGGGGATGCGGTCGCTCGGGTGGTTCGTCCGGACGAAGACGACCTCGTCGTGTGCGAGCGGCGTGGCAGTGAGGCTCGCCGAGGTGATCTCTGCACCGGGAGCGGACGGAACGACGGCCTCTGCGCCGATGGTCCACTGACGGGTCTGCACGAAGCGCGGACCGTTGTATCCCGAGTCGGTTGCCGTGTTGTTCGTCGACGGGATGCGGACCCAGTCGATGCCGTCGGGACCGACGGGGTCACGAACCTCGACGTGGACGATCGTGCCCTCGGGCAGGTCGAGCTCTCCGAGATCGAGGCTGCGCTCGGGGCCTGAGGCGATGATCTCGCCCTCGGGACCGCCGTTGCGCCACGTCACCGTGAGCTCGTGGAAGCGCGGCTGGCCGGACTCGGTCCACAGGGCGCTGTCGGCGGGGACGACGCCCTCGGGCGTCGACGTGACGACCATCTGGCCCGAGTCGCGCAGGCCCGTGATGCGGGCGACCATGTGCTCGAGGCCGATCTGATCGAAGTCGTATCCGACCCAGCGCATCATCGAGTGCTCGCTCGGGCGGAATTGGCCACAGGGGTACAGGCCGCCGGATTCGTAGAGGCCGATTCGGCCGCCTGAGCGGCTCTCTTCGCCGAGCCAGCGGAACCACTTGTGCTGGTCGGCAATCATCTGCTCTTCGGACGTGTACGTCGTGTGGTGGAAGCTCGTGCCCGACTCAGCACCCGTGTAGCACGAACGGACGATGTCGCGCGAGTTGTAGGGGTACTCGTCGCGCAGCGTGCCGAGCGAGTGGCCGAGCTCGTGCAGCGAGACGACGGGTCCCTGCGGGGAGCCCGCGGAGGTCGTCGCGTCGCGTCCGCCGATGCCGCCGTACGTGAAGGTGTTGGCCAAGGCCAGCGTCTGGACGTTCTGCGCCGTGCGCGGAATGCCCAGCAGCGGAGCGACGTAGTCGTCGAGGATCCGGCGCTGAGCCTCGATGCCCGTCTCGCAGGGGTTGACGCCCTCGGGGTAGCGGCCCGCCTGCGACGCGCAGTCGACGGGGGCGCGGCCGTAGGTGATGCCCCGGGCGAGCGGGTCACTGCAGCCACTCAGCGTGAGGCGCAGGGCCGTGTTCTTGGTGGCGAGGGGTCCCTCACGCTCGCCGGTGTCGCGGATCGTGCCGTCGGGGTGACGCACACGGCCGTCGGGGTCGCAGTGCACGCCGTAGTCGATCGAGGCGAGCTGCACGGCGTAGATGTTGATGTAGTTCTTGTAGCTGCGGAAGGGCTCGGTCCCCCACAGCACGCCGAGGTTGCGGTCGAGGTCGGCCATGAACAGGCTCTGCTGGTCAGCCTGGTAGCCGTCGCCGAAGACGACGAGGTTCAATCGCTCGCTGGGGTCGCCGGTCACCTGGATCGGCACGACATTTGGCTCGGGCAGCGGGTCGACCGCTGTCGCCGTCGCTGTCGCGGCACCGCCGACGACGAGCGTTGCGGTCATCGCGACCGTCGCGAGTACCGCGCCGATCCTCGATGACGCTCTTCTGGGGGTTTTCAACACGTGAACCTTCCTCTTCCGGGGACGCGTCGGTGCGCCATCACGGATCCACACCGCTTCGTAGGGGTGCAGGGGTCTCCGGGCGGGCGCCCGGTGACGTGTTACACACTACTGAAGCGCTCCGACAACGACCACGGACGGACGCCCGCGGTTAGTAATATTTGACATATCACTGATGGCCCTGCGACGATTCGGGCACCGTCGACGGATTCCACGCGGCACGACGTCGTGACAGCACCACGGAATCCCGTCGATCAACGCAACCGCTACGCACGATGCCCGCGGTGAGGCGGGCACGTGCACGGACCCCGACATCGTCGAAGAAGGGACCCTCCACCGTGAGACTCAGAACGCCCGCAGCCGCGGCTGCCCTGGTGTGCGCCGGCCTCGTCGCCGCCACGGCGACCCACCCCGCGACCGCCAGCACCACCGCGCCCCCCGAGATCGTCGTCGCCGACGGCGTGACCCAGCCGGTGCACGGCTATGCCGACGCCGTACGCGAGCGCGTCTGGGTGAAGGCAGGCATCGACAGCGACCGCGACGGCGTCGAAGACGTGATCCGAGTCGACATCATGCGCCCGGCCGCGACCGAAGACGGCCTGAAAGCCCCGGTCATCATCGACAACTCCCCCTATTACACGACGCTCGGACGCGGCAACGAGTCCGAGCTCAAAGCCGATGTCGACGGCGACGGGCTCAACGACCGGTGGCCGCTGTACTACGACAACTACTTCGTGCCGCGCGGATACGCCGTCGCGCTCGTGGACATGACCGGGACCGCCGGATCGACAGGGTGTCCGACGATCCAGGGCGAGTCCGAGAACCTCTCGGGGCCCGCCGTCGTGGATTGGCTCAACGGTCGCAACACCGCCGTCGATGCGAACGGCGACCCCGTCGTCGTGGACTGGCACAACGGCAAGTCCGGCATGATCGGCAAGTCGTACGACGGCGCGCTGGCGATGGGAGCCGCCGTCTCGGGCGTCGAGGGTCTTGCGACCGTCGTGCCGATCGGCGGGCCGTACAACTACTACGACTACACCCGCACGAACGGGCTCGTGCAGCGTGGGGGCAACTACCTGCGGTCCCTCGCCACGACGATCACGAACGACGACCGCGCGCGCCAGGCCCGGTGCGCACCGGTGTGGGATGAGATCGACGCCGCCGACGGCGACGAGAACGGCGACTACTCGCCGTTCTGGTACGAGCGCAACTACCTCGACGACGTCGACAAGGTCACCGCCTCGGTCTTCCTCGTGCACGGCCTGCAGGAGGAGAACGTGCGCGCCGATCACGCCTCGAAGATGTGGGCAGCCCTGGGCGCCCACGACGTCGAGCGCAAGATGTGGCTCTCACGCACGGGCCACATCGAGCCCTTCGACTTCCGCCGCGGCGAATGGGTCGACACCCTGCACCGCTGGTTCGACCACTACCTGCACGGCATCGACAACGGCATCGACGACGAGCCGATGGTCGATGTCGAGGTCGCCGGCGGCGAGTGGGAGCAGCACGCCGACTGGCCCATCGCAGGGACAGAGCACGTGGAGTTCTATCTTCGCCACAACGGAGACGGGGCCGGGTCGTTCGCCCTGACCCCCGCTCCGGGCGAAGCGTCGTCGGCCTCGTTCGTCGATGACTCGCGCCAGACCGAGGCGCAGGCGATGGCGAACCCGCAGGCGACGTCGGCATCGCGGCTGGCCTTCCTGTCGGAGCCGCTCGCCCGGGATCTGCGCATCTCGGGAACCCCCGTCGTCGAGCTGACGGCCGCCTCGAGCCAGGACGTCGCCTATGTCGGCGCGATGCTCGTCGAGTACGGCCCGAGCAGGCAGAACGACCGCACCGGCGACGGCATCCGGCAGAACACGACGGCACCCGAGACGTGCCACGGTGAGGCGTCCGAGCACGATGACGCCTGCTACCGGATCGTGGACTACCGTCCCATCACGACCGACCAGTGGCGCGTCACGAAGGGCGCGATGGATGCCCGCAACCGCTTCTCGCTCGAGGAGGCGACGCCGCTCGTGCCGGGTGTGCCCGAGAGCCTCAGCTTCCCGATGCTCCCCGAGGACTACACGTTCACCGAGGGAAACCGCATCGGCGTGATCCTGGTCGGCTCGTACCGGTCGTACTCGGTCGAGACACTGGCATCCCGCCCCGAGATCACCGTCGACACGAAGGTGAGCCGCATCAGCCTCCCCGTCGTCGGCGGGACCCAGGCGGCATCGGATGCCGGGGTCGAAGCGCTCGCCGGAGCGGCGACGGCCACGACGCGCACGCTCGGCGGCACGGCCTACGTGAGCGTCACGGTCGGCAACGACGCCGAGGGCGCGGTGGACATCACCGTCGAGACGGAGTTCGGCACGAAGAGGTTCGCCTCGGTCGCGTCCGGCAAGACCGTCAGCGTGTCGTTCAACACGCGTGCGACCTCGGTCGGCGCGGGCGAGGCGACCGTCACGGTGACCGGTGTCGTCGACGGTGAGACGATCACCGTCATCAAGAAGGCGCCCTACTCGGCGCGCTGAGTCCAGAGGCGGCGGGGGTGCGCTCTCGCACCCCGCCGCCTGCCGCTCACTCCTCGACGGTGGACAGCTCGAACCAGCGCTCCTCGACGGCATCCCGGTCGGCCTGGAGCGCCGTGATCTTCGCCATCTCGGCGGCGAGGCCCTCGTAGTCGGCCTGGTCGTGGTCTGCCAGCGCCGCGCGCGCGGCGGCGATCTGCTGCTCGAGCTTCGCGAGTCGACGCTCGAGCGAGGCGAGCTCCTTCTGCATGGCCCGCAGCTCGGCGCCGCCCAGCCGCGGTGCATCCGGTGTGTCAGCGGATGCCGCAGCCCGGTCCGCTGCAGGAGCGTTGCGCTCGCGCTCGCGCAGGCGCAGGTACTCATCGACGCCGCCGGGCAGGTGACGCAGGCGCCCGCCGAGGATCGCGAACTGCTGATCGGTGACCCGCTCGATGAAGTATCGGTCGTGGCTCACGACGAGGAGCGTGCCCGGCCACGTGTCGAGGAGGTCCTCCATGGCGGCGAGCATGTCGGTGTCGAGATCGTTGGTGGGCTCGTCGAGGATCAGCACGTTCGGCTGCTCGAGCAGGATCAGCAGCAGCTGGAGGCGCCGCTTCTGGCCGCCCGAGAGGTCCTTGACCGGCGTTGAGAGCTGAACGCTCGAAAAGCCCATCTGCTCGAGCAGCTGACCGGGGGTGAGTTCCTGCGCCTTCGAGCCCGCGCCGAACGTGTACGACGTCCGCAAGCTCGCGATCACGACGCGGACCGGGTCGTTCAGGTGCTCCTCGAGTTCGTCCAGGCGCTGCGTCAGCGTGGCCACCTTGACGGTCTTGCCTCGCTTGACGCGGCCCGTCGTCGGTTCGACCTCACCCGAGACGAGCCCGAGCAGGGTGGACTTGCCGGCGCCGTTGACACCCAGGATGCCGGTGCGCTCCCCCGGCGCGATGCGCCATTCGACGGGGTGCAGCACCTCACGGTCGCCGTACGAGACCGACGCGTCGAGCAGGTCGACGACGTCCTTGCCGAGCCGGGTGACGGCGAGAGACTGCAGCTCGGTCTTGTCGCGGATCTCGGGCACGTCGGCGATGAGCTCGTTGGCGGCGTCGATGCGGAACTTCGGCTTCGACGTGCGCGCGGGGGCTCCTCGTCGCAGCCACGCCAGCTCTTTGCGGGCGAGGTTCTGGCGCCGCGCCTCGATCGTCGCCGCCTGACGGTCGCGCTCGACCCTCTGCAGGATGTACGCGGCGTACCCGCCGTCGAAGGGCTCGACGATGCGGTCGTGCACTTCCCACGTCGCCGTGCACACCTCGTCGAGGAACCACCGGTCGTGCGTCACGACGAGCAGTCCGCCCTGATTGGCCGGCCAGCGGCGCTTGATGTGGTCGGCGAGCCAGGCGATCGCCTCGACGTCGAGGTGGTTCGTCGGCTCGTCGAGGAAGATCACGTCGTGGTCGCCGACGAGAAGCTGCGCGAGCGCGACACGACGGCGCTGACCGCCGGACAGGCCAGCGACCGGACCGTCCCACGCGATGTCGGCGAGGAGCCCCGAGATGACGTCGCGCACGCGCGGCGAGCCCGCCCACTCGTACTCGGGCGTGTCGCCGACGACGGCTTCGGCGACCGTGCCGGTCTCACCCAGAGTGTCGGACTGATCGAGCACGCCGACGCGCACGCCGCCGCGCACGGTGACCCGGCCGCCGTCGGGTTCGAGTCTGCCGGCGAGCATCGCGAGAAGGCTGGACTTGCCGTCGCCGTTGCGGCCGACGACGCCGATCCGATCGCCTTCGTCGATGCCCAGCGAGACGGAGTCGAAGACGACTTTGGTCGGGAACTCGAGGTGCAGGGCTTCCGCCCCGAGAAGATGCGCCATATTCCTTCCAGGCTATGCCCCCCGTGAGCCCGAGAGTGCACCAGGGGCCGAGGCTGCGGGATTCACCCGATGTTCACGGCGGCGGACGGCCGCCCGCCGGCGCGCGGTGAGGGCCTACGGGGTCAGTACCAGAACGACAGGCGGGGCGACGACGGCCACGACAGGATCGCCGCGGCGCGGATCGGGTCGGGGGTCTCGGCCCGTCCGGCGGCGGCGAGGGTCGCAAGCGAGACCCCGCCGAGGTAGACCGCGCCGAGCTCAGCGGCACCGAGCGCGACCGGAAGCGCGTCGACAGGTGCGTCACCGTCGACACGCGACACCCGGGCCGCGCCGTCGTCGGCGACATCGAGCAGGTATCGCCCCGCCGCGAAGCCCAGCGGGTCGGTGACCTCGAGCACGAGCCGGCCCGGCGACGCATACCGCCGTGCCTCGAGGGCCCCTTCGACGTCGAGGATGCGCACGTACTGGTGGTCCTGAACCGTCACGACCGCCGCACGCTGGTCGGCGATCATCCACCGCAGCGGCTCATCGACCGAGACCTCTTCGGCGCGCACCTCGGCCACGAGGTCGAGCTCGAGCAGGAACCGCCACAGCGCCGCGTACGCGTCATCGCCGTCCGCGACGAGGTAGTGCACCGAGGCCGTCGCCTTCGTGAAGTCGTCGTGGTTCTCGCGGACGGCGTACACCGCCACGCCGCGCACCTCGCCCGCAGCATCCGTGTACTGCACGGCCCGCTTGTCGCGGGCCTTCTCGGTGTCGGGGCGCGTACCGGCGAAGCCGTCCCAGTGGGAGTCCGGGATCTCGATCTCGCCCGCGACGCGCAGGCGCGACCGCTCGTGCACGAGGGGCATGAGCTCGCGAGCCCGCTCGCGGGTGATGAAGTCGACCCGCCCGTCGGGGCGCGGTCCGATCCATCCGGCGCGCGCCGTCTCGATCCGCACCGACGCGCTCATCGCCGCGGGTCCGAAGCCGTAGCGGCCGTAGAGCGTCGACTCGCTCACCGTGAGCATCGCCGCCGGCACACCGGCATCCCGCGCGGCGCGCAGCTCACCCTCGAGCATCGCCCGCGCGATCCCGCGGCGGCGGTGCGTGGGCGAGACCGTCACGGCGGAGATGGCGCACGAGGCGATGCCGCCGCCACCGGGCACCGTGAGCTCGGAGATCCACGACGCGATCGTGCCGACGGGCGCGTCGGCCATGGGCGCCGTCGGGTCGTAGACGCCCGTCAGTCGCCGGTACCCACTGCGCTCGCGGACCGCCGCGACCTGCTCGTCGGTGCGCTCGCCGTCCTGGAACCCGCGGCGGACGACCTGCAGCCACGGCGCGAAGCCGTCGGAGTCGACGGCGACGCGGCGATATTCCAGCCCGCTCGTGGCGAGCCGCTCGGCCGATACGGCATCCGCTGCTCCCTCGCGGAACGCCGCACGGGCGGCGTCGTCGAACAGGTTCATGGGCGTTCTCCTCGGTAGGTCGCGGTCGACAGGTCAGGTGTGGACGACGCGGGCACCCGCGACGGGACCGTGCACGTGCAGGGCGTCATAGCCCGCGGCCGACAGCGTCACCTGAAGGTCGATCGCCCCCTCGGCATCGCTCGCAAGGAAGGCGATCGTCGGCCCGGATCCCGACACGATACCCGCGAGCGCCGACGCACTCGACTCGCCGAGTTCGAGCAGCTCGCGCAGGTCGGGTCGCAGCGACAGCGCCGCCGTCTGCAGGTCGTTGCTCAGCGCGTCTGCCAGCGCCGCGGCATCCCCCGCGCGCAGCGCCTGCAGCACGGGCGGCGCGACGTCAGGCGTGCGGTCCGGACGGGGGGCGTCTGTGGTTTCACGCAGCTCGTCGAGGTGCCCATAGACCCGCGGCGTGGACAGGCCGTCGTCCGAGGGCACGATGACCCAGTCGAACCGCCCCTTCGCGAGTGCGGGACTCAAGCGATCGCCCCGGCCCGTGCCGACCGCCGTGCCCCCGAGCAGAGCGAAGGGCACATCGGCGCCCAGGCGGGCGGCGAGGCGGTGCAGCTCGGCACCGCCGAGGTCGGTCCCCCACAGGGCGTCGCACGCGACGAGCGCGGCGGCGGCGTCGGCCGAGCCGCCGCCCATGCCTCCGGCGACCGGCACATGCTTGACGATGTCGAGGTGCACGCCCCCCGTGTAGTTCGCCCTCTGCGCGACCAGTCGCGCGGCGCGCACCGCGAGGTTGCGGTCATCCAGCGGCACGCCCGTGACATCGACCGAACCCGACACCGACATGGTGAACTCGTCGGAGTGCGAGGCCACGACGTCTTCGTACAGCGACACCGCCTGGTACGCCGACGCGACGTCGTGGTATCCGTCTTCCTGCACGCGCCCGACCTCGAAGAACACGTTGAGCTTGCCGGGCGCGCGCACACGCACGTCGTCGTTCACGAATGCGTGCGTCACGTGTCCTCCGCTTCCTGCCACAGGTCTCGCTGACCGCCCTCGCCGAGCGCATCGATGCGGGCGAGTTCGTCAGCGGTGAAGGGCGCGCCCTCGAGGGCGGCGAGGTTCTCGTCGATCTGAGCGGGGCGGGACGCACCGATGAGAGCGGATGCCACGACACTCTCGCGCAGCACCCATTGCAGCGCCAGCTGGGCCAGCGACTGGCCGCGCTGCTGCGCGATCTCGTCGAGGCCCCGCAGCCGCGCCAGGCCGGCGGGGGTCAGCGGACGGTCAGGGAGCGATGCGCGCTTCTGCGACCGCTGGGCGGGGGTGCCCGCGAGGTACTTGTCGGTGAGCAGGCCCTGCGCCAGCGGGACGAACGCGATCGCGCCCATTCCCTCCTGGTCCAGAACGTCCGTCAAGCCGTCCTCGATCCAGCGGTCCAGGACCGAGTACGACGGCTGGTGGATGACCAGCGGCGTACCCATCGACCGCGCGATCGCAGCGGCCTGCGCCGTCTGCAGCGCGTCATACGACGACACCCCGACGTAGCGCGCCTTGCCCGCGCGCACGAGCGTGTCGAGGGCTCCGATCGTCTCCTCCAGCGGAACGTGCGGGTCGAACCGGTGCGAGTAGAAGATGTCGACGTGGTCCAGACCCATGCGCTGCAGGGACTGGTCGGCGCTGGAGAGCAGGTAGCCGCGCGATCCGCCGTCGCCGTAGGGACCGGGCCACATGCGATAACCGGCCTTGGACGAGATGATGAGCTCGTCCCGGTAGGGCGCGAAATCCTCACGCATCATGCGGCCGAAGTTCGTTTCGGCCGAGCCGAACGGCGGGCCGTAGTTGTTGGCGAGGTCGAAGTGCGTGATGCCCCTGTCCAGCGCGTGGCGAAGCAGAGCGCGCTGATCGTCGAAGGCGATGTTGTCGCCGAAGTTCCACCACAGACCGAGCGACACGGGGGGCAGGACGAGCCCGGACGATCCGACACGGCGGTACGGCACATCCTGATAGCGGTCCGCGGCAGCGGTATAGGGACGGTGCAGGTCTCCACCGTCAGGCGTTCGGGAGGGCACGTCGCTCACAGATCCAGGCTAGTGATCGACACGGGCGATGCGCAGGTAGTCCTCGACCGTGAGGCTCTCGCCCCGCGCCGTCGGGGCGACGTGCGCCGCCTCGAGCACGGCGCTGGCGTGCGCGGACGAGCCGCCGAGGACCTCGGAAAGCGCCTGGCGAAGCATCTTGCGTCGCTGTTGGAAGGCCGCGTCGACGATGCGGAAGGTGCGGCGACGTTCGTCCTCGGTGCCCCGCGGTTCGGCGTCGCGCTCGAAGGCGACGAGCACGCTGTCGACGTTGGGCACGGGCCAGAACACGTGACGGGACACCGTGCCGGCGAGGCGCCAGGTTCCGTACCAGGCCGCTTTGACGCTGGGCGACCCATAGGTCTTCGATCCGGGGCCGGCGGCGAGGCGCTCCCCCACTTCGGCCTGAACCATGACCACTCCGCGCTGCAGCCGCGGAAAGGTCTCGAGGAAATGCAGCAGGACGGGCACGCTGACGTTGTACGGCAGGTTCGCCACGAGCACCGTGGGGTCACCCGGAAGCTCCGTCACCCGCAGCGCGTCGGCGTCGATGACCGTGAGCGCACCCTCGGGCACGCCGTGCGCGCGGGCGGTGTCCTCCAGACGCGCCGCGAGCCGGTGATCGATCTCGACGGCCGTGACGGCGGCCCCGGTCTCGAGGATCGCAAGAGTGAGCGAGCCCAGCCCCGGTCCGACCTCGACGACGCGCTCCCCCGCGGCGACGCGGGCGACGTTCACGATCTTTCGCACGGTGTTCGCATCGACGACGAAGTTCTGCCCGAGCTTCTTCGTCGGGGTGACATCGAGTTCTGCCGCGAGCGCGCGGATCTCGGATGCACCGAGGAGAGTCACGGCCATGCGTCAACTGTAGTCACGTGGCAGAGGCTCTCCGTCCCTAAGATGTCGAGGTGCCTTCCCTCGGTGACTTCATCGCGCCGCGGCGACTCGGCAGGGACTTTCGCTGGCTGCTCTCCTCGTCCTGGACGAGCAATCTCGGCGACGGCATCGCGCTGTCGGCATCCCCCCTTCTGATCGCCTCGCTGACGTCGTCGCCTCTGCTCGTGGCCGCCGGGGCGATGATGCAGTTCCTGCCGTGGCTGCTGTTCGGCCTGCTCGCCGGCTCGATCGCGGATCATCACGACCGCCGGCGGCTCGTCATGATCGCCAACGCCTCGCGCGCCGTCGTCGTCACGGGACTCGTCGTCTTCCTGCTGACGGACCAGGTGACCGTGGTCATCGTGCTCGCGGCGGCCTTCCTCTACGGCACGGCCGAGGTGTTCGCCGACACGGCGGGCGCGACGCTCCTGCCGATGCTCGTGCGCCCGGCCGACCTCGGCATCGGCAATGCGCGCCTGCAAGCGGGGTTCCTCGTCGGCAATCAGCTCGCGGGACCGCCCCTGGGCGCTTTCCTCTTCGCGGCGGGCTCGTTCTGGCCGTTCGTCACCCAGATCGTCTGCGTGAGCCTCGCCGTCATCCTCATCTCGCGCATCGCCCGCACACCCGTTCCGCCGAAGGAGGATCCCGCCCCCGAGGTGAAGCCGCGTCCGATCCGCGAAGGGCTCGCCTGGCTGCGCGCCAACGCGCCCGTGCGCACACTCGTCCTCATCATCCTCGTCTTCAACGTGACGTGGGCAGCCCCGTGGGGCGTCCTCGTGCTCTATGCGACCGAGTATCTCGACATGGGCGCGGTCGGCTACGGCGCCCTCACGACGGCGTCGGCGCTCGGCGGACTCATCGCCACCGTGTGCTTCGGGTGGCTGGAGCGGCATGTCTCGTTCGCGACGCTCATGCGCGTGTGCCTCACGCTCGAAGTGCTCATGCACCTCGCTTTCGCGCTCACGACATCGCCGATCGTCGCGTTCGCCCTCATGTTCGGATTCGGCGCGTACGCGTTCGTGTGGGGAACGATCTCGACGACCGTGCGCCAGCGGCTCGTGCCGATGCACCTGCAGGGCCGCATCGCATCGGTCAACATGGTCGGCGTCTTCGGAGGGCTCGTCATCGGGCAGCTGATCGGCGGCCTGCTCGCTCAGGGCTGGGGGCTCACCGCGCCGTGGTGGTTCGCGTTCGTCGGCTCGGCGATCACGCTGCTCGTCGTGTGGCGGTCGATCTCGCACATCGCGGCGTCACGCCCCGTGCTGGGCGACGACGCGACGGATCAGTCCTCGAACGCCCCGTAGACCTCGAGCGTGTTGGCCGCCAGCTGCGCGCACAGTTCGTCGAGCTCGACGCCCAGCTCGACGGCGAGGAAACGCACCGTCACGGGGATCAGGTACGGCGCGTTGGGGCGACCGCGGTGCGGCACGGGGGTGAGGAACGGCGCATCCGTTTCGACGAGGATCCGCTCGCGCGGGGTCACCTTGAGGGCATCCCGCAGGTTCTGGGCGTTCTTGAACGTGACGTTGCCCGCGAACGACAGGTAGTAGCCCCGTTCGGCGGCGATCTCGGCCATCGCCGCGTCGCCCGAGAAGCAGTGGAAGACCGTGCGCTCGGGGGCTCCGACCCGCTCGAGGGTCTCAAGGACGGCGTCGTGGGCCTCGCGGTCGTGGATCTGCATCGCGATGCCGTGCTTCTTCGCGAGGGCGATGTGCGCCTCGAAGCTCTCGAACTGCGCGGGCAGGCCCTCTTCGCCCGTACGGAAGAAGTCGAGCCCCGTCTCACCGATCGCGCGCACGCGCGGCTGGGCGGCGAGCTCATCGATGACGCCGATCGCTTCGTCCAGCCGCCCGGCGCTCTGGTACGCGGGCGCCTCGTTGGGGTGGATCGCGACGGCCGCGAGCACGCGGGGATGCGATGCCGCCGCCCACGCCGACCAACGGCTCGAGTCGATGTCGCCACCGGCCTGCACGACCCCCACGACGCCGACCGCCGCAGCGCGCTCGAGCTGCTCGTCGAGGCTCAGCGACGCATCGCCGTCGTCGATCTCGAGGTGCGCATGGTTGTCGTACACCGGCACGGGCAGGGGCTCGGGAGCTTCGGGCCACCGCACGTCGCCGCGGCCCTCCTGCGAACGGGTACGGACGTACTGCGACGGGTCGCTGTCTGTCACGAGGAGCGCCGTTCCCGCACGCTCACGCGCCCTGCTCGACGCGCGGGAACAGCGGCGCGAGGCCGTTGACGCTCGTGCCGGGACGCAGGACACCCCACTGCCCCGCCTCGCGGATGGGCTGATCGACCAGTCGACCGAGCGACTCGGCCGCGCCGAGCGCGACCCACAGCTTCTCGGTCGCCTCGGGCATGACGGGAGACAGCAGCACGGCCAGGGCGCGCAGCCCTTCGGCGGCGGTGTAGAGCACGGTGCCCAGTCGCACGCGCTGCGTCTCGTCCTTCGCGAGCGCCCAGGGCTCGTTCTCGGTGATGTACAGGTTGAGGTCGTCGACGATCGTCCAGATGGCGTGGATCGCCTCGTCGATGCGGAATCGCTCGATCGCGGCATCGGCGCTGGCGGCGGCATCGGCCACGATCTGCTGCACGCGCAGGTCACGCTCGGTGTATTCGCCGGGGGGCGGCACGATGCCCTCGAAGTAGCGCTCGACCATCGCCGTCGTGCGCGAGGCGAGGTTGCCGAAGCCGTTGGCGAGCTCGGCCTGGTAGCGCGCGGCGAGGTCCTCCCACGAGAACGAGCCGTCCTGTCCGAATGCGATCGCCGAAAGGAAGTAGAACCGGTACGCATCCGACCCGAAGACGTCGGTGATCTCGGTCGGAGCGATGCCGGTGAGCTTGGACTTCGACATCTTCTCGCCGCCGACGAGCAGCCAGCCGTGCGCGAAGACACCCGCGGGCACATCGACGCCGGCGGCCATCAGCATGGCGGGCCAGATGACGGCGTGGAAGCGCAGGATGTCCTTGCCCACGACGTGGTACGCCGGCCAGCGGCGCGCGAATTCGCTTTCCTCGCCGGAGCCCGGCGCAGGGTCGTCGCCGTATCCCACGGCCGTGACGTAATTGAGCAGGGCATCGACCCACACGTAGATGACGTGGGATTCGTCCCAGGGCACCGTGATGCCCCAGTCGAACGTCGAGCGTGAGATCGACAGGTCTTTGAGCCCGCTCTTGACGAACGAGACGACCTCGTTGCGCGCGGACTCGGGTCGGATGAAGTCACTGCTCGCGTAGAGCTCGAGAAGCTTGTCCTGGAACTCGCTGAGCTTGAAGAAGTAGTTCTTCTCCTGCAGCAGCTCGAGCGGCTTCGAGTGGATCGCGCAGACCTTGAGCCCCTCGAACGCCCCCTCGCCCTGGACGATCTCGGCCTCGGTCTTGAACTCTTCGCAGCCGACGCAGTAGAGCGCCTCGAACTCGCCGGCGTAGATGTACCCACGGTCGTAGATGGCCTGCACGAACCGCTTGACCCGCTCCTCGTGGCGCGGCTGGGTCGTGCGGATGAAGTCGTCGTTGGCGACATCGAGGGTCTCCAGCAGCGGGAACCACGACTCGCTCACGAGCTTGTCGACCCATTCCTGCGGCGTCGACCCGTTCGCGGCGGCGGCGCGCATCATCTTCTGGCCGTGCTCGTCGGTGCCCGTCAGCATCCACGTGTCATCGCCGGCCTGGCGATGCCAGCGGGCGAGCGCGTCGACGGCCACGGTCGTGTAGCCGTGGCCGATGTGGGGCACGTCGCTCGGGTAGTAGATCGGCGTCGTGATGTAGAAGCTGCGGCCAGAAGTCACCCTTGAGATTCTAGGCCGGATGGATGCCGCTTCTGGCGCTATGACGGCCGCGCTCGCCGCGCGAGTGCTTCCTGGTAGAGATCCCGCGACGAGTGACCCGTGTGCGAGGCGACCTCGGTGGCGGCAACTTTGAGGCGCGTCCCCGCCGCGACGAGGTCGAGCACATGCGTCACGGCATCGGTGAAGGGAAGTTCACGCGCCGCGGCCCCGGCCACGACGATGACGAGCTCGCCCCGCACGCCCTGCTCGGCCCAGGCGACCAGTTCGGCCAGGGTGCCCCGCGCGACCTCTTCGTGCAGCTTCGTCAGCTCGCGGCAGACGGCTGCGCGCCGATCGGCGCCGAACGCCGCGGCCATGTCCGCCAGCGTCGCGGCGGCGCGCGAGGGGGCGTCGAAGAACACCATGGTGCGCTGC
The DNA here is from genome assembly GCF_057669765.1 of Microbacterium sp. Y832. NCBI lineage: Bacteria > Bacillati > Actinomycetota > Actinomycetes > Micrococcales > Microbacteriaceae > Microbacterium > Microbacterium sp. Y832. Next base: position 54,187 of record NZ_JBYHFM010000005.1, on the reverse strand, counting down.
TCGCCCGCCAGCGCGGTGAACTCGGCCATCCGCTCGCCGTGCTTGCGCGCGACGAAGCCCTCGAACGTGAAGCGGTCGGTCGGCAAGCCCGCAACGGCGAGCGCCGTCACGACAGCGCTCGGACCGGGGATCGCCGTGACCGCGACGCCGGCCTCGGCGGCGGCCGCGACGAGCCCGTAGCCGGGGTCGGAGACCGTGGGCATGCCGGCATCGGACAGCACGAGCACGTCATTGTCGCGAGCGAGCTCGACGATCTCGGGCGCACGCTCCTTCTCGTTGTGGTCGTGCAGCGCGATGAGCCTCGGCCGGTTGGCGATGCCGAGCCCCGCGAGCAGCCGCTGCGTCGTGCGGGTGTCTTCGGCGGCGACGATCCTGGCCTCCTCGAGTGCTTCGACGAGGCGGCGCGACGCGTCGCCCAGATTGCCGATGGGGGTCGCCGCGAGGATGATCACGCCGCCAGCATAGGCTGGTCGCCGTGATGCCGATCGCCGAGCCGCTGCTGCCGCCCGCGCGACCGACCCTGTACGACCGGTGGATGCTGCGCCTGGCCGGCGAGCCGCGTCTGGCCCGGCTGTGGCGCTGGCTCGCCCCGACCCTCGTCACCGTCGTCGCCGCCGTCCTGCGGCTGTGGAACCTGGGGCATCCGAGCACCCTGGCGTTCGACGAGACCTACTACGTCAAAGATGCCTGGACGCAGTGGAACCTCGGCTATGCCGCGAGCTGGCCCGATGACGCCGATGCGAGCTTCATCGCGGGCGACACCGACATCTTCCTCACGTCCGGCAGCTTCGTGGTGCATCCGCCCCTCGGCAAGTTCTTCATCGGCCTCGGCATGGCGCTGTTCGGGCCGGATTCGGCCTGGGGCTGGCGCATCGCGGTGGCTGTGTTCGGCATCGCGACCGTGCTCGTGCTGTACCTCGTGGCGAAGTCGCTCACGGGTTCGATCGCCTTCGCCACCGTGGCATCCGGTCTGCTGGCCGTCGACGGTCTCGCGATCGCGATGAGTCGCGTGGCACTGCTGGACGGCATCCTCACGTTCTTCGTGCTGCTCGCGTTCTGGTTCGTGGTGCTGGATCATCGCCGCACGGCGACCCGGTTCGCCGCGGCGCTCGCCGCGCGCGACCACGGCGATGATCCGCCCGCGTGGGGACCCGTGCTGTGGAACCGCCCGTGGGTGATCGCGGCAGGTGCCGCGGTCGGAGCCGCGACCGCGGTCAAATGGTCGGGGCTGTACGTGGCTGCGGGCCTGGGGATCTACCTCGTCGTGGTCGATGCTCTCGCGCGACGCCGCGCGGGCGTCATCTTCTGGCCGACCGACGCCGCCTTCCGCCAGGGCGTCGTGACGTTCGTCCTGTTCATCCCGGTCGCCGCCGCGGTCTATGTGGCGTCGTGGGCGAGCTGGCTCCTGACAGACGGCGGCTACGGGCGCCGCGCACTCGAGGGCTCGGACGGCGGTGGCATCGGCTCGGCCCTGGCGAATCTGTGGGCGTACCACGAGCAGATCTACGGCTTCCACGTCGGACTCGTGAGCGCCCACGGCTACGCGAGCCCCGCCTGGCAGTGGCCCCTGCTCATGCGCCCGACGTCGATGTACTTCCAGAACGACGACGGCATCGTGCAGAACATCTACAGCATGCCGAATCCGCTTGTCTGGTACGCCGCCGTCGCCGCTGCGGTCTACCTCGTGTGGCGCTTCGTCGTGTCGCGGGATTGGCGTATCGCGCTCGTGCTGACCGGCATCGCGGTGACGTACGTCCCGTGGCTGCTCTACCCCGAGCGCACGATCTTCCAGTTCTACACCGTCGCGATCCTCCCGTTCCTGATCCTCGCGCTCACGTTCGCGCTGCGCGACGTCGCCGGCGCGGCGAGCACCGACGGCTACCGGCGCCAGTCAGGGCAGCGGGTCGTCTGGGTCTTCCTCGCCGTCGTGCTCGTGCTGGCGGCGTTCTGGTACCCGATCGTCACCGCGACCGGTGTGCCGTACGACTTCTGGCGCATGCACAACTGGCTGCCCAGCTGGATCTGACGGGCTGCGCGGGGTCTGTCCGCTCTCAGCCGCGCGAAGCCGCTGCCGCGGCGCGCGCCGCGATCGGAAGCGCGTCCAGGATCTGCTCGATCGCGGCATCGTCGTGCGCCGCCGTGAGGAACCACGCCTCGAAGACGCTCGGCGGCAGCGATACACCGGCATCGAGCATGGCGTGGAAGAACGGCGGGTAGCGCCAGGCCTCTTGCGCGCGGGCGTCGTCGTAGTCGCGCACGGGCTCTGGGCGGAACGCGAGCGAGAAGAGGTTGCCCGCGTGCGAGACGACGTGGGAGACGCCCTGGGCGGAGAGCGCCTCGCCGAGCGCCGTCGAGACCGCGCGGGCGGCGCGGTCGACGCGGTCGTAGACGTCGGCATCCGCCAGCCGCAGCGTCGCGATGCCCGCCGCGACGGCGAGCGGGTTGCCGCTCAGGGTGCCCGCCTGATAGACGGGGCCGAGGGGTGCGAGCAGCTCCATGAGGTCGGTGCGACCGCCGATCGCCGCCAGCGGCATCCCCCCGCCGATGACCTTGCCGAACGTCACGAGGTCGGGGCGCCATCGCCCGCCTGCGGCTTGTTCGAGACCCCACCAGCCGGCCGGTCCGACGCGGAAGCCCGTGAGGACTTCATCGAGGATGAGCAGCGCACCGTTCGCGTGCGCCGTCTCGGCGAGGAACGCGTTGAACCCCGGATCGGGCACGAGGATGCCGGCATTCGCACCGGCGGCCTCGGTGATGACGGCCGCGATGCGCCCGGGGTGCGCGGCGAAGGCCGCGCGCACGGCATCGCGGTCGTTGTAGGGCAGCACGAGGGTGAGCGCCGCGACGTCGGCGGGCACCCCCGCCGAGCCCGGCAGTCCGAGGGTGGCGATTCCCGAACCGGCTTCGGCGAGCAGACCGTCGGAGTGCCCGTGGTAGTGCCCGGCGAACTTGACGACGATGTCGCGCCCCGTCGCTCCTCGTGCGATGCGGATCGCGGTCATGGTCGCCTCGGTGCCCGTCGACACCAGCCGCAGGCGGTCGATTCCCCGCACGTCGTCGATGCGCAGCCGGTCGATGACGAGTTCGGCCAGCTCGGTCTCGCCCGGCGTCGATGCGCCGAACGACAGGCCGCGGGAGGCGGCCTCCTGCACGGCCGCGACGACCTCGGGGTGAGCGTGGCCGAGGAGCGCGGGGCCCCACGAAGCGACGAGGTCGATGTAGTCGCGGCCGGCGACGTCGCGCACGGTCGCTCCCGTCGCCGAGACGATCGAGAGGGGCGTGCCGCCCACCGATCCGAAGGCGCGCACGGGAGAGTTCACGCCACCGGGGATCACGGCGCGTGCGCGGACAGCGGCGTCGTCGTTCGTCGTCATGCGCTCAGCCTTTCGGCGGCCTCGATGGCCCAGTAGGTCAAGACGGCGTCGGCACCGGCGCGCACGATCCCGACGAGCGATTCGTCGATCGCGCGGGTGCGGTCGATCCAGCCCTGCGCGGCGGCGGCCTCGATCATGGCGTGCTCCCCCGACACCTGATACGCCCAGACGGGCACGGGTGAGGATGCCGCTGTGTCGGCGAGCACGTCGAGGTAGCTCATAGCGGGTTTGACCATGACGATGTCGGCCCCCTCGGCGATGTCGAGGTCGACTTCGCGCAGCCCCTCGCGACGGTTCGCGGGGTCGAGCTGATACGTGCGGCGGTCGCCCACGAGCGAGGACTGCACGGCTTCGCGGAAGGGTCCGTAGAGGGCCGAAGCGTACTTCGCGGCGTACGCGAGAATCGCCGTCGCGCCGTGCCCGGCACCGTCGAGCGCCGCCCGCACGGCTGCGACCTGGCCGTCCATCATCCCGGACAGTCCCAGCAGCCGCGATCCGGCGGCCGCCTGCGCGAGAGCCATGTCGCGATACCTCTGGAGGGTCTCGTCGTTGTCGACGCGACCCTGGTCATCGAGCACGCCGCAGTGACCGTGGTCGGTGAACTCGTCGAGGCACAGGTCGGTCTGCACGACGAGCGTGTCGCCGACTTCGGCGGCGGCGACGCGTGTCGCGACGTTGAGGATGCCGTCGTCGTCGGTTGCTCCCGACCCGATGGCGTCTTTGTGCTCGGGCACGCCGAAGAGCATCACCCCGCCGATGCCCGCCGTCGCGGCGCGATGAAGCTCGGACTTCAGAGAGTCGAGCGAATGCTGCACGACGCCGGGCATCGAGCTGATCGGGCGGGGTTCAGTCGCTCCTTCCCGCACGAACAGCGGCAGCACGAGCTGTGCCGGGCTCACCCGGGTCTCTCGCACGAGTCGGCGCCAGGCGGCCGTCGCGCGCAGTCGGCGAGGGCGGACAGCGGGAAATGCGGTCATTGGGGATCCTCATAGGGCCGTGCACGCAGCGGGGCCAGGTCGGCGGCTCCCGCGGCGAGCAGTTCGTCGGCGACACGCTCAGCCATCTCGAGCGCCGTCACGTCGCCCAGGTAGGCGGCGTGCGAACTCGTGAGCTGGTCTCCGCCGTCGGGCCGGTAGACCCGCGCCGAGAGGAACAGCATCCCGTCCTCGACGAACGCGTGGGCTCCGACAGGGGCAGCGCACCCCGCTTCGAGCCGGGCCAGCACGCCCCGCTCGGCTTCAGCCGCGACGCGCGACGGGCGATGGTCGACGCGCGCCGCCAGGCGCTCATCTCCCACGCGGGTCTCGACCGCGAGCGCTCCCTGCGCGGGGGCGGTTGGCCATCGGTCGAGCTCGAACAGCTCGGTGACGACGCCGAGCCGGCCGAGCCGCGTCAGACCCGCCGCGGCGAGCACGACGGCGTCGAGGTCGGTGCCGACGCGGCTCAGACGCGTGTCGATGTTGCCGCGGATGTCGATGAGGTCGAGATCGGGCCGGTGCCTCGCGAGCTGGGCGCGGCGGCGAGGTGACCCCGTGCCGATCTTCGCGCCCTCGGGCAGCGTGTCCAACGTCAGAGCGTCACGCGCGCACAGTGCGTCACGTGCGTCCTCCCGCTTCGGCACCGCGGCGATCGACAATCCCTCGAGCGGGCTGGTGGGCAGGTCTTTGAAGGAGTGGACGACGGCATCGATCTCACCGGCCAGGAGCGCCTCTCGAAGCGCCGCAGCGAAGACGCCCGTGCCGCCGAGGGTCGACAGCGACGCCGTGGAGCGGTCGCCCTCGGACACGATCGGCACGAGTTCACCGCCGAGGGCGTCGGCGACGGTGGCGGCCTGGGTCATCGCGAGGGCGCTCGCGCGCGTGCCGATCCGCAGGGCGCTCATGACGTCGCCGGCGCGGTCATGCAAGCACCTCGCCCAGTTCGTCGGGTGTGATGAGGCGACCGGTGAAGAACGGCACCTCTTCGCGCACGTGGCGGCGCGCTTCGGTGAACCGCAGGTAGCGCATGAGATCGACGAGTTCGATGGGATCGTCGGCTTCGAGGCCGAGCAGCCACTCGTAGTCGCCCAGCGCGAAGCTCGCGACGGTGTTCGACTGCACGCTCGGGTACTCCCGCCCCTTGCGGCCGTGGTCGGCGAGCATCGCCCCGCGTTCGGCGGAGGGCAGCAGGTACCACTCGTAGCTGCGCACGAACGGGTACACCGTGAGCCAGCCCTTGGGCGGCAGGCCACGGGCGAAGGCCGGTGAGTGGTCGCGGCTGAACTCGGCATCGCGGTGCACGCCGAGCGCGTTCCACGTCGGCAGCAGGGGCGACAGCTCGAGCGAGCGGCGCAGCGTGCGCAGATCTGCCTGCAGACCCTCAGCGGTGTCGCCCGTGAGCCACAGCATCACATCGGCGTCGGCGCGCAGGCCCGAGACGTCATAGACGCCGCGCAGGCTGGACACGCCCGCCGAGACCTCGGCGAAGCCGGAGCCCGTCGCCGGCGCGGGGTGCGGGTCGCGACGGAAGACAGCCCACAGAGTGTAGAACGTCGCCGTGGAGGTCGTGTCGGTGGTCGGATCGGTGCCATCGTTCGAAGAACTCACCCGTCCATCCTCCCCCTTTTCCGAGGGGATGCGCCAGTCATGCCGAGGTCGTCATCGCCGCGGCCGTCCGTTCGGCATGCGCGATGACACCGGCAAGGCCTGTGCCGGCGACTCCCTCCCCCACCGAGATGACCTCGTCGGGATACGGCTGCGCCCCGCGGTCCCAGGCCTGCACGGCGGCATCCGTCACCGCCTGAAGCGGCGCGCCGAGCAGCTTCTGCGCGTCGGCGACGGCGCGCGCGACGGCGTCGCCGGCGAGGTCTCCGTCGTAGGACAGCCGGACGGCGTGTCGAGCGCCGAGCGCCTCGGCGGCCCACGCCCACTTCGCGGTGATGTGGGTCAGGGCCCGCGCCCCCACGCCCGGAGCGTCAGCTGCCACGAGCAGTCCCGTGCCGCGCGGTGCGGCATCCCATCCCGGAGCGTCCACGACGAGCGTGACGAGCGTGAGCCGCCGCCGCGCAGCGGGTGCCGAGAAAGCACGCACGACGGTGCCGTCGAGGCGCTGCCCCCCGGCGACGACCCCGTGGGCATCGAGCGCGGTGACGTCGACGCCCGTGCGCACATCGACGCCCAGCCGGGCGGCGTCGGCGGCGAGCGCCGTGACGAGTCGGTGCATCCCGCCGCGCAGGCCTGCGACCTGCGTGCCGGCGGGGGCCTGCGCGCGGAGAGCCTGCACGGCCGCCGCGAGCGAACCCCGGGCCGTGAGTTCGGCGCGCAGCCGCGGCGCCACCGCTTCGACGGGCAGCGCGTCGGGTTCTTTCGAGTGCACGCCGCGCACGACAGGGGCGACGAGTCCGTCGACGACGCGAGACCCCATGCGAGCGCGCACGAGGGCGCCGAGGGATGCCGCGTCCCGGCCGATCCGCGCCGGCAGAGCCCGATCGAGTGCGGCGCGCCAGGCTCCGACGCGTCCGATCGCGCGAACGACGTCGGGCGCGAGCGGTGTCCCCGGAATGCCCAGGACGCCGACCGCCGGCAACGGCACGGCGGTTCCGTCGGCGCGGTGCAGCCACGCCGATACCGGAGCGGGCGGCACGACCTCGAGGCCGAGTTCGGCGGCGAGCGTCGTGACGGCACCGCCGCGCGTCGCGAACGACTCGGCGGCGGCGTCCAGCGTCACTCCGGCCAGCGGTAGCGGCTGCACCTGACCGCCGAGCCGGTCACTGCGCTCGAGCAGCACGACGTTGCGGCCCGCGAGGGCGAGGCGGCGCGCGGCGACGAGGCCCGCGACGCCGCCTCCGACGACGATGACCTCAGAGCTCATGCACCAGGTCGACGATGCGCGTCAGCACGGTGGGGTCGGTCTCGGGCGGCACGCCGTGCCCGAGGTTCACGATGTGCGCCGGGGCCCCCGAGCCGCGCTCGACGACGTCGCGCACGTGGCGCTCGAGGAGGTTCCAGGGCGCCGTGAGCAGAGCGGGGTCGATGTTGCCCTGCAGCGGCATCGTGCCGCCCAGACGCCGGTTCGCCTCGTCGAGCGGCAGGCGCCAGTCGACGCCGATGACGTCGGCACCGACCGCAGGGGTCGCGTCGAGCGCTTCGGAGAGTCCGAGGCCGAAGTGGATGCGCGGCACGTCGAGTCCGCGCAGCCAGTCCATCGCGCGACGCGAATGCGGCATCGCGCGGCGCACGTAGTCATCGCGCGAGAGGGACCCCGCCCATGAGTCGAAGAGCTGCACGACGCTGGCCCCGGCGAGCACCTGCGCGCGCAAGAAGGCGCCCGTCACGTCGGCGCACCAGTTCAGCAGCGTCGCCCACGTGTGCGGGTCGCTGCGCATGAGCGCGCGCGTGCGCAGCTGATCCTTCGAGGGCCCACCCTCGATGAGGTAGCTCGCGACGGTGTACGGCGCTCCACCGAACCCGATGAGCGGCGTGCTGCCGAGTTCGGCGACGGTACGGGCGACGGCCTCCGAGATGGGCGCGAGTGCGTCGGGTTCGAGGGGACGCAGAGCCAGGACATCGGATGCGGACCGCACGGGGTTCGCGAGCACGGGACCGCGTCCGGGCACGATGGTGACATCGACGCCCGCGAGGAGGACCGGAACGACGATGTCGCTGAAGAAGACGGCGGCATCGACACCGTGGCGCCGGACGGGCTGCAGCGTGATCTCGGACGCGAGCGCCGGAGTGAGGCACGACTCGAGCATCTCGGTGCCGGCCCGCAGCTCGCGGTACTCCGGCAGCGAGCGGCCCGCCTGACGCATGAACCAGACCGGCAGGGTCTCGGGCCGGTCGCCCCGTGCGGCGCGGACGAGCCGGGCACCGGTCGTCCTGCCGTCGCGCAGGGGGTGGGTATCGGGCAGGACCGTCACGTCGGAAAGCACACAGCCAGGCTACGACCTCACGCCGTTAGAATCTCTGCGTGCTGTTCTGTCTGACGGCGAATCACCGCAACACCGAGTTCGAGGTCTTGGACCGTATCTCGCGTGTGGCTGAAACGACCGCCGCCGACCTCACCGAAGCGCATGACTTCGTGCGCGGAGCCGTCGTGCTGGCCACGTGCAACCGCTTCGAGACATACCTCGACATCGACGAGCCGCTCACGGGCGCCGTCGCCGTCGCGCGCGAGGCCGTGCTCGAGCAGCTGGCGCTCGCCGACACCGACATCACGGCGCTGCGCGCGTCGGCGGTGACCGTTGCAGGTGACGACGTCGTTCGCCACCTCTTCAAGGTCAGCTCGGGCCTGGAGTCGATGGTCGTCGGCGAAGAGGAGATCAGCGGTCAGGTGCAGCGCGCGCTCACGGCGGCACGCCGCGACGGCACGACGAGCCCGACCCTCGAGCGGGTCTTCCAGCGCGCGGCGCACGCGACCCGCGCCGTGCGCGCGCAGGCAGACGTCGCCGCGGGCGGCCGCTCCCTCGCCCGGCTCGCGCTCGAACTGGCCGACACGCGCGTGTCCGATTGGCAGAGCACGCCGGTCCTCATCGTGGGCACGGGCCAGTACGCCGCGACGACGATCGCCGCCCTGCGGGCCCGCGGCGCAGCCGACGTTCGCGTGTACTCCGCGACCGGCCGCGCGCAGCAGTTCGCCGCGCGCTACGGCATCCGTGCCGAGCACGACCTGCGCACCGCGATCGGGGGCGCCCGCATCGTGCTCACCTGCACGACCCGCTACACGATCGTCGGCGACGATGTGCCCACCGGTGCCCCGCGCCTCATCATCGACCTCGGCCTGCCGCGCAACGTCGATGCCGCCGTCGCCGACCTCGACGGGGTCGAACTGCTCGACCTCGAGCTGCTGGGCCGGCATGCCGCGCTTCCCGAGCTCGGCGCGGGGGCGCACGAGATCGTCGGGTCGGCAGCGGCGGCCTTCACCGCCGAAGCCGCGGCGGCTCCCGCCGTCGTCGCGGTGCGCTCGCACATCCAGGCGGCCCTCGACGACGAGCTCGCCCGCGCCGCCGCGCGCGGCGGTGATGCGGCTACCGAAACGGCGCTGCGTCACCTCGCCGGGGTCATTTCGCACATCCCGTCGGTGCGGGCCCGCGAGCACGCCGAACAAGGACGCCTCGACGAGTACGAGCGCGCGCTCGGGATCGTCTTCGGCATCGACGTACCCGCCGCGGCCCGATGCCCCCGCGGGCTCGAAGCGGTCTGACCGTCGCCGCACCGGCATCCCCTCGACGCCAGACGCAGCACGTTGCCGAGACGGCGGACCGGCACCCCCGAGAAAGCTCGAGGGCACCGGTCCGGTACGTCACGCGGAGGCCTGCCTCCGGGTGCGGAGCACGAGGATCGTGGCCCCGCCCAGCAGCGCCAGACCCGCCAGGCCGGCGATCCACGGCGTGCCGATGGATCCGGTGAGCGGAAGCTCACCGCGCACGAGCGTCACTTCGTCCTCTTCGCCGCAGTCGCCCTTCGCGAGCACGACCGGCGCATCCGACCCCTCCGGCGTGTGCTGCAGGGTCGCGACCCACAGCTGACGTCCTTCCCTGGTCGCCGTGAGGGCAGGTGAGGCGAAGACTCCCGAGCCGACGATCGCGGTGCGACGCGTCTCGACGAGGGTCTCGGCCGTGCACGTCGGAGACTGGTCGTGCGCGTTGTGGAACACCTCGAAGACGATCTCGGCCGCGACGTCGTCGCCGAGCCCTTCGACGAACGCCTCGTCGCGGTAGGTGTCACCGATCCCGACCGAGGGCGTCGCCTGCGTGCGCAGTGACGCTTCGCTCACGAGCGTCGTCTCGTGCGGCAGACCGCACTCGCCCTGGTCGAGCACGATCGGATCACCGTCGGCGTCAGCTCGCCACGACAGGCGCTCGACGCTGTAGTGCGTGCCCGCCTCCGTGACGCGGATGCCGGGCGAGGTGTACTCCCCCGCCTGCGTGATGACGACGGGCCGGTCGCTCGTGTCCCCTACGAGGGAGTCCGCCGTGCAGGAGTCGATCGGGGCGACGCCGTCGACGGCGCGGTAGAGCTCGAACGTGATGTATGTCTCGCCGTCGGCCGGTACCAGTCCGTCGACGATCGCGACATCGCGCACGAGACCGGCATAGCCGATCGTCTCGGGTGCAAGCGAGCCGATCGTCGGCACGGGCGCCGAGGTCATCTCGCTCTCGAGGCCGCACTCGCTGACCATGATCTCGCGCCCGTCGACATCGTCTGCGCGGTGCTGCCACGCATAGTCGCCGAACGACGGCACGACAGGAGCCGTGAACGTGTACCGGCCGACGGCGTCGACGTGCAGCGTCTCGCTCTGCCAGACGAGGTTCTCCGCGACGCACGCGCCGAAGGCCTCGGTGTCGTCGGGCACCCGGTAGAGCGCCGTCGCGATGTCGGCGCCGCCGGCGGGAAGCACGTCGGCGACGATGACGGTGTCGAACGCCGTGCCGCCCTTCTGCGCCGCGGGCTGGGCCTCGGAGGTGATGTTGGGCACCATCGTCATCTGCGTCTTCTCTCCGAAACGCTCGTGCCGTTCGTAGGCGGACCCGTTCTGCAGGTACGCCCGCGTCTGGTCGGACTGGTCGGTGCCGATGATGCTCCATACCGCGGTGTAATGGCCGGGACCGGGGAGTTCCCAATCCGACTCGACCCGGTACGGCTGTGACGGACCTGTCGCCGGATCCGTGACCAGCACGAGCTCGCCCACCTCGACGGCGTCGGCGGGGATGTCCGCCGTGGCCTCGATCGGCTGCGCGGGGGTGCTGTACACCCGGGCCGTGGCTGCCACGGTCACGAACCGACCCCCCGCGACCCGCGGCCACTCGTTGAGCGACGTGCCGAATGTCACGTGGTCGACGAAGGTGCCTCCCGGCGCGTAGACCTGCTCGACCTGCGTCGTGATGTGCGGCGCGAAGGTCACACTGCGGGCGGTCGAGTCCTTGCCGGCGACGCGGAAGGTTCCGGCGCCGCCAGGACCGACAGCCGCCTGCTGACCGGGCGTCGTCCACAGGTGCAGCGCCGCGGCATGCCCCGACCCGAAGGTGCCCGAACCCGAGATCCGATAGGACGCGCCGTTGTGGGTCGGCGGCACTCCGCGCACGGGATAGGCGACACCCTGTCGCATGCCGGCGAGCGACGCGCTCCCCGTCGAGGCGAAGATGCCGTTCGTGAGCGAAACGGTTCCCGTTGCGGGCGTCCCCACCATCTTGACCGTGCCGGCGTAGTTGTTCGCGGCGTCGGTGGTGAAGACGAGCTCGCCCGCACCGTTGACGGCTCCCGCGGTGACGCCTTCGACGGCCGCGAGCAGTTGCGCGGCGCGGGCCTGGATCGCGCCGACGGTCGCGGGGCCGACGAGCCCGACGAGCTTGTAGTTGATGAAGCCGTTGAGATCGTGGGAGCCGTTCCAACCGCTGGAGTTGTACATCGCATCGGGGTTGGCGAGATGCTTGACGACGAACGAGACCGCCGAGGCGTTCACGTTGTCCCAGCTCTGGCCGTACTGCGTGACGATCGTGTTGATCTTCGCCGCGGTGTCCCCGCTGATGGTCGACGTGCCGAACGGGCTGTCCGAGATGATCGACGAGTGGATGCCGGCCGAGCTCGTCGCCCCGGTGGGGTTGGCGGCGCCCGGCACGATGCAGTAGATGAGGCTGCCGTCGGGCGCGATGAAGGCGCCCTCCCAGCCGATATGGCTGCTCGGCCACGTGCCGAAGCCGGGACCTTGCGACGCCGCCGACGCGCTCTGCACGCCGACGATCGCACCGGCGGCGACGATCGCCGTCGCCAGCACCGTCGCGACGAGTCGCACGGTGCGACGCGCGAACGTGCGCCGGATGCGCAGCATCCGGCGGGTGATGGTCGTGGAGTCGGCCCGCTCGCGAGCTGCTTTCCGGATAGACATGATTCTGCCCTTCGTTCGTTTCGGAACGACGGTAGGAATCTGTGGATGTGCGAGGGCCCGTGCGAGCCCCCGTGCCGTGCCGCCACAGCGGATCTGCGTGCCGGGTTGCGGGATTGCCGTGTCGGTCGGACGATACGCGTGACCGCGAGCTCAGCCGGCGGCGAGCTGCGCGGGGTCGGTGACGGGAAGGCGGCAGGCGAAGCCGTGGCAGTCGTATGCGGTCGCACGGGCGCCGACGATCGCCGGTTTATCGGCGAACAGCTCGAAACTCGCGTCGACCCACTCTCTGGCCTGGTCGGGGCTGATGACCGCGACGACATCGGCATCGAGACCACGTGCCTCGCGCGCGAGCGGATCGTCGGAGTCGCCGATGACGACGACCTGCCGCGGGGGCGCCGCGATGATCGTCGCGACGCGCAGCAGCGCGCCGTGCGCGAGCGGCTGGGAAAGCGCGGCAGCGGCGTGTCGGGCGACGAGGTGCTCGGCCCGAGCCCTCAGCTCATCACCCCCGCCGAGCAACCAGAGCTGCGCGGCCGCGTCGGCCAGCGCCGCGACCCCCGAGGGCTCGTCTCCGTCGGATGCCGCGTCGGGTGCGCCGATGCCCTGCACCGTGAGCACGGGGTCGCCGCCGCCGGGCACGGCGGGCTCGTCGTCGGCGAGACAGGCCTCGACGAGCTCACGGGCGCGCACGGCCGCTGCCGGCTCGCCCGTCGCGATGGCGAGCGCGACGAGCCCGGCGGCGAGCTGACCGTAGTCGGAGAGCGTCGCGGCGGCGCGTGAGGGGATCTCGTCCAAGGACGCACGCACGAGGCCGCCGTCGGGCAGCGTGTTGGCCCCGAGCACGGCGTCCGCCGCCCACGCGGCCGCCTCGATCCAGGAGGGTTCGCCGAAGCGCGCGCCGGCACGGGCGAGCGCACCGATCGCGAGACCGTTCCACCCCGTCACGACCTTGCCGTCGACGGCTGGCGGCTCGAGTCCCGAACGGTCTTCGAGCAGGTAGTACCCGCCCTCGCTGCGGACGCCGTCGATCCACGACTCGGAGTCCTGCGCCGCACCGAATCCCCCCGATGGCTGCTGCAGCACCGAGGTGAGGAACGAGGCGATGCCGCGTGCGGTGCGCTCGTCGTCGGCCTCGCGGGCGGCCTCGAGCAGCAGCGCGTTATCGGTCAGCATGCGCTCGTAGTGCGGCACGGTCCAGTCGCGCCGCGTCGCATAGCGGAAGAAGCCGCCCTCGGCCCGGTCGCGCAGCGGCGACGCAGCCATCGTCTGCAACGCCCGGTAGGCGACGGCCGCCGCCTCGGGCTCGGCCGTGCGCACGAAGCGGCTCAGCAAGAAGCCCAGTCCCGTCGCGACGGGGAACTTCGGCGCAGCCGGGTCGCCGCCCCAGAACCCGGCGTACTCGGGATCCTCCTGTGCCGCGAGAGCGCGTGCAGCGGCGCGCAGCTCTTCTGCGTCGGGCAGCGAGCCGGCCTCGCGGGTCTTCGTCCGCACCTCGGTGAGCGCGTCGACGATCGCCTCGGCGGTGCTGTCGACCTGGTCGCGACGCTCGGTCCACGCCTCGTGCACGGCCGCGAGCACCTGACGAAACGCCGGCAGACCGCCGCGCGGTTCGGGCGGGAAGTACGTCCCCGCGAAGAACGGGCGCCCCTCGGGCGTCGTGAAGACCGTGAGCGGCCAGCCGAGGCTCGGCGTGAACGCCGCGGCGGCGGCCATGTACGCCGCGTCGACCTCGGGATGCTCCTCCCGGTCGACCTTGATCGCGACGAAGCCCGCGTCGAGATCCGCCGCGGTGGCGGCGTCGGCGAAGGACTCCCGTGCCATGACATGGCACCAATGGCACGTCGAGTAGCCGATCGACACGAGCACGGGCACGTCACGCCGACGCGCCTCAGCGAAAGCCGCCTCTCCCCACGGATACCACGCGACGGGATTCTCGGCGTGGGCCCGCAGGTAGGGGCTGGCCGAACGAGAGAGGCGGTCGTTCATCTCCTCAGTTCAGCTCATTCGGGTGCGCGCCGACGCGCCCCGTGCCATCACCCGGATCGAGAGCGTCGATCGCCGCCATCTCGGCGTCCGAGAGCGCAAAGTCGAAGATGCGCAGGTTCTCGCGCAGTCGTTCGGGGTTGACCGACTTCGGAAAGACGATATTGCCCTTCTGGATGTGCCAGCGCAGCACCACCTGCGCGGGCGTGCGGCCATGAGCTGCCGCGGCGTCGTGCACGGCGGGTGTGCCGAACAGGTCGTACTTGCCCTGTCCGAGCGGACCCCACGCCTCGATGCGGATGCCCCGTTCGGCGCACCACGCGACGACGTCGCGCTGCTGATGGGCGGGGTGCAGCTCGATCTGGTTGACGGCGGGCAGCACTCCCGTCGCATCGACGATGCGCTCGAGGTGCTCCACGAGGAAGTTCGACACGCCGACCGAGCGCACGAGACCCGTGTCGCCGAAGGTCGTGAGCGACTTCCACGCGTTGACGTAGTTGTCGTTCGCCGGTGCGGGCCAGTGCACGAGATAGAGGTCGACGTACTCCAGCCCGAGTGTGGTCAGGCTCTGCTCGAGCGCAGCGCGCGGCTCTTCCCCGGCTTGCCGGTCGTTCCACAGCTTCGTCGTGATGAACAGCTCCTTGCGCGGGATGCCGCTCCGCGCGATCGCCGCACCGACACCCGCTTCGTTGCCGTAGATCGCTGCGGTGTCGATGTGGCGGTAGCCGAGCGCGAGCGCCTCACTGACGACCTTCTCGGTTTCCGCGGGCGGCACCTTGAACACGCCGTACCCGAACTGCGGAATGTCGTACCCCGAGTTGAGCGGAATCCGCGGCACATCGGCGGGGGGCTGAGCCTCGGGGCCGGCGTGGTGGTGTGCGTGGTGGTCTGCCATGCGAACAGACTACGACCGCAGAGCCTGCCCGTCTCGGGTGGATGTGAAGAAACCGGGTGACAGACGTACGCCCCCGACCGCCGCGGGCACGACGGGCGACCCTTCCTACGCCGGATCGCACGCCGACGCCCGCCGGGGAGCCTGCGACAGATACGATCGAGGGCTGTGTCCGCGCCAGAACCTGTCATCTCATACCCGCCGGAGCTGCCCGTCAGCGCCGCACGGGACGACATCGCGCGCGCCATCCGCGATCACCAGGTCGTCATCGTCGCCGGCGCCACGGGGTCGGGCAAGACGACGCAGCTGCCGAAGATCTGCCTCGAGCTCGGCCGCACCCGCATCGCCCACACCCAGCCGCGCCGGATCGCGGCGCGCACGATCGCCGAACGCGTCGCCGAAGAGCTCGAGGTTCCCCTCGGCACGACGGTCGGCTACAAGGTGCGATTCACCGACAAGGTCACCGAGGACACCCGCATCGCCGTCATGACCGACGGGATCCTCCTCAACGAGATCCACCGCGACCGGCTGCTGCGGCGATACGACACGATCATCATCGACGAGGCGCACGAACGCTCTCTCAACGTCGACTTCCTGATCGGGTACCTCACCCGCATCCTGCCCCAGCGCCCCGACCTCAAGGTCATCATCACGAGCGCGACGATCGACCCCGAGAGCTTCGCGAAGCACTTCGCAGGTCCGTCCGGGCCCGCGCCCGTCATCGAGGTGTCCGGCCGCACGCACCCCGTCGAGATCCGGTACCGGCCACGGACGGATGCCGCCGAGAGCGACGGCGACGACGTCGACGGAATCACCGCGGCGCTGCGCGAACTCGATCGCGAACCCGCGGGCGACGTACTGGTCTTCCTTCCCGGCGAGGCAGAGATCCGCGACGCGATGGATGCCGTTCGCGGCATGTACGCCAAGGATGCCGCGCCGACCGAGGTGCTCCCCCTGTACGGGCGCCTCTCCTCGGCCGAGCAGCACCGCGTGTTCGAACGCTCACGCGTCGCGGGCGTGCGCCGCCGTGTCGTCCTGGCGACGAACGTCGCCGAGACGAGCCTCACGGTCCCCGGCATCCGGTACGTCATCGACACGGGCACCGCCCGCATTTCGCGGTACAGCAACCGCACGAAGATCCAGCAGCTGCCGATCGAACCGATCTCGCAGGCCTCGGCGCAGCAGCGCTCCGGCCGCGCAGGACGCACGGCGCCGGGCATCGCGATCCGGCTCTACGCCGAAGACGACTTCGCGACGCGGGACGAGTTCACCGAGCCCGAGATCCTGCGCACGAGCCTCGCCTCGGTCATCCTGCAGATGCTCGCGCTCGGATTCGGCGAGATCGAGCGGTTCCCCTTCCTCACACCGCCCGACTCGCGCGGTGTGAAGGCGGCCGTCGACCTCCTGACAGAGCTGGGCGCCGTCGAGACGGCGCGCTCAGGGGGCGGCAGGGGCGCGTCAGAGACAGGACGGCTCACCGAGATCGGCCGGGAGATCGCACGGCTGCCGATCGACCCGCGGTTCGCCCGGATGATCGTCGAGGCCCGCCGCACGGGCGTGATGCCCGACGTGCTCGCGATCGTCGCCGGGATGTCGATCCAGGATGTCCGCGAACGACCCGAGGAACGGCGCGAAGAGGCCGACCGCCTGCACGCCCGGTTCACCGATCCGACCAGCGACTTCATCACGCTCCTCAACCTCTGGAACCACCTGCTCGAGAAGCAGAGCGAGCTGGGCTCGAGCGCGTTTCGCCGCATGTGCCGCGCCGAGCACCTCAACTACGTGCGCGTGCGGGAGTGGTTCGACGTCCACCGTCAGCTCAAGGCTCTGCTGGGTCGTTCCCCGCGAAACCGCACGGCCGACGCGCACTCCTCCCGTGACGGCGAAGCTGCGGGCTCGGATGCGGACGCCATGCACAAGGCGATCCTGTCGGGCCTGCTCTCGCACATCGGCATCCTCGACGACCGCGCCCCCGCCCGTCAGACCGGCGCGAAGGGCGCCCAGGGCAAGAGCGCCGCTCCGGCAACCTACATCGGCGCGCGCGGCACCCGGTTCTCGATCTTCCCCGGGTCTGGGCTGAAGAAGAAGCGGCCCACCGCCGTCATGGCCGCCGAGCTCGTCGAGACGAGCCGCCTCTTCGCCCGGACCGTCGCAGCGATCGACCCCGCCTGGGCCGAGCCGCTCGCGGGCGACCTCGCCAAACGGCAGCTGAGCGAACCGCACTGGTCGAAGGCCGCGGGCGCGGCATCCGCGTATGAGAAGGTCACTCTCTTCGGGGTCGAGATCGTGCCGCGCCGCCGCGTGCAGCTCGCCCGGTTCGACCGGCCGTTCGCCCGCGAGCTGTTCGTGCGCCACGCGCTCGTCGAAGGTGACTGGGATTCGTCGCACCTGGACAAGCGGCTCACGGCCTTCGAACGGCGCAACCTCGAGCTGCGTCGCCGGCTCGAGAAGATCGAGGAGCGCGAGCGGCGACGCGACATCCTCGTGGGCGACGAGGCCGTCTACCGCTTCTACGACGCGCGCATCCCCCGGGACGTCTTCGACGCGCGCTCTTTCGAAGCGTGGTGGCAGGATGCCGCGGCCACGACGCCGCGCCTGCTCGACATGGCCGAGGCCGACCTCCTCGACGACGCGGCGCGCGGCGACGAGCGGGACTTTCCGGCGCGCTGGCGTCAGGGCGATCAGGTGCTCTCGCTCGCCTATCGCTTCGAGCCGGGCGCACCCGATGACGGTGTCACGGTCATCGTGCCCCTCGCTCTGCTGGCGCAGCTGCGTCCGGACGGGTTCGACTGGCAGGTGCCGGGTATGCGCGACGAGCTCATCACGGCACTCCTGCGCGCGCTGCCGAAAGCGATCCGCCGGCATGTCGTGCCCGCCGCGGACTGGGCCGCGCGGCTGTCCGAAGACCTCGCGGGCCTCGGGCCCGAATCCCACGACGGTCTGCCTCCCACGCCGCTGCTCGACGCCCTCGCGACCCGCATCCAGCGGATCGCCAACCAGCCCGTCACCCCCGCGGACTTCGAGCTGGCTCGCGTGCCGTCGCACCTGCTCGTTTCGTTCCGCGCCGTCGACGAGCGGGGACGCACGGCCGGATCGGCGCGCGACCTCGGCGACCTGCAGCGACGGCTCGCCGATCGTGCGCGCACGGCCGTCTCGCGCTCGCTGACCCCGCGTGCCGCGGCGCCCGGGCCCGCAGCACCGCCGAGCGCGGCAGCATCCGCCGCCGTCACAGAACGGTCCGGCCTCACCGACTGGGAAGTCGGCGACCTGGCCGACGTCGTCGACACGAAGGTGGCCGGCGGCGTCGTACGCGGGTATCCCGCGCTCATCGATGAGGGTGCCAGCGTCGCACTCCGCATCGAGACGACTCCGGAGGCCGCCGCCGCCGCAACACGCGCGGGCGTGCGCAGACTCGTGCTCCTGACGGCCCCATCGCCCGCCGCCTATGTGCTGGAGCACCTCACGTCGGCCGAGAAGCTCGCACTGGCGGCATCCCCGTATTCGTCGGCGAAGGCGCTCATCGAAGACGCGCGCCTCGCTCTCGCCGACGCTGTCATCGCGCGCACGGTTCCCGACGGTGTCGTGCGCACGCGCGCCAGATTCGAGGCCGTGCGGGATGCGTTCTCAGCGGTCGTCGTCGATGAGCTGTTCCAGACCGTTTCGCTCGTGGCCCGCATCTTGACGGCGGCGCGCGATGTCGAGCGGGCCGTCCGCGACCAGAACTCGCTGACGCTGCTGGCGGCCCTGAACGACGTCAAGGCGCAGGTCGCGGGGCTGGTCTTTCCCGGCTTCATCGCGCGGACAGGCCCCGAGCGGCTCGCGCACCTGCCGCGGTATCTGCGCGGTGCGCTCGAGCGGGTGCGCAGCCTCACCGACAGCCCCGGGCGCGACCGTCAGCGGCAGAACGAGTTCGAGCGCGCTGCCGCGCTGTACATCGAGGCGGGCGGCACGCTCCCCCTCGCGCCCGATGCATCGCCGTCCCTCAACCGCGTGCGCTGGCTGCTCGAGGAGTACCGCGTGAGCCTTTTCGCGCAGGGGCTCGGCACGGCCGAGCAGGTCTCACTGCAGCGCATCCAGAAGGCGCTGCGGGAATAGTCCTTAGCCGCGGACGGGTTGGCCCCGACATGGCACACGCGATCGTCTACACCGAGTTCGGCGGACCCGAGGTCCTGCACCAGATCGACTTCGATCCGTCCGAGCCCGGGCCGGGCGAGGTCGCCGTGCGGGTCGAGGCGGCCGGCGTCAACCCGATCGATGGCAAGCTGCGGTCCGGACGCCGGGCATCCGCTCCCCTGGACGGGCCACGGCGCGTCGGCGCCGACGGGGCCGGCGTCGTGACCGCCGTGGGCACCGACGTCGAGGGACTCCGCGTCGGTGACGCCGTCGTCTTCTCGGGCGTCATGGGGGCCTACGCGACCGCCATCGTGGTCGACGCCCGGCGCGTCGTGCCGCGACCGGCGTCGGTGAGCGCCGAACTCGGTGCGGCCCTGGGCATCCCCTTCGGCACCGCCTACCAGGCTCTGCGCTCGCTCGCCGTCGGGCCGCGCGACGCGCTGCTCATCCACGGCGGATCGGGTGCCGTCGGCCAGGCGGCGATCCAGTTCGCCGTGCTCGCCGGCGCGACCGTCGTCGCGACGGCGTCCGAGCGCCGGTTCGACCGCGTCCGCGCGCTCGGGGCGATTCCCGTGGCGTACGGCGAGGGACTCGTCGATCGGGTCCGTGCCGCGACCGCGAACGCGAACGCGATCACGGTCGCCCTCGACGCGGCGGGAACCGACGAGGCGCTGCAGGCGTCACTCGATCTGGTCGCCGACCGCGCCCGCATCGCGACGATCGTTCGTGGGGCGGATGCCGCTGGCCTGGGCATCCGCGCCTTCTCGGGCGGCAGCCCCGACCCGCTCACCGCGCAGCAGCAGGCCTGGCGTGCCGAGGCCGTGCCGGTGACCCTCGCGCTGCTGGCCGCGGGCCGCTTCTCGGTCGAACTCGGCCCGTCGCTGCCCCTCGCGGAAGCATCCGAGGCCCAGCGCCTCGTCGACTCCGGCACGGACGGCAAGGTCACCCTCCGCCCGTGAACTGCGACCTTGCCCCCGGACCGCGAGAGGCTCGGTACGCTCGGAGAATGACTGCATTGCGCTGGGGCATCCTCGGACCTGGCGGGATCGCCCGTGCGTTCGCCCGCGACCTGAAGACGGCCGGGCTCGACCTCGCCGCGGTGGGCTCCCGCCGACTCGAGAACGCCCGCGCGTTCGCCGACGAGCTCGGCGTGCCGCGCGCCCACGGGTCGTACGAAGACCTGGTCGCCGACCCCGGCATCGACATCGTCTACATCGCGACACCGCACCCGTTCCATGCGGCGCAGGCCATCCTCGCCCTCGAAGCGGGCAAGCACGTTCTCGTCGAGAAGCCCTTCACGATCAACGCGGCCGAGGCCGCCCTCGTGCGCGACGTCGCCCGGGCGAAGGGCCTCCTCGCGATGGAGGCGATGTGGACGCGCTACCTGCCGCACATGGTCCGCATCCGCGAGCTGCTCGCGCAGGGCGCGCTGGGCGCCGTGCGCGCCCTGACGGCCGACCACACGCAGCGAATCAGCTCGGACCCCGCGCATCGTCTCAATGCCCTCGAACTCGGGGGCGGTGCACTGCTCGATCTGGGCATCTACCCCGTCTCGTTCGCATGGGATGTGCTCGGCGCGCCCGCGACGATCGCGGCTGCGGGGACTCTCGGTCCGACCGGAGCCGACGCCGAGATCGCAACGATCTTCACCTACCCGTCGGGAGCGATCGCGACGACCCTGTCGGCGGCGCACTCGGCGGGCCCGAACACGGCGCACATCATCGGCACGGATGCCCGCATCGAGATCGACCCCGTCTGGTACACGCCGACGTCCTTCCGTCTTCTCGGTCCCGACGGCGCGGTCCGTGAGGCGTTCGCGTCGCAGGTCGAGGGCCGGGGCATGCAGTATCAGGCACTCGCGGCCGAGCGCTTCATCGCGCAGGGAGTCACCGACAGCGATGTTCTGCCGATCGATGAAACCGTCCAGATAATGGGCAGTCTCGACGCTGTCCGTGAGATCATCGGTCTTCACTACCCCGGAGAGAACTGAACATGCCAGACCTGCTCCAGCCCCGCGTCGCCGTCTACCTCGACTTCGACAACATCGTGATGTCCTGGTACGACCGCGTGCACGGGCGCAACGCCTATTCACGTGATCGTCAGCGCATCGCCGAGAACGCCACGGCGCCCGAGATCGCCGAACGGCTCGCCGCGGCACGCATCGACGTCGGGGCGATCATCGACTACGCCGCATCCTTCGGAACCCTCGTGCTCACGCGCGCCTACGCCGACTGGTCAGCGCCGGTCAACGCCGACTACCGCTCGCAGCTCGTCGCGCGCGCCGTCGACCTCGTGCAGCTGTTCCCCGCCGCCGCCTACGCCAAGAACGGCGCCGACATCCGTCTCGCCGTCGACACGGTCGAGGACATGTTCCGCCTTCCCGACCTGACGCACGTCGTCATCGTCGCCGGAGACTCGGACTACGTGCCCCTCGCCCAGCGCTGCAAGCGGCTCGGCCGGTTCGTCGTCGGCGTCGGCGTCGCCGGCTCGACCGCGAAGTCGCTCGCCGCGGCATGCGACCAGTTCGACGCCTACGACGCGCTGCCGGGCGTGACCCCGCCGGCGACCGGCAAGTCCGACGGCGGCACCCGCCGCTCGCGCCAGAAGGCCAAGGACCCGGCCGCCGATCTGCTCGAGCGGGCGCTGCGCCTCGAGAACGACAAGGACGACGACAAGTGGCAGCACGCGTCCGAGGTGAAGAGTCTCATCAAGCGGCTCGACCCCGCGTTCAGTGAGAAGGCGGTCGGACACAAGAGCTTCACCGACTTCGTCAAGGCCCATCCCACGGTGGCCGAGGTCGACGAGTCGTCGAACATCGTGCTCATCCGTCTCGCGGGTGAGCGCCGCTGAGGCCGTGAACACTGTCGGGTACAGTGTGGGACTGTGGCACGACGCAGCGCCCAGCCGGGCTCGCAGTCCTCGCTCCGCGAGGCCAATCGCGCGCGCCTGCTCGAGTCTCTGAAGCGGCACGGGCGCCTCACTCAGGTCGAGCTTGCCGGGATCACCGGCCTCTCACCGGCGACCGTGTCGAACATCGTCAAAGAGCTCACGGCATCGGGTGTGCTGCACACGTCGTCCACCTCGCGCAGCGGTCGCCGCGCGACCCTCGTCTCGCTCGCCCGACGGCTCGGACTCGTCGCGGGCGTGCATTTCAGCTCTCGGCACCTGCGCATCGCGATCGCCGACCCGATGCGCACGATCGTGGCCGAGACGGCGCTGCCGGTCCCCCTGGATCACCGCCACGACGCCGAACTGGACCGCGTGAGCATCCTGCTCGGCGACATGATGGAGTCCCTCGGCGGGAACGTCTCCGACCTCCTCTCGGTGGGGCTGGCCCTTCCCGCGCCGATCGATCCGCGAACGGGCATGATCTCCACCCCCGGGCTCCTGCGCGGGTGGGAGAGCGTCGATGTCGGCGAGAGCCTGCGAGCGCGTATCGGGCGACCCGTGCACGTCGACAGCGAAGCGAATCTCGGCGGCCTCGCCGAAGCACGTGAGGGCAGCTCGCGCACGGCCGCGTCGTCGGTGTTCATCCGGGTCGGCCACTCGATCAGCTCGGGCCTCGTCATCGGCGGCGACCTCTTCCGCGGCGCGAACGGCAAGGCCGGCCAGATCGGCCATGTGACGCTCGACGAGAACGGCCCCATCTGCCGGTGCAGCAACCGCGGCTGCCTCGAAACGTTCGCCGGCGGTCCCGCGCTGCTGTCGCTGTTCCCCCCGGGCGAGGGCATGCAACGACTGGGCGATCTCTTGCAGGCTGCCGAGGACGGCGACGGCAGCGCCCGCCGCGTCATCGCCGACGCGGGCCGTCATATCGGTATCGCCGCGGCGAGCGTGTCGAACCTCTTCGACCCCGAGATGATCGTCGTCGGGGGTGAGCTGGGCCTCGCGGGTGAGATCCTCATGGCACCGATGCGGCACGCGCTCGAGCGCTCGGCGCTACCCGCCGCGGCGGGGTTGCCCGAGGTGGTCGGGGCATCGTTCGGAGAGTGGGCCGAGACGCGCGGAGCAATCGCGATCGCCCTCGACAACGTCGCCGTCGAATCCGATGTTGTGGCCATCACGGCGTAGCGTGCTCGGATCCGCGCAAGTGCGCCGCGTCATCGCCGCCTTCGCGGCAGTGTGCCTGAGCGCGATGCTGCTCGTGGCGTGCAGGGATGACGGGGGCTCGGCGGGAACGATCGCCCTCCTGCTTCCCGATGCCAAGACGGCGCGCTATGAGACTTTCGACCGGCCCTTCTTCGAGGCGCGGGTCGCCGAGCTCGGCGACTACCGCGTGCTCTACGCCAATGCCGACCAGGATGCCGCGAAGCAGCAGCAGCAGGCCGAATCCGCGCTCGCGTCGGGGGCCGGTGTGCTCGTCCTGGACCCCGTCGACGGGCGCGCCGCGGTGAGCATCGTGACAGCGGCGAATGCGCAGGGCGTGCCTGTCGTGTCGTACGACCGGCTCGTCGAAGGCGGGGATCTGGCCTACTACGTGTCGTTCGACAACGAGAAGGTCGGGATGCTCCAGGCGACGGCCTTCGTCGACGCGCTGCGCGACCGCGGCGAGGGCACCGGCGGCATCCTCATCGTGAACGGATCGCCCACCGACGGCAACGCAGCCGCTTTCAGCGCCGGTGCCCACAAGGTCATCGACCGGACGGGCCTGGACGTGCTCGCCGAGTACGACACGCCCGATTGGAGCCCCGACAAGGCACAGGACTGGGTCGCCGGACAGATCACCCAGTACGGCGACCGCATCGCCGGGGTCTACGCGGCCAACGACGGGATCGCGAGCGGCGCGGTGGGGGCCCTACGCGCGGCCGGGGTCTCGCCGATGCCGGTCGTGACGGGTCAGGATGCCGAACTGTCCGCGCTGCAGCGCATCGTGCGCGGCGACCAGTACATGACCGTCTACAAGGCGATGAAGCCGCAGGCAGAGCTTGCCGCCGAGGTGGCCGTCGCGCTCCTGCGCGGCGATACCGTGGCGGCGCCGATGACGATCGACGGCACACCGACGACACTGCTCGAGCCGGTCGCGGTGACCGTCGACGACATCGTCGACACCGTCATCGCCGACGGCTTCTGGCGGCTCGAGGACATCTGCACGCCGGACTACCGCGCGGACTGCGTGGCAGCGGGGCTCGTCGTGGAGTGAGCGCGGGGCGCGAGTAGGGTCGTTGCCAACGACCCCGATGACGAGGAGTGACGATGGCGCCGACTCGGCCAGGGCGCTCCCGCGAGCGCGTGCTGACGATGCGCGGGATCGGCAAGCGCTTCGGTTCGGTGAGGGCCCTCACCGGTGTCGACTTCTGGGTCAATGAGGGCGAGGTCGTCGCGCTCGTCGGCGATAACGGTGCGGGGAAGTCCACCCTGATCAAGGTGCTCGCGGGTGTGCACGCTCCGGATACCGGCACGATCGAGTTCGACGGCGAATCGGTCCAGATCCACTCCCCCGCCGACGCGCAGCGCTTGGGCATCGCGACGGTGTTCCAGGACCTCGCGCTGTGCGACAACCTCGACGTCGTGGCGAACCTGTGGCTCGGACGGGAGCTCGTCGCCGACGGCCTTCTCGACGAGGTCGGGATGGAGAAGCGCACCTGGTCGCTGCTGCGCGAGCTCTCGGCCAAGGTGCCGTCGGTGCGCGTTCCTGTCGCGTCGCTGTCGGGCGGTCAGCGTCAGACGGTCGCGATCGCACGCTCGCTGGTGGGCGATCCGAGGGTCATCATGCTCGACGAGCCGACGGCGGCGCTCGGTGTCGCGCAGACGGCGGAAGTG
The DNA here is from genome assembly GCF_057669765.1 of Microbacterium sp. Y832. Lineage (NCBI taxonomy): Bacteria > Bacillati > Actinomycetota > Actinomycetes > Micrococcales > Microbacteriaceae > Microbacterium > Microbacterium sp. Y832. The sequence goes on along the minus strand of NZ_JBYHFM010000005.1, from coordinate 29,203 downwards.
CTCAACCTCGTCGAGCGACTGCGCGAACGAGGGCACGGCGTGGTGCTCATCAGCCACAACATGGCTGACGTCCTTGCCGTCGCAGACCGCGTCGTGGTGCTGCGGCTGGGCAGGAACAACGGGGTGTACAGCGCCGCCGAGCTCACGAGCGAGACACTCATCACCGCCATCACGGGCGCCACAGACGTGTCCACACGCCCGGCTGCGGCCCCACCGCCTGAAGCGGCCGGCCTGGACGAAGAGCGCACGGGGGCGCAGGTCATCCCGCTCCCGCGCCCCCACGAGCGGCGCAGCGGACGCCGGGGCGGGGACGCATGAACGGGCGGGACACCGGTTCGGCCGCTGTCGAGGACGAGCTCGGACGATCCGCCGGCATCCGATCCTCGCTCGACCTGCTGACGGCCCGGATCCGCGGCGGTGACCTCGGCGCACTCCCCGTCATCGGCGGCCTCCTCGTCATCGCGATCGTCTTCCAATCCCTGAACCCCGTGTTCCTCTCCTCGACCAACCTCGTCAACCTCACGATGCAATGCGCGGCGATCGGCACGATCGCACTCGGTGTCGTGATCGTGCTGCTCGTGGGCGAGATCGATCTGTCGGTCGGCTCGGTCTCGGGTGTCGCCGCGGCGGTGCTGGCGGTAACGTTCGTGCAGCTGTCGTGGCATCCGATCCTCGCTCTCCTGGCGGCCGTCGCGATCGGCGTCGCGGCGGGGCTGCTGTACGGGTTCCTCTTCACGCGGTTCGGTGTGCCGAGCTTCGTCATCACCCTCGCCGGACTCCTCGGGTTCCTCGGGCTGCAGCTGTGGGTCCTCGGCCCCAACGGCTCGCTCAATCTGCCGCCCGACTCGTGGCTCGTGACGTTCGCGCAGCGGCTGTTCCTTCCCGCGTGGGCCTCGTACGCCCTCGCGGTGCTGGCTGCAGCAGGCTACGCATGGACGCGCGTGCGCCACGCCCGCCGCCGTGCAGGGGCCGACCTCGTGCACCGCGGGTACCTCGAGATCGGCCTGCGGGCGGGCGGGCTGCTCGCCTTCCTCGTCGTCGTCGCCTGGTATCTGCATCTTTCCCGCGGTGTGGGCGTCATGTTCCTGCTGTTCGTCGTGCTCGTCGTCGCGGTCAACGTCCTGCTCACGCGCACGCGGTGGGGTCGGGCGGTCTACGCCGTCGGCGGATCGGTCGAGGGTGCCAGACGTGCGGGAATCCGCGTCGAGCGCATCTACGTGTCTGCGTTCGTCCTGTGTTCGACGCTCGCCGCCCTCGGGGGCATTCTCGCGGCGGCGCGGCTCGCCGCGGCGAACCAGAGCTCCGGCGGCGGAGATACGAACCTCGTCGCCATCGCCGCCGCGGTGATCGGCGGGGCGAGCCTGTTCGGCGGCCGAGGCACGGCATACGCCGCACTGCTCGGGATCATCGTGATCCAGTCGATCTCGTCGGGGCTGACGCTGCTGAACCTGGATTCATCGATCCAGTTCATCGTCACAGGCGTCGTCCTCGTGCTCGCCGTCATCGTCGACTCCGTCTCTCGTCGCTCGCGCGCGGCGAGCGGACGGGCATGATCTCTGGATTCACTTCACGAACGAGTTGCCAAAGCGTTACGTTCACTACTTGACGTCAAGGATGCTGCGGCCCCAAGATCGACCTGAGAACGATGCGCCTCGGGCGCCGCCCGGGATTCGCACCTTCAATGACGAAAGGCGAACGATGAAGAAGTCATCTCTGTTCGCGGTCGCCGCACTCTCAGGCGCCGCCGCGATGATTCTGGCCGGCTGTGCCGGCGGCGGCGGCGCCACGCCGTCCGAGAGTGGCGCCGACAGCGGAGCCGGCGGCGACGCGACCGGCCGAGCCTGCGTCATCCTGCCCGACGCCGCATCATCTCCTCGCTGGGAGAACTTCGACCGCAAGTACCTGCAGGAGGGCCTGGAGGGCGCCGGCTTCGAGGTCGACATCCAAAACGCCCAGGGCGATGTGAACAAGTTCTCCACGATCGCCGATCAGCAGCTTACGCAGGGCTGCGGTGTCATGCTGCTCGTCGATTACCAGGGCGCCGCCGAGACGGTCGCCGCCAAGGCGCGGGCCGAGGGCATCCCTGTCATCGCCTACGACCGGCCGTTCGCCGGTGCCGACTACTACGTCTCGTTCGACAACGTCGAGGTCGGTCGCCTGCAGGGCCAGACGGTTCTCGACGGCCTGGAGACCGCCGGTGTCGCCCCCGCCGATGCGACGGTGGTCTACATCGGGGGCGACCCCACCGACGGTAACGCCGCGATGTTCCACGAGGGCGCCGTCGAGGTCATGGAGGGCGCCGGAGTCGTCGCAGCTGCAGAACCTCCCGGCGCATGGGACCAGGCGAAGTCGCAGACGAACTTCGAGCAGGCGCTGACCTCTCTGGGCGGCGAGGTCGACGGCGTGTGGGCGGCCAACGACACCAACGCCGCCGGCGTCATCAAGGTGCTGCAGGACAACAACCTCGAGGGCGTGGCGGTGTCCGGCCAGGACGCCAACGTGGCGGGGCTGCAGAACATCCTCCTCGGCTGGCAGACCGCTACGGTCTACAAGCCGGTGGCCGATGAGGCCGCCGCGGCTGTAGAGGTCGCCATCGCCCTGCTCAACGGCGACACGGTCGAGACCGACGCAGAGCTCGACGACGGGACGCCGTACATCCAGGTCACTCCGGTGCTCGTCGGACCGAACGAAGTCAAGGATGTCGTCGCCGCCGGCGACGCTGCCTTCGACGATGTCTGCACGCCCGATGTCATGGCCGCGTGCGAGGAGTTCGGCGTCGTCGCCGGCTGACCTCCTCATAAGGGGGCGCCGCGTCCGCACGGGCGCGGCGCCCTTCCCCACCATCGCAAGGAAGCGAGCATGCCAGAGACCATCCCCGCCCCCCAGCCGATCATCGAGCTCATCGGCGTCAAGAAGGCCTTCGGGCCGGTCAGCGTCCTCAAGGGCGTCGATCTCACCATCCGCGCCGGCCGGGTCACGGCCCTGGTCGGTGACAACGGCGCGGGAAAGTCGACGCTCATCAAGGGGCTCGCCGGCGTCCAGCCCTACGACGAAGGCCAGGTGCTCGTCGACGGGGCGCACCGGGACCTGCACGCTCCGCGCGACGCGGGTGCCCTCGGCATCGAGGTCGTCTACCAGGACCTCGCGCTGTGCGACAACCTCGACATCGTGCAGAACATGTTCCTCGGCCGCGAAGAGCTCGCGAACGGCACGTTCGACGAAGGGCGCATGGAACGAGAGGCCTCCGACACTCTGCGCTCGCTCTCGGTGCGCACGGTGAAGTCGGTGCGCCAGAAGGTGTCCTCCCTCTCGGGCGGGCAGCGCCAGACCGTGGCCATCGCGCGCGCCGTGCTGAAGAAGGCGCGCGTGGTCATTCTCGACGAACCCACCGCGGCGCTCGGCGTCGCCCAGACCGAGCAGGTGCTCAACCTCGTCGAGCGGCTGAGGGACCAGGGCGTCGCGGTCGTCCTCATCAGCCATAATCTCGCCGACGTGTTCGCCGTCGCCGACGACATCGCCGTTCTCTACCTCGGACAGATGGTCGCCCAGATCGACACCGACGAGACCACCCGGGACGACGTCGTGGGGTACATCACCGGCACCAAGACGAGAGGCGTCACGCTCATCGACAGCACCACGATCCCCACCGGAGGCGTCGAATGACCACGCACGCGCCACGCACCGAGGCCTCGCCCGACCCGCTCGCGAGCGACATGATCGGCAGCGGCGTCGAGGGGGGTCTGCGAGATCAGGTCACCGCGTGGTGGCAGCGCGTGCGCGGCGGCGACATGGGAGCCCTCCCCGCCGTGGGCGGGCTGGTCGTCCTGGGCATCATGTTCAGCGCCCTCAGCCCGTTCTTCCTCACCGAGCGCAACTTCGCGAACCTGCTCAATCAGGCGGCGTCACTGGTCGTCCTGGGGATGGCACTCGTCTTCGTCCTGCTGCTCGGCGAGATCGATCTGTCAGCCGGCGTCACGGGAGGCGTCGGCATGGCGTTGTTCGTCGTGCTGAACGCCGTCGTTGGAGTTCCCTGGCCCCTCGCCCTGCTCATCGGATTCGGATTCGGCCTGCTCACGGGCGCCCTCATAGGTTTTCTCGTGGCGAGAATCGGCATACCGTCGTTCGTCGTCACGCTCGGCCTGTTCCTCGGGTTCCAGGGTCTCGCGCTGGTCATCATCGGTCCTGGCGGGCTCTACCGCATCCAGGTGCCCGAACTCATCGCGCTGCAGAACGGCAATCTGCCGGTGTGGGGCGGCTGGGTCATGCTCGCCGTCATGCTGGCTGTCTCCGGCGGCACGGCGATCTGGGACCGCGCACGGCGGACGCGGGCCGGCGTACCGAACCGCGCGATGCCGCTCGTGTGGATCAAGCTCGCCGTCATCGCGGTCATCGGCGGTGCTGTCGTGTACGTGCTCAACCAGAACCGCGGACAATCCGTCGTCGAGGTCGCGGGTGTGCCCGTCATCGTGCCGATCGTGCTGGTCATCCTCTGGATCGGCACGTTCGTGCTGGACCGCACGAAGTTCGGCCGGTACATCTATGCGATCGGCGGAAACGCCGAAGCGGCACGCCGCTCGGGAGTGAAGGTGCGGTGGGTGAAGTGGTGGGCATTCGTCATCTGCTCGTCGCTCGCCGTAGCCGCGGCGCTCTTCTCGGTCTCGCGCGTGGGCTCAGTCGACGCGACGGTGGGCCGTGACATCGTGCTGTCCGGCGTCGCGGCGGCCGTCGTCGGCGGGGTGAGCCTCTTCGGCGGCAAGGGCCGGCTCGTGAACGCCGCGATCGGCGCGCTCGTCATCGCGATCATCACGAACGGCCTCGGGCTGCTCAATCTGCCCGCCGGCGTCAATCTGCTCGTCACGGGCGGCGTGCTGATCCTCGCGGCGACCGTCGATGCGCTGTCGCGACTGCGTTCCGGGGGCGGGATGCGCACGTAGCGCCCCTCTGGCGTCATCGCAGCAGAGAGCGCAACGCCTGATTCGGTCAGCACGCCTGGAGGACGGCAACGGGGAGCACCCCTCTCACCAGGGCGACCCCGGACACCGAGGCCTATCGCGGCGGTGCGCCCCGGGGCCATACTCGGGGCATGCGAGCGGTGTTCGATTTCCTCGCCACGCAACCGGTCCTGACCGCGTTCCTCCTGGTGGGGCTGGGCTCTGCGCTCGGTCGCGTGCGGGTGGGCGGGGTGTCGCTGGGTGCGATCGGCGTCCTGTTCGCCGCGATGGGCCTGACCGCGTGGGGTGTGGCCACCGGGGTCACCATTGAGCTTCCGGCGCTCATCGGCGACACCGGTCTGGTGGCCTTCGCCTTCTGCGTCGGCCTGATCGCCGGACCCAGCTTCGGACATACCCTCCGCACCGCCTACCCCCTCCTCCTCCTGGTCACCGGGCTTCTCTTGGCCACCGCGGCCACCGGCCTACTGCTCGGTCGCGCTCTGGGCTTCTCGACGGTGACGATCGCCGGCACGTTCGCGGGTGCGGTGACGAACACACCGGCACTGGCGGCGAGCGGAGGCAGCCCGGAGGCCACGGTGGGGTACGCGAGCGCCTACGTCTTCGGCGTGATCGCGCCCATCGTGGCCGTCAGTCTGGCGCTGCGTCATCGCGCTTCGCGCGACGAGGCTGCCACGCAGTTGGAGAACAAGGCTGTGCGGATCGACACCACCGATCGCCCGACGGCAGGGGCGCTCAGCCGTCGCTATGGAGGGCGCATCACGTTTTCGCGGCTCCGCTCGAAAGGCGGCGGCGACTACGTCGTCGTCGGGCCCGACACCGAGCTCCCGCCCGGCGGAGTGGTCAACGTCGTCGGTCCGCGCGAGGCGGTCGACGCGGTAGCCGCCGAACTGGGGCACACCTCATCCCTCGACATCATCCAGGACAGGTCCCGGCTGGAGTATCGCCGCCTCATCCTCTCCAACCCCGAGCTCGCCGGCCGCGCACTCGGCGCTCTCGGGCTGCGCGAACGCTTCGGGGCGACCGTGCCGCGTGTGCGCCGCGGCGATGCGGAGATGCTCGGTGCGGACGATGTGATCCTGCAGCAGGGCGACCGGCTGCAGGTCGTGGCTCCCCGGGACGAGATGCCCGCCCTGACGGCGCTGATCGGCGACTCCGAACGGGGCATGACCGATATCAACCCTGTGGCGCTGGGCATCGGAATCGCGCTCGGGCTCGCGCTCGGTGTCGTCACGGTGCCGTTGCCGGGTGGCGGCGGATTCGCCCTCGGCCCGGCGGCGGGCGCGCTCATCGCCGGTCTCGTTTTCGGTCGCGTCCGCCGCGTGGGCCCGGTCGTGACGACGCTGCCCACCAGTTCCGCAAACGTGCTGGCCGAGCTGGGGCTCGTGCTCTTCCTCGCCTACGCCGGAACCAAGGCAGGGTCGCTGATCGTCTCAGCCATCACGTCGGGCGAGATCGTCGGCCTCCTGGTGCTGGGCGCCGCAATGACGGCGCTCCTCGCCGTCGGGACGTACGTCGTCGCGCGTCTCGCGCTGCGCACCGAGGGCACGCGCCTGGGCGGGGTGTTGGCGGGCACCTTCACCAACCCGGCGCTGCTGGGCTTTGCCAACACGCGCACCGGCTACGACATGCGTGTCACGGTGGGCTACACGCTGGTCTACCCCGCCGCCATGGTGGTGAAGATCCTCATCGCACAGGTCCTCGTCGTGGCGTTCTGACAGTCAGGCGCCCCGGCCGAGGCGATGTTGAGGAGGCGCTTGGGCGCCGCGACCAGCAGAGCGGCGAGCACCCAACAGGCCAGGCTGCGCCACATCATGCGGCGGCCGCTCGCACGTCGTCGATGAACCGCACGTACTCGTCGGCCGTGTTCTCCGCCGTCATGACGCGCAGCACGACCTCGTCGACGGCGTCGCGATACTGCGGGATGCTTCCCGCCAGCGCCGCCGGTTCGATCGTCGTGTCCAGCGCGGCGATGCCGAGCCGCGCGAAATGCGCGCGGTACGCCGGGTACCCCGCGTAAGCGTCGGCCTCGGCGCGCAGCCGCCCGACGGCGGCCGGATCCGACGTGGCGCGGACATAGAGGGCGATCCGCGTGCTCGGCGCGGCTTCGTGCGCCTGGGCGCGCTGCGTCCGCGCGACGTCGGGCGTGAGCCAGCTCAGGACGAGACCGTCGGATGCCGCGGTACCGAGCCGCCGCATCCGTGGGCCGAGTGCCCCGACGACGATCCGCGCCGATGTGCCGGCGCGGATCTCAGCCACGGCGCTCCGCACCCGATCGAGTGCCCCCGTGCGCGCCTGGCCGGAGCCGATGCCGAGCACGAGGCGGTCTGCCGGAAGCCCGGCGGCGCGCTCGAGGATCTCGCGGGGCGAGCGCCGGTCGACCGGCAGCACGCCGGTGGCCAGCACAAGGCGCTCCGTCGCTGCAGCGGCGGCGGCGATGACGTCGAGCGCGTCATGGCCGACCGTGTCGTTGACCCACAGCGCGTGCAGGCCAGCCTGTTCGGCCGCCCGTGCGACGGCGCTGCCGACGGCCGGGCCCGCGGCGGCCGCGATGCCGATCGACAGATCGCCTGTCACGGTGCCACCCCGACGTGCCGTGCCACCGCGCCGGTGTGCGCATAGAAGGCCGCCAGATCGGACTCGCCGTCAGCAGGAAGCAGGATGACGGCGTCGACCCCGGCCTCGAAGAATCGTGCGGCGCCGGCGGCGACATCGTCGGCCGATCCCCACAGCACGCGCCCCTCGGCGGGACGGTCCGGGAACTCCCCGCGGGCGCGTTCCTCGGCGGCGTCGCCGAACGCGGCATGCACGTACGCGACGATCTCGTGCGCGCCGGTGCGCCCCGAGGCCTCGCGCCCCTCGCGCACGATCGCGATCCGATCGGCGACCTCGTCGGGAGTGTATCCACCGACGAGCACCGTTCCGTCGGCGACCTCGCCGCTCAGGCGCAGCGTCTTCGGACCGTCGGCCGCGGCGTACACCGGCGGTGCGACGGCGACCGGCCACTCCAGGCGCACGGCGTCGAGTGTGACGTAGCGGCCCGAGACCGTGACCTCGTCGCCGGCGAGAAGAGCGCGCACACTCGGGATGTACTCGCGCATGAGGGTGAGCGGCGAGGCGACGCGGGCGCCTGCCTGCCCCATCCAGTCGAGCACTCCGTGACCGAGTCCGGGCAGGAACCGACCGGGGAACATCCGCTCGATCGTCGCGATCTCCATCGCCGTGAGGGCGGCGTTGCGCAGCGGCATGGGTGCGATGCCGAGGCCCACCCGCAGGTTCTCACTGCACGCGAGCGCGACGGCCGCGGTCGCGAAGCCGGACTCGCGGAAGCAGTCCTCCCACACCCACAGCTCGGGAACGCCTCCGGCCTCCGCGGCCTCGACGGCTGCGCGAAGCGCCTCGGGAGGGTTCTGGTACGGGCTGAAGATCGTGCCGATGCGTGCCATGCCTCCACTCTGGCACCACCGACAGACACCCGCACCGGATGACCGGTGCGGGTGTCGGATCGGTTGTCGGGCTCAGGCGGCGACGGCCAGCGGCACCCCCGCCGTCGCGACGATGCCGTCGGCGGCGGCATCCACCGTCACGGCACCGCCATCGGTGAGCGCGCCCGTCACGAACAGCTCTGCGAGCCGGTCATCGACCTCACGCTGGATGAGCCGACGCAGCGGCCGCGCCCCGTACTCGGGTTCGTAGCCGTGCTCGGCCAGCCACTCGATCGCCGCGTCCGTCACGGTCACGGTGACCTCGCGCTGCGCCAGCCGTGCCTCGGTCGCGCCGAGCATCAGGTGCACGATCTCGCGCAGCTGCGTCTTGTCGAGCTTGCGGAACAGCACGATGTCGTCGATCCGGTTGAGGAACTCCGGTCGCATCGCTTCGCGGAGCTTGCCCATGACCCGGTCGCGCAGGTCCTTCTCAGACCCGAACCCCGTGGAGCCGCCGCTGTCGGCGAGGAAGCCGATCGCTCCACCGCGCGACGCGAGGAACTCCGAGCCGAGGTTCGAGGTCATCACGATAACGGTGTTGCGGAAGTCCACCGTCCGGCCCTGACCGTCGGTGAGCCGCCCGTCCTCGAGCACCTGCAGGAGCAGGTTGAAGACATCCGGATGCGCCTTCTCGATCTCGTCGAACAGCACGATCGAGTACGGGTCGCGGCGCACGCGCTCGGTGAGCTGACCCGCCTCGTCGTAGCCGACGTAGCCCGGAGGGGCGCCGACGAGTCGCGACACCGTGTGGCGTTCGCCGAACTCGCTCATGTCGAAGCGGATGATGCTCTCGGAGTCGAACAGCGAGGTCGCCAGGGCCTTCGCGAGCTCGGTCTTGCCGACGCCGGTCGGTCCGAGGAAGAGGAACGATCCGACGGGGCGACGCGGGTCTGCCATGCCGGTGCGGCTGCGGCGCACCGCCTTGGCCACAGCGGCGACGGCGTCGTCCTGCCCGATGACGCGAGCGTGCAGTTCGGACTCGAGGTGCGCGAGACGGTCGCGTTCGGACTCGGTGAGCCGCGCGACCGGGATGCCGGTGGCCCGGCTGATGACACTCGCGATCTCGGGTTCGTCCACGACGTGGCTCGCCTCACCCGGCTCGCTGTGGGCCATCTTCTCGGACACGCTCTCGAGCCGGCCCTGCACGGCGGCGATCTCGTCGCGCAGACGGGAGGCCTCTTCGTAGTGCTCGGCCGACACCGCGGCGTTCTTGTCCGCTTCGAGGGTCGCCAGCTGAGCCATGAGCGCACTGATGTCGACCTTGGCGCCCAGGCGCAGTCGCAGTCGCGCACCGGCCTGGTCGATGAGGTCGATCGCCTTGTCCGGAAGCACGCGCTCCGTGAGGTAGCGGTCGCTCAGTTCGACGGCGGCGCGCAGCGCCTCGTCGGTGTAGACGATGCCGTGGTGCTGCTCGTACACGGATTTGAGCCCGTGCAGAATGCGGACGGCGTCTTCGATCGAAGGCTCGCCGACGCGGACCGGCTGGAAGCGACGCTCGAGCGCGGGGTCCTTCTCGATGACGCGGTACTCGGTGAGTGTCGTCGCCCCGATCAGGTGCAGATCACCGCGTGCCAGGCGCGGCTTGAGGATGTTGCCGGCATCCATCGAGCCGTCGCCGCCGCCTCCGGCGCCCACGACGGTGTGCACTTCATCGATGAAGACGATGAGCTCGCCCTTGCGTGCGGCGATCTCGTCCATCGTGCCGGTGAGGCGCTCTTCGAAGTCACCGCGGTAGCGGGTCCCGGCGAGCATGGCGGGCAGATCGAGCGCGATGACGCGCTTGTCGCGCAGCTGCTCGGGAACCTCGGCTGCCACGATCGCCTGCGCGAGGCCCTCGACGACGGCGGTCTTGCCGACGCCGGCCTCGCCCACCAAGACGGGGTTGTTCTTCGTGCGGCGGCTCAGGATCTCGATCGTCTGCTCGATCTCGGCGGCGCGGCCGATGACGGGGTCCAGCTCGCCCGCTGCGGCACGGGCCGTCAGATCGGTGCCGAACCTGTCGAGCATCGGCGTGTCGGATGCCGTGGCCTCGGGCTGCTGCTCAGGACCGCCGACGCCGCCCGGCGTGACGGTCTCGCGCGCGCCCTGCGTGAGGGCTTCGGCGGTCACGCCGGCCTGTGCCAGTACCTGGCCCGCCGGGGTGTCCTGCGCGAGCACCAGAGCGAAGAAGAGGTGCTCCGGGTCGACATAGGTCGAGCCCGAGGAACGGGCGACCTGGAACGCGTGGAAAAGCGCGCGCTGCACCGAAGGAGTGACGACGGCACCGTCGATACCGGCAGCACCGGATGCCGCGGGCAGACGCTCCTCGGTCGCGCGGGCGATCGCCGCCGGATCGGCGCCGATCCGCTCGACGGCGTCCTTCGCGGGCGATTCCGTCACCAGGACGCGCAGCACGTGAAGTGCGTCGAGCTCGTGCTGACCGCGTTCGAGCGCGAACCGGCCGGCGCGCTGCAGGATCTCCTGCGTGCGCGAGCCGAGGAACCGGGTGAGGTCGATCGAACGGCCCGCGCGAGCGCGCTCGCCGGCGAGGTACCGCGCGAGGAACTCATCGAACGAGCTGTTCTCGCCGGCACCGTAGGGGGGCGTGAAGTCTTCGGGCATGCATTTCTCCTGGTCAAACCTGAGTAGAGCGCTATCAACTTACAAAGTTGAGCAGAGTCGTATCAAGTTCAACGAATGGCGTGCCGACATATTCCCCGCGTTGATCGCTCACACCGAACGCTCCGAAATGTCCGTGCGGAGCACGGATGTGCCGATCCGGCGACGGGACGATGCTGGATCGGTGTCACCGAGACGAAGGAGAAGGACATGACCGATCTGCAGACCACCACGATCAGCGAGGCCGACAGGGCACTCAAGGCCAAGCACCGCGCGATGTGGGCATCCGGGGACTACCCCCGCGTCGCATCCGACCTCGTCTGGCCTCTCGGCAGACGCGTCGTCGAGGCCGTCGACATCCGCCCCGGCGAGCGCGTGCTGGACATCGCCGCCGGATGCGGCAACGCTGCCATCCCCGCTGCGCTGCGCGGCGCGACGGTCGTCGCGAGCGACCTGACCCCGGAGCTGTTCGACGAGGGTCACCGCCTGGCACAGGCGGCGGGCGCGGAGCTCGAATGGATCCCCGCTGACGCCGAGGCCCTGCCGTTCGAAGACGACGCTTTCGACGTCGCGCTCTCGACGGTCGGCATCATGTTCGCCCCGCACCATGACCGCAGCGCCGCCGAGATCGTCCGCGTGACCCGACCGGGTGGGCGCATCGGGTTGCTCAACTGGACGCCCGAGGGGTTCATCGGGCGGATGTTCGCCGTCATGAAGCCGTTCGCGGCGCCCCTGCCCGAAGGAGCGCAGCCCGCTCCTCTCTGGGGCGACGAGGAGTATGTGCGTGCGCTGCTCGGCGACCGGGTCGACGACGTGCAGGTGTCACGCGACACGGTGCGAATCGACCACTTCTCGGACGGAGAGCAGTTCCGCGCGTACTTCGCGTCGAACTACGGCCCGACGATCGCCGTGTACAACCGCAACGCCGACGATGCGGCACAGAGCTCAGCCCTCGATGCCGCGCTCGTCGCCCACGCCGACGGCGCTCTGGGCGAGAGCGGATCCATGGAATGGGAGTACCTGCTGGTCACCGCCCGCGTCTGCTGAGCATCGCCCCCCTTCCGCTGACGTCAGGCGTGACTACACTGAGCGGCGTGCTGGGCCCGCCCCTCACTCCGCGCGAAAGCGCGGTGCTGGCAGCCGTAGAGCGGCGTTTGAACAACTCCGAGATCGCCGCGGAGTTGTTCATCTCGGTGCGCACGGTCGAGAGTCACATCGCGAGTCTGCGCCGCAAGCTCGACGCCCATGCGCGGACGGAGCTGCTCGAAGCGGCCCGCGAGCGCCGAGCGGCCGCGGTGCATGTCCCGACGAACACGCTGCGCGGCAGGGGTCGCGATCTCGCGCGGCTCGAGCAGCTTCTTCGCCAGGGCAGGTGGGTGACGATCGTCGGGCCCGGCGGCGTGGGCAAGACCAGGCTCGCGCTCGAGATCGCGAAGTCCCCAGGGCCCCGCATCCCCCTCGTCGTCGACCTCGAGCACGCCGAACCCGACGATGTCGTCTCGAGGGTCACGTACGCCCTCGGCCTCGAGGGCTCACTTCGCGGCGATCTCTGCGCCCAGCTCGGCGTCGCCCTGTCCGCCCGGCCGTACATGCTCGTGCTCGACAACGCTGATCGGGTCGGCGCGACGACCGCACGAGCCGTGCGGCGGCTGTGCGATGCTGCCCCCGACCTGCACGTCCTCGTCACATCGCGCACCCCGCTGGGCGACGAGGACGAAGTCGTCCACGTTGTCGCTCCCCTGTCCACCGAAGGCCCCGATGCCCCGGCCGTCGCGCTCGTCGTCGATCGGCTCGAGTCCGCGGGCTACACGTTGACCCCCGAGGACCTCGCAGCCGTCCAGCGCATCGGCCAGCGGCTGGACGGCCTACCGCTCGCCCTCGAGCTCGCGGCATCCGCCGCCCGCCATCTTCCGATCGCGCAGCTCGACGCCCGGCTCTCGCGCGGTTTCGCGACCCTTGACCGGGCGGCACCGCACGGTCGCCATCGCACGCTCGAGACGACCTTCGACTGGACGTGGGATCTGCTGGCAGCCGACGAGCAGGAAGTGCTGCGGCGGCTGGCCGCCCTTCCCCGCACGTTCGACGTCGACCTCGCCGAGGCCGTCACCCACCCCGGCGTCGAGAGCGTCATCATGCGCCTGCTCGATCGCTCGCTCCTCGTGCCGCACTCGCAGGAGCCGCTGCGCTTTCGCTTGCTGGCGGTCATGCGCGAGTTCGTGCATGCGCGCACGGATCCCTCGCTCATCCGCGAGGTGCTCGAGCGCCACGCCGACCACACGATGCGGATCGCGAGCGACTTCGCCTCACGAGCACGCACCGACGGCACCCCCGCCGCTGCCCGCACCTCGGCTGCCCTGTGCCCCGAGATCCACGCGGCGCTTCGCTGGTCGCTCGCGGCGCGGCATCCGAGCGCCGTCGCCCTCGCGTCATCGCTCGCGGTCGGGGTCGAGCAGTACGGAGCCGACGTCGAGAGTATGAGCCTGATCGCGGCCGCGTCGACTCAGGACTGGTTCCTCGACGCGATGCGGCCGCAAGACCTTCTCGTCCTCGGAAACGCCCTCGCCTTCTCGGACATCGACCGGGTCGCCCTCCTCGCCGAACGCTCCCTCGCGATCGCCGCTGACGACGAAGCACGCGCCGCGCATCAGCTGGCAGGCCTTGCGGCGGCCTACCGGTCTGACTCGCCGGAAGCGCTGCGACACCTCGCCGAGGCCGAGCGGCTCGCCGAAGCCCCCGGCGACGACTGGGAGCTGGGGGCGATCCGCCAGTTCCGCGGAATCGCGCAGCGGGCATCCGACCCGTCCGACCTGCAGGCGGCGCTTTCGTCGTTCGAGTCCGCCATGCGCGCCTTCGCGCGAGCGGGCGACGACACACACGTGAACAACGTGCGCTACATGATGGCGCTGACCTCAGCCGAAAGCGGCCACGACCCCGAGCGCGCCGCGCGCTGGGCTGCGGAGTGCGTCGAGCATGCCGCGATCACCGTGAACGAGCATGAACTCGCGCACGCTCGGCTGGTGCAGGCATGCCTCGGACTGGAGGTGGCCGGCGACCCGGCGGAGCTCGCAGAGACCTTCCGGCATCTGGGTGACCTGCGCTGCACGAACCGGATGCTGCTGCTGTGCGCCGCGCGCACGCCCGAGCCGCGGCGACGCATTCCGATCCTCCGGGACGCGCTGGCGATCGCGGTTTCGGCGGGCGATCATGCGCGCGAAGTCGACACGCTCGGCAGCCTCGTGAGCGCCTACGACGCCGCAGGCGACGAGGCAGAGGCCCTGGCCGCGCTCGATCGGATCGCCCGACTCTCGAGTCAGGAAGCAGCCGAAGCGGCGTGCCCGCCCGGCCTGCGCGCGAGGTTCGCCGAGATCAGTGCCGTCCGCCCGGAGGGCCGATGATGAGCAGCGCGACGAACACCAGGATCACCGCGAGCGCCAAGAGGATCGCCAGCACCCACGGCCGGCGCAGGAACCACCGCATGAGCCGGTCGTGCCACGCGGCATCTCGGGGGTCGTTCGTCTGCTCCAGCCGCCACGCTCCGCGGAGTCGGCCCGTGCGGTGCAGCCAGATCTCCATCGGGATCGTCGCGTAGGGCACGATGGCGCTCACCACGGCGCTGATCGTCGGCCCCAGACGCCAGCGCTGGTTCTTCGCGACGAGGATCGCCGTCGCCCCGTACGACAGGAACACGAAGCCGTGGATGCCGCCGCCGATCGTCGTCGCGATGGTCAGGTCGAGCGTCGCCCGCAGGATCAGACCGGTGATGAGCAGCGTCCACGAGATCGCCTCGGCGATCGCCAGCGTGCGGAACAGGGTCTGGGGCGTGCGGAACACGGGTCTCCTCGGGTGGGCGCTTGCCTTCCACCCTACGTTCGTGCGTGACACGCGAACGACACCGGATGCCGCGGGTTAGCGTGGAGCGGTGATGTTCTCGCTCGACGACCTGCGGCGCTGGCCCGACCTCGAAGCACCCGGACTCGTCGCGGTCGACGCGGCCGACCGACTGCTGCTGGACGAGTCCGCCGCCGCACGCTCTGACCTCGGTCCCGGTGAACTCGTCGTGATCGGCGACGCTTACGGCGCCCTCACCCTCGGCGCGGCCGCGCAGGGAGCCCAGGCCATCCGCGTCCATCAGGATGCGCTGACGGGCGAGCGCGCGCTCGGGGCCAACGCCGAGCGCGCGGGGCTGCGGGACGCATTCGCCTCGCACACCCTCGACGCGTCCCTCGTGAACGGCGCCCGCGTCGTGCTCGTCCGCCTCCCCCGCTCGCTCGACGCATTGCGCGACATCGCCGCGCTCATCGCCGCCCACGCGGCATCCGATGTCGTCGTCTTCGCCGGCGGGCGCATCAAGCACATGACGCTCGCGATGAACGATGTACTGCGGGTGAACTTCGACCGGCTCGACGTGACGCACGCACGGCAGAAGTCACGGGTCCTGGTGGCTCGCGGGCCGCGTGACGGGCACGACCCCACGCCTCGCCGACAGGAGCACGACGGCCTCATCGTCTGCGCGTTCGGTGGCGCGTTCGCCGGAACGTCGATCGACATCGGCACGAGGCTGCTGCTGGAGCACCTGCCCGAACGCGTGACGGCTCCGGCGATCGACCTCGCCTGCGGTACAGGCATCGTCGCGACCGCGCTCGCGCTGCGTCACCCCGACCTGACCGTGTACGCGTCGGACGAATCGGCGGCTGCGGTCGCCTCGGCCCGCGCGACGGCCGACGCGAACGGCGTGGCAGACCGCGTGCGGGTCGAGCGCGACGATCTGCTCGGGTCGCTTGCCGCGGGAAGCGCCGGCTTCATCGCGCTCAATCCGCCGTTCCACAGCGGAAGCGCCGTGACGGAAGACCTCGCACGGCGGTTCTTTCAGGATGCCGCACGGGTGCTCCGCCCCGGCGGCGAGCTGTGGACCGTGTTCAACTCGGGCCTTCGCTACCGCGCCGCACTCGAGAAGATCGTCGGTCCGACCCGTCAGGTCGCGCGCAACGCGAAGTTCACGGTCACCGCGTCCACGCGTCGGTGACACGCCGTCCGAGGCGGTGGCGGAGCTCGCATCCCGCGCGCCGATAAAGTCGGAAATGCTGTCCATTTTCCGCCTTTGGAGGCCCCATGACGATGACCGCTGCACCCCGTGACGCCGAGCGCGCCGACGACGGCTATTTCGGCCCCGAGAGCATCTCGTGGCGGATCTTCTCGGACCCGACGTCGAAGCTGGGGGGAATGGCGGCTCTCATCATGCAGGCCCTCAACCCGAGCATGATGCGCCTGTTCTACGCCGCGACCGAGTCGCACGGCGACGCGGCCGGACGCGACGAGCGCACCGGGCGGTACTTCGACACCGTCGTGTTCGGCGACAAGGCGCATGCTGACGCCGCCGCGGCCTCGGTGCGCCGCATGCACGCCCACGCGACGTGGACCTCGCCGGACACCGGTGAGGTGCTGCGGGCCGACAAGCCCGAGTGGCTCGCGTGGACCCACAACACCTTCGTTTACGCGCTCCTGCGCGTCTCAGAGGAGTTCGGGCTCGAACTGACCCCGGCCGAGCAGGAGCAGTTCATCGTCGAGCAGCTGATCGCAGCGCGTCTTGTCGGCATCGAAGACGAGGCGCTGCTGCCCCGCACCCGCGCCGACCTCGAGTCGTACATCAACGCGCAGACCGGCTGGCTCGCGCTGACCCTGCCGGCCGCCGAGGTGACCCGGGCGCTCCGCGCGCCGTCACTGCGGGGGAACCCCATCACGGTGTGGACGACGATCATCGTGCAGGACGGCGTGCTGTCGGTGCTGCCGGAGTGGGCTCTGCTGCTGTACGGCATCGAAGGGCGACCGATGAACCTGCGCGCCGCGGCCCGCACGACGAAGCGCCTGATGGGCATCGCCCGGCGTTCACGTTCCTACGCCGACACGATCGCCGACGCCACGAAGCGCGTCACGACCCACCCGTACCGCAAGGTGCGTCCCGCGCGTCGCTGACGGTCAGGCGTTCTCGCCGGACTGCTCGCGCCGACGCCGCGCGAGTTCGGCTCGCAGCCGGTCCTCTTCGATCTCCCTCTCGAGCGCGGCGAGCTGCTCCTCGGTCGTGCGCACATCGTGACGGATGGGCGCGGGTGCGGGAGCGGGCTGCGCCCGGGGACGCGGCGCGGTGCGCGGCATCCGCGGGCCGTCTTCGGGATACACGCGACCGAGCGTGAACCACAGCATGCTGCCGATGATCGGCAGCAGGATCACGATGATGATCCACATCGTCTTGGGCAGGTGCTTCACCTGGAAGTCGTCACGACGGATGATGTCGACGAGCGAGAACACCATCACTCCGACGACGAGAACCGAGATAAAAGGCATAAGGTTCCACAGCCTAGCGCTGTGCCGACAACCGGTTGCCTACGGCCCCCGAGCGGAACGTCGGGTCGGGATCGTTCCACGTCTCGACGGTCTGTGCGATCCAGAAAGCGGCGAACAGGACAAGGGCGAGGGCTTCGCCGAGGAAGACCGGCGAGACACCCCACAGCTCAGGCACCCCTCCGCCGAGAGAGCCGACGATGACGACCGCGAGCAGGGCCAGCAGCACGGCGATGATCGCGACCGTGATCGCGAGATAGACGGCTCGATAGCCGAACGCACGCGCACGGCCGGCGTCGATCGCGGACGCGAGCGCGGCGAGCGCGATGAACCCGAAGAACGAGGCCGCCGCGATGACGTGACCGACCCGCAGAAAGCCGTCGGGGGCCACGAACCACCACACCGCCGTGGCGGCGATGAGCGCCCCCGAGACGACGAGCGTGGGGAGCCGTCGGGACACCGTGCGCTCGGTGATCGCCAGCACGAGCACACTCCCCCAGCCCACGGCCCCGATGACCAGCAACGCCGTCATGCCGTTGCCGACCGCCTGCGCGAAGGCCTCGGGCACGCACGGCTCGACGCCGCCGGGGCACTCCACGGCGAGCCCGGGCACATCCCCCGCGAAGACCGGTGTGGGCACGATCGCGATCAGGGGCGCGACGACCGCCGCCAGGTCGAGAGACACCTGGCCGAAGCTGCGTCCGGACAGCACGAGCAGCGCGAGCGCGACGGCGAACACCCCGCCGACGAAGACCGGTCCGGCGGCGGTGTAGTACGCCGCGCTCACCGAGCCCAGCGGACCGCTGTCGATCCACAGCGCCGTGAGCGAGGCGGCCAGCAGCACCACGATGCCGACGAGCGAAAGCCGGACGTAGCGATACGTGCGCTGCAGCGACGTGCTCGCGACGGGTATCGCCGGGCCCGCGATGAACGATCCGTCTGCTCCGGCGACCCTTGATCGGGCGGGCTTTCGAACACGTTCCGCGCTGGCTTCCATCTCGTCGCCCAGCGTGCCCTGCCACGCCCGATGGGTCAAGCGATCTTTGCTCGAGCGGCGGGTGCTCAGGGCCGATGCACGCGCGTCGCGCGGCGCGCCTCGAACTCCGGTACAACTGGTGCTGACGCACAGTCATCTGCGGGATGCCTCCCGACAGGGCGGCGCCGGAGTACATTGCCGCTGAAGGGACCGCGTTGAGCAGCACCGCCCACCCCCCTCGCCCTGACCGCCGCCGACCGATCACGGTCGCCGTGCTGGGGGCGGCGGCCATCCTCGTGGGTGCGACCGTGGCCGTCGCGATGATGGCCACCGCGACCGACGCCGGCCGTTCGTCGACAGCCTCTCCCTCAGCACCCTCGCTCAGCCCTCCCCCCACCCCGACGCCCACACCCACCCCACTCACGCCGCAGGAGCAGCTGCTCGCGTCGAGCGACGACCCGAACGCGTGCTCCGTCGCTTTCGCAGGCCCCGGGATCGCTGATCCCCCGATGCTGCAGACCCAGGGGGCGCTCTACACCGGGCTGCCGATTCCCACGCAGGACGGCGCCGTCTTCGCCGGCTGGTACGCGACACCGGCCGATGCCGCGGCCTACGCGGTGCCCGGGCGAGTCAACGGGTCGGAGGCCGTCGTCTGCGCCGACCAGCAGGTCACGCTGCACGGCTCGTGGACGACCCCCGAACTCAACGCCGCAGAGAGCGCTCGAATCCCGATCCTCATGTACCACCAGTTCACCGCGAAGCCCGAGGGCGAAGCAGGCTGGCTGCGCGGCAACTACGCGTACATCGGGGATTTCGAGGCGCACATGGCCTACATCGCGTCCACCGGCTTCTACCTGCCGACCTGGGATGAGCTTTCCGCATTCATCGACGGGCGACTCTTCCTGCCCAACCGCTCGGTCATCGTGACCGACGACGACGCCGACCAGTCGTGGTTCGATCTCGCCGTGCCCGTCATCGACGCCCACCAGGTGCTCGCCACCTCGTTCATGGTCACGGCCTACCGGCAGGATCCTGCGCCGTCGTCCTACGTGCTGCGCCGATCCCACACGCACGACATGCACCAGGCAGGCGCGAACGGCGACGGACGCATCGTGAACTGGTCAGTGCCCGAGATCGTCGCCGACATGGAGATGTCGGGCGCGACCCTCGGGGTGAAGGAGGTCATGGCCTATCCCTTCGGGCACTACAACGACACCTCGAAAGAAGCACTGCGGCAAGCCGGCTGGGAGTTGGCCCGCACGATCGAACCGGGCTCTGTGACGATCGGAACCGACAAGCTCGCCCTGCCGACGGTGCGCATCAACTACGGGATGGGCCTCGACACGCTCATCGGCCTCATCGGCTGACGCTGTCGCGCGTCGACCAGAACGCCCACGCGACGAGCAGGGGCTGGAAGAACAGCCGGACGAGGCGCTTGCGGTCGGTATCGAGTCCGAAACCGTCACGCCGCATGCGCCACTGCTCGATGTTGCCAGGGAACACCGCGATGAAGAACGCGGCGAGGATCACCCCGAGCGTGCGACGCGAGCGCGGCAGTGCGACCAGAGACGCACCGAGCATCACCTCGACGACACCGGATGCCACGACGACGGCATCCTTGTCCATGACTCGGGTCGTGAAGTCAGGCACCTGCGCTTGGAACTCTTTCCGCGCCCAGAACAGGTGACTGATGCCGGCGAAAACCATGGATCCGGCCAGCAGCCAGCGTGCGATCGCCCTCATCGGCTCACTCTCATCTCATCTCTGAAGATCCGTGGCGCGGATCATCGTCACATCGCGGTGCAGGCGTCACCCGACGAGGGGTGTCCATAGAGAACGAGCGCCGCGCCGGTGTCATCGAGGACCGAGACGGAGGTCGCTCCGAGGCGAACCGCTTCTTCGCAGAGCGCGAGAGCCGCCTGCGCTTCGGGGCTGCCCGGCTCGCCGCGCGGCGTGGGGATGCTGGTGGAGATCTCCCACCGCCCCGGTTCGGTCTCCCGCACGCCCGTGGCTTCCGGGGCGACGATGCTCAAAGACGCCAGCGTGTCCCCCTCTGCCGGCGCGTCGGCCGGCGGCGCTGTCTCAGTGGGTGCATCCGCTGCCGGCGTCTCGGCGGCAGGTGTCTCGGTAGCCGGTGTCGGAGTCGGAGTGGCGGACACCGTCGCGGTTCCGCTCGGCGTGGCCGTCGGCGAGGGATCAGACGCTGCACAGCCGGTGAGCACGAAGACGAGGGCGACCGCGGCGAGAGACAGGGGGCGCTTCATGCCTGCCACGTTATCGCGCTCCCGCGCGGGTCGGCGCGGAGGCTCATCGGTGCTCGGGTTCGGCGGCGAAGACCGGCTCGGGGGTCGCCAGTCGAGCGACGATCGAGTCCCGCCTTCAGATTGTCGAACGGTTTCTCGACCAGGAACCACGAGGCCGTCGCCGCGAGGATCGTCAGCACGAAAGCGCCGATCCGCCAGTACTCCCAGCCCGCGTCGCGAAGCCACCAGGTCAGGGGGTAGTTCCAGAGGTAGGCGGCGTACGAGATCGCTCCGAGCCCCAGGAGGGGCTTCACGGCCAGGGGCACGACGGGAACATCGCGAAGCTTCCACAGCACCACAACGGTCAGAAGACCGATCACGATTCCTCCGACGTAGTAGGTCGCGGGGAGCTCCTTCGCGCCCGGAACGACGGCATAGACGATCAGCGCCAGCCCACCCAGGCAGGCGCCGGCGGTCGCACGGCGCCCGTACACGTAACGCGAGATGTGATGCTGCCCGAGCTGCGCCGCCGCTCCGATGACCATCGCGATCGTCCAGGTGGTGACAGCGTTGTAGGTCAGCCAGTAATCGGGGGCGACGAGCGTGAGCCAGAGACAGTTGCCGGCGAAGATGAGCACGGCCGTCACAGCGACAACGAGCCGAAGGCGCTTCCACCGCAGTCCGATCGCCAAGACGAGAGGCCACACCAGGTAGAACTGCTCTTCGTTGGCGAGGGTCCACAGGTGACTCATATTGCCGCTGCCGTGACTGAAGAACGGCACGTTCATCGTGTACGTGAGAGCGACCATGACCGTGCGGACCACCTGTGGGCGGGTGTCGGAGATGTTGAGCACCCCCTCGACGATGACGAACCCGATGAGCAGGAAGACCAGTGCAGGAACGAGGCGGATCGCGCGGTTCCGATAGAACCGCCCGTAGCGCACTTTTCCGTACCGCCGCAGGTCCGACATCAGGAGCCCCGTGATGAGATAGCCGCTCAGGGTGAAGAACACCACGACGCCGATCAATCCCCCCGCGCTTGTCACCTCCGGATACGAATGCCGGATGAGCACGAGCAAGATGGCGATGCCGCGCAGGACGTCGAGTCCTTCGATGCGCGCGCCTTTAAGAAACGGCACTGTTCCCCCAGATGAGCGGCAGCCGCAATCCCCATGCGCGGCCGACGTGCGCTCACAATAGCGGTGCGCGTTCCGCGAGAACAAGCATCATGTGCGGGCATCCGGGAGAACCCGACCGACCGGGGGCCGAGCGGTCACGTCAGGAGGCCCTCCCCGATGTAGCCGCCCGCCGCGCAGCCCGGTGGTACGGCGAAGACGGCCGAGCCGATCGGCGTCGTCCACTCGTTGAGCAGGTCGAGCTCATCGAGTCGCCGCTGGATCGGGGTGAACTGACGATCGACGTCGGCCTGGAAGGAGACGAAGATCAGTCCGGCCCTCGAGATCTCCCCCGCGACGGGCATGTCGTCGTAGTTGTATGCCCGACGGAAGATCCGTTCGGTGGGGTTGTCACTGCGTGCACGCCGCAGGTGCGAGAACTCCGGAATCACAGGGAAGCCGATCGCGTCGGTTGCCGTGAAGTCGGGCTCGTCGAACTCGTCTGTTCCGGTCAGCGGCGCGCCGGTGGATTGGAAGCGGCCCACCGACTGGTCTCGGCCGCTTCGGTCGAGGCGGTCCCACGTGTCGAGGTTCATGTCGATGCGACGGATCACGAGGCTTGTTCCGCCGGCCATCCACCCGTCGGTGTTCCACACGACCTGGTCGAAGTCCGGCGTGCCGGGGCTGACGTTCGAAGTGCCGTCGACCTGGCCGAACAGATTCCGCATCGTGGTGCCGGGCTTCACGGTCCCGTGCGCGCGACGGAACCCCTGCTGCGACCAGCGCAGGGTCGCGAAGCTGCGGGCATCCTTCAGCAGCATCCGCGACGCGTGTGCGACCGTGAGCGGGTCGTCGGCGGCGACCTGGATCAGCAGGTCGCCGTCGCTGTACTCCGGCTGCAGCCGGTCGATCGTGAAGGCCGGCAGGGGGCGCAGCCAGGAAGGCGCCTTTCCCTGGGCGCGGCTCACGAGTTCCGGGCCGAAGCCGAACGTGACCGTCAGCCGCGCGGGCGAGACGGCGAGTTCGGGCTCCGTGTCAGCCAGTGCGCCCTGACCCTGTGTGAGGCGGGCGGCGTCATCGGTGAGGATCCGCATCATCCGCCGCAGTCCGTCCCGATCGGTCCCGGGCAGCAGATCGAGGGCGAGGAAGACCCCGTGCGCTTGCGCGTCGGTGTCGATGCCGGCCTGGTGGGCGCCGTGGAAGGGGACCGTCGTGTCGCCGTTGAGGGGCACGGATGCCGCCGGGGCAGGCGCCGGGTCCTGTGAACGGACGACGAGGTCGATGCCGACCGCCGCTGCTGCGCCGACACCGGCGACAGCGCCTCCGAGGAGGAACTGTCGCCGGGTCGCGCTGCGGCGGCCGGGAATGTCGTCCCGGCCGCGGCTCATTTGTGGTCCATCTCCATGTCCCCGTCGTAGTTCTCGTTCGCTCCGGCGAAGTCCTTCACGGGGGCGACGAACTCGAACGAGGAGCCGTCGGACAGGAGGAGGGTCAGGGCGAGCTCGTCTCCGGCGTGCAGCGGCTGGGTGAGTTGCATCAGCATGATGTGGTTGCCCCCCGGTTCGAGCGTCAGCATTCCGGATGCGGGGATCACGAAGCCGCCGTCGACCGGACGCATCATCATCTCGCCGGTGTCGTTGGCGACCGTCTCGTGCAGCTCGAGCATCGGCGACACTGCCGCCTCGGCTCCGATGACCGTGACGTCGGCGTCACTGCTGTTCGTCAGCTCACCGAACGCGGCGGACATCCCGCCGTCGACCGCTTTCACCCACGCGTCGGCGATCTCGATCGAGTCCGCGGCGGGTGAAACGGTCTCGGCGTAGGCGGGCTCCGGGGCGGGAGCGGCGCTCGACGCGCAGCCGGTGAGAGCGAAGGATGCCGCAGCGAGCAGGATCCCGGCGCGGAGGGCGATGTTTTTCTTGATGATCACGGGGGTGTGCCTTTCACAGATGGTTCGACGACTCATCGATGGGAGCCGCCGGTGTCGACACCGGATCGGTGCCGACGAAGGAATCGGAAGAGCGCGAACAGGGCGACCGCGACGATCGCTCCGCCCGCGCCGATGAGAACCGTCCGCAGCGCGGGGTTCTCCTGTGTGGCCTGACTCTCTTGTGCGCCGGCGTTCTCGGGTGCGCCCGCCTTATCGGGTGCGACCGCCCCGGCCCCTGACCCCGCATCCGTGGCGCGCGCCAACGGCTCGCCATCGCCGACCGTGAACGGGATGATGCCCGAGATCGGGTGGCCGTCGTCCGACACGACCCGCCAGCGCAGTTCGTATCCGGCCTCGGGCATTCCGGGACGCACCTCGGCGGTGACCTCGTTGCCCTCGGGGACGGGCGCCTCGGCGATCCAGTCGGCGCCCTCGGCGTCGACGATCACGACGACCGCGCCGGTGGTGAGCACGTCGCCCGAGAACGTCAGCGACACCGCCGCAGGTGCCTCGGCGAGTGCCTCGCCCGCCGTGGGCGAACTGGCGATGAGCTTGTCGTGCGCGGATGCCGGGTCGGCCGCGGACAAGACCGCGAACATCGCCACAGCCACCCCCGCCGCGAGCATGCGAAAACGGGACATGACAAACCTCTTCGATCACGCGTCACGTCGTGACGCAGCGGACGAGTGTCACCTGCTCACGGAGCAGGCGACGGGGGTCACCCTCCGAAGGATTCCGGAGGAGAGATCAGACCGATACGAAGAGAGGGGGCCCGCGCCGCGCGAGCGAAGAGGGGTGCCATCCGAGCGGAGCCATCGCGCGCCGTTCGATGGCGACGGCGGCGATACGGCGCGGTGCGAGCACGACGCTGACCGACGCGAGGCGCCGGGTCGCCGCATGCAGGACGTCACCTGCCAGGGCGAGAAGCCGGCGGACACCGCGCTCGCCGCGGTACAGCACGGCGAGCGTCACGACTGCGGCGACTGCGTGGCCGAGCCACATCGTCACTCCGTCCGGCGCGACTCCGGGCGCCGACACGGTTGTCGACGCGGTGACGTGATGGGTGAACAGTGCCGGCGACGAGGCACCGGACCCGCGCGACATCCCCAGGACGAAGAGCTCGTGGAACAGGGCCTGGCTCGCGACGACCGCGGCCGACAGTCGCCACAGCGAGAGGGACCGACCGGTCAGCAGCGTGCAGACCATGACCGCGAGCAGCCACGGCACGATGACACCGGCCCAGCCGGGCATCTCGCCGCCCCCCGCGACGTGCGACAAGAGGGCGATGAAGGTCGAGACGGATGCCGCCAGCACACCCCGCAGGACACGGGGGCCTCGTGATGCCCGGGTGGCGCTCCCCGTCGGCACGTGATCGTTCGCCGGAGGGATCAGAGAGACGGAGTCGAGGTCATCCACGCCGGTCGCACAGAAAGGTGGGCGCGAAAGCGCGCTCTCTCTCGTACGACTCTGCATGTCGATCGCTGCTCCGGGTGTGAAGGGTCGCGGTCGACGGGACGCTGCCGGCGCCGAGACTTCACCCGCAACGCTACCAATCGCGTCAGCGCCCACCAACCACGTTCAGAGCGACGAACGCCGGGCACCCATGGTTTGGTGGCTGCGGCCTCGCCGATGACAGACGACGCGGGCGGGTCACCGCGATGTCCTCGCCACCCGAAGTGGCGCTCTTCCGCCTGGCGGCCGTCAGCCCGAGCGAGGTGCGGTGGGCCCGGGCGCTTGGCGTCACCCGGGCCCGCCCTTCCGCTGACTGACCGGTCCTGACCCGGCTCTCGCAGCAGGCAGTGCACCAAGTGAGAGGGAAGCTGGGGACAACCCTCTCTGTACGCCACACGGTAGACGCCGCGGGAAACCAGCGACAAGGGTGAAATCGGAGTTCACCCGCACGTCACCCGCCCGCGGCAGTGACATGCGTCTTTGGCAGCCGCTGTGCGGCGTCGTCGCAGTGGTTGGCACGGTAGGCAGCATCCGGGTGGTCGGGACTCGTCGCTCCGCGACACGGAGATCAGCCGCCTGAGGCCGCGCCGGTCAGCAGCCGAGGGCGGCGAGGAAGGCAGCCTGCGCGGGGAACCGGTAGACCTCGCCGCCCTCGTGCCGGTTGAAGCCATAGACGTCGATGCGGCGGTCTGCGGTGGCGAGGTGGTTGAAGGCGGCGAACACCGTCGACGGCGGGCAGGTGTCGTCGAGGATCGCCGTGGAGTACAGCGCCGGCACGGAGGACCGCCGCGCGAAGTTGACGCCGTCGACGTACGAGAGCGTGTTGAACACCCGCTCGGCATCACCACTGCCGCGGTGTACGGCGAGATAGCGCACGATCTCGGCGTAGGGGTCCGTGTCGGTCATCCCCACCGCCCGCTCGAAGTGGCAGAGAAAGGGCACGTCCGGCATCGCGGCGACCAGCCGCGGGTGAAGGCCACTCACCGCGACGGTGAGCCCGCCACCCTGACTGATGCCCGTGATGGCCACCCGGTCCGGGTCGACGCCGTCGAGACCGAGCGCCGCGTCCACGCAGCGGACGGCGTCGGTGATGAGCCGGCGGTAGTAGTAGTCCTCGGCGTCCTCGATGCCCCGGGTCATGAGTCCCGGCACGCTTGGACCGGTGCCGTGCGGATCGGCGGTGTCCCCGCCGCCGCCCCATGTGGCGCCCTGCCCGCGCGTGTCCATGACGATGTGTGCACGACCGGATGCCGCCCACGCGAGGCGCTCGTGCGGCAGGCCGCGACCGCCGCCGTAGCCGAGGAACTCGACGACCGCGGGCAGGCGTCCCGTGACGCCCGCCGGGCGGAGGTACCAGGCGCGGATCGGGTCGCCGCTGAAGCCAGGGAAGACGAGGTCGTACACCTCGATGTGCCGCAGCGCCGTGGCCACGGGGGTGAGCACGGCGGCGTCGCCGACCGCCCGCGCTTCGGTCAGCGTGCGCTCCCAGAAGTCGTCGAAGTCGGCAGGTTCGCGGACCTCAGGCCGGTAGGTCCGCAACTCGGATTCGGGCAGGTCGAAGCGTGGCACGGCGATCCTTCCGGTGACGCCTCCGGCGGCGTGGGTCGAGCCTAGCTACGGCGGCGTCCGCCGTCACGGCCGAGGTTTGCCTGGGGCTTTCCCAAACCGCGCGCAGTGCCTTGTGCAACTCGGGCCGGCGTAGCCGTCTCGTCCCACGACGGGGCGTCCCGCCACGACTGCGTCAGCGCGCAAACGGCGACTCGCGGCGCCGCGAAGGCTTCTAGAAGTCCCAGTCGTCGTCTTCGGTCGCTTCGGCCTTGCCGATGACGTACGACGAACCGGATCCCGAGAAGAAGTCGCGGTTCTGGACATTGGGTTGTCGTGGCGGCGTCTGCCGCGGAATCACGCGGCATTTCGCCGCACACTCACCCACTCGGTAACCCGCTAACCGCGGACGTTCGTGGGCAAAATGTGGGCACGTGTGACGCCCGATTCACCACGTCGCCATGGCGCCGACGCGTCACGGCAGGATCGTGACGAGCGTCCCCAAAGGAAGAGCGTCGACGGCTTCAATGGCTTCCGCGCCGAGGCGGAGGCATCCGTGGGAAACCGCACCGCGGGCCACTTGTTGATAATGAATGCCGATCAGCCCGCCGACACTCCCTCCGTATGGCTCATCAGCAGCGGTTGCGTGCAAAGACGTCAGCTGGATTCGGTGCGTGTCCTGCTGTTGGGCGGGGTCCAGGTATTGGGCCTGCAGATACCCCAAGACGTTGACCGGCGTCGGGGTTTCTGGAGTGCCTACACCCACTTCGAACACGTGTTGAACGGCGTCACCTTCCAGGATGGTGAGCGTCTCGTCAGACACGACGACAACGATCTGCGACGTGATCGGGCGCGGATTGCGGAGCTTATCGCTACGTACCCATGCTGCGGTCTGCGCCGCGGGCGGAGTCGAAGCGCTGGCGGAGCGCTGTGAGGGTAGCTCGCGACGTGATGGCGTGAGTATCAACGACCAGTCACCTTGTCTCAGAATCTCTACCAGCACTGAGGGCTCGCCGAGAAAGTTCACCGCGGCGAACCGCGCAACAGGTTCAGAGCGATCCGCTCCAAAGAGTGGCACATCGGACTCGACCATGTATGCGGTTGCGGAGGTCCGAGCCGAATCGGAGTAGGTAAGTAGTCCGGGGATCACGGCGTCGTAGGAGGCTTCAGGCAGAAGCGCGATCTGGTCGTCGCTGAGTGGAGCCTTCGGCGCGAGCGTGGGTTGGTCACGAAAGGCGTCCTGGTTCATACGTTCGGCGACGGGCGCCGGGTTCGCGCAGCTGGCAAGCATCATGATCAGGGCGAGCGCAAGAACACCAGACGGTGGGAGCCTCCGCCAGCCTGGGCTTGCATGCCGTGCGCGCAAGCCCAGGCCGCCGAGAGTGTTCATCGCGATTGCTATCCGGAAACCACTGGTAGCGCCGGTCGGCTCGGGCGGTCCGGTGCCGGCGGAGCAGGTTGTGACGGATCCTGCACTTCGATCGCTCCCACTTCGATAATTCCGTCCACGGTGCAACCGAAGTCACCCAACGTGAAGGTGCCGCCGCCGGGCTCGCTCACGGTAACCCCCGTGATGGTCACCGCCGACCCCTGTACGTGAATCAGGTAGCTACCCGACGGGCCGAACGTGTACGCCGGAAAGGATGGCGAGGCCACGATCGGAAATGGTGCTGCCGGGTCAGGGACGGTGGTGAGAGGCAACGGAAAGTTCGTTGCTGTCAGCGGGCTTGACGTGTTGTCCGGCGCGGTGATGTCCACCGTGACATTGACGAAGCCTTCCATGGTTTGGTAACCGTTGTCGAGGATGGCTTCGGTGACCTCGGCAGGCAGCTCGAGGTCTACGGTGACCTCGGGATAGACAGTGTCTCCAGCATGGATCGTGTCCGGCAGAATCACGTCGACCTCGACACCAACCGCGAATGGGTTCCCCTCATTGACATACCCCTGAGTACAGGAGACGTCGAACGTTGCGTGCACAGTCTGCGCGCTCGCAGGTGCCGCCAACCAGAAGCCGCCGCTAACGACGAGAGCCGCAACAGCGATAACTCCCATTCGGCGTGTCTTGTGCGCGCATTTATCCTTGATCTCCACGTTCGCTCCCTGTGTGTTCGGTCGTCCGCCAATGAAAAGCCGGTCCGTGTTGGCCGAAGGTATCTGCACGCTGGGTGAAATGGAAGTGGCCACCTCCCCCTTGTTAATTCGCAATCACAGACCCGGATGGATGCCGATCATGTCAGAGCGGCGATAGCTGAAGCGGGCCGGCACATGCACGTCTGGTTTCGCGTCGTCCGCAGAATCACGTGCATATTTGCAGCATTTCGCGCGTGCATGCAAGAAAGCAAATAGCAGCGAAATACCACACTCAGCCTTCTGACAACTAGGCATATCGGGCAGTGCAGAGATCACCCGGGTGACAATGAAGATCACCCTCGGGTGAAGACGCTCTCAGCCACACTTACGGAAGTACTCTGCTGCCCTAAATAGCGGGTATGCGCTGACCAACTCGCTCATATGTGACACTTTGCTCACCGGTCAAGCCCCAATGCGTGGTGTAGCCGTTGGTAATCCTTCTGC
>NZ_JBYHFM010000004.1:374770-444783 GCF_057669765.1 Microbacterium sp. Y832 | reverse complement strand
CGAACGAGATGTACTGCGCGTTGGCGATCTTGTCGACCGAGAACGTGGTGGCAAGGCGCGTGCTGGAACTGCTGACCGCCGCCAGATTGGCCTGGTGGGTGACCGCACTCGACAGCGTCATCACGCCCGCGCCACCGGTGACAGCGAACCGACCGGCGAGGGGCGACACGCTCCACGCGCCCCCTTGTTCCGCGGTTCCCCAGCCGTTGGCCGTCGTGCGCTCGAAGGCATCCCTGGCGATCACGTTCGTGGTCGGCGGAGCAACGACGACCACCTGTTCGCTCGTCTGGTTCGCTGCACCGTCGTCATCGGTGACCGTCAGCGTGACGGTATAGGTTCCCGCCTCTGCGTAGGAGTGCGCGGCCTCGACGCCCGTGGCCGTGCTTCCGTCGCCGAAGTCCCACGCGAACCCCTCGATGGATCCGTCGGAATCCGTGCTGGTGGATGCGTCCACCGCGATGTCGAGGCCCGTCACGCGCGACGTGAACGCAGCGGTCGGTGCGTGGTTGGGCGGCAGGGCCACGGTCACTTGCGCAGAGATCGTCGCGGCGCCGCCACGGTCGTCGGTCACGACTAACGTCACGGTGTAGACGCCCTCGTTCGCATAGGTGTGCGAAGCAGTCGCGCCCGTTGCTGTCTGGCCGTCGCCGAAGTCCCACGCGTACGACACGATCGAGCCGTCCGGGTCGGAGCTGGCTCTGCCGTCGACCGTGACACCCAGCGCGGTGTCGACCGTGCTCGTGAAGGAGGCCGTCGGGAGCACGTTCGGCGCGAGCACGGTCACCTGACCGGTCACCTCATCGGTCATCCCCTGACCATCCGTGACGACGAGCGTCACCTGATACGTTCCGGCAGCGGTGTACGAGTGCGTGATGACCGCGCCCGTGCCCGTGCCCCCGTCGCCGAAGTCCCACGCGTACGAGGCGATCGGGCCGTCGAGATCGCTCGAACCGCCGGCATCGAACGTGACCACGAGATCCGTCGGGGCGCTCGTGAAACTCGCCGTCGGGTGCTGGTTCACGAACCCGTTCCTGCCCAGTTCGTAGTGATCTGCTGCGCGCTGGGCAGACAGAGGAGCAGGGTAGATGGCGACCTCGTCGATCGAGCCCTGCCAGTACGTCGCGCCCTCCCACGGGGTGTCGCCGCCGACGCGCCAGTAGCCGCTGTTGACTTCGGCTTGCGTGTTGTCGTTGGTGGCGACGAGTTCGCCGTCGATGAAGAGCTGCATGCCTCCGGAGGACAGCTGTGCCACCACCTGGTGCCACGCGTTGTCGTTGAGTCCTGCTCCGCTCTCCACCGACCGGATCTCACCGACCCATGTGCCGAACTTCACGCGGCCATCGCCGGTCATGTAGAGGTTGCGGTCATGGTTCGAGCTCGTGCCGGTCTGCGCGCTGCCGAAGCTCACGAGCTTGCCGCCGACCGTGGAGTCGGTCTTGAACCACGCCTCGATCGCGAAAGTCGTCGGGTTCGAGAAGCGTCGCGCACTGGAGACGCCGGTCTGCTGATCGCCGTCCGGACGCAGCGTCACCGCCGCGTTGTCTGCGGCGAGCGCGCCCGCGACCCCCCGCTCGACGTCACCATAGAAGGTCCCCGGGTTGTCCTGCGTGCCGGAATCCCGGACCGTGGCGCCCGAGGTCTCATCGAGCCGCCAGTAGATCGTCGGAGACTGGCTGTACACGGCGGCCCCGTATGCGTCGGCAGGGGTTCCCGGTGCCGCCGTCGTCGTGATGCTCTGCTGCGAGAGGCTCGATCCCCCTCTGTCGTCGGACACCGTCAGCGACACCGTGTAGGTCCCGGGCGCGGAGTAATCGTGTGACGGATTCGGTCCGGTGCCGCTGCTGCCGTCGCCGAACGCCCAGGAGTACCCGGTGATCGTGCCGTCGACGTCGGAGCTCTGCGAAGCGTCGAATGCCGCCGCGAGGTGGGTGACCGATGTGGTGAAGGACGACACCGGCGGCACGTTGGGGCCGGCGACGGTAACCGTCCGCGTGATGGTCCCGGTCGCCCCGCGGGCATCTGTGACGGTCAGCGTGACATCCCATGAACCGCTGTGCCCGAAGGTGTGCGCCACGGTCTGTCCGGAGCCGGTGGAACCGTCGCCGAAGTCCCACGCGTACGACGCGATCGGACCCTCGGCATCGAGCGATGACGAGGCATCGAACGAGACCGAGAGGGCATCGGCGATGCTGGAGAAGTTGGCTTCAGGGTTGGCGTTGATGACGCCGGTGTCGCCCAGATCGAAGTGCTCCTCGACCTGTCGCGGCGTGAGCGCGATGGGGTAGATCGCCACCTCGTCGACCGAGCCGCGCCAATAGACGTCGCCCTCCCAACTGCTGTCGCCACCCACGCGCCAGTACCCCGCGTAACCCTGTGCGCTCGTATTGGGATCGCTCGAGACCAGTCGCCCGTCGAGGAAGAGCCGCATGCCGCCCGCCGACATCTGCGCTACGACATGGTGCCACTGGTTGTCGTTGAAGCCCGCGGCGCTCTCTATGACGCGCGCTTCACCCGTCCAGACGCCGAACTTCACGCGACCATCGCCGGACATGTACACGTGACGGTCGTACGCACTGCTCGTGCCTGTTCGGGAGTTGCCGAACCCGACGATCTTTCCGCCCGTCGTCGAGTCGGTCTTGAACCAGCTTTCGATCGAGAAGGTCGTCGGGTCGGCAAACGACGCGTCGCTCACGATCCCCGTCTGGTCCGAACCATTCGGGTTCGTCGTCACCGCGGAGTCTGCCACGCCTTCGAGCGCGCCCGAGACGCCCCGTGTGACGTTTCCGAAGTACGTCCCCGTGATGCCGTCCGGGCCGGAGTCGGCCGCTGCCGGGCCGGCGCTGTCACCCAATCGCCAGTACAGCGTCGGGTCCAGGTCGAACACCGATTTGCCATAGGAGTCGCTCGGCGCCGCCGGGGTCGTCGACGCGCGACCCGACTTCGTCCAGTGCTCATCCACTTGGGAACGAGTCAGGACTGCGGGGTAGATCGCGACGTCAGAGATGGTTCCGTCAAGGTATTGGGACCCGACATTGGGCCAGCCGCCGAGGCTGTCTCCTCCGATACGCCAGAGGCCCGTGAACCCCTGCCCTGACGTCACGTCAGCGCGGTTGGACACGCGCTTTCCATCGAGGTACAGCGTCATCCCGTCGGCGCCCAGCGTCGCCACGACGTGGTGCCACTGATCGTCGTTGTAGCCCGCAGCGCTTTCGATGGTGCGCACACCGCCGGGGTGCACCCCGAACGTGACTTTGCCTGAACCGTCGAGGTACACGTGGCGGTCGTAACTGCCTGATCCGCCCGACGACGCATTGCCGAAGCCGACGATCTTGCCGCCCGCGGTCGAAGAGGTCTTGAACCAGGCCTCGATCGACAACACGTCAGAACCCGGCTCGGTGGCCTTCATTGCCGCATACGATGCATCCGCACCGCTGAACCTGGTGGCCTTGCTCGAGGTCGCGAGGTTCTGACCCGAGACACCGCGTACCGCGGTGTTGACCGTCAGGTCGGCACCGTCGGACCAGTTGATGGCGTTGGTGCCGCTGTTCTCGCCGAGCGGCCAATAGTGGCGCGCTCCGTCATCGAGAACGGCGAGCGCATAGTCCGAGGCCGCGGTGTCGGACGCGGTGATCGAGCCCCACGCGCTGGTCGCGGTGTTGCCCTCCGCATCCGTCGCGCGCACCCGGTACTGGTAGGTCGCCCCCGTCGCCACCTGCGTGTCGACGAAGCGCATATCGGGACGGGTCCAGAAGTTCGACTTCTGCTCGGTCGAGTAGATCGGCGTCGCGCCCTTGTCCTGACGGAAGAGCTCGTAGGTCAACGTCTCGCTGTCGCGGTCGGTGTTCGCCGGCCATGACACGCGGACCTCACCCCTGCGGAGCGAAAGAGCGCTCACCTGCCACTCGGCGCCGGTGAACTGCGGCGCGTCGGCGGCCGCTCCCGCTGACGTCTTTCCGAAACGCACGAGTCCTTCCTGCGCGGTGTTGTTCACCCGCAGGAACTCACCGCCATAGACGACGTAGTCGTCGTTGGCTTCGACATCCCACCCGGCCTGCTGCTTGCCCGTGTAGTCGCCGACCTGCCAGGTCGGGTACCAATGGAGCATGGTTGCGGCGGGCTGCCCGACGAACGAGCGATAGCCGTGCGGATCCGAACCGAAGGTGTTGCCGAGGTAATCCTTCGAGAAGGCCAGCGAGTGGTTGAAGGTCCACTTGGGCGCGGCCTGCGGGAACCCGCCGATGTTGCCGCAGTAGTGAGCATGCGTGGCGTTGTAGACCACACCGTGACCGACCGCGACGCCGTAGCTGTCTCCGTGACAGTCCTGGAGCCAATCGATCGAGCCGTCCGTCCAGCTCGCGCGGAAGACACCCTCGAATCCGTCTTCCTCGGTGCCGTAGTAGTCATAGCCCGTGCCGTAGACGCTGTCGCCGTCAGAGGCGAGCGAGTAGATCGCGGCGTTCTGACCGCCGTTGCGGATCGTGCTGTTGACCTTCCACTCGATCGACGTGCCGTCGACGGCGTTGAGCGCGGCCAGACCGCGGCCCGGGTTCGTGGATCCATTGGTGGATTCGAAGGAGCCGCCGATGACGACTTTCGAGCCATCCGAATTGACCTCGATCGCACGCACGCCGTTGCCGCCGACGGGCCTGGCGGAGAACGGGAGCAGCGCCGCGGTGTCGGCGTTGACGGCGGCGACGCGCAAGCGCGAACCTCCGGCCACGTTCGTGAAATTGCCGGACAGCCAGACGGTGTTGCCCGCCGTCGCGATGTCGGTCACGACTTGGTTCGCGCCGGGGTTCCAGGGCAGCAGTGCGCCCGTCGCGCTGCTGAACGCGGCGATCCGGTTGCGGTTCGCGCCCGCGATCGTCGTGAACGATCCGCCCACGTAGATGCGCGACCCATCGGGCGAGGCCACGATGGCTCGGATGCCGCCGTTGGCACCCGGATTCCACGAGGTCATGACGCCCGTGCTCACGGTGTAGGCCATGAGGTTCGCGCGCGGGCTCGTGTTCACGTTGCGCGCGGCACCCGCCGGGCGGGCATTGGTGAACTCACCGCCGACCCACACCTTGTCGCCAACGATCGCCTGTGCGTAGGCGACACCGTTGATCTGCGCCGTCGGCAACGGAACCGACGTCACCGTCTCAGGTACCCCCTCGGGCGGGTTCGTGTCTGCGGACGCGGGCGCCGTCGTCAGCGTCAATACGCCGACGACCATGGTGGCCGTCGCTGCGAACGCGACCGCCGACGTCATCCACGGGTGACCGTGACGGCGCGGCGCGGGTACTCGAATACTGCCCGGTGTGAAAACCACGGCTTGTTCCCCATCAGCTCGCTGAAGCGAGCAGTGCAGACCGGTCGACAACGACAGGCCTTATTCCCCTGCCCGTTCACCCCAGCGATAAACGAGCTCTTCCCCAGTACGTTGGCACTGTAGGGGGGGCACATCGCGCGACACAAGACTCTCGACAAACCGTCAGAGCCTCTGCTATGGGATCGGACCTCGGAACGTGATGGCAGGCTGACCGGCGTAGTAGTCCAGAACGAAGGTCACGTCATCGCGACGGTCCTCGGGGATGCGGAAGAGGTAGATGCCCGTAGCCGTGTCACCCGGCGCGAGCGAGCCGCTCACCGGCAGGCCGCCGGGTTGCTCATAGGTCTCTGCCGGGTCACGCTCGGGGCCCATGTAGGCGTTCATCACCACGAGGTTCAAATCCAGCGGCTGGTTGCCCCTGTTTGTGATGTCGACCGTCACCCGCACCGCTGCGGCGACGACGTCGCCCGGGCCGACGACCTCGCCGGTCACGCTCTCGAAGCGCACGAGCGACGCGGAGATGCCCTCCGCGTCGCCCTGCTCGGTCGGCCCCACCGGGGCCAGTTCGGGGAACGGATCGGCGTCGTTCCCGCCGGGTTGTGAGGCCGACGGTGCGGGGGTCGACCCCGGGGTGACGGATGCCGAGGGCGAAGCCGACGTCGATTCACTCGGCGAGCCGGAGCCGCTCGGGGATGGGCCGGCTGTCGAATCGCGGGGCATGAGCGCGACGGCGATCACGATCCCGACGATCAGAACGACCCCCACGGCCACGGCGACCCAGGTGATCGTCCGGCGTCGAGATGACACGTCGGCCGGTCCGCGCGTGGCGGCCTGCTCTTCGTCGGACATGTGCCCCTCCCCCTGCGCACCGTCGGGGTCGCACGCCCATCATCGGTGCCGCGAGCCCTGATATTAGCCGCCCGTCGGTCCAGGGCGCTGCCGTCGCGCTGTGACTCGGCCGCGAAGCCGTCGCCGCCCGGAGGCTACGATTGCGGAGTCTGACGTCGCGAGCAGGGGGTGAGCGATGCGTCTTCGTCCGCGCGGACGCCCGCGCTACCTGGTCGTCCATCCCGGCGCGGAGCTTTACGGCTCGGACCGCGTCATGGTCGAAAGCGTCATCGGCATGCTGGACTCCGGCGCGCATGTCGTGGTCGTCCTCCATGATTCCGGCCCGCTGGTGGCAACCCTCGAAGAGGCGGGGGCAACCGTCGTCGTGGCTCCCGGGCTCGTCCTGCGAAAGTCCCTCCTGCGGCCACGCAACTGGGGCGTCCTCGTCGGCTCGGCGATCCGCGGCTTCCGCCGCGCCCGGCGACTGCTGCGTCGGCATCGCCCCGATGCCGTCTACGTGAGCACCGTCACCCTGCCTCTGTGGCCGCTCGCGGCGGCATCGCGCCGCGTCCCCGCCCTGGTGCACCTGCACGAAGGAGAACAGGCCGCGTCCCGCGTCGTGAAGGCGGGGATCTACGCGCCCGCACTGTTCGCACAGGACATCGTCGTCAACAGCGAGTTCAGCCTCGGCGTGCTGCGCAGCGTGTTCCCGCGCCTGGCCGACCGCGCGAACGTCATCTACAACGGCGTGGCAGGGCCCGCGACCCGAACGCCCGCTCGCCCGACGCTCGCCGACCCCGTCCGCCTCGTCTACATCGGGCGCCTCTCGCCTCGAAAAGGGCCCGACGTCATCGTCGAGGCCCTGGCCCTGCTGCCAGACCGCCTGGGACCGCTCGAGCTCGATCTGGTCGGCGACGTCTACACCGGCTACGAGTGGTTCGACGAGCGTCTGCGCGCGCGTATCTCCGAGCTGGGCCTGGATGGGCGAGTACGGCTGCTCGGCTTCCGACCGCAGGTATGGGCGGATGTCGATGCGGCCGACATCGTCGTGATCCCGTCCCGCCTGGACGAGCCGTTCGGAAACACTGCGGTCGAAGGCGTGCTCGCGGCACGCGTCGTGCTGGTGAGCGACACGAGCGGGTTGCGCGAAGCGACAGCAGGCATCCCGACGGCTCTGCGGTTCACTCCGGACGATGCACCGGCGCTCGCCGCCGCCATCATCGACGCCGTCGAGCGGTGGCAAGAGCTGCAGCCCGCCCTCGAGATCGAGGCGGCGTCGGCCGGCGAGCGGTTCTCGCCCGGTCGCTACCGCGCCGACATCGCGACGCGCATGGCCGCGCTCACGAAGGTCCCGTGACCTTCGCGGCGTCGATGGCGCGCATCTCGCGGAACCACTTCGCCGCGGCCAGCGCCAGGAACCCTGCGCACAGCAGCCCCACGATGCCGTAGACAATGAGGAAGACGACCGGCGCGCCCCACAGAACGAAGACGAGGCACAGCAACCCGTAGTCGGTCGGCACCAGCAGCAGAGACCGCAGGGCGGTGCCCCCGCCACGAGCATGCGTCGACGCGACGTCGTTCTTGCCCTTGAGCAGATCGTTGAGCAGCATCCCGAAGAAGGTCACGACGGCGACGACGCTGAACCCGAGCGGGATCAGGAGCCACACGGGGTCGATGTCCGTGAAGCGGAACAAGCCGATCGCGACCGCCAGGTGGAGGCTGGCGATCTTCAGGGCGTCGACGAAGTGATCCAGCCACTCGCCGGCGACGCTGCCACCGCCGCGAAGCCGTGCCAGCTGTCCGTCCGCCGAATCCCAGGCGTAGCCGAGCGCCAGCAGGAGCGCGACGACGACACCGAGCCAGATCGACACGGGAACGAGGCAGAGCAGCGCGATACCGGTGAAGGTGAAGAGGGCGCTCACCGCGGTCACACCGTTCGGCGTCCAGCCCCAGACGAAGGCCGTGGCCGCGAGGACGCGACCGATCTTGCGGTTGACGTAGACCGAGTAGGCGGGCGCTCCACGCGCGTGGCCCTTCTGGGCGCCACTCAAACGCCGCAACGCGCCGCGCCAGTTTTCAGGCATGTGTTCCGGTTCCCCTCGCCGGTTCGTCGGCGTCTGCGAACATCCATGCGTCCGCCTCGAGGCGACCGTCGTTCGGCGGAAGTGACGCCACGATCGATGTCGAGCGGTCCCCGGCGTCGATCTGCTCGATGATAGCGCGGGCGAGTCCGGCCGCATCGGCGTCGCCGGGCACGACCGCATGACCGTGGGCGGCCAGCCACGGCGCGAGACCGGTTTCTGTCGTGGTGACGATCGCGCATCCCTGTTCGAGGGCCTCGACGATAGGCAGGCCCACTTGCTCCCGCCAGGTCGGCGACGGCTGCGAGGGGAGCACGAGCACCAGCGACCTCACGAGAACGTCGCGGATCTCGCTGCGCGGCGGGTCTTCGACAAGCTCGACCGACGGATGCTGCGCGGCGAAGACGCGCACATCCTCGATCAGCGTTCCTTTGCCCAGGAGTGTGAGCGTCGCTTCGGGGCGCTCGTGAACGACCTGGGGCCAGGCGCGCAGAAGAAGAGGGAGCCCCTTACGGGAGACGAATGCCCCCAGGAAGGCGATTCGCTGCGCGCGATCGGTCGGCGGCAGATCGCTGCGCGCGGGCAGCGCGGGGATGAGTGCCTCACGCATCGCGCGCGACGGCGGCAGTTCTGCCCGATACACATCCCGAGCGCCCTCGGTGCCGTAAGCGATCGCATCGACGTGCTTCCAGACGTACCGCGCCAGCGCTCGTTCGACCATCCATCGCGCGCGGCGCTTGATCGACGGCGACGGTGCGGCGAAGGGGTCGGTATTCCCGATGGCGTATGTGACGATCCGCGGGCGATCGCCACGACGAAGGAAGGTGACGGCGAAGACGGCCAACGCCGATGCCGGAAGACTCGACGCCATGAGCGGCTCGTTGATCTCGAGGGCTTCCAACCGGGACCGGCGCAACAGCAATGCCGCGCGGATCGGTGTCGCGTGCACGATCTCGAGTCCCTCCGCGAGCGACTCGTCGAAGTCGTACCGGCGGACGCGGTACACGATGGCGGCGGGCGCGAGTTCGCGGGCCCTCTCCAGATGGGCCGTGCGCACCGACTCGTAGAGTCGGGCTCGTCGTGAAGCGAGCTTCATCCTGCCGAACCCCCTGCTGTGCCGGAAGGCCCATTTTGACAGACCGGCATCCCGCTAGGCTCGCTCACAGTGACGGGGGGCCAGGTGGAGGATCGCGGGACACTGATCGACATCGGCTTCCCTGCTGAGCGGTCGATCTCGACCTGGCAGCGCAGACACGAAGCCGGCGAGGTGCCGGGGCGTTGGCCCTACGGCTTGGACGGACTGCAGGCGGGGGCCGATGTGCGCAGCATCGATCTGCCCGAGCCACGTCTCATCGACCGCGCGCGAGCACGCCTGCACCTCTCGCGCCCGGCCGACAAGACCGCCATCGGGGTCACGTGGGACGAGAACGCCGCGCTGCGCATGATGACGAACCACCCGCACACCCGTCACGTCAGTGGGGTGATCTGGCTGACCGATGCGGCGGCTCGCGGTCGCGATCTGGGCAGGATGCCGGCGATGCTCGCACGATGCGATGCCCTCTGGGTGCTCAGCGACGCGCAGATCGAGCCACTGCGCAGCCTGCTTCCGGGCATCCCGGTCGAGTACGTCAGGTTCGGGATCGACAAGTCCTTCTTCGCCCCTCGGCCGTACCCGAGGACACCCCGCGTGGTGAGTGTCGGCGGTGACCGTGACCGTGACACCGAGACCCTCTTCGAAGCCCTCGCTCTCGTGCACGCCACGCGGCCTGACGCCGAGATCGTCGTGCAGACGGCGTCGACACTGGCGCCACCGGAGGGAGTCCAGACGATCCGGCATCTTCCGCACAGAGAACTCCGTGAGCTCTATGCATCGGCGAGTGTCATGGCCATCGCGACCCGGCCGAACCTGCACGTCTCAGGGATGACGGTGTCTCTGGAGGCGATGGCGACCGGTCGCCCTGTCGCGATCACGCGGACCCCGGGCATGGACGACTACGTCGCGGACGGCGAAACCGGTCTGCTCAGTCCTGCGGGTGACCCCGGCGCGCTCGCGTCGAACGTGCTCACGCTGCTCGATGACCCCGCCGCCGCGCAGGCGATGAGCGAGGCCGGTCGCCGAAGCGTGGAACAGCGGTTCACCTCAGAGCTGATGACCGGAGCGATCTTCGAGGTCATCCGCCGTCACGCCTGACCACGTCAGCGCCGCGCGGGCCCGGAGACGCCTCGCCGTCCATCCCGAAGGCCCCTCGCCAGCTCGCGCCACGGGGCCACCGACGTGACGAGCTGCTTGCGCCCGCCTTGGAGGACGATCTGCCAGCCCGCGCGCAGCGCGGTGCGACGCCACTGCTCGGCGGTCGCGCGGTCCAAACGCAGCCTGGCGAACAGCAGTCGGTTGCGGATGTTGTAGTAGTAGTACGTCCCGGATTTCGCCCGCCCGGCCGTGCTGTCCTCGTGCGTTCCACCTTCGTCGTGCACCGCCTCGACATCGGGCAGAACGCGGACATCCCCGCCGGCATCCCAGACTCTGCGCGAGAGGTCGACGTCCTCCCAGTAGAGGAAATAGGCCTCGTCGAACCCGCCGATGCGCTCCCACAGCGCACGCGACAGGGCAAAGCACGCTCCGGACACCCACGTCATGCGGGGGCGACCCCGGTGACGATCACGGTGACGGATGCCCGCCATCGTGCCGTCGTCCAAGTACAGGTCGATCCCCTCAGACCACAGCGACCCGTCGGGACGCCGGATCACGGGGGCGACGAGGCCGGTCGAATCCCGGGCCGCGTCGCGGAGAGCACGCGCAGCGGCGGCGGAGATGACGGCATCGGGGTTGAGGACGAGGATGACATCGGCTCCTCGGTCGAGCGCCGTCGCGGCGCCGCGGTTGACGCCGCCGCCGAAGCCGGCATTCTCATCGAGCAGCACGGCCGTCCAGTTCCGTCGCTCACACAGCGCACGGACGCGGTCCCGCTCATCCATCGTCGTGAAGCAATCGACGATGACGACGTCGAGGTCGGCCCAGTCCGCGGCGAGCGGCGCCAGATTCCGCTCGACGAGCTCGGCGGAGCCGTACGAGACGACGACGAGCGCGGTGCGTGCGAGTGTCACATCGACCCCTTCCCCGCCCCACCCTAGGCAATGCGCGACACGACGTTCGGTACCCTGAACCCTGCGGCCGGGGGAGCCGCGGAATTCGGAGATCCGATGCCGGTGCGCGCACCCCGTGTCATGCAGTCGTTCAAACGGCCGCGCCCGACGACCAACCCGTACATCACGATGCTGGACCAAGCTCTGGCCGCTGATCCCTCGATCGAACACGTCACCTTCTCGTGGCGCGGGGCGCTCACGACCCGATTCGACGTGCTGCACCTGCACTGGCCCGAGGTGATGCTCGAGGGCGACGCCGCCTGGAAACGGTGGGGCAAGCGCGCCCTGATGCGCCTGCTCCTTGTGAAACTCGCGCTCACGAAGACGGGTGTCGTCCGCACGCTGCACAACGTCGAACTGCCGGATGTGGACGCGTCGACGCGCAAGCTGCTGCTCGCTCTCGATGCGCGTGTGGATCACTGGATCGTGCTCAACGCGACGACGACGACCCCCGACGCCAGTCGTACCACGCTCATCCCCCACGGTCATTACCGGGATTGGTTCGCCGCCCTGCCGCGCGGCGAACGTGTGCCGGGACAGATCGGATACTTCGGCCTCATCCGGCGCTACAAGGGACTCGAGACGCTGCTCGAGGCATTCGAGACGGCCCGCGCCGATGCACCGTCTGTCAGCCTGCGTATCGGCGGCCGTCCGAGCAGCCCGGAGCTCGCCGGCGTCGTCGAGGACGCGGCATCCCGTGTGCCCGGCATCACGACGACCCTCCGTTTCCTCGACGACGCCGAGCTGGTCGAGATCGCCACCACGTCGCAGCTGATCGTTCTGCCGTACCGGTTCATGCACAATTCGGGCGGCGCGCTCGCGGCCCTCTCGCTCGATCGCCCTGTCCTGGTTCCGCGCAACGCCGTCAATGAGGCGCTCGCCGACGAGGTCGGCCCCGAATGGGTGCGACTCTACGACGACGAGCTCACCTCGTCGCGGCTGCTCCTGGCCCTCGAAGAAGCACGGGCGGCACACGGCACACCCGACCTGTCGCAGCGGGACTGGGATGGCGTCGGCAGGGCGCATGTCAGAGTGTTCGGCCGGGCTCTTCACACCCGGAGGCGCCGATGAGCGAGGTCGTCGTCGCGATCCCGAGCTTTCGACGGCCGGATTCCCTGGCCGCTCTGCTCGCGGCGCTGCGTCCTCAGGCGGAGTCGACCAGCGCGCGCATTCTCGTCGTCGACAACGATCCGGCCGCGACGGCCGCGCCGGTTGCCCGGGAGCATGGCGTCGACCATGTCGTGGAGCCGGCGCGCGGCCTGACTGCCGTGCGGAACCGAGCTCTTGATGAAGCAGCCGACGCGGACGCGCTGATCTTCATCGACGACGACGAACTGCCGTCGCCCGACTGGCTCGAGACGCTCATCGCTCGGTGGCGGGACAGCGGAGCCGCCGCCGTGTCGGGGCGCGTCGAGACGACGTTCCCGCCGGGGTTCACCGACGAGTGGATCGTCGAGGGTGGGTTCTTCCGCCGCGTTCACTTCGACGACGGAGCCTCCCAGGCAGCGGCGGCGACCAACAACCTGCTCCTCGATCTTCGCTTCGTGCGCACCCACGGCTTGCGCTTCGACGAGAGGTTCGGGATGTCCGGCGGTGAGGACATCTTCTTCACCAAGCAGCTCGTCCGCGCGGGCGGCACGATCACCTCCTGCCCGGCAGCACTCGTCTACGACATCGTCGACCCCGCGCGATTGACCCGCCGGTGGGTTCTGCAGCGCGCGTACCGCGTGGGAATGACCTCGGCCCAGACCGAGCTCGGGCTGAGTCGAGGGCTCGTGCCTCGTATCACGATGCTCGCGGGGGGTCTGGCCCGCGTCATCGTCGGCGGCGCGCGATGGATCGCAGGCGAAGCGGCCCGCTCGCCCCGCCACAGCGCCCGGGGAGCGCGGGCGGCGTGGCGTGGCGCCGGTATGGCAGCGGGCGCCCTCGGCGGGCGTTACCAGGAGTACGCGCGGCGCTGACCCGCCCGTCGCGGCGCTCACTACCGCGTCAGAAGTCCGCACGCTATGATCAACGCGGACCTCGCAGAATCTGGGGCCGCGGCTGGGGAGTTGCGGTAGGGGTCCACCTCTGGGGGCTTCAATGACCGTTCGCATCGGCTATGCCGCGGGAGCATTCGATCTGTTCCACGTCGGACATCTCAATCTCCTTCGCCACGCCAAGGAGAACTGCGACGTTCTGATCGCGGGTGTCGTCAGTGACGAGATGCTGCGGCAGGTGAAACTCGTCGATCCGGTGGTTCCCACCGCCGAGCGCGTCGAGATCGTCCGCCACATCAGCTTCGTCGACGACGTCTACGTCGAGACGACGCCGCAGAAGCTCGATGCGTGGCGCGACGTCGGATTCACCCACTTCTTCAAGGGCGATGACTGGCGCGGCACAGACAAGGGTCTGCGCCTCGAGCGTGATTTCGCGAGCGTGGGCGTCGAGGTCGTGTACTTCCCCTACACCGCACACACCTCGAGCACACAGCTCCGCCGCGCGCTGGATCTCATCCAGCGCGGCGCCGCCGACGCCGTCGACCGGGTCGAATCGGCCTGACGGCGCGACTGTCTCCCTCGTGCGACGAGGGCCTCACCGACGTGCCCCGTGCGATCTCTGGGTCGGCGCGATCGCAGGTGGGTGTCCGGTATGTCGGCGTGCACCGTCCATGATGGGACGAGCGCCAACAACGAAGGGACATCTATGCGGATCTCAGTCATCGGATGCGGATATCTCGGAGCCGTCCACGCGGCAGCCATGGCCGAACTCGGCCACGACGTCGTCGGGGTCGACGTCGATGCCGACAAGATCGCCGCGCTCACGCGGGGCGAGGCCCCGTTCTTCGAACCCGGCCTGCCCGAACTGCTGCAGACGCATGTAGCCTCCGGCCGGCTGCGGTTCTCGACCGATATGGCGGAT
The DNA here is from genome assembly GCF_057669765.1 of Microbacterium sp. Y832. Lineage (NCBI taxonomy): Bacteria > Bacillati > Actinomycetota > Actinomycetes > Micrococcales > Microbacteriaceae > Microbacterium > Microbacterium sp. Y832. The sequence continues at coordinate 430,515 of NZ_JBYHFM010000004.1, read as the reverse complement.
GCCGTCGGCAGCAGCGTCCACTTCATCGCTGTCGGCACTCCGCAGCGTAAAGACAGCATGGCCGCCGATATGTCGTACGTCGACTCGGCGATCGACGGCCTGCTCGCGCACATCGGAGCCGGCGACGTCATCGTCGGCAAGTCGACCGTGCCCGTGGGCACCGCCGAGGCGGTCGCCGAGCGGATCGAGGGCTCGGGCGCCGTGCTCGCGTGGAACCCAGAGTTTCTGCGCGAAGGCTGGGCTGTGAAGGACTCGCTGACTCCGGACCGCCTCGTGTTCGGTCTGCCGCCCGAGCCCGATCAGGCCGCCGTGGCCGAGGCCGCCCTCCGCGAAGCCTACGGCCCCGTGATTGCACTGGACACCCCGCTGATCGTGACCGATTTCGCGACATCCGAGCTCGTCAAGGTCGCCGCGAACGCGTTCCTCGCCACCAAGATCTCGTTCATCAACGCGATGGCCGAGATCGCCGAGGTGACCGGTGCCGACGTCGTGCAGCTCGCCGATGCGATCGGGCACGATGACCGGATCGGTCGGCGGTTCCTCGGTGCGGGCGTGGGATTCGGCGGCGGCTGCCTGCCGAAGGACATCCGCGCCTTCACCGCGCGGGCCGAAGAGCTCGGCCGCGCCGACTCTGTGGCGTTCCTCAAAGAGGTCGACGCCATCAACCTGCGCCGGCGCAGCAAGGTCGTCGACCACGTCGTCGAGGCCCTGGACGGTCGGCCGGTCGGCAAGGTCGTCGCGATGCTCGGCCTCGCATTCAAGCCGCACTCCGACGATGTGCGGGACTCCCCCGCGCTCGACGTCGCGGTGCGGCTGAAGGGCCTCGGCGCCGACGTCCGGGTCACCGATCCCGCTGCGATCGAGAATGCCCGGGCTCGGCACCCGCAGCTGGACTACCGCGAATCGTTCGAGGACACCGTGCGCGACGCTGACGTCGTCGTGCTCGTGACGGAGTGGGACGAGTACCGCTACCTCGACCCCGAAGCAGTGCTGCCGCTCGTCGCGACGCCGAACATCGTCGACGCGCGCAACAGCTACGACCCCGCTCGCTGGCGCGACGCCGGTTGGACATACCGCGGCCTCGGTCGGCGCTGACGCCCGGCGAGACCCACCCCTCTGACACCGCGAGACTGCATCGGCGTGGGCCGATGCAGTCTCGCGGTGAAGGGCGTCAGATCAGAGAGAGCTCGCGCAGCTTGGCCTCGACGTCGGCGTTGGACGGCTCGACGTGGTGCGACGTGTCGGGATAGACCACGACGGGGATGTTCGTGCGGCCAGAGATGTCGCGGGCGACGTCGGCGGCCTTCGGGTCGGCCTCGAGGTCGACGTACGTGTACTCGACGCCGAGGTCGTCGAGCTGCTTCTTGGTGCGGCGGCAGTCCGAGCACCATTCGGCGCCGAACATCGTGATGGTGGAATCTGCAGTCATCCCCCTATTCTCCCGTGATTCCGCGAGAGCGGGCCGCTGCGCTCAGGGCACCGACGGGTCGACCACCGAGAACTCACGAAGAGAGACGGTCAGCGGATAGGCATTCGCCACCGACGACACCCGGCTGTGCACCCCGACGGTTCCGGCAGCCTGCAGCGCCGCCGTGCTGTCGGTCCGCGTCACCTGCCACGCCACCGGCTCGGCGGTTCCGTCTCGCCACAGCTTGCCCGAGAGCGTCGTGGGCGATGTCCCCCTCACCTCGAAGGCGAGGTTGTATACGGCCCCCGCGACGATCGACAGTCCGTTCACCGGCACCGCGGCGCCGATGGCCGTTCCACCCCGCATGACGTGGAGGATCGCCGACCCGTCCGCACCGACGCGCACCCGCAGCAGATACTGCTCGGCCCCGACCTGACGGCCGATGAGCATGATGTAGTGCGCCTCGGCGACCTTGTCGACCGAGAACACCGTCGACACGCGCGCCCTCGTGGTCGTCACGCCGGAAAGGGTGGCCTGCTGCTCGGTCGACGTCGCGAGGGTCATGTGCCCAGATCCGCCCGAGACACGGAACTGGGCGGGGGTTCCTCTGATCGACCAGGCGCCGCCCAGATCGGCGGATCCCCATCCGGTGAGCGTCGACCTCTCGAACGCGTCACGGGCCAACCCGGCAGGCGGCGGTGCAGCGACGGAGACCTGGGTCACCTTGGTGTTCACGGCACCGTCGTCATCGGTCACGGTGAGCGACACGGCGTACGTGCCGGCAGCGGCATATGTGCGCGACGCCTGGGCGCCGGTCGCCGATCCGCCGTCACCGAACGACCAGGAGTGCGACGCGATGGATCCGTCGGCGTCAGAACTCCCCCTGCCGTCGAATGCGACCGTCAGGCCCTGCGCGCTGTGGGTGAACGCCGCCGTCGGGCTCAGATTCGCCGGCGGCGCCGTAGCGGAAGGATCCGTGACGCGGATGTCGTCGAACGTCACGGTCAGCGGGAACGCATTGGCTGCGGACGACACACTGCTGTGCACTCCGATCGACCCCGCCGACTGCAGCGCTGCCGTGCCGTCCGTGCGCGTCAACTGCCACGCGGCCGGTTCGGGCTGGTCTGCGCGCCACAGCTTTCCCGACAGGGTCGTCGGAGAGACGCCTGAGACATCGAACAGCGCGCGGTACGCGACTCCTGGCGTCATGGTGAGACCCGGCACGGGGAACGCGCCACCGATCGCCGTGCCGCCGCGCATGACATGCAGGATCGCCGAGCCGTTCGCGCCGATCCGAACCCGCAGCAGATACTGCTCGGCTCCGACCTGGCGTCCGATCAGCGTGATGTAGTGCGCCTCGGCGATCTTGTCGACAGAGAACACCGCCGACATCCGCGCACGCGTCGTCGCAACCGATCGCAGATTCGCCTGCTGCCCCGTCGACGACGTGAGGGTCATCGAGGCGCGACCGTCTGCGACACGCAACCGGGCGGGCGACCCCGTGATCGTCCATTCGCCCCCCACGTCGGCGACCCCCCATCCGCTGGACAGCGACCGCTCGAACGTGTCCCGCGCCAGCACGCCGACCTCGCCCGGAGCCTTGACCGTCCAGACGGCGGATGTCTCGGTGCTCGAACCGTCGCTCACGCGGACACGCCACTCGTACTCCCGGTCAGGCTGCAGTCCCTGCCACGTCGTGGTCGCGGTCGCGCCCGACGCCGTCAGGACGGTCGCGAGAGGGGTGAACGGTGCCGGTTCCGGAGGCACCGTCGGAAACGGAAGAGTGAAGGACGAATCCGGGTCGGTCTCGTAGCTACCCAGGTACGGCGAGTAGGTCACTGCTGTCATCGTGGCCGCGGCCGGGTCGAAACGGTAGTAGCGGAGCCACCCGTTGCCGCCGTTCGGACGCGCTTGATAGTCGGTCAGGACCTGATGGACGGGCTGACCGCACGCATTGTCATCGGTGCGATGCGCTTCGCCGAGATCCCCGTCGGTCTCGTGTCCGTTCAAGACGAGCCGGATCTGGCAGTGGGTGCGCACGAAGCTCTGCCACATCACCTCGGGCGTCGTGCCTCCGGGGCGCTCGGGCCGAGTGCGTCGCGTGCCCGGCACATCGAGGAAGGCGTGGGTGAACATGATGACCTGTCGGTCAGGATGCGCCTTCAGCACGCGGTCCGCCCATTCGAGCACGGGCGTCGGGGCCTCCCATTCGAGACCGAGCACGAGCCAGTCGACGCCACCCGCAGTGAAGAGCGAGTAGTTGTTCATGTTCGCGCGATCCGACGCGTCGGTGCCGAACTGGTTCTGGCCCATGTACCCGCCGTATCGGGCGGTCGACGGCGTCCATGCCGCGTTCTGATAGCGACTCGGCGGGAACCACCTGTCGTACTGGGTGTGGTCTCCGGTCGCGTAATCGAAGTCGTGGTTGCCCGCCACCACGGCGTTGGGCATGCCGTTGTCGTCGAGCACCTTCAGGCCATCGGATGCGAACGGCCAGTGTCCCGCCCACGACCAGGTGCCGACGAGATCACCGAGCTGCACGGCGAACTGGGTGTTCAGTTCCGCGCGTGTGTCGACGATCCACTGAGCCTGCTGCGCGATGACCGGGGCCCGCGACGCGTTGGTGTAGTTCTGGATATCCGGGATGGCGACGATGCTGAACGGCTCGGCGGTCGTCTGCCCGGGAACCGTCGCCCCCTTCAGCCGGCCCTCGAACGTGACCTGCAGAGGGTCGTTGTCGGGGTCCGTGGCCCGGACTGAGAGGGCGGGAGCCGTGCTCGTGGCCGTCGCACCGTCAGCCGGCGAGACGAGCACGGCACTCGGCGGAGCAGCCCACGCCGCCGGCGCACCCGAGATCGTCGCGCCGAGGACGACGACGAATGCCAGCGCGGCCGAGCCGAAACGGACTCGCCGACGGCCGACCATCAGTGGTGCCAGGCCCATCACCCCTCCCCAGTCGGGTGCGAACATGCCGGTTCTGAGCGGAGTATGGCACTGCGAAATCCGCGCCACAAGGCCCTGGTCAATACGGTGCGTTCCCCCATGTCGGCCTGAGAATCCGGCGACAGGGCCTGACGATGAGGACAGCCGACCGTCTACGCTCAATGGCGTGAACGACGGCATCGAAGGAAACACCCGAATCATCGAGGGCACAGTCGTGACCGACTTCTCGGACCGCATGAGCTACGGCGGCTACCTGGAACTGGACACGCTGCTTGCTGCGCAGCATCCGCTCAGCAACCCCGAGCACCATGACGAACTGCTGTTCATCATCCAGCACCAGACGACCGAGCTGTGGCTCAAGCTCGTGCTGCACGAACTCGGTGCGGCGTGCCGGCACCTGCGTGCCGACGAGCTCGGTCTCGCCCTCAAATGCGTCGCCCGCGTCAAGCACATCCAGAAGACCCTCACCGAGCAGTGGTCGGTGCTGGCGACCCTCACCCCGGCGGAGTACGTCGAGTTCCGCGGCGTGCTGGGCAACTCCAGCGGGTTCCAGTCGGCGCAGTATCGCGCCGTCGAGTTCACCCTCGGCAACAAGAACGCCGCGATGCTGCGGGTGTTCGAGTCGGACCCCGCCGCCCACGCCCTCGTCACGGCGGCCCTCGAGGCACCGAGCCTGTACGACGAGTTCCTGCGCCTGCTCTCGCGCCGCGGCTACGCGATCCCGCAGAGCGTGCTCGAGCGCGACGTCACGCAGGCGTGGACCTTCACTCCCGAGCTCGTGCCGATCTTCACCGAGATCTATGCGCACCCCTCTGAGCACTGGGCGGCGTACGAGACGAGCGAAGAGCTCGTCGACCTCGAGGACAACTTCCAGCTCTGGCGCTTCCGTCACTTCAAGACGGTCGAGCGGATCATCGGCTACAAGACCGGAACGGGCGGGTCCAGCGGTGTTCCGTTCCTGCGGCGAGCCCTCGAGCTGACGTTCTTCCCCGAGCTGCTCGCGGTACGGACGGAGCTGTGAACGACCCCGTCGATCCGCTGCGGTTGGCGCACCTGCTCGGCTCCGCGGCATCCGCGTGCCGGCGAGGCCTCACCGGTGACACCGGCATCGCGCTGCCCCCGTTCGTTGATCACCACGTGCACCTGCACCTCATCGACGATCGACGCCTCGTGGCGGGCGGTATCGCCGGCGTCGTCGACCTCGGCGGAGACCCCGTCTCGCTCGCGCGCCAGCCTCGGCGCGCCGTGCCTCGCCGCGCGTTCGCGGGGGCATTCCTGACGGTGCCGGGCGGCTATCCGTCCGGCCGCTCGTGGGCCCCCGAGAGCATCGTGCACGAAGTGACGAGCGACTCCCCGCACGAGGGCGTGCCGGGTGGGGCGGCGACCGCCGTCACCGAACAGGCCTCGTTCGGTGCATCCGTCATCAAGGTGGCGCTCAACAGCACCGCCGGCCCCGTTCTCGATCGCGAGACCCTCACCGCGATCGTGACGGCCGCGCACGCACGGGGCCTGCCCGTCGTCGCTCACGCCGAGGGCGAGGGGATGCCGCGCCTCGCGCTGCGCGCCGGCGTCGACGCGCTCGCCCATACGCCCACCGACCCGCTCGGTCCGCGCTTCATCGCGAGCGCCGTCGCCGCCGGGCAGCGGTGGATCTCGACGCTCGACATCCACCAGGGTGATGCGCGTACGGCCGCCGTGGCGAACCTCGCGGCCTTCGTCGCCGCGGGAGGAACCGTGCTCTACGGCACCGACCTCGGCAACGGCGATCTGCCCACGGGCGTCAACGAACGCGAACTCGCGGCCCTCGTCGACGCCGGCCTGCAGGGGCCCGCGCTCATCCAGGCCCTCACCGACCCGTGGCCGCTCGCGCCGAGCACGGGCGCCTTCACCACTTTCATCCCGGGCACGCCGCCCGACGCACTCGACGAGCTGCCCGCGTGGCTCGCGACGGCGACCGTCGATCTCACTGAGGAGCTCACACATGACCAAGACTGACTTCGATTCGACCGCATCCGCCCACGATGCCGCCGATCCGCTGCACCACTATCGCGAGCTGTTCATCGGGGCCGAGACCTCGCTGGTGTACTTCGACGGCAACTCGCTCGGACGCCCCCCGCGTGCGTCGGTCGACCGGCTCGCGCGGTTCACGACCGAACAGTGGGGCGGGCGGCTCATCCGCGGGTGGGACGAATCGTGGATGCAGCTGCCCTTCGCCGTCGGAGACGCCATCGGGCGGGCGGTCATCGGCGCGGCCCCCGGCCAGACCGTCGTGGGCGACTCGACGACCGTGCTGCTCTACAAGCTCGTGCGCGCCGCCTTCGACGCACAGCACGCGGCCGACCCCGCGCGTGTGGAGATCGTCGTCGATCGCGACAACTTCCCGACCGACCGATACCTCGTCGACGGCATCGCACGCGAGCGCGGCGGACGCGTGCGCTGGATCGACGTCGATCTGTCGTCCGGCGTGACGGCAGAGGCACTGCAGCAGGCGGTCGGGCCCGAGACCGCCGTCGTGCTGCTGTCGCACGTCGCCTACCGTTCGGGCTACCTCGCGGATGCGGCATCGCTCACGCGCATCGCCCACGACGCCGGCGCGCTCATCGTGTGGGACCTCTGCCACTCGGCCGGATCGGTGCCCGTGCACGCCGATGAGTGGGGCTTCGACCTCGCGGTGGGATGCACCTACAAGTACCTCAACGGAGGCCCCGGCTCGCCCGCGTTCGCGTACGTCGCGGCCGACCTGCAGGACCGCCTCGCGCAGCCGATCCAAGGGTGGATGGGCGCCGCCGACGTCTTCGCGATGGGTCCGACGTATGCGCCGGCGGCCGGAATGCGCCGGTTCCTGTCGGGGACACCCCCGATCGTCGGGATGCTGGCGATGCAGGACACCGTCGACATGATCGACAGCGCCGGGATCGATGCGGTGCGGGCGAAGTCGGTCGCGCTGACCTCGTTCGCCGTCGATGTGTTCGATGAGCTGCTCGCCCCGCTGGGCGTGACGCTCGCGTCGCCGCGTGACCCCGACCTGCGTGGCGGCCATGTCACCCTGTCGCATCCGTCGATGCGCGCCGTGACGGCGCGGCTGTGGAAGGACGACGTCATCCCCGACTACCGCGACCCCGATGGCCTCCGCATCGGTCTGTCGCCGCTTTCGACGTCGTTCGCCGAGACCTTGACAGGCATGCGGGCGGTCGCCGACGCCGTCACTGCCGAGAGCTGACGGCGTCGGGCGCTGGGTGGGGTGGTCCGGCCCGGTTCGGCCTGGTCCGGTTCGGTCCGGTTCGGTTCGGCCTGGTCCGGTTCGGCCTGGTTCGGCCTGGTCCGGTTCGGTTCAACCTGGTCCGGTCCGGTTCGGCCTGCCTGGGGCTTCACTTGTCGCACTCTGCTCACCCGGCACACCCGGCAGCGCCGTTTGAGGCAAATGAAGCTCGGGCTGCAGTCGGGCGGCGCCACCGATTCACTTGCCGCACTCTGCTCCCCCGGGCCGCGCGGCAGCGCCCTTTGAGGCAAACGAACCCGAGCAGCATCCGTTCACTTGTCGCACTCTGCTCGCCCGGCCGCGCGGCAGCGCCGTTTGAGGCAAACGAGCCCGAGCAGGCCGCACCACGAGAACACCAGGAGCCACCCCACACGCACCGTCCTCGCACGGCGAGCGCGGCGTAGACTGAACGGCCCGCCTGAAGGAGAGCCCGTGCCCGAGACCGCGCCCGCCCTCGCCGAGGACGTCCGTCGCCCGATCGACGCCGCGATCACCGAGCTCAGAACGGGGTCCGCGACGTGGGCGCACCTCACCCTCACGCAGCGCGCTCGTCTCCTGCAGGGAGTGCGCGCCGCGGTGACGGCGGTCGCCGACGAGTGGGTCGACGTCGCCGCCACGTCGAAGGGTCTCGACGCCGGCCACGTGTTGCGCGGCGAGGAGTGGCTCGCCGGCCCGTACGGCACGATCGTCACCCTCGACGCCTACCGCCGCACGCTCGAGCGCCTCGCCCGCGGGGTGCATCCGCTCACCGGGATCGCAACCGAGCCTGCACCCGCCGACCGCCGCCGCGCGAGCGTCTTCCCGCTCGACCCGATCGACCACCTGCTGCTCTCCGGCTTCTCGGGCGAGGTCTGGTTCGAGCCCGGGGTGACGGATGCCACGATCCGCCGCGACGCAGGGCTCGCGCAGCTGTCGCCCGCGACCCCCGGAGGCATCGGGCTCGTCCTGGGGGCGGGGAACGTGACGTCGATCCCCGTGCTCGACGTGCTCTACGAGCTGATGGCGCACAACCGCGTCGCGATCCTCAAGGTGAACCCCACACAAGACGCGCTCGTGCCGATCTTCGAGCGCGCGCTCGCCCCCCTCATCGAGCCGGGCTTCCTGCGGATCGTCCGCGGAGACGGCGCCGTCGGGGCCTACCTCACGCAGCATCCCGATGTCGCCCACGTGCACATCACGGGCGCCGCGGGGACGTTCAACGCGATCGCGCCGCACCTGCGCGTGCCGATCACGGCAGAGCTCGGCGGCGTCTCGCCCGTCATCGTCGTGCCGGGTGAGTGGTCCGACGCCGACCTGCGCTTCCAGGCCGAGCACATCGCGACGATGCGGCTGCAGAACAGCGGGCACAACTGCATCGCGGGGCAGGTCGTGCTGCTGAGCGCCGACTGGCCGCAGCGAGAGGCCTTCCTCGCCGAGCTGCGCCGCGCCTATGCGGCAGCCCCCGCGCGCCCCGTCTGGTACCCCCGCGCCGACGAGAGCCTCGCCCGCGCGGCGGCCGCATACCCGGATGCGGGCGTGAGCGGGGCCGGTACGCGCCTGCTCGTCGAGATCGACGACGACACGGATGCGACGGCGCTGCAGACGACCGAGTACTTCGCGCCCGTCCTCGGCGTCGTCACCCTGCCTGGCGCGGGAGCGCGCTTCCTCGACGCGGCGGTCGCCCACGCCAACGAGAACCTGTCAGGCACGCTCGGCGCGAATCTGCTCATCGATCCCCTCACCCAGGCCGCTCTGGGCGAGCGCGTCGAGCAGGCGATCGCCGACCTTCGGTACGGCTCGATCGCCGTCAACGCCTGGACCGCGATGGGCTTTCTCACACCGACGTTGACGTGGGGCGGCTTTCCCGGCGCGACGGTAGACGACGTGCAGAGCGGGATCGGCATCGTGCACAACGCGCTGCTGCTGGATCACGTCGAGCGGTCGGTGGTGCGCGGACCGTTCCGCCCCTTCCCGCGCTCGCTCGATCCGCGCGCACTCATCCGCTCGCGCGGACGCAGCTTCTCGTTGCTGCCGAAGCCGCCGTGGTTCGTCTCCGCCCGCACGGGCGCCGTCGTGAGCGAAGGACTCACGCGCTTCCGCATGAACCGCCGATCCGCCGACCTCATCAAGACCCTCGCCCGCGCCTTCGGCGCCTGAGACCTCAGCGGACGGGCGCGCCCTTCAGCCGCCTGCGAACCGGTCCGTCGCCTCTCTCAGGGCCGCTGCGATGCCAGGCTCGGACGCCGAGTGGGCGGCATCCGGGACCATCACGAAATCGGCCTCGGGCCATGCACGGTGCAGATCCCACGCCGTCATGGCGGGTGTGCACACGTCGTGACGGCCCTGCACGATGACACCGGGGATGCCGCGCAGCCGGCCGGCGCGAGCGATCAGCTGCCCCTCTTCGAACCACCCGCCGTTGAGGAAGTAATGGTTCTCGATCCGGGCGAACGCCGTCGCCGCCTGGGGGTCGGTCATCGTGTCGATGAGCGACGGGTCGGGGCGCAGCGTGAGCGAGGCTGCCTCCCACCGCGACCACGCGACGGCCGCCGGAATGTGCACGGCGGGATCCGGGTCGGTCAGGCGCCGGTGGTAGGCCTCGATGAGCCGAGAGCGCTGCAGCACGGGGATCGGCGCGAGGAATCTCTCCCACTCGTCGGGGAACACCGCCGATGCGCCGCCCTCGTAGAACCACTCCAGTTCGTGACGGCGCAGCGTGAAGATGCCGCGCAGCACGAGCTCGGACACGGCGGCGGGGTGCGCCTCGGCATAGGCGAGCGCGAGGGCGCTCCCCCACGAGCCGCCGAAGACCTGCCAGCGTTCGATGCCGAGGTTGCGGCGCAGCAGCTCCATGTCGGCGACGAGGTGCCACGTCGTGTTGTGGCGCAGATCGGCGTCGGGTGCGCTCGCGTGCGGGGTGGAGCGGCCGCATCCACGCTGATCGAACAGCACGATGCGGTAGCGCTCGGGGTCGAAGAACCGCCGGTGCCACGGAGCCGTGCCGCCCCCGGGGCCGCCGTGCAGAAACACGACGGGCTTGCCGTCGGGATTGCCGGACTGCTCCCAGTAGACACGGTTGCCCTCGCCCGCGATGAGCTCACCGGTCTCGTACGGCTCGATCGGCGGATAGAGGATTTCGTCGAGCGTCATAGGTTCGACGGTACCGCTCCGCGCCTCCCGCGGCAGAGCAGGCAGCCCAGGTGCCCCCGCGCGGGAAGTGGGCGACAATGGACGGGAACAAGGGGGCACCATGAGCGACATCATCGATGCGGATGCCGCGATCACGACCCGCGCCGACCTGACGCCGGGTCCTGAGACGAGCCCGGTCACCCTGCCGCACGCGGCGGCGGAGTGCCCGAAGTGCTTCACCGAGCTGCGCGCCGACCGTGATTGGTGGCAGGCCCGCCCGTCGAGTTCGCGCCTGGTCGGACTCGTCGTCGCTCGCGAGGACATGCCATCGGTCGTCGAGCAGCGCAACGAACTCACGCGGTTCGGCGTACCGATCGAGGGGTTCCGCCACCCCTCGCCCGAGACGATGGAGTCGTGGGAGGAGCGCCTTCACCGCCTCGTCGGACGCCTCGACCGCGGTGACGTGATCGTCGTCGCGAACGTGCACGCCCTCGGCCGCAGCATCGATGAAGAGACCCGCACGGTGGCCGAGCTGCGCCGGCGCGGCATCATCGTCAAGGTGCTGGGTCACGGCGGCCCGCACCTCTACGACACGGGTCGCTGACCCGGGTCAGTTCTCGTCGTCTGCGCTCTGGGCTTCATCGAGCAGGGCCAGATCGTCGCGCGTGACCAGGCGCGCCGCTATCGCATGCTCGACGAGCCTGACGCGACGGTTGGTCGCGTACGAGCGCACACCGCCGCGCATGCCCGGGACACCGATGCGGTCGAGCTTGTCGCACACGTTGTCGAGCTTGCGGTTGAAGCGCGTGAGCGTCCAGCCCAGCCGCTCGGCGGCCTGCGCCGACGTCGGCAGCTCGCTCATGCCGGTGCCCTCGCGGCGCAGGACGGGCTCGGCCAGCGCGAGGATCATGAGCCGCTGACCGAGGGTCAGCGGTACGTCGCCGATCGTGCTGAGTCCGTCGCCCCGGTCGTCGTCGTCGATGCGCGCGGTCTCGCGGAACGCCGGTTCGCTCGAGGTCACGGTGAGCTCGTAGGTCGTGGGTCCGGCACTGAAGATGACCGAGGTCGCGGCGAAGACGAGCGGCAGCCGGGCGCCGGGGGCCAGCCAGGCCTGCACGCGTCCGCCCGAATCGGTCACCGTCGCGGTGAGCCGACTGCCGACGTTCGAGAGCAGCCACAGCCCCTCGATGCACGAGATCGTCAGGAAGGTGCGGTGCAGGAAGAGGTTGTCATCGATCGCCAGGTCGCCCTCGCGACCGACCGTGAACTCGGCGTCGGGTGAGACCGAGAAGACCTCGCCGGCGAACTCGACGCTCAGCGGTGGGGGCGCGCTCATGAGGTGCACTCCGTGACGGCTTGAGATGAACGCCCGGACTCGCGCACGGTGAACAGCTCGATGCACGTGCGGCCCGACGGGTCTGCCGGAACGGTGACGGTCGGCTCGGACGTGCTGGCGGGCGAGCGCTCCTCTCCGGCGCGTACGACCGACCACAGGTAGTGGTCACCGTCCTGCGGATCGGGGTTCGTCCAGGTGAAGGTCACATCCGCGCCCACCGCGACAGCGGTGACGCCGGCGGGAGCGGGAACCGCGACCGAGACGGGGTCCTGCGGGTTGGCCGACGTCTCGGGCGGCGGCGGAGTGGGCGTGTTCCCGGCGAGAATGCCCGGCAGCGAGACGCCGACGATGATGGCGGCGAGCACGACCAGAACACCGGCGCCGATCGACCAGCCCACCACTGTGCGACGCGAGCGCGCGGGCGGCGGGGGCGGCTCGGACGCTGCCGGGGCGGATGCCTCGGGGACGGATGCCGCGCGGGCGGATGCCTCGGCAGCCGTGGGCGTTTCGGCTTCGACGGGCGGCGCGGCAGGGGCGGAGTGAGCGGGCGGGCGCAGAATCGTCGCCGACACATCGGTCGCCGGCTCGGCCGTCCCCGGCGGCACGCGCAGCATCGTCTCATCGACGCCCGGCGCGAAAGCAGAGGGCGCGGGTCGGTGCTGGGCCGGAGCGGTCGCTGCCGACGGGCGCGTGAGTCCGGCCGCGGGTGCGGTCTCGGGGTTGATGCTGACGACACCACGCACGCGGGTGAGGCCGTCGTCATCGTCGTCGACGATGTCTTCCTCGGGCACGGCGTCATCGAGGATGTCGATCGCCGTGACGGCGTGGGACAGCTCGATCTGCACCTTCTGCAGGGCGCGGGCGAACCCCAGGGCCGACTCGTAGCGGTCGGCCGGGTTCTTGGACATGGCGCGCTCGAGCACCCACTGCAGCGATGCGGGCGAGTCCGTGCGTGCCAGCGAGGGCAACGGTGCGGTCTCGATCCGCTGGATGAGGTCGGCTGCTGTGTTGCGCTGGTCGGGCTGCTCGAACGGCGAGCGCCCCGCGAGCAGGGTGTACACCGTCGCGCCGAGCGCGTAGACATCGGAGCGCGGGGTCGACTGCGGTGCGTCGGCGAACGATTCCGGCGGCGACCACGGGATCGAAAGCCCCGCCGATTCGGCCGCTGCGGCCGTGGTCGAGGCGATGCCGAAGTCGGTGAGCGCGGGGCGGTTGTACTCCGTCACGAGGATGTTGGCGGGCTTGATGTCGCGGTGCAGGACCCCTGCGCGGTGCGCCGTCTCGACGGCCGCGGCGACCTGCACGCCGACGCGCAGCGATTCGGCGACCGAGAACGGCTCGCGGCGGTAACGCACCTGGAGGTTCGGCTTGGGGCAGTACTCCATCACGAGGTACGGGCGGCCGTCGCCGGCGACCCCCGCCTGGTAGATCGTGACGATCGCGGGATGCGTCGACAGCATCGCCATGACGTTCGCCTCGGCGGTGAACTCAGCCACCGAACCGCTCGAAATGCGATCGAGCAGCAGCACCTTCACCGCGACGCGGCGACGAGGCAGCTGCTGCTCGTAGAGGTAGACGTCGGCGAAACCGCCCGAGCCGAGGACGTCGATGTACGTGAACCCCGGCAGATCGGGCGGCGCCATGGGCGCGCGCTTCGCGTTCACAGGGACTCCTCGACGGTCACGGTGATGCCGTCGCCGAGGTCGAGCAGGTCGCCGCTGACGACGACCGTCGCCTCGCTCGGATGCAGGCGCACCGGGTCGGCGCCCGCCCGGTGCAGGATCGTGCCGTTCGTCGTGTTCAGGTCGGTCGCGACGATGCTGTCGCCCTCGACCCGCAGTTCGAGGTGGCTGCGTGAGATGTCCTGCTCGGGGCTGTCGACCGCGACGAGGTGCGGCAGGTCGGTGCCGACGACACGCGTCGATCGCGGTCGGCGGCCGATCACGACGGTGCGATCGAGCAGCAGCTCCTGCCCCGTCGACAGCCGGATGCGGCCGGGCGCCGTCCGCCGGGGCGGAGCGAGCGGCGGCGGCGGCGGCATCGAATCGGTGCCCAGCGCGCCGCGCATCGCGCGCAGCTGGGCGAGCGAGATCGTCTCGCCGTCGTGGTCGCCCGCGATGGGTGCGGGCGGGCCAGCGGGTGCATCGGCCGGGCGCACGATCGTCGCGGCCCACGGACTCTCGCCCTCGCCCCGGTCGGCGGGGCTCTCGGATGCCGCCGTGCGTGCCGGCGACCCCTCGGGCGGGCAGTCACCCGTGCGGGCGAACGTCGATTCGGCGGGCAGGAGAGTATCGGCACCGGCCATCGTGACGGCGGCGGAGTCGATGAGCCCGGGCAGCTCGGGCGCCACGGGAGCCGGCGCCGGCTCCACGATCGCCGCCGGCACCTCGACCGGCTCGACCGGCCCGGCTGCAGGCGCTTCCGGCACCGGGGTCGGCTCGGGGGCAGGAACCGGCTCGGGGGCCGGATCCGGTTCGACGTCGATCGTCACGACGGGCTCGACGACGGAAGCCTCGGCACGGGCGGCACGCGGCTCGGGCACGCCGACGGGCGCAGCATCCGTCTCATCGAAGGAGACCGTCACGGCGGACACCAGCACGATGCCGTCTCGGATGGGGTACTCGACGGGGGCGTCGTGTTCGGCGGTGACGATATGGGCGCGGACGGCTCCCGGGATCGTGCGCTCATTCCAGGTCGTGACCGATGCGCCCGAGAGCTCTTCGACGCCCGTCGGCGTCTCGACGGTCAGCTCGAACGCGCCGCGCACGACCGCGCGGACGCCGTCGTCTTCAGCGAGCACGACCGCGAACGGCGGAATCGCGGCGAGCGAGGTGCCGAACGCTCCCGTCAGGGCCTCGATGACGGCGGGAAGCCCGCGACCGGCGTCCGCCTGCCGCCAGACGCTCTCGAGCAGGGCGATGGGCACGTCGGCGCCCAGCACGACGAGCCCTCGGCCCGTCACCACCGCTTGCCACGGTCCGGGTGCGTATCGTCCGACGATCATCGCCGACCCCCTCCTGTCCCGACACGGGGTCGGGTGTCCTCGTCGACGTCTTCGTCGTCATCGTCGTCCCCCGTCACACCGGGATGGATGACGAGCGCGTCGACGACGATCGCGGTGATGTTGTCGCGGCCGCCCTGCAGCATCGCCTCGTGAACGAGGCGGGTCGCAGCGGATTGCGGATCGGATTCAGCCCGCAGAACCGTGTCGATGCGCTCACTGCTCAGTTCTCCGGACAGTCCGTCGGAGCACACGAGCACGCGGTCGCCGACCTGTGCGGGGATGACCCAGTAATCGGCTTCGGCAGAGCTTCCGCCGCCGATCGCGCGCGTGATGACGTTGCGACGGGCATCGACGGCGGCGGCGGCCGCGTCGAGCTGTCCGCTGTCGATGAGCTCCTGAACGACGGAATGGTCGACGCTGATCTGGTCGAACTCGCCGTCGCTCAACAGATAGGTGCGCGAATCGCCCAGATTGAGGGTGAGCCAGCACGCGACGCCGTCGACATCGGCGATGACGACGCCGCTGAGGGTGGTGCCGGCACCCGCTGCCGCTTCGGGAAGGTCGTCGACGCGCCTCCGAGCGGTGTCCAGGGCCGCCCGGACGTCGCGCATCGAGAGGCTGTCGCGCCCCGCGAGCGTCGAGAACTCGGCGATGACGGCGGCCGAGGCAAGCTCACCCGCCTGGTGGCCGCCCATGCCGTCGGCGACGAGGAAGAGCGGGGATGCCGCCAGGTGCGAGTCCTCGTTGATGCGGCGGCGCAGGCCCGGGTCGGTCGCGGCGCCCGCCGCGACCTCGACGAGAGGCACGCTCACGCGTCGCCTCCGACGGTGGCACGGCGATCGCCGAACTCGAGCGCGTCGCCCGGGCGCAGCGCGGTCTGCACGCCCGCCGCGAGAACCTGGCGCCCGCCGTCGCGCACGAGCGTCGTGCCGTTGGTCGAGTGGCGGTCCACGATGTAGGGGCCAGTCGCCGTCGACCCGATCTCGAAGTGCGTCTTGGACAGCGACAGCGTCTCATCACGGAGCGACGCGACGACGGCGCCGTCTTCGCTGCCCGGATTGCGACCGAACAGCGTGCGCGTGTAGACGGCGGTGCGGGTACCGTCATCCCACAGGAGAACGACGATGGCGCTCGCAGCATTCGCGGCCCGCGTCTCATCGATGTCGATCTCCTCAGAGATCAGCCCGGGCGCCGAGATGCGCGGCGGCGCAAGGGGCGGCGCCGACACAGCAGCCGGGACGGCGGGCGCGGGGGTGACCGCCGGAGCAGGGCTCGGTGCCGCAGCCGCAGCCGGAGATGCCCCGCCCCCGGTCGGGTCGATCGTAATGCCGGGCACGAGCGAGATCATGCCGTCGGCGGCGACATCGGTGCGGGGCGACGGGGCGAGGGGCTTCGGGGGCGTCGACGGGTACGCCGGCGCGAGGGGCGGTGCGAAGTCGCGCGGCGGCAGGGGAGGCGGCGGTGTGGCGGGCGCCGCGGGGCGAGGCGGCTGCGAGGCGGCTGCGGGACGCGATGGCGGCGCCGACTCGGGTGCTCCGGCACGGGCGACGGCGTCGACGACGACGGCGTTCACGACCTTGTCATGCCACCCCTGGCGCCGCACGGGGTCGAACAGGGGCGTGAAGTACCCGACGATGATCGAACCCGCCAGGCCCCAGATGATGTTGCGCAGCAGTGCCCGGCCGAAGCCGATCGGAGCGCCGGTGGTGGCATCCCGCACCTGCACGCGCACGATGCGCTGGCCGGGCGACCCCTTGCCGCCCTGCAGCGCCGAGTAGACCAGCGCCCAGGCGATGCTCGCGAGGCCGAGGGCACCATAGACGAACAGCAGCACCAGCACGATGGCCTCGGGGGTGCCGGCGGCCAGCGGCTGCGCGATCACGACGCTGAGCACCGTCACCACGATCATGACGGCGGCGAGGACCGCGCCGTCGACCACGTAGGCGGCGACGCGGCGCCCGATCGAAGCGAGCGCAGGGCCGCGCGGCGCGGGAGCTACCGGCAAAGCGTAGGTGGGCTGACTCATTCGGACTCCGGGGGTGAGGAGGTGTCGGCTCGTCGATCGTCACCGACCGAGCGGGCGCGGGTTGTGCGTGAAGGGAGCGCGAACCGCGTGCCCGCGAGCAGCGAGCGCAGATTCAGTCTGGCCCGCATCCGCTGCCAGAGCGAGCGTCGGGTCGCCATGCCGCCGACGATGTCGTCGACCTGGCGCCAGAACTCGTCGATGTCCTCGGGCGTGGGGTCGCTCGGACCGAACACCTCGACGTCGGCGCGGGTCGCCAGCGCCGTGACGCGGGCTTCAGCGAACGCGTCTGAGACGGTGACGGCGTCCTCCTGACGCGTGCCACCGGCCCGGACGGGCGTGCCGTAGTCGACCGCGCGGTCGACGAGCTCGTCCCACCCACCGCTGATGCGGTCGGACGGGCGCTCCGCGGCGCGGCGACGGCGACGCTTGGCCGCCTTGAAGAGCCCGATCACGATGAACGGCGCGGCGAGAAGCGCGAGCACACCGAGCACGCCGCCGCCGATCGCGAGGATCACCCCGAGCATGCCGAGGTCGTTGTTCTCCTCGTCTTCGCTCTCGCGGTCGTCGGGGATCGCGATGGGCAGGTCGACAGGCTCCTGCTCGGGCGGAGGCGGCTGCAGCACCTGCGGCTTGGGATCGGCCCGCGGCTTTGTGGTCTGGTCGTTGGGCGCCTGGTCCTCGGGCGGCGTCGGGTCGAAGCGCACCCAGCCGGATCGCTCGAACGCGATCTCGACCCACGCGTGCAGCGTGTCGCCCGTCGCCGTGAAGACGGCTTCGCCCGCAGCATCGTCTTCGGGATAGAACCCCATGACGACGCGCGCGGGTATGCCGATCTCGCGGGCCAGCAGAGCCATCGCGGTCGCGTACTGCTCGTCGTCGCCGATCATCTGATCGGAATCGACGAGGGTCAGGATCCGCTCCGCGCCGTGACCGGCGCGCGAGAGGGTCTCCCCCTCGAGCCCGTGGCTGAAGAAGCCGTCTTCGGCGAGGAAGCTCTCCAACGCGCGCGCCTGCTCGATCGGCGTGTTCGCGTCGGCGACCGCCTTGGCTGCGATGTCGGCGAGGCTCTGCGGCACTCCCTTCTGCGAGGGGAGTGTGACGGGAGCGAACGCCTCATCGGCGAGGCGTTCGTCGCTGTGCTCGACGGGCAGCATCGTTTCGACCGTGTACGCGTCGCCCGTCGCGAGGCGCGAGATGACGACGCCCGTGCCGGTGGACTCGTTGTAGTGCGCGCTGCGGCGCAGATCATCGGCACGCGGACCGTCGAACTCGACCTCGGCGATGGATCCGGCGCCCGGCATCCACACGCTGTCCCACTGATCCATGTCGAAGCGCAGCGTCACGGGCGTGCCCGTGGCATCCGCCGACATCTTGCCGCGCACGGGGCGGAAGGCGCTCGAGGACCCGGCACCCTCGTCGGACACGTTGTAGACGGTGCCGCTGTACGCATCCATCGTCGCGATGCGCACGCGCGCCCCCTCGGGCAGGCCCGACACCCGGAACAGCGGCTCATCGGCCTGATCGCGCACGAGCGCGCGGAAGCCCTGCAGCGGGCTCGGGTACTCGCGGATGTCGAACGGCGGGATGACGACATCGCGCAGCACGTACCGCGGCGAGTCGGGTGCGGCCAGGGCGCTCGTGGTGACGCCGATGATCGCGGCGACGGCGACGACTCCTCCGCCGAGCAGGATGCGGCGGGCCGCGGCGGCGCGCGGCGAGCCTTCGCCGTCTGCGCCGAGCGAGATCGCCACTCCGCTGTGCGCCCAGGCGGCGCGCACAGACAGCCACGCAACGGCGACGATCGCGAAGAGGATGCCCTGCACGATCGGGGCGGCGGGCTCAGAGGTTCCGATCGCGATCTGGATCGCGAGGAACGCTGCCGCCGGGATGAGCGCCCACGCGGCGCGGTTCGCGCGCAGCGCGAGACTCGTCGTCAGAACGGCGGCGACGAGCGTGAGCAGGAACGGCACGACGAGGTGGCCGTCGCCGGGCGCGACAGGCGCGACGGTCGTGAGCAGGCCCTTCCACGACGTGACCGCGCCGAGAGCGAGGCCGCCCAGGGTGTCGAGCGTCGGCACGACACCGACCACCGCGGTGTGCGGCAGCGCGAGCGCGCCGCCGAAGACGAAGTAGACCGCGACCGTCACCCCGGCGATGGGCAGAGCACCCCAGCGCCACCACGCACCCAGCGACGCGATGCCCATGCCCAGCAGAGCAGCCCCGAAGGCGGCGACGAGGTAGGAGGGCGCCTCGAAGGTCGGCCAGAAGCCGACGATGGGCACGCACAGCAGCAGCGCGACAGCGACGAGGTCGAGGATCCAGCGCCGCAGCGGCAGACGCGACGGCGACGTGGTCGAAGCGGTCATGCGAGCACCTTCCGCAGCGCACCGGGCAGTTCGTCGAGGGCTCCGACCGTGAGCACGTCGGCATCGCCGATGCGACGCAGCGCCGGGGCGGCGCCGGGTTCGGCGACGACCACGAGCACACGCGCGCCGAACGGCAGGCGTGCGCACGCGCGGCGCAGCGCCGCGGCGTCGACCGAGCTGCCGCAGATGAGCACGACGACGCTCGCGAGCGGCAGGGTCGCGCCGACGGTTCCGGCGAGCTCGACGATGCCGCCCTCGCGCGGGCGCGAGTGGTCGATGACCGACAGCGAGTCGAGGAATCGCTTTCCGTTGGATGCCGGCAGCTCGCGGCCCTGCACGCGCATCTCGACGCGCTGCGAATCACGCAGAGCGCGCAGGCCGATCGATCCGGCGATCGAGATGCCGAGCTCGAACTCGTCGCCGTCGAGGTAGTCCCCCGCGCTTCGTGACAGTGCGATGACGAAGTGCGATCGGCGGGTCTCTTCGTACTGGCGCACCATCATCTCGCCGATGCGCGCCGTCGACTTCCAGTGCACGTGGCGAAGGTCATCGCCGGGCTGATACTCGCGCAGCGCGTGGAAGGACACGTCGTCGCGCGAGAGGTCGGTCGCGGGAAGCCCTTCGAGGTCGCGCAAGAACCCGAGCGACTGGCCCGAGAACGCCACGGTGCGAGGGTGCACGTAGAGATCGACCGGGTCGTCACGGCGGTGTACGCGCTCGAAGACGCCGAGCGGGTCGCCGCGCACGACACTCACGGGCCCGACGGCGAGCACGCCTCGGTGCTGCGTCGGGATCGCGAAGAGCTCTTCGGCGGTCTCGCCCGCCGCCAGGCGACGCACGGCGAAGACACCGCGACCTGCCCCGACGGGGAGAACGACGCGCGAGGGCATGATCGCGCGGGTGCCGGTGTTGGCGAGCGTCAGGGCACCGACGGCCCGTTCGCCGACGACGACACGCGTGCGGTTGAGGTCGAGCGTGGCGGCGTACGTCGTGCGGCCGATGAGGAACAGCGCACACAGGGCGACGACGCTCGCGAGCACGACGGCCGTGACCGTCAGCTCCCACCAGCCGAGGCTCTGCCCCGCGATCCACAGCACGATCGCCGTCGCGATGAGCACCCAGGCGAGGGGGCGGAACACGGACAGGATGCTGCGGACGCGCTCCCACACGCCCAGGGCGACGCCCTGCGCGTGCTCACGGCGCTGCCCCACGGCAGTCGCCGGGCGGAGCGCATCCGTCGTCATCAAGCTGCCGACCTCGCCTGCGGGGCGTCGACCGTCTCGAGCGTGCGGGCGATGACGGTCTCGGGCGTCGTGCCCGAGAACTCCGCCTCGGGGTCCATCACGAGACGGTGGGTCCACGTCGGTGCGGCGAGCCGCTTGATGTCGTCGGGCGTCACGAAGTGACGGCCGTGCGCGGCCGCCCACACCTTCGCGAGGCGGATCATCGCGATGGCGCCGCGCACCGAGACGCCCAGGCGTGTCGCGGCGTCGGCGCGCGTCGCCTCGGCGAGCTGGGCGGTGTAGCGCAGCACGGCGGGTTCGACGTGCACGGTCGAGGCGAGATCAGCCATGTCGCCGACGGCGCTCGTCGTGATGATGGCCGTCAGGTTCGCCGACGGGTTGCGCTCGGCGGCACCGGCGAGGATCCGCTCGGCGATCTCGAGGTCGGGGTAGCCGATCGCCGTCTTCACGAGGAAGCGGTCGAGCTGCGCCTCGGGCAGTTTGTACGTGCCCGCCTGCTCGATCGGGTTCTGCGTCGCGATGACGAGGAAGGGCCTCCCCGCTTCGTGCGCGACACCGTCGACGGTGACGCGCGACTCCTCCATGACTTCGAGCAGCGCCGACTGCGTCTTGGGCGACGCGCGGTTGATCTCGTCGGCGAGGACGATCGATGCGAAGACGGGTCCCTTGTGGAACTCGAACCGGCGGGTCGCCTGGTCATAGATCGTGACACCCGTGACGTCGGAGGGAAGAAGGTCGGGCGTGAACTGGATGCGATTGCTCGTGCCCTGCACGGTCGCCGCGAGGGCCTTCGCGAGGCTCGTCTTGCCGGTGCCCGGGGCATCCTCGAGCAGCACGTGTCCTTCGGCGAGCATCGCCGCGAGCACGAGCCCGACGACGTCGCGCTTGCCCATGAGGGCTCGGTCGACATTGTCGACGAGTCGTGTGAACGTGCCCTGGAACCAGGCCGCCTGCTCGGGGGTCATAGTCATGCGTGTCGTGTCTTTCTCTCGAAGATGGGGAAGCGGTCGGGGTCACCAGGTGGCGCGTGCGGCGTCGCCCCAGCCGACGATCGTGATCCACGCCTGCGATCCAGGAGCTCCGCCGAAGTGGCAGGTGAACTCCTTCGAGCCGTTGGCGGGGAGGTAGACGTTCGAGTAGCGGGCGAACCCCGGTGCGTTGGCGTGGCTGCAGATGATGTCGTAGTTGCCCGCGGGGAAGTTCTTCACCGTCACGCCCATCTGGGCGCAGTACTGGGACGTGCAGGTTGCGCTGTTGGTCCGAGTGCCCTTGTACGTCTGGGCGGACGCCTGCGGCGGCGCGGAGGTCGTCGCCGACTGCGAAGCGACGGCCGAGACCTGACCCTCCGAGTCGTAGGCCCGCACCTGGATCGTGCCCGTGAAGCTGTGACCGTGGTCGCGCGACTCGCTTCCGGAGCGACCGACGTTCTTCCAGGCTTCGCCGTTGATCTTGATCTGCATGGTCTGGATGGGGCGGCCGTTGTCGGCCGGAGCAGACCACGAGTAGGTGATCGTCGTGCCACTGGCCGACGCCCCTGCTCCCGGAGTGTTGACCGGACCATACGGGCGCGCGGGGCTCGCGGACGACGCGGCCGGCCCGTCGTATCTGACGCCGTCGATCGTCGTGTAGCCGCGCACCTGCACGGTGTAGCTCGAGTTGTTCGAGATGCCCGCCGTGATCGTGCGACCGTCCCAGTCGCTGCGCCAGCCTCCGCCGACGTTGTACTCGTAGGCGATCTCGCCGGCGCGCGCGCCGTTGCCCGGCGCGGCACCGTAGGTCACGACGATGCGGCTGTTCGCCGCGGGAGTCGTCGCCTGCACGTTCGTCGGCGCACCGAGCTGCGTGAAGCCCCGACGGGGCGCGGACGCGGAGCTCGCAGCGCCCCAGCCCGCCTTGTTGTGCGCCTCCACCGTGAAGGTGTAGTCCGTCTCGGACGCCGCGACGACGATCGCCTGCGAGGTCGCACTGCCGGGGATGTTCCCGATGGTGCTGACGACCGAGCCGCCACGGAGGACGTTGACGCGGTACTGGTCGATCGTGTCGCCGTTGTTGGCGGGCGGCTGCCAGGCGACCTGCATCTGCGCCTGGGTACCGACCGGCGCCAAGCGCGCCGTCGCCGGTGCAGCGGCTGCCGCCGGGGGCGCCGCAGGCACCATGGGTGCCGAGTTGGCGCTCCAGCTCGACGGGTCGGGCGCGCGGTTGTGCGCCCGAACGCGCACCTGATAGTTCGTGCCGTTCTCGAGGCCCTCCCAGGTCAGCGAGGTGCCGGTCACGTTCGTCTTCTGCGCGATCCCCGACGGCGGCGCCGGTGAGATCTCGAGCGTGAACGACTCGACGGGCGATCCCGGTGTCGTGGGCGTGACCCACGCCACCTGAAGGCTCCGGTCGCCGAACTTCAGGGTCGGCGGCTGCGGAGTGTCGGGGCGCGCGTCGGGGCGGGCCGTCTCAGACGGTGCAGACGGATCCGAATCGCCCACGCGGTTGGTCGCGACGACCGTGAAGTTGTATTCGACGTTGTTGGTCAAGCCGTCCAAAGTGCACGTCGTGGCGGCACAGGACTTGGTGTAGGTGCCGCTGACCGCCTCGACCGTGTACGTCGTGATCTCGGCACCGTTGTTGGGCGGCGGGCTCCAGGAGAGCACGACGGTGCGATCCTGCACGCTGGACACCGTCGGGGTGCCCGGCGCGTCGGGCCGGCCCTGCACCGTGAGACGAATGCGACCCTCGACCTCACGATCGACGTCGGCGGTGGCATCCTGCACGCGATAACGCACGACCATCGTTCCGAAGAAGTCGCCGTTGGGCGTGACGCGCACCTGATCGCCCGCGACATCCACCGTGCCGGCACCGGTCTCGACGATCGCCGTCGTGACCTTGAGCGGCGTGTCGGGGAACGGGTTGAAGTCGTTGGCGAGCACGGGAACCGTCACCGTCTTGCCCTGGTGAGCCTCGTCGATCGTGTCGTCGTTCGCTGTCGGCAGCGGGCGGGTCGACGCCGTCACGCGCGCTGTCACACTGCCCTCGATCGGTTCGGTCTCGCCGTCCGAGATGCGGATCGCGAGGGTCACGGCCGTGCCCTTCGGCGTGCTGGGCGACGCGCTCACGAGAAGGCTGCCGCCGTCGACAGAGGCCGAGAACCCCGACGGAGCGCCGCCGATGAGCTGGTACCGCATGCGCTCGAGGTCACCGCTGTCGGGGTCGGTCGTGAGCGCGCGCAGGTCGAGCGTCGCCGCATCCTCACCCGGAGCGACGTCCATCTGGCCGTTCGTGAACGTGGGCTGCTGATTGTCGGGCGGGAGGACCGTGATCGGGA
This sequence comes from Microbacterium sp. Y832, assembly GCF_057669765.1. Taxonomy (NCBI): domain Bacteria; kingdom Bacillati; phylum Actinomycetota; class Actinomycetes; order Micrococcales; family Microbacteriaceae; genus Microbacterium; species Microbacterium sp. Y832. The sequence goes on along the minus strand of NZ_JBYHFM010000004.1, from coordinate 406,508 downwards.
GCGTCAGCATCGCCTTGATGCCGGCGGGATCATCGGGCCCCGTGCCATCCGTCACCTCGAAGGTGATGGCATCCGGACCGAAGTAGCCGTCCCGTGACGTGTAGACCAGCGTCGTCTGGTCCTTCACGAGGTTCGCGCCGCTCGAGTTCGACGCCTGCACCTTGGCGGCCTCGGTGATGACGACGCGTTTGCCCGCCGCCGCACGCACGTGCTCGGCCAGCGGGATCTCGACCGTCTCGCCACTGACGACCTCGATGCCCTGCACCGTCGTGAGTACAGGCGGCATGGTCGTGAGGCCCGGAATGAAGACGAACGCCGAGGCGGTCAGGCGGTCCTGGTCGGTGATCGTGTAGGTCAGCAGCTGCGCTTCGTCGGTGAGCGTCACCCGCAGGGTGTCGCCGCCGACGACCCGCGCCGTCTCGGCGTCGGTCGTGACGGTCAGACCGTCCTTCGTACCGTCGGGGTCCTCGTCGTTCGCGAGCACCTCGACGTCGACCGTGGCGCCGTCGATGTCTTCGGGGCGGATCCGGTCGTCACGGGCGATGGGGCGCTGCAGCGGCACATTCTCGGCGACCGTGATCTGCAGGACTGCCATGGCTTCCGCGCCGCGTGCGTCGCGGATCGTGTACTGCACGCTCGTCTCGACCGGCTCGGGCGGCGACGTCACGACGACGCGCTCGCCCTGCACGACGGCCTTCAGGCCCTCGACGTTCGGCACGACGAGTCCATCGCGGACGAGGCCGAACTGGTCTCCGTCGGGATCGGAGTCGTTCGCCGTGACAGGCACGGCGACCGAGCGATCGGGGCGCATGATGACGGAGTCCTTCACGGCATACGGTGCCTGGTTCGCCGCTTCGGCGGGGGCGATGCCCACGCGGATCGGGGCCGTCGCCTCTTTGCCCAGCCGATCGCGCACGCGATACGTGAATGAGTCGAGGCCGGCGGACTCGGTGAACGCCTCATAGGTCAGGTAGTTGGGGCCGACCTCGACGATGCGTCCCTTCTTGGGGGCGCTTGCGACGCCGACGAGTTCGACCGAGTCGCCGTCGGGGTCGATGCCGTCCAGCGGGATCGCGATCCGCACCTGAGAGCCGTTGAGCACGCGAGCCGTCAGGTCGCGCGGCCTCGGAGCCGTGTTGGTCTCTTCGTTGACCGGCAGAATCTGGATCGTGACGTAGCCGGCATCCTTCTGCCCCGTGCTGTCGTACACCTCGTAGGTCGCGTAGGCGGTGCCGGGCTCGTCGCCCGCGCGGAAGCGCAGGGTGTCCTCGGACACGAAGATCTCGCCCACGGCGGCGTCGATGAACGGCGGGATCAGGTCGGGAGAGACGTGGATCGTGTCGCCGTTGGGGTGGTAGTCGTTCTCGAGGACGGGGATCGTGACGATGTCTCCTGCGCGCACGATGACCTCGTCATCGTTGGCCACGGGAGGGCGCAGCTGTGCCGGGGCCGGCACCGGGATGACGATGACCTCGCCTTCGGCCGAGCGGGCGCCGTTGGAGATGCGATAGCTGATCACGACCTGTGCGCCCAGCGCCGCCTGGTCGGTGATGCGCAGGGTCTCGTGGTTGAGCACCGACACGGCGATGCCGCTGTTGGGCTCGACCGTCACCGACTGCACGACGAGGATGCCACCCGCCGGGTCGCTGTCATTCGCGAGCACGTTGACGAGTACGTCGCCGCCGCTGGGAAGCAGCGCGACATCGCGGACGGCGATCGGGTCGCGCTCGAGGTCGGCGTCGTCCAGCACATCGACCCGCACGAGGCCCGGCACGCCGTTCGCCCCGGCCGAAGCCAAGTACTGCACGTAATAGGTCTTGGCGACATCGGAGGTGAACGAGAACGACTTGTTGGCGAAGTCGGGGACGATCGTCGCGCCGGCCACCTCGTCGACACGCGTGAGCCGCAACGGCTCCCGGCTCGAGCTCGTGTCATTGGCGAGCGGTGACACCGTGACGGTCTGCCCCACACGCACGACGACGTGATCGGCGTTGGTGACGGGCACCGTCGAGCCGACGGGGCGCACGTCGAAGCGGACGATCCCCTCGGTGACCTTGTCACCGTCGGACACGATGATCGGAACGTCCTTGCGGCCCTGCGTGCCACCGACGGCACGGTAGGTGATGCGTCCGTCCGACGTGAAGTCGGCCTCATCGCCCTCACTGGGGACGACCGCCGAGAGGAAGACATCGTCGCCGTCAGGATCGATCCAGTCGGGCAGCACGTTGTACGTCACGGTGCCGCCGGATTCGACCGTGACCGCGGTGATGCGGTTCTGCACGGGCGCGGCGTTGACGTCCCATCCGTGCACCGACAGCCGGGCCGTCGCGGTGTCCGTACCGCCGCGCCCGTCATCGATCAGGTAGACGAAGGCGTCCGACCCGGTCGCGTCGTCGGGGACGGCGATCTGCAGACCGGCACCGTTGTTGACGGGCTGGATCTCACCGAGGGCGGGCGCGCCATCGGGAAGCGTCACGGTGAGCACGTCGCCGTCGGGGTCACTGTCGTTGTCGAGCACGGGAAGCACCGTCGTGCGGCCGGGACGCACACCGAAATCGTCGTCCGTCGCGATCGGCGGAGTGTTCTCTTCCGTGCGCTCCGGGAGCGTCGTCTCGACGGATTCCTCGGTCGTCTGCTCGTTCTCTTCTTCGGACTCGCTCTCGGGCGGAGTGACGTCGTTCCAGTTGTCGATGCGCTGCAGACTGTCGCTGGCCATCCATGCCGCGCCGCCGACGATGTCGTTCAGCACGATCACGTCGCGATTGACGCGGAAGCGCAGCACGGCCGAGGCATCCGCTCCCTCGACCGTCGTCGTCAGGTCGTCGTCCGCCCCGATGCAGTCGCGGATGAACGCGGCCGATCCCGACCACGCCCCATAGGTGCAGCCCGACAGCTGGACGGGCGCCGCGGGGACACCCTGCGCACCCGACGAGGTCACCACGGGCTCGGAACCGTCCAAAGGCACCCGCACGAGCGAGGATGCGGTCGCGACGACGACGGCGTCGGTGGCGACCGACGGCATCTGAAGCACACCGGTGTCACCGCGGTCGACCTCGGTCGACTGACCCGTCGAGGTGTGCAATATTCCGGATGCGGCATCCAGTACGACAGCGATCTCACCGACCACGGTGATGCTCACCCGACTGGTCTCATCCACGCCGGGCAGCTCGCTGAATACGGGTTCGAGAGGCGCACCGTCAGGATCGACGGGAACGGTGACCAGCTCGCCGGTCTGGGGCGCCACGGCGCGCACCGTGCCATCGGCACCGACCGTCACGGCAGCTCCCGCGCCGAGTGAGGCGATCGGGTCCGTACCTTGCAGCTCGAAAGCGCTCGCCGCCGCAGACGGCAGCACCCACAGGTCACCCGACGGACGATCGAGGACCGCGACGGTCGATCCGCCCAGCTCGACCTGCGCATCGCCGGGCACCTTCGCGGCCGTCGTGAGGGCCACCATCGCGGGGTCGATGGTCGTCAATGTGGCATCGGTGCCGTTGTGCACGAGGACCGTCTCACCGGACTGCAGGATGTCGTAGTCGTCGCTCGTCGTGCGCAGGGCACCGTCGAGCACGCGGGACTCGTGGTTGAAGTGGCCGATGAGCAGGCTCGACTGCTTCGTCACCCACACCCCGCCGTCGTGCAGGTCGACCTCGGTCGTCGGCTTTCCTTCGTGGAAGAACGCCATCGTTGTCAGCGCGAGCGCGGACACGGTCACGACACCCGCCGAGGCGAGCGTCCTCGGGCGCGCGCGCAGCCAAGCAAACGACTTCATCAGTTCGGCCTCCCCCGGGGCGCTGCCGACGCGGAGCGTCGGATCCCGGGGCCGCCCCGGGTGCTCACACTCGGAGGTGTGATCTGCTTAGCCTAACCGCGGAATGTTCCTCTTTCGCAACATAAAAGATGGGGAAGTTTCCCCATCTTTCACATGCCGACGTACTTCGCCAGGTGCGTCGCCGTGAGAGTGCCACCCGATGCCACAAGGTCAGCCGGCGTCCCCTCGAAGACGATGCGCCCGCCGTCGCGGCCTGCGCCGGCGCCGAGATCGATGATCCAGTCGGCATGCGCCATGACCGCCTGGTGGTGTTCTATGACGATGACGGAATTGCCCGCCTCGACGAGCCGGTCGAGCATGCTCAGCATGTTGTCGACGTCGGCGAGGTGCAGCCCCGTCGTGGGCTCGTCGAGCACGTAGACGGCGCCTTTCTTGGCCATCGAGATCGCCAGCTTCAGTCGCTGGCGTTCGCCGCCTGACAGCGTGTTGAGCGCCTGGCCGAGCGTGATGTACCCGAGCCCGACGTCGATGAGCCGCGCGAGCGTCGTGTGGGCGGGGCCTTTCGTGATGAACTCCGCTGCCTCGCCCGCCGACATCGCGAGCACCTCGGCGATGTTCTTGCCGTCGAGTCGGTACTCGAGCACGTCATCGCTGAACCCCGTGCCCTCGCACGTCTCGCACATCGTCTCGACGCTCTGCGTGAACCCGAGCTGCGTGATGATGACGCCGAGCCCCCGGCACGCCGGGCACGCGCCCTGCGAGTTCGCGCTGAACAGGGCGGGCTTGACCCCGTTTGCTTTGGCGAAGGCCGTGCGGACAGCATCGAGGATGCCCGTGTAGGTCGCCGGGCTCGACCGGCGCGAGCCCTTGATGGGTGCCTGATCGAGCACGACGACGTCGTCGAACGCGGGCACGTAGCCGTGGATGAGCGAGGACTTGCCCGAACCGGCGACGCCCGTCACGACCGTGAGGATGCCCAGCGGCACGTCGACGTCGACGTCCTTCAGGTTGTGCCGGTCGGCACCGCGGATCTCGAGCCTGCCCATCGCCGTGCGCACGGTGTCTTTAAGGCGCGCGCGATGGTCGAGGTGGCGGCCGGTGACGGTGTCGGATGCGCGCAGCCCCGCGACGTCGCCCGTGTACTGGATCTCTCCGCCCGCACGCCCCGCGCCCGGCCCGAGATCGACGACGTGGTCGGCGATCTCGATCACCTCGGGCTTGTGCTCGACGACGAGCACCGTGTTTCCCTTGTCGCGCAGTTGCTGCAGCAGGTCGTTCATCCGCTGGATGTCGTGCGGGTGAAGGCCCGCCGTCGGCTCGTCGAAGACGTAGCTGATGTCGGTGAGCGACGACCCGAGGTGGCGGATCATCTTCGTGCGCTGGGCTTCTCCGCCTGAGAGAGTTCCCGACGAGCGGTCGAGCGAGAGGTAGCCGAGCCCGATCTCGACGAACGAGTCGATCGTGTCGCGCAGGCCCCGCATGAGCGGGGCGACCTCGGGGTCGTCGACCGTGCGCAGCCAGGCGGCGAGATCGGTGATCTGCATCGCCGCGGCATCCGCGATGCTCGTGCCCTTGATCTTCGATGAGCGGGCCCCGTCGTTGAGACGGGTGCCCCCGCACGCGGGGCAGGGCAAGAACTTGACGGCACGGTCGACGAACGCGCGGATGTGCGGCTGCAGCGCATCGCGGTCTTTCTGCAGCATCGACTTGGTGATCTTGGAGACGAGCCCCTCGTAGGTCATGTTGATGCCCGACATCTTGACCTTCGTGGGCTCTTTGTAGAGGAAGTCCTGCAGCTCTTGATCGGTGTAGTCGGCGATGGGCTTGTGCGGGTCGACGAAGCCGGATTCGGTGTAGCCCTTCACCATCCAGCCGTCGACGCTGTAGCCGGGGATCGTGATGGCGCCGTCGGCGAGCGACTTCGTGCGGTCGAACAGTTCGTCGAGGTCGACGTCGCTGACCTCGCCGAGGCCTTCGCAGTTCGGGCACATGCCGCCGGTGATCTCGAAGGACCGGCGCTCTTTGATGCGCTGGCCCGCCTTTTCGATGGTGACCGCGCCGGCGCCCGTGACCGAGGGCACGTTGAACGAGAACGCCTGCGGCGAGCCGACGTGCGGCTGACCGAGTCTGCTGAACAGGATGCGGAGCATCGCGTGGGCGTCGGTGGCCGTGCCGACCGTCGAGCGGGAGTTGGCTCCCATGCGCTCCTGGTCGACGATGATCGCCGGGCTGATGTTCTCGAGTGCGTCGACCTCGGGGCGGTTCAGCTGCCCCATGAACTGCTGCACGAAGGTCGGATAGGTCTCGTTGATGAGGCGCTGTGATTCGTTCGCGATCGTGGCGAACACGAGCGACGACTTACCCGAGCCGCTCACGCCCGTGAAAACCGTGAGTCGACGTTTCGGGATCTCGACGCTGACGTCTTTGAGGTTGTTCTCGCGTGCCCCCACGACACGGATGACTTCATGCGAATCGGCGACGTGCTTGTCGGACATGGTCCTCCTCGAGTCGGCTACATTGTGCCGCACACCGCGGACACTTCGCGTCCTCAGGGCGAAGGCAGGGTGCGCCAGCAGCCGGCGACGTGGTCGTCGACCATGCCGGCGGACTGCATGAGGGCGTACATCGTCGTCGGACCGACGAAGCGGAAGCCGCGGCGGCGCAGCTCCTTGCTGAGCGCCGTGGATTCGGCGGTGGTCGCGGGGACGTCGGCGAAGGATGCGGGGCGCGTGCCGGGCGGGGGTGCGAAGGACCACATCAGCGCGTCGAGTTGTCCGGCATCCATCTCGCGCGCGATGCGCGCGTTCGAGATCGTGGCCTCGATCTTGGCGCGGTTGCGGATGATGCCCGCATCGGCCATGAGCCGTTCGACATCGCGCTCATCGAACTGCGCGACGGCCGTCGGATCGAACCCGGCGAAGACCTCGCGAAATCTCGGCCGTTTGCGCAGGATCGTGATCCACGACAATCCGGCCTGAAATCCTTCGAGGGCCATCTTCTCGAACAGGTGTCGGTCGCCGTGCAGCGCAACGCCCCACTCTTCGTCGTGGTACCGGGCATACTCGGCGTCCGTACCGACCCACGAGCACCGAGCACGACCGTCGAGCCCCATGATCGTGTCGGTCGTCACGGGTCGACTCTACGATGCGGCGTTTCCGCGGTGCTTTCGGGCTCTTCCGGCGGGCTCACGCGCGCGACAGCGCCGCCCGAAGGGCCTCTTCGAGATCGACGTGCTCGAATCCGAACCCCTCGCGAACGAGCCGCTCCGGCACGACCCACCGGCTCTTGAGCACGAGCTCCGGTTCGGTTCGAAACAACCACATCGCGGGCTCGAGCATCCGCCGCGGGATCGGCAGCCCGAACGGAACCCCCACGATCCGTTGCAGGGTCGCCATGAGCGTGCGATTGTCCGACGGGGTCGGGCTCGCGAGGTTGACCACGCCGTCGATGTCATCGCGGTCCCGCAGGAACCTGACCGCGCCGACGACGTCGTCGATGTGGATCCAGCTGAATCGCTGCCGTCCACGCGTGTCATAGTGCGGGGCGCGCCCGTCGCCGCTCGGTGAGACGCCGATCCCGCGGTAGCGACGATGCTGCGGCCACCACCCGTCGAGATGCGGACCGCCGAGTCCATTACGGGCGAGGGTCGCGAGCATCCGCGTCGCGGGACCATCGCCCAGCACGATCGCCATGCGCAGCGCCACGCGCCGCGTCTCAGGCCGATCGCCGGCGAAGAACTCGCCCTCCCAGTCCCGTGCGACGTCGACCGAGAACCCGTTGCCCAGGACGCCGTCGGCCTCGGTGTTCGCGGTGTCCATCGAGTGGCGGTAGATCGTCGCCGTCGAGGCGTTGAGCCACACGCGCGGCGGCCGGGCGGCAGCCACCACGGCCTCGCGAAGCGCACGCGTCGTCTCGATGCGCGACCGGTAGATCTCATCGCGGTTGGCGTCGATGTAGCGGCAGTTGACTGACTTGCCGGCGAGGTTGACCACGACGTCGGCGCCGTCGACGACGCGAGCGATCGCGGCCGGGTCATCCCACGTCACCGGCGCTGTTCTGCCGATCGTATCGACGTGATACCCGTCGGCGACGAAGGCCTCGACGACCCGCCTGCCGACGAAGCCCGTCGCACCCGCGATGACGACACGTGGCAGCATCCCTGATCCTCTCGTCGAACGGAACACGTTCAGACTACGAGCCGCATCGCGGCGCCCTCGTCAGCTACTTCTTCTTCTTGAGCGACTTCTCGGACACCGGCGCCGCCCCCGACGCCTTCAGCGCCGCGTAGTAGTCGCGAGCCTCGTTCTGACGCTCGCGCTCTGCACCCGACGCGATCGGGGCCCGCACGTGCTCGGGCTCGAGCCCGTACGCCTCGACGAGATCCTGCGCGTGCGGACGCAGCCGCGCCGCCAGACGATCGATGTAGCGAGACACCGACGCCGCGCGCTGAGCCGACAGGCGGCCGTTGATCAGATACCACGCGAGGTGCTTCTCGATCAGGTGCAAGCCGAACAGGTCCCGCAGCCACGAGAGCACCTGCTGCGTCGACGGGTCGGTCAGCTTGTTGATTCCGTCGGTGAAGGCCTCCCACTGCAAGAGCTCGCCGTGGGCGCGCGCCGCTTCGATGAGATCGGCCTGGTTCTGATTGAACAGGTCGGCCGCCTCGTCGATCGGCAGCTTCCCCGCCGGACGCAGTCGCCCGCCGACGTCGGCCACCATCTGCGTGACGCGCTCCGCGAGCAGTTCGTGCTGCTGGTCGGCGCGCAGTCCCAGCTCGACCGACCGCGCCGTCGAACCGAAGTCGGCGACAGCCTGCCCGAGCTGTCGCAGACCCGCGCCGTGGAAGACCTTGCCCGCCGTCTGCCCGACGGCGTAGCGGGCCAGAGCCGCGGCATCCTTGTTCTTGAACTGCTTGGCGTAGTCCGACAGCAGACGCTTGCCGACGAGCTGGAGCAGCACGTTGTTGTCGCCCTCGAACGTCGCATAGACGTCGAGATCCTGGTGCAGGGTGACCATGCGATTCTCGGCGAGGTAGCCCGCACCGCCACAGGCCTCGCGGGCCTCCTGCACGGTCGTGAGGGCGTTCCACGTCGACAGGGGCTTCAGCGCAGCGGCGAGCGTCTCGAGATCCTCGCGCTCGTCGGGGGTGTCGTTGCGGCCCGAGAAGACGCTGTCGAACTTTCGCAGCAGCTCATCGTGCGCGAAGTAATGCGCGTAGTTCTGGGCGAGCAGCGGCAGCAGCCGGCGCTGGTGCTTGCCGTAGTCGAGCAGCACGACCTCGTCGGTTCCGCTGCCCGAGTCGAACTGGCGGCGCTGGTTTCCGTACGTGATCGCGATCGTGAGCGCGAGCGCGGTCGCGGTCATCGCCGCACCGTCGAGCGAGACACGGCCCTGCACGAGCGCGCCGAGCATCGTGAAGAAGCGGCGGCCCGGGCTGGCGATGTCGCTCGAGTAGCTGCCGTCAGGTGCCACGTCGCCGTAGCGGTTGAGCAGGTTGTCGCGCGGGATGCGGACCTGGTCGAAGTGCAGGCGGCCGTTGTCGATGCCGTTGAGGCCGCCCTTGACGCCGTCGTCCTCGCCGCCGATACCCGGCAGGAAGGCTCCCTCGTCATCGCGCAGCGGCACGAAGAAGCAGTGCACGCCGTAATTGACGCCGCCCGTGATGAGCTGCGCGAAGACGGTCGCGGCCTTGCCGTGCAGAGCGGCGTTGCCGAGGTAGTCCTTCCAGGCGCCCCGGAACGGCGTGTGGATGACGAACTCCTCGGTCTCGGGGTCGTAGGTCGCTGTCGTCCCGATCGCGGCGACGTCCGAACCGTGGCCCGTCTCGGTCATCGCGAACGCACCCGGGATCTCGAGCGTCATGGCGCCTTCGAGCCACAGATCGTGGTGCTTCTTCGTGCCGAGGTGGTGGATCGCCGACCCGAACAGCCCCCACTGCACGCCCGCCTTGACCTGCAGGCTGGGGTCGGCGAGCACGAGCTCCTCGAAGCCCGAGATGTTCGCGCCGTTGTCGGCTTCGCCGCCGTACTCCTTGGGGTATGCCCGACCGGCTGCACCGTGGTCGACCAGCAGGTGCAGCTGGGTGAGGACGCGCTCCCGGTGCTCGGCCATGGGCGTGCCGGGGACCTGCCAGAACACGGGGTCCTTGATCATGGCGCGAGCGATGCGGCGGGTGTCAGCCCACGTGCCCAGCAGCAGATCGTTGACCGCCGCGGTGTCGATGCGCGGTTCGGACGCCTCGGCGGCCGTGTGCGCAGCCGTCGGTGCGCCGCCGGCGGGCGTGCGCTTGCTGGTGGCGGGCTTCGAGGACCGGACGACGGCATCGGCCATGGAACATCACCTTTCGTGCGACAGGAAATCTCCACCAACCGTAGGACTCCCACAAGTGGGCGCCAACCGCGTTAGACGAATGTCACAAAATGGGGTCGGGGCGCCGTCCGGACCGGTTGTGCGGTCCCGACAGCAGCACGGCCGGCCGGTCGCGGAGGCGGACCTCAGGCGTCGGCGACGACGGCCAGAACGGCTTCGCCGTATGCCTCGCGCTTCTTCGCTCCGATACCCGTGATGCCGTCGAGGTCGGCGAGGGTCGCGGGGCGCCGCTCGGCGAGCGCGCGCAGCGTCGCGTCGCCGAACACGATGTACGCGGGCACCCCGAGCTCTTTCGACACCGAGGCACGCCACGCGCGCAGCGCCTCGAACAGGTCGCGGTCTTTGTCGGCGACATCGACGGGCGCCGAGCCCTTGCGCAGCCGGGCAGGCCCCGCACCGCGTCCGAGCACATCCCGGCGCAGTGGCACGGGCACTTCGCCGCGCAGCACACCCGCTGCCGGCTCGCCGAGGGCGAGCGTGCCGTACTCGCCGCGGGCGACGAGGATGCCCCGCGCGAGAAGCTGCCGAACGACGCTTCTCCAGTCCTGGTCGGAAAGGTCGGACCCCAGGCCATAGGTCGACAGCGAGTCATGCCCCTGCTGGCGGATGCGATCGGTCGAGGCCCCGCGCAGGATGTCGATCAGGTGCCCCGCGCCATACGCCTGACCGCGCTCGCGCTGCAGTCGCACGATCGTCGAGAGGAGCTTCTGTGCGGGGATGAGCCCGTCCCACGTGTCGGGAGCCTCGAGGCACGTGTCGCAGTTTCCGCACGGAGCGGAGTCCTCGCCGAAGTAGGCGAGCAGGTTCTGGCGGCGGCATCCGACCGTCTCGCAGAGCGCGAGCATCGCGTCGAGATGCTGACCGAGCCGCATCTTGAACGCCCGCTCGCCGGGGCTCTGGTCGATGAGCCGGCGCTGCTGCACGACGTCGCCGAGCCCGTAGGCCATCCAGACGACGGATGCTGCGCCGTCACGGCCCGCGCGCCCCGTCTCTTGGTAGTACCCCTCGACCGATTTCGGCAGGTCGATGTGCGCGACGAAGCGCACATCGGGCTTGTCGATCCCCATTCCGAACGCGATCGTCGCCACCATGACGACGCCGTCTTCGCGCAGGAAGCGGGACTGGTTCGCCGCGCGCACCTCAGCCGGAAGCCCCGCGTGGTACGGCAGAGCATCGATGCCCTGCGTCTGCAGGAACTCGGCCATCTGCTCGACCGACTTGCGGCTGAGGGCATAGACGATGCCGGCGGGCCGAGGTTCGTCGCCGAGCGACCGGATGAACCCGACGAGCTGGCGTCGCGGATCGACCTTGGCCTCGATCCGGTACTGGATGTTCGGGCGATCGAAGCTCGCGACGTAGTGCTGCGCGTCGGGCAGGTGCAGGCGCTGCGTCAGCTCGCGGTGCGTCTCGCGCGTCGCCGTCGCCGTGAGCGCCATGCGCGGCACAGCGGGGAACCGCTCATGCAGGTCGCCGAGGGCAAGGTAGTCGGGGCGGAAGTCGTGCCCCCACTGCGACACGCAGTGGGCTTCGTCGATCGCGATGACGCTGAGCCGCCCGCGCTGAAGGAGCGCCGTCGTCGCCGAGCCCGAGAGGCGCTCGGGCGCGACGTAGAGCAGGTCGAGCTCACCCGCGAGATACGCCCGCTCGACCGCTGCCCGCTCGGCCGGCGCCTGCGTCGAATTGAGATAGGCCGCGCGCACGCCGTTGGCCACGAGCGCGTCGACCTGATCGTGCATGAGCGCGATGAGCGGGCTCACGACGAGCCCCGTGCCCGGCCTCACCAGGGCGGGCACTTGGTACGTGATGCTCTTGCCGGCACCGGTCGGCATCAGCACGACGGCGTCACCCCCGCCGACGACCTGCTCGACGACCGCGCCCTGATCCCCGCGGAAGGCGTCGTAGCCGAAGACCTCTTTCAGGACGACGCGCGGATCGGCACCCGTGAAGTCACGCCGGGGAGTGCCCGCGAAGGGGTCGGCGGCGGGAGCGTCGAGCCCGAACGGCGGCTCGTCGAACTCGGGCGGCGGCGCGAACTCATCGGGATCCCACGCGAGGTCGGCATAAGGATCGGTCGCCGCGTCAGCCGTCGCGAACGGCGCGGCGGACTCAGCTTCGCGGGACATCCCTCAAGCGTAACCACGGCCGCCGACGCCGGGCGCAGACCCGGAGCGGACTCAGCCCCACTTCGCCGCGATGGCCGCGATGACCGTGGCGTTGCGGGTCGTGCTGACCCCCAGCAGCCTCGCGACGCGCAGCGCCGGCACATCGGCGTACGCATAGCCCTCGACGAGCAGCGCGTGCACGGCGCGTCCGCGCACGACGACGTCTCCCGCATCGGATGACGTCGCTTCGACCTCGGCCACGACGCTGGGCTCGGGGGCCTCTTTCATGAGCGAGACGTAGTGGCGCACCGTCTTCGGACGCGCGGCGGCGAGCGCGGCCGCATCCCGCGCGATCTCGGCGAACTCACCCGGCCGGAACACGATCGTGGGCACCTCGAAGCCGCGATCGGCGAGGAACGCCCTCTCGAGGGTCTGCTCGATGCGCTCGCGCGAGCGCATCGTCGTCGCGAACCGCACATTGCCGGTGTTGATGTGGGTCTCGGCGTCGGCGAACCCGGCACCGGTCACGACCCGGCTGATGTCGTCCTTCGAGAACTTGCGTGTCGGACCCAGATTGATGGCCCTCAGAAACGCGAAGAAGGTCGCCATACGGTTACGGTATTGCGCGCGACGCACGGGCGGCACCCCCTTGTCGCGCAGCGGGATGGGCTACAGCCGCAGCACCTCGGTGACGTGCACGACGGCCGCGCCCGCCTCGACGGATGCCGCGAGGTCGACTTCGGCGCGGATTCTCCAGTCGTGGTTGCCCGCCGGGTCGTCGATCGTCTGCTCGACGAGCCAGCGGCCCGGGGTCGAGGTCTCGTCGATCGCGCACAGCCGCGGCGATCGCGCGGATCCGCCCGTGAGCATCTCGTCGTGCTCGTCGTAGTACGCATCGAGCACGGCGGGCCAGTCGACGTCGGGGTCGAGCTCGACGAGGGCGTCGTCGCGCTGCAGCGCGGCCAGCTGCACGCGACGGAAGAGCTCGTTGCGCACGAGCACCGTGAAGGCCCGACGGTTCGTCAGGATGGACGGCGGCGCAGGAGGCAGGACCGGTGCCTCACCCGCCGCGACGGGGTCGATGAGCGCGGCCCATTCGTCCACGAGCGACGAGTCCACCTGGCGCACGAGTTCGCCGAGCCATTCGACGAGGTCGTCGAACTCGTCGGTGCGCGCCTCGTTCGGCACCGTCTGGCGTACCGCCCGGTAGGCATCCGACAGATAACGCAGCACGAGACCCTCGCTGCGTGTCAGGTCGTAGAGCGAGACGAACTCTCCGAACGACAGCGCCTGCTCGTACATGTCGCGCACGACCGATTTGGGCGACAGCTCGAAATCCAGCACCCACGGCTGCGACGACGCGAACGTCTCGAACGCCTGGGCCAGCAGGTCGGCGAGCGGCTTGGGGTAGGTGATCTGCTCGACCAGCGCCATCCGCTCGTCGTACTCGATGCCGTCGCGCTTCATCGCGCCGATCGCCTCGCCGCGCGCGCGATGCTCCTGTTGCGACAGGATCGCGCGCGGGTCGTCGAGGGTCGATTCGATGACGCTGATGACATCGAGCGCGTAGTGCCCTGTGCCGGTTTCGTCGTCATCGGGTGACAGCAGCCCGATCGCGGCGAGCGCGAACGGCGACAGCGGCTGGTTGAGCGCGAAGTTGGGCTGCAGGTCGACCGTGAGGCTGATGCCCGACGGCCCGGCCTGCACGACGCCCGCGGTCACGAGCGTGCGGAAGATCGCGAGCGCGCGCCGGGCGAGCTCGTACTGACGCGCGCGGGGCTCGTGGTTGTCGAAGACGAGCGAGCGCACATTGCCGAACACGTCGCCGCCGCGCGCGATGACGTTGATGAGCATCGCGGCCGTGAGCTGCAGGTGCGGCACGAGAGGCTCCGGCGAGGCCGCGACGAGCCGATCGAACGAGCCCTCACCCCAGTTGACGGTGCCCATGGGGGCCTTCTTGCGCACGATCTTCTTGCGCTTGGCGGGGTCGTCGCCGGCCTTGCGCAACGCCGCCGCGTTCTCGATCTCCCACTCCGGCGCCATGACGATGACGTTGCCGTGCGTGTCGAAGCCCGCCCGGCCCGCGCGCCCCGCGATCTGGTGGAACTCGCGGGCAGAAAGCTGCCGCATCCGCTGTCCGTCGAACTTCGTCAGTGCCGTCACCATCACGGTGCGGATCGGCACGTTGATGCCGACGCCGAGCGTGTCGGTGCCGCAGATGACCTTGAGCAGCCCCTGCTGTGCGAGCGTTTCGACGAGGCGGCGGTAGCGGGGCAGCATGCCCGCGTGGTGCACCCCGATCCCCGCTCGCACGAGGCGCGAGAGGGTCTTGCCGAAACCGGTGTTGAAGCGGAACGCACCGAGCGCCTCGGCGATCGCGTCGCGCTGCTCACGCGAGGCGATCTTGGTGTTGACGAGCCCTTGCGCGCGTTCGAGCGCGGCCGCCTGCGAGAAGTGCACGATGTACACGGGCGTCTCGCGCTCATCGAGCAGATTCTGCACGACCTGGGGCACGGGCTCGCGCGAATACGAGAAGTGCAGCGGCACGGGCCGCTCCACCCCCGTCACGAGCGCCGTCGGCCGGCCCGTGCGGCGGGTGAGGTCGTCGGCGATCGGCGTGACATCGCCGAGGGTCGCCGACATGAGCAGGAACTGCGCGCGCTCGAGGATCAGCAGCGGCACCTGCCACGCCGATCCGCGATCGGGGTCGCCGTAGTAGTGGAACTCGTCCATCACGACCTGGTCGATGTCTGCGTCGGGGCCGCGGCGCAGCGCGATGTTCGCGAGGATCTCGGCCGTGCAGCACACGATCGGCGCATCGGGGTTCACCGACGAGTCGCCGGTCACCATGCCCACGTTCGCCGCGCCGAAGATGTCGACGAGGGCGAAGAACTTCTCGCTCACGAGGGCCTTGATGGGTGCCGTGTAGTACGTCCGACCGCCCCGGGCGAGGGATGCCGCGTGGGCGGCGATCGCGACGAGCGACTTGCCCGTCCCGGTGGGGGTCGACAGCACGACGTTCGCGCCCGAGACGAGCTCCATGACGGCTTCGTCCTGCGCGGGATAGAGCGTCAGCCCGCGGTCGGTCGCCCACTCGACGAACATGTCGTAGACGGCATCGGGGTCTGTGCCGACCGGCGGGGGAAGAAGGCTCACCCGTCGAGTCTGCCCGACACGCCGGGCCTGCCGCGCTCCGGAAGGTGCAGCCGTGCGAGATATCGCTCGGTGCGCGTCGGGATCCGTGCGCGATCGGCCAGCGACACCCCGATCGTGAGCACGGCCGCCAGCGGGATCGTCCAGGCCGCCGGCTGCGCGAGCAGCACCGCCGCGAAGCCGGACAGCGGCGCCACCGCCGACACGGCGAGCGCCGCCGCGCACGACACGGCCCCGCCTACCATTCCGGCGACCGCGCCGCGTGCCGTCAGGCGCCGCCACCACACCCCCAGCAGCAGCACAGGGGTCAGGGTGGATGCCGCGAAGATGAACACCGTTCCCACACTCGCCCCGAGACCCGACGGCACCGTCAGCAGTGCGACGGCGAGGGGCACGATGGTGCACAGCACCGCAGAGAAACGGAACGAGCGCACGGAGCCCGAGAAGAGGTCCTGGCTCACAACGCCCGCGATCGATACGACCAGGCCCGACGACGTCGCCAGGAACGCCGCGAACGCACCGGCGACGATGAGCGCCGTGAGCAGTTCGCCGCCGAGGCCGGGAAAGACCCGCGAGGGCAGCGCGAGCACGACGGTGTCGGCGAGACCGGGGACGGCGAGGTCGGGGGCCACGACACGGCCGATGAGGCCCATCGTGCTCGATACCGCGTAGAACGCGCCGATCATCGCGATGACGATGACCGTCGTGCGTCGCGCCGCGACTCCGTCGGGGCTCGTGTAGAACCGCACGAGCACGTGAGGCAGCCCGATCGTGCCGAGCAGGAGCGCGACGAACAGGGACACCGTCGCATAGATGTCGACTCCGGCGGGCCCCACCTCGGCGGGGAACACCAGCGCCGGATCGAACGACGGCTCGCCGTCGGAGAGGGCGATGACGAGGAAGAAGACCGGCAGTGCGAGCGCCGTCAGCTTGAGCCAGTACTGCATCGCCTGCACCGCCGTGACGGCGCGCATCCCGCCCGCCGCGCCGATCCCGGCGACGAGCACAGCCACGAGCACGGCCCCGACCCACGGCTCGACGTCGGCGACGACGCCCAGCACGAGACCCGCGCCGTGCATCTGCGGCACGATGTACAGCCACCCGATGATGAGCACGAGCATGCTCGTGACCCGGCGGGCCCCCAAGGACTGCAGTCGCGCCTGCACGAAGTCGGGGATCGTGTACGCCCCGCTGCGGCGCAGGGGCGCCGCGACGAAGAGCAGCACGAGCAGGTAGCCCGCGGCGTAGCCGATGGGGAACCAGAAACCCTCGGCACCTGACAGCAGCACGATTCCCGCGAGTCCGAGGAACGTGCCCGCAGAAAGGTACTCGCCGCTGATGGCCGAGGCGTTCCAGACGGGGCGCACACTGCGGGATGCGACGAAGAAGTCGCTCGTGGTGCGACTGATGCGCAGCCCTGCGACACCGAGTGCGACCGTGACGGCGACCAGCAGCGCGATCGCGACGAGGTCGAACACGGGATTCACGGTTCGCCCCGGGACTCCGCCGACGAGCGGGACAGCTCGCGGTAGCGCCGTTCGTTGCCGCTGGCCCCCACGGCGTAGATGACCGCGAAGACGAGGATGAGCGGGTAGTACCCGTACGCCTGCAGGAGCCACGACAGGGGAACCCCGGCGACGACGGGGTCGTGCAACCGCGCGACGAGGAAGATCACGGCGGTGAGCGCCCCCGCGAAGAGGAAGAAGCCGATCAGGCAGCCCAGGGCGAGTCGCAGCTGACCGCGCACGAGCGAACGCTCGAACACGGTGCCGGCTTCGCGCACGGGAGCACCCGGCAGCGCGATGCCCCGCGTCGGCACGGCGGCATCCGGAATGCCCGAGACCCGCACGCGGGCGCGCGGGTCAGAGGGTTCCGCACCGGTCACGGCTCGGCTCTCGTGAAGGCCTCACGCACCGACGGCAGCAGGCGTCTGCTCACCGGCAGCTCGATCTCGGCGAGCACGACGGTCGGCGGCGTCGCCGCCAGACGCAGCTGCACGACGGCCTCCTTGTGCACGAGGTATGAACGGTGCACGCGCACGAAGCCGGCGTCGGCCCAGCGCTCCTCGAGTTCGGAGATGGGTGTGCGCACGTGGTGCCCTTCGGTCGCTGTCCACAGCCGGGAGTAATCCCCCTGCGCGTGCACCCACCGGACGTCGCTGCGGCGAAGCATCCGCACGTTCTGGCCGATCGTGACCGGGATCAGCTCGTCCCTGCCCGGGGCCCCGGAATCCTCGGTCGCCGCAGCGACGACCCGGTCGACCGCGCGGCGGAGCCGCTCGACCCGCACGGGTTTGAGCACGTAGTCGACGGCCCGCACGTCGAAGGCCTCGACAGCACCTGCGTCGTCCGCCGTGACGAAGACGACGGCGGGCCGCGTGGGTGACGACGAGAGCACGCGCGCGAGCTCCAAGCCGGTCAGCCCGGGCATATGGATATCGAGGAAGGCGCCGTCGACGCGATGCGCATCGAGCAGTCGGAGCGCTTCTGCTCCGTTCGAGGCGGCGTGCACGGTGCCGATCCGCGCATCCCGGCGCAGGAGCGCGACGAGTTCGGCCAGCGCCGGCGGCTCGTCGTCGGCGACGAGCACCTCGATCGTCATGCGCGTGCCCCTTCCCGGCAGGTGCGGTCCAGGCTAGGTCACTTCAGGGTCGTTGAGGGGCTGGGACCGCGGAATACGCAGGCGCACGAGCATGCCGGCCCCCGGGTTCGTCTCGACGATGAGTCCACCGGTCGGACCGTACAGCTGGCGCAGGCGCGTATCCACGTTGCGCAGGCCGATGTGGGCTGACGACGCCGCTCCAGCGAGCAGGGATGCCGCCGCCGCAGGGTCCATCCCGACACCGTCGTCGTCGATCGTGATCTCGGTGTGCGTTCCGTCGTCGTGCGCGGTGATCGTGATGATCCCGCCGCACTCGCCGGGTTCGAGTCCGTGGCGCACGGCGTTCTCGACGAGCGGCTGCACCGAGAGGAACGGGATGACGGTGGACAGCGTCTCGGGCGAGACCTGCAGCCGCACCGTCAGGCGCTCGCCGAAGCGGGCGCGCTCGAGCTCGAGATACGAGTGGATGCTGCCGAGCTCTTCGGACAGCGTCGTGAACTCCCCCTGCCGGCGGAACGAGTACCGCGTGAAGTCGGCGAAATCCAGCACGAGCTCGCGGGCCCGCGGCGGGTCGGTGCTGATGAACGACGCGATCGCCGTCAGCGCGTTGTAGATGAAGTGAGGGCTGATCTGCGCACGGAGCGCGCGCAGCTGCGCCTCGGCGAGCGCCGTGCGCGAGGCTTCGAGCTCGCCGAGCGCGAGCTGCGCGGCGCACCACGCGGCGACCTCGCCCGTCGCGCGCACGAGCGGTGCGCGCACGTGCTCCGAGAAGGCGACGACGGCGCCCCACGCGTTGCCGTCGATGATGATGGGCGCACCGACGGCTTCGAGCTCACCCGAACGGCGACGGGGAAAGACCTGGCGGCGCCCGGTCTGCCGAGCCCGCTCGGCGACGCGGGCGGCAGAGGCCCGCAGGGCGTCGGACGCGCCGTCGAGGGCCACGTCTCCGTCCGGCCCCACGATCGCGACGGCCTGAGCGCGCAGAAGTGCGCGCAGCTGCTTCGCGGCCCGGGCGCGATCGGGAGCCTCGCCCGTGCTACGCAGCGCAGCGGCGGCGAGCGCGGCGAGATGCAGCGTGCGGTACTCCGCGCCTTCCGCATCGCTGCCGAGATCGCGCGAACCGCCGGCGACGCGGCGCAGCAGGCCCAGCGCGAGAATGAGGGCGGCCCCGAGCACGACGCCGATCGCTCCGGCGACGATGACGGGGTCGAGCACGTCAGCAGCAGCGAGCGCCGGGATTGCGGTCCTGCTCGGCCATCCTCTGACGCCAGAACTCGCGTTCGCTCATCGGCTCGGTGTCGTGATGCGCGTGGTGATGGCTGAGGTAGGCGTCGTAGGCCCGGTCACCCATGAGGTTCGTGATGTACCAGCGCACGCTGCGCCCGGCGCGCTGCACGCCGGCCCACAGGCCCTTGGGCAGCGCAGTGGCTGCGGCATCCGTCGGAGTCATCAGACCCTCCCGTCATCGTGCGCAGTAGCGAGCGTAATGGACGCATCCTGGTCCGGACAGAGCGGGGTGCCGCGCAGAGGAGTCTGCGCTGCACCCCGGCTCTTGGTCAGTGTCCCGAGCGCGGGCGTGCGCCGTCGACGGGGGCGACCGTGGCCCACTCCTTCTCGATCGCCCGCTCGGTCTTGGTGGCGATGAAGCCCGACGGAGCGAAGCGACGCGACGGCACGTATTCGTCTTCGTTCTCGTCCCCTCCCCCGCGGATGACCGCGCGGACCGTCACGATGATCGACATCACCATCACCACGATGGCGAGCACGACGAAGATGATCGACAGGGTGCCCTGGACGGCCGTGTTGCGGATGACCGCCTCGAGCACCTCGGGGGCGCCGAGCGAATCGTCTCCGGCCGCGAGCGCGTCGCGGTAGCGGATGTGATTCGCCCAGTAGCCGATGGCCGGGACGGGCGAGAAGATCTTGTACATCGACGCCGTGATGGTGATGACCGCCGTGAACGCGAGCGGCGCGGCGACGATCCACAGCCACTTCGCGTAGCTCTTGCCGCGCTTGGCGACGATCGCCATGACGACCGCGAGCGCGATCGCTGCGAGCAGCTGGTTGGCGATGCCGAAGAGCGGGAAGAAGGTGTTGATCCCGCCGAGCGGGTCGGTGACACCCAGGATGAGGATGGCGCCCCAGCCGGCGACCATGATGGCCGTCGCGATCCAGACCCCCGGACGCCACGAGACGTCACGGAACTTCGGGATGAAGGTCCCGATCGAGTCCTGCAGCATGAAACGCGCGACCCGGGTGCCTGCGTCGACGGCCGTGAGGATGAACAGCGCCTCGAACATGATCGCGAAGTGGTACCAGAACGCCATGAGCGCTCCGCCGTCGAGCGAGCTCATGATGTGGGCGATGCCGAGCGCCAAGGTCGGGGCGCCACCGGTGCGCGAGACGACGCTCGGTTCACCGACGGCCGCGGCTGTCGAGTTGAGCAGCTCGGGCGTGATGCTCACTCCCTGAAGGCCGAGGTTGTTGACGAACGCGACGGCGCCCTCGACGGTTCCGCCCGTCACAGCGGCGGGCGAGTTCATCGCGAAGTAGATGCCCTGGTCGATCGAGATCGCCGCGACGAGCGCCATGATGGCGACGAAGGACTCCATGAGCATGCCGCCGTACCCGATGAAGCGCGTCTGGCGCTCCTTCTCGATGAGCTTCGGGGTCGTGCCGGATGCGATGAGGGCGTGGAAGCCGGATAGCGCACCGCACGCGATCGTGACGAAGAGGAAGGGGAACAGTGGCCCCGCCCACACCGGCCCGAGGCCCGTCTCGGCGAAGACCGTGAACGCCGGCACCGAGATCTCGGGACGCACGAGCACGATGGCGCCCGCGAGCATGACGATGACGCCGATCTTCATGAACGTCGACAGGTAGTCGCGCGGCGCGAGCAGCAGCCAGACGGGCAGGACGGCCGCGACGAAGCCGTAGATGATGATGCCCCATGCAATCGTCGTGCGATCCAGCGTGAAGGCGGCCGCACCCCATTCGGTGTCGGCGATCCACCCGCCCGCCACGATGGCGAGCATGAGCAGGACGAAGCCGATGATCGAGATCTCGGTGATGCGCCCCGGGCGGATCCAGCGCAGGTAGCAACCCATGAACAGCGCGATGGGGATCGTCATCGAGACGCTGAAGACACCCCACGGGCTCTCGCCGAGGGCGTTGACCACGACGAGCGCGAGGATCGCGACGATGATGATCATGATCAGGAGCGAAGCGATGATCGCCGCCGTGCCGCCGATGCGTCCCAGCTGGTCACGGGCCATCTGGCCGATCGAGCGGCCGCCGCGGCGCATCGAGAAGAACAGCACGAGGTAGTCCTGCACGGCACCGGCGAAGATCACGCCGATGATGATCCAGATCGTGCCGGGGAGGAAGCCCATCTGAGCCGCCAGGACGGGGCCGACGAGGGGCCCGGCGCCGGCGATCGCGGCGAAGTGGTGGCCGTAGAGCACGCGGCGGTCGGTCGGGACGTAGTCCTTGCCGTCCTGCTTGCGCTCCGCGGGCGTCGCGCGGGTGTCGTCGGGCCGCGTGATGTACTTCTCGATCACCTTCGAGTAGAAGCGGTACCCGATGAGGTAGGTGCAGACGGCAGCGAAGACGAACCAGATCGCATTGACGGTCTCACCCCGCACGATCGCGAGCATGACCCAGGCGAGTCCGCCCAGGAGCGAAATCCCGACCCAGAGCAGGATCTTCGGGAGCGTCCACTTCGCCTCGCGCCTGCGCTCGGCTTCGGGGACCTCGACGGGGGGAAGAACGGCAGCGGCGCCACCCTTCCGGGGACGGGACTGTGATGTCATGGCAACTCCAAGATCCGCGCGACTCTGTGCGTGAAGACACGCTAGGCCGGGCATCCGCCCGTCGGGTCGTCGTGCCGGTCCGGATGCGACGAACGGCGCCAACCGAGCGACGAGCGGTGCCGTGATCGCGGGACGGAGCGCAGAGGGTCGCCAAACGTGCCACGCCCGCATACGTTGGGATCACGCGCCCCCGATGAGAGGACCGGCATGACCACCGACCTGCCCGACCTGACCCAGGAACCGACCGTGACGCGCGACGACGCGCAGAGCAGATATGAAGTGCACGTCGGCAATGTGCTCGCCGGCTTCACCGAGTTCCGCACCGACGCGCGCGGGCGCGTTGTGTTCCCGCACACCGAGATCGACCCGGCCTTCCGCGGCAAGGGTCTGGCCGGCGCGCTCATCGGCGAGGCGATGGCCGACAGCGCCGCACGCGGCGACACCGTCGTTCCGCTGTGCCCGGCCGTGGCCAAGTACGTGCGTGCGAACGAGATCGACGGCCTCACGCTGGCGTGGCCGAACAACGCCTGACATGACCCGGCACGACGAGGCGGGGCTGCTGCGCGACGAGGCACCGCAGCTGGCCGGCGCTGCGGTGTGCGACGGCCCGCGTGCCGTCCGCATCGAACCCCGCGACGTGCCGCTGGGCGGTGTGCGTGCGATGCACGTGCGCCGGCTGCTGCCGCACCGCGACCTGCCGATGGTGGGGGCCTGGTGCTTCCTGGACCGCTTCGGCCAGCAGAGCGTGAAGATGCGGCTCGAGCCGCACCCGCACATCGGCCTGCAGACGGTCACGTGGCCGCTCGTCGGCGAAGTGCACCACCGCGACTCGGTCGGCAGCGACGTCGAGATCGGACGCGGCGCCCTCAACATCATGACCAGCGGCGCCGGGATCTCGCACTCCGAGTACTCCGTCGGCGACGGCCCGATCGCGCTGGATGCGCTGCAGCTGTGGGTCGCGCTGCCCGAGAGCAGGCGCCACGGCGCCCCCGGATTCGAGCGCCACGTCGACCTTCCCCGCGTCGAGCTCGCCGGCACATCGGCAGACGCACCCGCGGGTACGGCATGCGTCGTCGTGGGAACCTTCGCGGGAGCGACATCACCCGCGACGATGCACACCCCCATCGTCGGAGCCGAGATCGACCTGCCTCCCGGCGCACGCGTGCGACTGCCGCTGGATGCCGCGTGGGAGCACGCCGTGGTGGGCGTGGACGGCGAGGTGACCCTGCATGCAGAGGGGGAGACGCCGCCCGTCGCCGCCGACGAGCTGCTGTACCTCGGCGTCCGCCGCGAGTCGATCGAGGTGTCGACCGAGGCCGGTGCGCGGATCTTCCTGCTCGGCGGTGAGCCATTCGAAGACGAGATCATCATGTGGTGGAACTTCGTCGGCCGCGCACACGAAGAGATCGCCGAGGCTCGTGAGGACTGGGAAGCCGGCTCCGCCCGCTTCGGCCATGTCGTCGGGCACGGCGACGAGCGCATCCCGGCCCCGCCCATGCCGGCGGTGCGGCTCACCCGCCGTCGTCGGCGGATGTGACGCGGACTACGATCGAACCGTGGCCCGAACCCCGCTGTTGTCGACTCGCGCGCTGCTCGTCTGCGCGGCGATCGGCGTCGCGACGGGACTGCTCGGCGGCATCGCCGGCTGGGTGACCGTCCCCCTGCTCGCGGCGCTCCCCCAGGTGTACGGACTCGTGCTGGGTGTGCATGTCCTTCCCGGCATCATCGCGCAGGAATCGCTGCGCCTCCCCTGGGTCGCCCTGACCACTCACCTGCTCGCGGCGCTCGTGTCGTGCGCCATCGCTCCGCCGTACGCGATGCAGTTCCTCGGCACGGCGATCCTCTTCGGCGGCATCCAGGAGCTCGTCGCCGCCCTCGTGCGCTACCGCTCGTGGGCGCCGTGGCGGTTCTTCGTCTCGGCGATCTTCATCGGATTCGTCGTCGCCGCCGCGGTCTTCTTCGCCGCGAACATCGGGACGATGGCGCTGTGGGCGCAGATCCTCTACCTCGCCGTATCGGTGCTCGGTCCCATCGCCTGGACGGCCGTCGGCCTCGCCATCGGCGCGGGCCTGCGCCGGGCCGGCGTCGGCCACCGCGGCGGCACGCGGACGACGTGACCGCCGCACCCCTCGTGCGCGTGCGCGATCTCGCCATCCGGCACGAGGGTGCGGACATCGCGCTACCCGCGTCCGCGTCGTTCGACATCGACCGCGGTGAGGTCGTGCTGCTGCTGGGCCCGAGCGGATCGGGCAAGTCGACCCTGACGCTCGCCCTCAATGGCCTCATTCCGCACGCCGTGCCGGCCGACCTCAGCGGGGACGTCGAGGTCGCCGGACGGCCGACGACCGAGGCGACGGTGGCCGAGCTCAGCACGCACGTCGGGATGGTCTTCCAAGACCCGGACGCGCAGCTGGTCACGGGAACGCTGCTCGACGAAGTCGCCTTCGGACCCGAGAATCTGCGGATGCCGGTGGGCGAAGTGCTCGCGCGCGCCGAAGACGCGCTGCGCCGGGTCGGCCTCTGGGAGCGGCGCACCGAGAACCCCGACAAGCTCTCCGGCGGCGGTCGGCAGCGCCTCGCGATCGCGTGCGCGCTGGCGATGGGATCGCCCCTGCTCGTGCTCGACGAGCCGACCGCCAACCTCGATCCGCGCGGGATCGAGGAGGTCTATGCGGCGCTGGACGAACTCGTCGCCGCCGGTGATCGCGCGATCCTGCTCGTCGAGCACAACCTCGACGCCGCCGTCGGGTTCGTCGACCGCGTCATCGTGCTCGACCATGACGGTCGCGTCGTCGCCGACGGATCGGTCGACGCCGTGCTGCGCGACCGCGCCGACGATCTGCACGAGATGGGCGTCTGGCTGCCCGTCTCGGCGCTCGCGGCCCTGCGGCTGCGTCGCGCAGGGTACGAGCTCGACCCATTGCCGCTGACGCCCGCCGAACTCCACGCAGCGCTCGAGGCTGCCGACGGGCCGCACGTGCCGGTCGCCGAGCCGGCGCCTCCGGTCGCTGCGCGCGAGGGCGCGGGCCTCATCCGGGTGCGGGGGCTGTCGGTGCGACGCGGGCGCACCGAGGTGCTGCACGGGGTCGATCTCGACGTCGGGGCAGGAGACTTCGTCGCCATCGTCGGCGCGAACGGCGCGGGCAAGACGACGCTGCTGCAGGCGATCGCCGGTGTCGTGCCGCCCCCGCGGGGCACCGTGCGAATCGGCGACCTCGACGTCGCACGCGCCGACCCGCGCTCGCTGTCGTCACACGTCGGTTTCGTCTTCCAGAACCCCGAGCACCAGTTCATCGCGCACACCGTGTACGACGAGATCGCACACGGCCTGCGCCTGCGACGCGTGCCCGACCACGAAGTGCGCGAGCGCACCACTCGCCTGCTCGAACGGTTCGGCCTCGCCGACCGGGCAGGAACCCACCCCTTCCTCCTGTCGGGCGGGCAGAAGCGCCGTCTCTCGGTCGGCACCGCGCTCGTGGCCGGCGCCCCCGTCCTTGCGCTGGACGAACCCACCTTCGGGCAGGATCGTGCCCGCGCCGATGAGCTGCTCGGTCTGCTGCGCGAACTCAACGCCGACGGCACGACGATCCTCGTCGTGACCCACGACATGCAGCTGGTCACCGAGTACGCCGACCGCACGGTCGTCGTCGGCGACGGCGGGATCCTGCGGGCAGGACCCACGGCCGACATCTTCGCCGACGACGAGCTGCTCGAACGCGCAGGTCTGCGCCCGCCGCCCCTGCGCCGAGCGCTGCGCGGTCTCACGCGGCATCCCGAGCTCTCACGCATCACGCGGCTGGCCGACCTTCCGGCCGGGAGCACGTCATGAGCGCGACCGGTCCCATCCTCACGGTCGCCCCGAGCGGCCGAGCCGACCCGTACGCCGAACAGGTCACCGCCTCGCCCGTGCGGTTCCTCTACGGCCTCAATCCGCTCGCGAAGCTCATCGCCCCCCTGCCGGTCATCGCCGTGCTCATCTTCGTGCGCGACCTCGCGACGCCGGCGGCCTTCCTCGTGCTCGCCTACGCCCTGCTGCTCATCGGGGTGCGCTTCACCCCGCGCCTGGTCGGCATGCTCGCACTGGCGATCCCCGTCGCGGCCCTCGCGCTGTCACTCGGGTTCGCGGTGTGGACCGACCCCGCGCTCGTCTCGGACACCCCCGTCGCCTGGCGGATCGGCGACTGGACGCTGTATGAAGGCGCCCTCGTCATCGGTGTCGGAACAGGGCTGCGGCTCGCCGCGATCATCGCGCTCACGCTGCTCGCGGGCCTGTCCACGGCAGGGCCCGACTTCGTGCGGGCGAGCGTTCAGCAGCTGCATGTGCCGTACCGCATCGGCTACACCGCGCTCGCAGCCTTCCGCTTCGTGCCGCGCTTCGGGCACGAGCTCGACGTGATCCGGCAGGCCCACCGCGTGCGCGGGGCACACGGTGGGCGCGGCCCGTTCGCGGCGCTCGCGCGCTGGTTCGGCTACGTCGTGCCGCTCTTGGCCGGAGGCATCCGGCACGCCGAGCGTGTCGCCCTCGCGATGGATGCCCGCGCCTTCGGCGCGCACCGCGACCGCACCGAACGGCACCTCGTGCCGTGGCGCACGCGCGATACCGTCTTCGTCGTGCTGTTCTGGGTGGTCTCGGCGGCGCTCTTCGTCGGCGCCGCCGAGCTCACATAGCGGTACGACTCAGCGCTTGCCGGCGAGGGGGCGCGAGACGATGTCGCGCATGATCTCGTTCGTGCCGCCGTAGATGCGGTGGACGCGCGCGTCGAGGAACGCCCGGGCGATCGGGTACTCGGTGATGTAGCCGTAGCCGCCGAAGAGCTGCACGCACGTGTCGAGCACCTCCCACTCGCGCTCGGTCGCCCAGAACTTGACTTTCGCGGCCTCTTCGGGAGAGAGCTTGCCGTCCTTGTAGGCCAGCAGCGCGCGGTCGATGTACGCCCACAGCGCGTCGACCGTCGTCGCGACGTCGGCGATGCGGAACCGCGTGTTCTGGAAGTCGATGATGCGCTCGCCGAACGCCTCGCGCTCCTTCGTGTACTCGAGGGTCCACGTGAGGGCAGCGGCCGCAGCGGCTGCGCCGGCGACCCCGATCGACAGGCGCTCGAGCGGCAGGTTCATCATGAGCTGCACGAAGCCCATGCCTTCCTTGCCGCCGATGAGGTTCGCCTCGGGCACGAAGACGTCGCTGAACGAGAGCTCGGCGGTGTCGTGGCCGTGAAAGCCCATCTTCTGCAGCTTCTTGCCGTGCTCGAAGCCCTCCATGCCGCTCTCGATGATGACGAGGCTGAACGCGTCAGGGCGGTTTCCCTCGCCGGTCTTGACGAAGGTCACGACGATGTCGGCGGTCTTGCCCGACGAGATGAACGTCTTGGCGCCGTTGACGATGTAGCCGCCCTCGACCTTCTTCGCCGTGGTCTTGATGCCGCGCAGGTCAGAGCCGGCGCCGGGCTCGGTCATCGCCAGCGCGCCGAGGACCTCACCGGTAGCCATGCCCGGAAGCCACTTCGCCTTCTGCTCCTGCGTGCCCATGTGCACGAGGTAGGGCACGGCGAGGTCGTCCTGGATGCCGAATGCTCCGGCGAGCGATCCCGCACCGGCGGCGATGATCTCTTCGTTGACGACGGCGCGGAAGCGGTAGTCCTGCAGCATGCCGGCGCCGCCGAACTCGTCAGGCACCGAGAGACCGATGATGCCGGCGTCGCCCGCCGCGCGCATCGTGTCGCGGTCGATCTCGCCCGCGACATCCCACCGCTCGATCGCGTCGTTCGTGACGAAGCGCTTGACGAACTCCTTCACGACGTCGCGGAATGCCTCGTGGTCCTCGTCGTAGATGTCGCGTTCCATGAGCTGCGTCCTTTCGTGAGCCGAAGCGGCGGGCCTCACAGACCTCTTCGCCGCAGGCGAGTCTAGCCGCGGCATCCGCGGTCAGGCCATCGTTGTGAGATCGCATCCCATGTTCCGCGGTACTCGGTACCGGGATTTGTCGGATGCCTCCACCCGGTCAGTGCTGGTGATCGTAATGCGGCGCGGGCGGGAGTCCGAAGAACTCTTCGAGCGTGCGCCAGCCGCCCTCGTGGTACTCGCGGGCCAGCTCCACGCCGATGTAGCGCAGGTGCCACGGCTCGGAAAGGTACCCCGTGACCTCGGTGCCGCCCTCTTCGTAGCGGACGACCCAGCCGTACTGCCACCCGTTCGCCGCGATCCATGTGCCCTGGGGCGTCGCGGCGAGATCGTCGATCGTGGCACAGGTCTCGGCGCACGGCACGACGTCGGCCGCAAGACCGGACTGGTGCTCGCTGTAGCCCGGGCGCGCGCTCACGAGGTCGGCCTGGTCACCGCCGCGCACACGCGCGTGGTGCTCGTACGTCGAGACCTGCGTCATGTACGAGCGGTAGGCGCTGCCGACGGCGATCTCTCCCGCGCCCGCGGCGATCGAGGCTGCCGCCATGCGGGCCATCGCGTCAGCCGCATCGGCCCGCAGTTCGCCGCCGCCGAGGTCGCGCATGCCCGGGGGCACCGCCAGGTCGTCGGGCGCATAGTCGATGGGCACGAACGGCCGCGCCTTGTCAACGACCAGCCACGTGCGGGCGGGGTCGTCGAGGCGGATGCAGGGCGCGAGGCCCGATGCGACGGCATCGCGGAACACCGTGGGCCCGCCGGCGGCGGCGATCGTCGCGGATTCGTTGCCGGCCTCGAGCGCCGCGAGAACGACGGGGTCGCTGCACGGGTCCGGAAGATCGCGCACGACGACAGAGGACTCACCGGGCGCGAAGGCCTCGGCCGTCAGCGGCGGTGCGCCGAGGCCGGGGCGAGCCTCGATGCGCACTTCGCCGAGCGTGTCCGCGACGACCTCTTCGGCGACGATCGCGACCGGCTCCGGCACGAGCGCACCGGTGACCGCCGAGGTCGAGCCGACGACGATGAGACTCGCGACCGTGAGCGCCATGCCGACCGAGGCGTGCACGACGCGGTTCGCACGCGCATGACGGATCGGGGCGCGGCGGCGCCAGCCGCCCAGCAGAGGCGCGGGTCGTGCGGCTACCGGGGGCATGTCCGGCAGGGGCTTCTTGAAGATCGCGGGCGTGCGCGGTGAATCGGATGCCTCCGCCTGCGCTTCGCGCAGCGCCCGACGTGTGCGCGGAGCACTGCCGGGCACCCCGGCGTCATCGCCGGCCGCGTGCGCGGCGCGATGCATCGGGGGGGTCTGTTCGGGATCGGGCACCGCGTCCCATTCTGTCCCGCCAGGGGTTCGAAGGCCAGTCGTCGCGTCGGACGACGTCAGTCTTCGAAGAAGACCGCACTACCGGTTGACATACTTTCGTAGATCTGTTCCCATGGTGGCATGCGATGGCAGGGGCAGGAACTCGGAGTGCCGGATCCCGCGGCTCTTCCGGGCCTCGAGCATCTCAACGGTCTCGTCCGGTCCGTGACGACGCCCGAGTTCGCCGACATGACGTTCCATGAGGTTCTCTGCAAGAGCGCCCTGAACCATGTGCCGGGCTCGTCGGCGATGCCGTTCGACTGGACCATCAACCCCTATCGGGGCTGCAGCCATGCCTGCAGTTACTGCTTCGCCCGCGGCACGCACGAGTACCTCGAGTTCGACCCGGGGCGCGACTTCGACTCTCAGATCGTCGTCAAGGTCAATGTCGCCGAGGTGCTGCGGCGAGAACTCGCGCGCGGTTCATGGGGGCGCGAGCCCGTTGCACTGGGAACCAATACCGACCCATACCAGCGCGCCGAGGGCAGGTATCGCCTCATGCCCGGGATCATCTCGGCGCTGACGGATTCAGGTACGCCGTTCTCGGTGCTCACGAAGGGCACTCTGCTGCGCCGAGACCTGCCGCTGCTGGCCGAGGCGGCGGCATCGGTCGATGTGTCGATCGCGATGTCGATCGCCGTCTTCGACGATTCTCTGCAGCGCAGCCTCGAGCCCGGCACGCCGTCGGCGACGGCGCGACTCGAGACGGTGCGCGCCGCGACCGCCGCGGGATTCCGCGTCACGGTGTTCCTCATGCCGATCCTGCCGCACCTCACCGACTCGGTCGCGGCGATCGACGAGGCACTGCGACGCATAAAGCACGCCGGCGCCGCACGGGTCGTCTTCGGCGCGCTGCACCTGCGGCCCGGCGCCAAGCAGTGGTACTTCCGATGGCTCGAGCACGAGCATCCGGATCTCGTGTCGGCGTATCGCGGGTTGTATCCAGGAGCATCGACGACCGCGCCGAAGGCCTATCGCACGTGGCTCGCCAAGCGCGTGCGTCCCCTGATGCGCGTGCACGGCCTCGACGGGCACGACGAAGAAGCCGCGCCGAGAAGGCCCTCGCCGTCGGCGGCGGCCACACGGTCACGAGTCTTCACGACGACCCGTGGCCGTGCAGCCGAAGCCGCGCCGGCGATGCTCTTCTGACCGGCCTCAGGCGACCGGGTTCAGCTGCCGGCCGGAGATCTCCTCGAGAAGATCGTCACCCAGGCGCACCTCGTCGAAAGGCGCCTCGATCTCGGCCCGGTCGAGCAGTTCGGTCATGCGACGGCGGCGCTGACGGGTGATGAGCGTCACGACGTTGCCGGCACGACCCGCACGACCGGTACGGCCCGAGCGATGCAGGTACGTCTTGTACTCGTCCGGCGGATCGGCCTGCACGACGAGATCGATGTCGTCGACGTGGATGCCGCGTGCGGCGACGTCGGTCGCGACGAGCACATTGACACGGCCCGACGTGAGCCGGTGAAGATTGCGCGTGCGCTTGGCCTGGTTGAGGTCACCGTGCAGCGCGACAGCGCTGATGCCCGCATCGTCGAACTGCTCGGCCAGCATCTCGGCGTACGCGCGGGTGCGCGCGAACACGAGCGTCTTGCCCTCGCGGTCGACCAGCGAGGTGAGGATCTCGGCCTTGTCGCGCTGGTCGATGAGCAGCACACGGTGGTCGATCGTCGAGGACTCCTGGTCCTCACCGGCGACCTCGTGCACCGCCGGCTCGACGAGGAACTCGTCGACGAGCGCAGCGACTTCGCGATCGAGGGTCGCCGAATACAGCAGCTTCTGGCTGCCCTCGGCCGTGTGGCGCAGGATCCGCTGCACGGGTTCGAGGAACCCGAGCTCGCACATGTGATCGGCCTCGTCGAGCACCGCGATCGCGATGTCGGACAGATCGAGCTTGCCCTGATTGACGAGGTCCTCGATGCGACCGGGGGTGCCGATCACGATGTCGACGCCCTTGCGGAGCGCGCCGACCTGACGCGCCTGGGGCACACCGCCGTAGATCTGCGTCGTGAACAGGCCCACACTGCGAGCGATCGGCTGGATCGTACGGTCGATCTGCAGCGCGAGCTCGCGAGTGGGCGCGAGGATGAGCGCCCTCGGCGCGCGGGCGAACTCGCGACGCTTGCCGGACTGGCTGCGCAGCACGCTCTCGACCAGCGGCGCACCGAAGGCGATCGTCTTGCCCGAGCCCGTGCGTCCGCGTGCGAGCACGTCGCGACCCTCGATGACGGCGGGGATCGTGGCGGCCTGAATCGGGAAAGGGCGCGGGGCGCCCAATTCGGCGAGGACGCGGACGATGTTCTCACCCAGTCCGAGATCTCCGAACGTCACATCGGTGACGTCACCGGCCTGCACGGCCTGGGCCTGCAGACGCTCGTGCACGACATCGACGCGCTGCTCGTCACGCGCGGGCTTGGCCGTCCAGTCCGAGCGACCGGGGCGGTTGTCGTCGCTGCGGCGCGGACGATCGTCGCGGCGGTCCGTGCGCGGCGCGGGGCGACCCGCGTCGCGGCCGCCGAAGCCGCGGTCGGACGAACGCGTACGGTCCTGCGACCGGTGCGGTGCCCGGTCGTTCGACTCACGGCGAGGGGCGCGGTCATCACGATCGAAACGAGGACGCTCACCCGAATCACGACGAGGGGCACGGTCATCACGATCAAAACGAGGA